>CAYOJQ010000010.1:0-58564 GCA_964404325.1 uncultured Oligoflexales bacterium
TGGTATTACGCTTCCGGCTACCCCGAATATGTTTATGCCCGTCTTGATGTTGCTAGCAACAAGATCGGCATCGCCACTGACCGCCACGGATCGGTAGAGACCCACGTTCAGAGTTTGCGTGCTCGTTCCAGGAACGACGGATTCATCACCTTCAATAGATCCCGTAAGGTGCGTGCCGTCGGAAGCGAACCATTCATAACTAGCGCCGCCTGTCGTTGCACTGAAGGCGGGAAGGTCCGTAACGCCCGCGCTCGCGCCCGTCAGTGGATACAGCCCCGAGGGGTATCCACCCGTAACGCCGGCTAGAACGACACCATTCTTAATATTTCCCGCCACGCTCGCATCAGCAGATGGATAGGATGCCGTCGCAATACACCCCGTGGCACCGTCGGTGCTACAGTTGACGTGATTTTCCAGCGTCGCGGATCCTGCCACGCCAGCAATCGTAATGCCGCTTTCGATATTCGCATCGGAAAAATTACTAAGCCGAGCGGCTTTATAAATGCTTCCGTCCACGAGACATGATCCCGCGCCATCCGCGGCACATGCTGGCCCATACGTTCCGGCCACGCCCGCGATGCTCACACCGGATTTGATATTACCAGCGAGAACGTTGTGCCGCTCGCCGTTGCCACGAAAGTGGGGCCAACAACATAGCAGCCCACGCCGCCGTCGGAACAATTCGCGATGGAACCAGAAATTCCCGCGATGGTTTTTCCTGATTTAAGATCAGCGGCGATAATCGCGTTCACATCAGCGGATTTATAGGAAGCCGTGGTTACGCATCCCACCACTCCGTCCGCACCGCAGTCAGCTGGTTTTTCAATAACAGATCCATTCACCCCTGCAATGCTCACACCAAAACGAATATTACTCGCTTGCAGCCCCGCAACCGCCATGGCTTTAAAATTCACGCCATCGTTCACACATCCAAAAGCGCCATCGGCACTGCAGTCAACGTGGGCCTCGAGTGGTGCCGTTCCTTCAACACCACCAATAGTGATTCCTGACTTTATATTTTGCGGAGAAAGAAGTGAGAGATCGAGAGAACCCTGTGCGGACTCACCGTTACAAAGTGTCAAGAAAACATCGGAAGGGACTTTTGTTAAATCCGGATCCAAACAGTCTTCACTCGAAAGTTTCGTGGCCTTGGTATGTTTGTCTTCGTTGGGTGACTGCGTCGCTGGTCCACCATCCGGAACCGTGGTAACGGACGGATCACAGGACGGACCCTGGCATGCGGTCTCGGATGTGCGAACCCGAAGATCGGACTCGCACCCTATGAGGCTGATCAGAAGTATTGACCCGGTAAATATCCGCATTTCATACTCTTTATTCACATATGTAAAAGCTTCTTAGTGATATATTCGGAAAAGTGGATACATTCTTAAGCTGAACTTACAACTATGCAAAAACAATAAAAGTTACAGCATGATACGGAGCACTTGGAGAAGCTTTGGGAGGAAGTCTCTGCTAGGGGGGGATCTTGTCGGGATATTTATCATGACCGCAAAAGGGCACGTCTAAAGTGATACATACTCAATAGAAAGAATTTCCAGCTCCACCTCTCCCTTTGGGCGGCGGAACAACACAACATCACCCACGCGTTTATTCATGAGTGCTTTGGCAAGGGGCGAATGCCAGGAGATGGTGCCGTCGTCCGCATCGGATTCTCCGACGCCCACAATAGCCCATCGCTTCTCCTCGCCCTCTTCGTCACACACGGTGACAGTGGCGCCGAAGTCAACGCGATCGCTGCGGATATTTTCGGGGTCAATGACTTGCACATCGGTGAGAAGACCAGTGAGGTAACGAAGGCGCTTATCGATTTCGCGCAAGCGCTTTCGTCCGTAGATATATTCGGCGTTTTCGGAGCGATCGCCTTCGGCCGCCGCGGTGGCGACGCCATCAACGATTTTAGGACGCTCTTCTTCCAATAACTTGCGGTGTTCCTCCGCGATCCGCATGTACCCACGACGGGTGAGCGGTTTTTTCAGTTCTTTTGTCGTCATCACTACAATCAAAAAAGTGTTTATGTCTTAAACTTCATGCACAACTACGCCCGTATTCGAGGAAACGTCTCTCAGAACACTTCGAATGGGTGCGTTGATTTGAGTAACATTTACAACATTACCTTGTTGAGAGGCTACAACTGGAACAACTTCCTCGGCGAAGGAAGATCCCATGGAGAGGACTTCAGAAAAATCCAAAATCAACGGAAACCGCCGTTGGTTAAGAATAGATTGCGCTGTATTCTTACCGAACTCACGCCCGGTAAGAAGTCGCCCATATTTATTCATTTTTATGATATTCATAACGTCCCTTGAATTTTTTCAATAGTACGCGCGACCGTGTCTCTATCTTCAGGTTCGAAAACTCGATCCACTAAAAGCAACCCGATGCGCGTCCCATGCACCGTCGTCAAGACGTGCTTGCGCTGAACCTGACATTCTTTACTCGCGAACTTCATCAAAAACCCATGTTCTCCGCCTTCAACGCGAAGCACGCCTCCATTCGCCATGGCAATACTGAAAACGTCTGACAACCCCAGTCCCCTCTTATGTTCATCAGACCACGACGAAACTTTCGGCATAAATGCATGAAAGACAGCGATGGAATCGCTTAAATAACGGTGTTTGGGATTTGATTTGAGAGACGAATGAATCCCCACACCCGTATCTCCTATGGCAATATCCACGTACCTGTTATCTATACCATCACATCGCGCAATAAGGTAACAAGGCGCTTTCTTCGCATGGGTGAGCGAATTGTCACCAAGTTCGCCAAAAACCCATGCAACGTAACCGGATAAATCACCACCAAACCCAAGTTGCAACATTTTATCAGCTAAAAGTTCTGCTGATTTTCTTTCGCCACCTTTATAGCCAATTTTTGTCAGAGGTAAAATTACGGAGCTTTCGACAAGATCGGCCCCGCGCAAGGCTGCTTGATTCCAGCTGATGTTCGATTGCGCAGCCTGAAGTTGAAGAAAGAAGCCGGCGGCTTCAAGAAGTTTGCATGGATAGGAGTTGTCAACAATAAGCGTTATCTGTTCACTACCCGCCCGCTCAGACAGCGCCAAAAAATGACAAAGCAGCGATACAATTCCGATTGAGTCGATTGTTCGAATACGCCGAAGATCGTATGTGTCTTCCTCCGCAGTTTTTAGGTGCTGTATAGGGGCATCATCTTCTTTAGTCACGGAGACATTGACTTCACGTCCGCCAACGAATGTCGTCACCTTCGAAATAACTTCGGACCATTGGATGTAGATCTGCCGGCCGATTTTAATTTCTTTGTAGTTCTCCTGTTTGCGAAGCTTAAGAAAGGTTGGACGCGTGATGCTGAGCCGGCGGCAGGCCTCTTCAATGGTCACCCAATCTTTTCCTAAATCCGCCATAACTGGCCCTCTTCGCTTCTATCGCCAATTACTTAACATAACTTTACACGTTTTTACACAATTTTACACATCTTAACACATACTGGTTCTAACGATGTCCAAGACCTTAACAATTGCAGTTACTTAAATCCATTGCGCCGGAAGATTGGGAAGAAAAAAGGCACCTGAACCTATGGTTCAAGTGCCGATGCAAATAATGAAAAATTTCTATTTACCGCATCACAACCGGAAAAAACGCACGTTCTCAATGTGCTCCATGCCCTTCAGCTTATTTATATCCGCCGGTTGAATCTCATTGTCAATCCCCACGAGCGCCATGGCCTTACCGCCCTTTTCATCGCGGCTCAGGGTAAACGTACTGATGTTCACTTGATGCTTGGCAAGGAATCCACCCAGGTTACCAACCACACCGGGGCGGTCCTTGTTTTCCACGAGAATCAACATGCCGCGTGGTTCCAGCTCAAAATGGAATTCGTTGATTTGCGTGATCCGGGGATAGGTATCGTCAAAGACAACGCCACCCAAGGACAAATGATCACCATCCGCGCCGATGATATCAACCCGCAGCGCCGACTTATAACCAACGGAATCGGGATCATGAGATTCGGAAACGCGCAGCCCCATCTTCTCAAAATGGCTCACCACGTTTACGAACGAAATATAGTCGTCGGAAACTGAAGAAGCGTATCCTTTCATCCAGCTCAAACGAATGATGGCATGATCAATATTCGCGATGTCGCCCCGATAATGCATGCGCACCTCACGGGGGTTGAAGTCCACGATCTGTCCCGCCATGGCCCCTAATTTTTCCCCGAGAACCGCGTAGGCCTTGAGCACCGGCTTATCGATCACCTTCAATTCGGGAAGGTTCACGGGATAATCCGCAACGCCGCCATCGAGAATCTTTTCCACCTGCTCCACGACCGTGCGTGCGATGGCCAATTGCGCTTCTTCCGTTGACGCACCGATGTGCGGAGTGAGGTACACCTTTTCATGCGCAATTAAAGTCGGCGTTGGGTTTGGTTCCGATTCAAAAGTGTCAATCGCCGCGCCCGCAAGCTGACCGTCGTTTAACGCCGCGACCAGATCTTTTTCCGCAAACACACCGCCGCGCGCCGCGTTCACCACGTAACTACCGCGCGGCATTTTGTAGATGAGTTCTTTCGTCAACATGCCCTTCGTTTCTTTGTTCAACGGCACGTGGAAAGAAACCACGTCCACCTGCGAAAGAAGTTCGGGAAGAGATTTACAAAGAATCGCGCCGTGACGTTGAAACACTTCCGGCGCGATATAAGGATCGTAGGCATACACTTCCATATCAAAGCCGCGGCAGAAACGGGCTACACGGTGCCCCACGTTGCCAAGGCCGATGATACCAATACGCTTGTCACGCAATTCATAACCGGTAAAACGATGACGATCCCATCCCCCCTTTTTCATAGTGGTATGAGCTTCGGGAATTTTACGCAGCATGGCTAGGAGTAATCCCAGCGTTAATTCCGCCGCTGAGTTGGTATTTTTTCCGGGCGTGTTGATCACGAGAATGCCACGTTCCGTCGCCGTTTCGAGGTCGATGTTACCAACACCCACGGCGGCACGCGCAACGATCTTGAGGTTCTTCCCAAGCATGAGCAATGAACGATCCACGTCCGTTTCACTGCGAGAAATAAGAACATGCGCCTCCGGGATGAGTCGTTCCAACTCTTCCCGGCTGCAGTCTGGTTTATAGACGATGTTGAGGGAGGTATTCTTTTGAAGAGTTTCCAGCGCGTAGGAATGCAACTTACCGGAAATAAGAACCTGGGTGCTCATGCGCTATCCTTCAGCAAAGATTTAACGACGGGCGACCTGGGTTTCCTGCAAGCTGATAGTGGGCACTTGGACTTCGCTGTCCTGTATACGGCGTCGCATCACAATGCGATCACCCTTTACCATAGTGAGGTTCGCGCCTGTTCCGGGCTCGCCCCAATACTCCCAGACATTGCCATTCACGCGTCGCGCCTGAAATCCTGATAAATATATATGCGAGCCTTTGGGAATGTTACCGATAATTTTAACTTTCAACCAACGCCAGCCAGCAATCGGCGCCGTCTCACGGAGTGTGGGTGTGATGAGCACGCAGCTTTCTTGAGAGCCGGAGCACGGCTTCTCGTCGGCGGTGATCAAACGCATGCGCGATTGTTGGTCATTCACCATTTCTTTGGTGACGGGAAACGCCTGGCCTTCAGGGTCACGCAGCACTTCGCCGCCTTGTAACGCCCAATACCCTTTCGCGGTTTCGTTCTGATGCACATACCAGCTGCCATTTTGGCGATACGCAGCATAAGACTTCGGTGTGTGTGCCTTCACCTGCTGAGCTATCAGCTGGGCTGTTTCTTGTGGGTTGTTCGTCAACTGACGCAGAAACGAGAGTCCTTGATGTTCACCCACGCCCCAATGCACATCCACTTTCGCGGCCGGTGTTTTATCGGGAAATGCCACGAACTGTATGGCAACCTGCCACGGGCTCGCGGGATCCAACTTGATACCGTCTTTTTGCAACACGTCCTGCAGCAGCGGAAAGACCTTCTTTTCAAGGTAAGCCTTCTGCTGCTTCGCCAATGTATTATTGCCGATGTTTTGCGCCAGCTTTAAGACCAACGCCACTCTTTGAAAATCAAATCCTTGTTTCACATCTTTTAGGGCTGGAGGAATAGCCGCGGGGTTCTGCGGTGCGGAAGCCTCTTGCGCCTGTTCTCCTTCGGCAAGGCCCATCGTATCTTCGACAGGCTGCCTTTTATCCGCCGCCACCTGCCCCGTCACGCGCTTAATTTTTTCCGGCTGCAACTGAATCGCGGCGCGGATTTCCGGTTCCTTGTTTTTAGGAATTTTAAGCGGCACCTTCAGACTGCGCTCGGCGGTAAAGACACCGTAACGTGTGTTCTTCTTAATCTGCACGAGAACATCGGCGCCTGGCTGCAGACGCAAATAGCGACGCCACTCACCAAAGCTATCCGTCACACCTCTTATGTCTTTACCGAGGGCAACGCGCGCACCCGCGACTGGATGACCGCTCGGGTCAATGGCACGGACTTCTATAAAAACAAAGGGTGCCTTTGCCGCTGGTCCACTGGAGAGAACCATCATCGCCGCGATCGCCACACTCAAGGCGAGCAGCGCCCAACGGTATTGTTTCAAAAAACCGCGCACGCGCGGCGCGTCGAACGAGAACCGCCATTGAAAGCGCCATTTTTTCTTTACCGGCTGTAGAGTCGGCATCTCGAAAAATTCAAATGGGCTATCGTGCTCCAAGAGATTCTTCGGTTGGCGTGATGGATTGAAATCCATGCGTTTCAAGCTCCGCAACAATTTGGTTTGTCTTGTTTGTTCGGTGTTGGATCAGTAAACTGAGGGACATTAATAAAAACAAAACAGTGTGATACCCATTGAGCACCTATTTTCAGTGTAGGCTCGGGAAAGGGGTAAAAAAATGGGCAGGTTTTTCCTATGCCTTGCGCTGTGCGGATTACACCAGGCAGCTTTTGCCCAGGCCGCGCAGGATACGATCATCGCGCCGCCGAGCGCGCCAAAAGCCGTCACACCAAAGAATTCATCCAGTGAAAAGGATGCATTCGCGCCGATATTGAAGCGCCGTCAGGAGCGCCTGCAAGAGGATGAAACAAAACGCGAGGAAGCCGCGCGCAAGCCATTCACCTTAAAAGAACAAATCAAAGAGCTGCGCCAAGAGGTGGAAGCAAAGAACAGCGGCCAACCAAAACCCATCCGGTTCGGGATGAATGTAAGCTTCGTGCTGCCGAAGATGCTAGGTAAAGGCGGTGGGCTTAAAGATGTGGATCTTGACTACAGCGGCTTTTATCACGCTTTTTATCGTCTCGACCAAGGCAAGGCTAACGACCTCGGCATCTGGACTGGGGCAAGAATCGCCCCCATCACGGGCACTGCTCGTCACAAAGGTGTACCGGGCCGCTTTGGGTTTTTATATTTCGGTCCTATGTTAGGGGTAGGCAAATTCAGCCCGCTGTTGGGAAGTACTTCCGATGAAGGGGGGCTTCCCGCGGGTGAATCGATCGATCCCAGTTTCATGAGCCAAGGATGGCTGTGGACGGGTGGACTCGCCCTCATGCAACGCAGTGTGGATACCATGCGCTTTCCCAATCCCGGTGGTGAATTTGCCAGCGACAAGCTTGCGCTCGACGGGACGGGCCTTTGGACGGAATTCACCTATGCCCTGGTGTTCATGGACACGCTTAGCTCCCATGCTTTTATCGGTGCTCAGACCGGTAAGGACCGCGTTTTCGCGTACGGCGGCATCGGCATCGGACTTTGGTACTAGAATTAGCAGGGACAACCGAAGCGACGATCAGCACGGATCTGGCGCCGTACGTTCTAAGAGTTCTCGATCCTCTCGACTAGTTTCTGATTTTTTGTATTGACAGAAGTTTGCGTGAAAAATTTTTGAGCGCATGGATATGCCTTAAACCCCGCACCAAACTCACCTATTTCGCCAACAAAACGCCACTTCTCCTTCCACACCACAAAATTCGCATTTCTCAGCGAAAGATCGAAAGAAGGCACCAAAACGCGAGCCGAAAAAACCGGGTGTATAAGTCCATCATCACTTTGATGACGGAGGCTTCTATCATGACAGACAACGAAATTCTTTCTCGTCTTGCGGCTCTTTCAAAAAAACAAGCAGAAGCGGAGTGTGAGATTATTGCGTATCTGGTGGAGGTGAATCTTCGTAGCCTTCACCTCAAGAAAGCCTATCGATCCCTGTTTGAGTTTACATTTAAGTTTCTGAAATGCTCGGAAGCGACCGCTTCGCGCCGTGTGGCGGTGACGCGTATTGCCGGTAAATTTCCCGTTGTTCTCGAAATGCTTCGTACCCAGCAGGCGACACTGACGTCCCTCGCTCTAATCGCCCCACATCTCACACATGAAAATCAAGCATACCTCTTAGAGAAAGTCGCCGGCGCATCGAAACGGGAAACGGAAAAATTGATCGCTGGGTTTTCACCCGAAAAACCAAAACGTGATGTCATTCGCCCGGCCGCCGTAAGTGTCCCTGAAACTCCCCGCACCGGTGAAACTCTGTCCAAAAAAGAAGACACAACGCAACGCGGCGAGACTTTGGTTTTAGGAAGCGCAGTCGCGGAAGAAAGCACAAGACGAAATAGGATTCGCATCGCCTTTGATGCGCCTGCAGAACTGGCGGTCAAAATCGAGCGTCTTAAGGACCTCCATGCTCATAAGCTCAAAGACGGAAGTCTCGCCGAAGTGATCGAGATGGCCGTGGATATGTTACTGACCAAAACCGCTCCCGAGGGAACGGCGGAGCCACGAAATAAAGTTCGGCGGAAGGTAGATGCACCCGCGCGCGACGCGCGTGCTCACGTCGAAGCGCGTCGTCCACCCGCAGCGGTGCAACGAGATGTATGGAAGCGGGATGAGGGTCAGTGCACTTTTACTGACTTCGAAGGAAGACGCTGTTCCGCGCGGGGGCGCCTCCAGATCGATCACATTAAACCATGGGCGCTAGGAGGTTCTTCGCGAGATCCTGATAACCTCAGACTTCTCTGCCAGGCCCATAATCTCTTTGCCGCTGAAAAATATTTCCCTGGTTATAAAAAAATAACTCAGGTTTCATCCGCCAAGGTGTGATCACATATCGGAAGTTATGAAAAATTGGATTGATTTAATTGAATTGACTGTTACTTTTATAGAAAAAATATTCGACTAAATGCTTCGAAAGCCCGACGTTATGAGACCACTAAAGCTTTCTTTTCCGTCGCTCGTCATTCTCGGCTATATTGCTTTTTTTTCGGGACTTTGGATTCGCAATGAGTTTGGATACATCAGCTTTCAGCAGTTCGTTTTTACGGTTGGCGTTTCGACGTCGGGGCTATTGAAGAGCGATCCTAAATTGGTTAAAGCAGCTCTCTTGTGGTGCGTTGGTTTCCCACTTCTCGCCTACAGCATGCACGTAATCTTTTTCTCCAAAAAATTCAGCGAACATCTTAAACGCACTCACAGATCCCTTCTACCCATTAAGAGAAATTCGTTGCGTTTGGCACTTAATCTCTTCGTTGTTTGCAGTGGATTATTCTCGATCGTGCGCGCCATAAATGCTCACGAGTATGCTATGGCTGCCATGTCCAAGGAAAATTATTTCAGCAAAATGTACAAGGATCCACGGACCATATCTTATCGAAAAGGGGCATTAAAAAATCTTATTGTCCTTTATGTAGAGAGCTTTGAGACGACTTATGGAGATTCATCTCTTTTTGGAAAGAACTTACTTGCTCCACTTGAATCGGCTCGTCAAAAATATCCCTCGTTCCACTATCTGCAGCAGAACGCCGCAAGTTTCACCATAGGAGCTCAGGTCGCAACCCAATGCAGTGTTCCTCTCAATGTTTTGGGTGCGCGGGTGGATGGAAATTCGCAAGGTGAGACCATTGATTTTTTTCTGCCGCGCGCAAAATGCCTGGGTCAGATACTAAAGGATTTTGGCTATCATAATGTCTTTCTTCAAGGTGGCTCACTTCAGTTCGCGGGGCAGGGAAAGTTTTGGTCTCAGCACGGTTATCAGGAGATCTACGGGGCGGGCGATTTCGAGAAGATGGGCCATGATGTTTCCGGCTGGGGAGCTCGCGATGATGTGGTGCTGGAGCACGCCAAAACGATTTTGACCCGCCTCAGAGCGAAACCTTCTCCCTTTAACCTGACGATTGCCCTTGTGGACACCCATCACCCTGACGGCATCTTGAGCGAGCGATGCAAAGCCGAGGGAGCGCAGACATTGGATGGCATTATTGAGTGCACGTCGAAGCTGATGGCGGAATTTATCTCGCATTTAGAGACGTCAGGAGCGTTAGAGAATACGAGGCTTGTGGTCATTGGCGATCACCTAACGAAGCCAAATACCCTCTACGACAAGATCTCTTCGTACTCCGACAGGCAGATTTTCAATTTATGGGTGGGTAAAGATCTTCCTAAGAAATCTGAATCCGACCTCCTCCAATACGACGTTCTTCCTACCCTATTGGATTTTGTCGGTATCTCAGCTTCAAGCGCTCAGGTCGGGCTTGGTTTTTCCGGTTTTGCAACAAAGGACAATGGCCGCGCGCGCGAACGATTAGAAGAAATGAACAGAACTCTCATTTCCCCGTCACCTAAGTATTTAGCCCTTTGGTTGCCGGAGTAATCCGGCGCCTCCTTTACAGCAAGTATGGGTATCCAGACCGAATAGCCTCACCTTTCGCAGTTTGACCAAATATAAAATACACCGGGGCGCTTTGGGTTTTTACGTTTCATCCCGATGGTGGGGATAGGCAAATTCAGCCCACCGCCTGGGGTGCTCCGATGAGTGGGGCCCCTCGGCTGAGGCGACCGCATGGACGGAATGACCTATGCCCTGGTGCTCATGGACACGCTTAGCTCCCATGCTTTTATCGGTGCTCAGACCGGTAAGAGCCGCGTTTTCGCGTATGGCGGCATCGGCCTCTGGTACTAGGATCACTCTATTCGTGGCCTGCCTCGTGGGCCCGATGCTTCTCTCGCAGGTCAACTGCAAATCCACCCAATCCGATCCTTCTGAAGACATCGACGATGAGACGGATGACGAGGCCGGTAACGACGATGACGCCCGTCTGTTTCTAAATCGTAAAGACCTTATCGACCGCGAAGCCGGAAGCGACCTACTCCACCCCAAGAAGCCGGACAAACTCATCACCAAATTTATGGTCATGACCGCGCAGACCCCGCCCCGCAAGGAAATGGAGGAATGCCGGCAAGACATGCGCACCCTCGCGGACAACGCCCTGAACCCCGAGATGATGGTGGCCACCACACAGAAAGTGACGGATGTGGTACGGAATTCGCGGCCTTACTACCACTGGTGTTTTTACTATTCGATGGTTGTTATCGACAATCAACTGGAAGAAGACGGCTTCGGCGTGCTATTGGAACAACAGTCACTGAACTTCAGCAAAGCTATGAAGGCTCAATGGATCCTCGCCGTAGCTTTGGACCAAGCCAGTGGTAGCCAGCGATACTTTGATTATTTGCGTTCTCGGTACCAACAGATTTCTCGTGAATATTTTGCACGCGAAGTGATCATAGTAGCTCCTCCTTTCGGTGTCCCGCGCCCAAAAGCGCCTGAGATGAACAAGCCGGTTGGAGCCGCAGATGTTGATTTATAATGAGCTAAAAAGGGGAACTTTTGCGACGCCTACTCCAAGGAATCCATCACTTCCAAAACAATGTTTTTGAAAAACACCGCGAATTTTTTGAACGACTCCAAGCCGGCCAGCAGCCGGAAACACTTTTCATCACCTGCTCTGATTCCCGTGTAAATCCAACGCTACTCACGCAGACGAAACCCGGCGAGGTTTTCATCATGCGCAACGCGGGCGCCATGATTCCCCCCTGGAGCCAGGATCAGGTCCATAGCGAGCTGGCGACGGTTGAATACGCCGTGTCAGTCCTGAAGGTGAAAGACATCATCGTCTGCGGCCACTCCCATTGCGGCGCCCTCGCGGCTTTGGTGGACCCAGCCGCCACAAATAATCTGCCAGCGATGCGTCGTTGGTTGGACCTCTGCCGTGAGACAAAACACATCCTCGACGCCAATTATGCGGATCTCGGCGATGAAGCGCGTATGAACGTGGCGATTCAAGAGAACGTCCTTGTGCAGATCGAACATCTAAAAACACACCCGGCGGTGGCTGAGGCGTTTGAGCAGAAACGTCTACGCATCCACGGTTGGGTCTATAAATTCGAGACGGGCGAGGTGTTTCACTACGACGTCGAGCAAGGACAGTTCATGCCCCTGCTCGGTAAAGTTGACGTGGAAAAATTTCGCAAGAAACAAGAAGACAGTGGTTCAGAGCCGTAAATCGCCACTCGTCATCCTGAGCGAAGCGAAGGGTCCTTCGCTCAGCTCAGGATGACGGGTTTTACATATCAAACGGGAAGTCAGGGTTGTTCACGCCCTTCATGCTTTTATCTTCCATGCGACTCGCTTGAGATTCTTCGTAACAATCCATACCCTGCTGCGGGTCTTTCGCTTCTTTCATCGGCGTCCAGTAAGTGATGGATGAACCTTCTGAGTACACGCGTTTCACCGTATCAAGGGTCATAAAGTAATAACCCTGCTCTCGGTCGTAACCGTTTTTACTAAAGGCGATGGCTTTACCGTCGCCATCCACACCGATGTATGTCGCACCGTGCACTTCGGCGCCTTTATCATCGCGAAAACGAATCACATCGCCAAACGTCGGTTTTTTTGTTTCCTTGAAAGACGTTTTCATGTGGCAAGCAAACTCTTTGTCACCCACGAAACGTTTTGTGTTGCCCCATGAGGAAAAGATGGAGGCAATGGATGAATGCCAGCAGTTTGGACCGGAGCTGCTTGGTTTTTTATAAGCTTGTGCCTCGGCATAGGAAGAAAGCAACTTCGTGGCTTCAACGTTACCAGAAGCCGAACGACCGATATAGTTCTTGATGTTTGTCTGCGCGGCGAAGGCAGCCTGCGTGGTATCGATGTTCACAACAATCGGACCGTTGCGACTGCCACTGGTTTTGGGGCCTTCGGAGGTTGTGACTTTCAGCGTGTCATCGCCACCGTTGAGTTCATGGTTCGATTGAGGTTGCGCACCGCAGGCTGTGAGAAGAGCGAGGGAAAAAGGACTAAGCGCATAAGGAGCCCATGCATGAGGAGGTTTGTCCACGAGACCATACTAAGTCCCGATCACGCATCAGCAAGGGCTATTCCAAGTTCTTATGACTAACATATTCGCCGGATACATCGGCTAACATTGCCGCTCTTAAGGCAGACGCCTAAGTTTTTGACGCCATGACATCTATGGCTGACGACAAATGCCCGCCGCTACGAGATCGTTGTAAACCGCAGGGCGCGCGTCATGGGATGTTGGGGAAGAAAGCTGTGCGACAAGAAAATCGTACACGCTTTTATCAATAGCGAATAAGGACGGCTCATCCTCGCCAGCCTTGAGAAGAAGGACATAGTAGAAGGGTTTTGTGGCCCGACGCATCTTTCGATATGCCGCCTCCGATTCCTTCTGAATCACTTGGGGTACATTGTAATAAAGAGCCAAAGGGCAGATCGCCGCATGGTTCAAAAGGCTTCCTTCGGGAAGGGGCTTCTTCAACCATTCATTGGATCGATGTCCGAGAGACATCTCCACGTAAAGAAAATGCAGAAATTCGGAAGCGTACACGGGCGCTTCTCCCGCGATCAACGCCAAAGCCATGGCGTCTTGGTTCAAAAACTTCAGAAAATCGTGTGCAAGATCTTCCGTCGCAATACCAGCCGCGACGGGCTCGAAGTAATCAAACCACAGTTTTTCGAAAAGCTCTTTTCCAAGAATCGCTTCCGGTGTCGGCAATGCGTCCGCCACATCCACGAAACGAAAACGTCGGAGTTTTTTTCCGTACTTCACCACTTGTTCGTTGTGAGCCACGTGATAAAGTTGCGCAATCTCTCTCTCGGTAAGGTCGTACTGTCCTACAAAAGAGGGCCAAGAAGAACCTCGCCCCCTTTCGGGAAAACGCACAAGAAAAGCTGTCGCTGCCTGAAGCTGGGAAAGACTCATTTCTTCTTCTCCCATGAAAGAGCGCCCGCGGTAACGGCACGCCCCATGATTTTCTGTGCCCGGCGCACTTCAGCCATGATGCCTTCAACACCTGGATAGTCACTCGTGCGCTCCACAATCACCGCCGCTGGCGTATGGCGCTCATGCAACCACTCAAACATCCGCCAAACATCATCGGGAACCGCTGAGCTGTGAGCGTCTTCCAGGAATTGATCTTCGTCGTAGTATCCACCGGCAAGATGAACGCCCCAGACTCGTTCCAAGGGGATTTCTTGCATCCACTGATAAGGATCAAATTTAAAGTTAATGCCATTAGCGTGAATATTATGAAGGTCGAGAAGCAGATACGCATCCGTACGCTGCAAAATCTCCCGAATAAACTGTGTTTCCGTATAATCGCAATGAGGAAAATAAAATTGGTTGGCGATATTTTCCAAAACAATCGGAACATTGACCTGCCGTGACATAGTCAAAACGTTCTCGCAGATAACTTCCAAACCACGCTGCGTGAACGGCAATGTGGTTAGCTGCCCGATGCCAATGCCACCGGCCTGCGTCATGCAAATATGGTCACTCATGCCCACCAAATTCACCTGATCGCCGATCTTTTTCATGAAATCAAAGTGGGCCTGTTTAAACGGCGCATCCGTTCCGAGTGAAAGTTCAATCCCGTGGACGACCACCGGCGTGCCGGCTTTGCCCAACTCATCGAGAAACCATTGGTGATGACCATCCAAAAAGTTTTCAGGAATAAGTTCAAAGACGTCCAATGTTGGCAGGTAATCAAGAATGTCTTCACTGATTTCCTGACAAAACTCAGGGCCAGCTCCATAGATTTTTTTAAATCCGTCCATGCGAATGCCCTCCGTCCTGGTGAGTCCGCCGACGACGGCCTAGGCATAAGCCTAGGCGTCTCGACGTCTCGATTAACGACCGCAACGGCGGCCGCAGCTGCGACCACAACGACGACCGCAACGGCGGCCACAACGAGCGGCAGTGTTGTTCGCGGAAACCTTGTTAAGTTTCACTTCTTGGAACATGACTATACTCCTTATGAAAAGTTGTTGGGCTTTCTAGCCCTGGATATGCCAACTCGCAAGTTTCAACAACCTGCGATTTCGTTTCGTGCAATTCATCCCACGACGCCAGCTCAACGACACGATCCGGCTGCAAAAAACTCGGAACGACATGAGTCACGAGAACCACTCCGCGACTCGCTTTGCACTCTTGCAGTGTTCGTGACACGAGCGCCGCGTTCCGCGCATCCAACGCCGCGAACGGCTCATCGAGAACCAAAAACGGTCGGTCTCGCAAGAGAGCCCGCGCTAAGGCCAAACGATAACGTTGGCCTTCACTTAAATTTTGTCCGTTGTCTTGAAGAACATAACCAACGCCGCCATTTTGATGGACGAAGGCCGCAAGGTTCACATCTTCAAGCGCCTGCCACACCATGTCCGATTGAACATCCGCACCTAAGAGAAGGTTGTCGCGAATGGATCCCTCGAAGATATAGGGCTTTTGCTCCACATAGCTCACCAACTCATTGGGAACTGTCGCCTGAAAAAGAGACTCCCCGGTAGAGTGGGCAGGAGCATGGAGTCGCCAACGCCCGCTGAAGCCGGGACGTAGACCGCTCAGAACTTCGAGAAATGTTGATTTCCCTGTTCCCGAGGGACCAAGAATAACCACAATCTCACCGCGACGAATAGAGAAATTAAATCCAGACTTGAGGGGAGTTGCGGCGTGATGGCCGAAGGAGACATCTTCAAGTTCTAACTTGAGAGCCGATCTTACCAAAGATGCCTCAACACGCGATTGATACACATGCTCCCGCGTTTCTTTTGTAATGTCAGCGACCCTAGAACCGGACACAAAAAACTCGTTCCAATCAAGTAGGGAGCCGGCAAGAAACTCAGCGGAGTTATAAAATAGCCCCAAATAGAAAGGGTAAGCGAGAGCCGCCGCCAGTGACATCTCTCCCTTAGCCAAGGTCATCATAATGAAAGTTAGCGAAAGGGTTGTCAGAATTTGCGTTATCGCATCGTTTGATCCGAGAACTGAACCGAAGCCGCGAGCGACGCGGAGCCCCTTTCGTTCCACATCATCCAGCTGACGGTCAAATCTTTTGGCCTGATACTCTTCCGCCTGATACCCGCGAATCGTTCTATGGCCTTCAAGACTTTGCAAAAGTCCCTGCACCACATTGCCATGGAGATCCCTCAACTCATGCATAAGCGGCTCGATACGCTTGTGCATCCGTGTGTTCAATAAAACGATAAGAACGCAGGCCGCGATCGGTACCACCGCCATCCAATGGCTATAAAAGACAAAAAGAGCGGCTGTGCCAAAAAGGATCAGCAGCGATCTGAGCTGACCAGGCAAAGATTCCGCGATGAAGCGTTCGACGTTGCGGAGATCCCTCGTTACGCTTGTCATCCACTCCCCGCGCTGTACGCCGTCGATCTCACTGCTTGCAAATTGGTTGAGATGAACTAAAACACGCATACGCAGGTAGCGTTCAACTTTAAGCTGGAACCACTCCCGCAGGTAGGTATTGGCAAACGTCGTCGCTCCCAGGACGACGGCGATCCCTAGGCCAAGTGTCACAAAGCGCGGCATAAAATCCGCTATTGTTACGCTCGAAATCGTGGCGGCGTTTTCTGTGAACATCAAAAAGAACTGAGGGGATAAGAAGCTGGCGGCGGAAATAACGAGAGTCGCAACGCAAAAAAGCGCGTAAGGTCTCCGCAGATCGAACGCGATCGCACGGAGAAGTCTGTATGCATTCTTTCGCTGCACGTCTAGAGTTTGTTCGTTTCGCCGCACTGTAGCCTCTAAAACAGAGCCCTGACATGAATGGACCCTTAGTGGAGCGCCTTTAAGCAACTCGCATGCCAACCATTTAACCCCTTCATGGGGACCCGTCCATGAATTTTATGGAGATTCTCCACTAGGTAACATTTACCCATTTAGGCCAATTTCAGCCCATCCGAAATAAAGACCGCAGCAAAAGGATATTTTATGCAGCATCTTTATCTCTACATTGTGGCAATCGCATCGTGGCTGGCACTTCCCGCCTGGGCGGAAGAAGCCCAGCAAGATCTCGGTGGCGTCGAGTCACGCACCGTCGCGGCAAACACTTCGCCCGCAAACGAAGAATCGCCAGCCGGTGGCAAGCCCGCGACCGTCGTCGAAGATAGCCGCACGCAGAATTATGACTATAGCCTCGCCAACAAACAAAGCGCCGAGGCGGAAAAAATCAAGGAAGCATCCGCTCCGAAGGTGCGCCAGTTCCATGAAGTGCTCGACGAGCTGTTAGCGGAATTTGGTTACGACGTTCGCATGAAGCAATTAAACGGGCTCAAGAATTTAGCCATTCGCCGCGTCGCGGTGAGTGACACGCTGCCCCTTTCCTATGGTGATTACGTCGAACTTCTCGTGGCGGAACGCCTTCGAGAAAACGCACGCATTCGTCTCATCAATTGCATCCCCTGTAAAACAAAAACATCACGCCTTGTGGATTCAAAACTGCGCATCACCTCCCCTCTCACCAACGTGACGGAGATGCAGCAGGCGGCGGAACAGATGGGTATTGAAAACTTTATGGACGTGGTGTTTGTTTATCACACCACGCACATGGTTTTGGCCTTTCAGATCTTTGACACCAGCACCAAGGAATTGGTGTGGGCGCGTACTTACAACAGTGAAACCATTAAAAGCCGCTTTCAAAAACTGGCGGTGGATTACAGCCAAGTGGCGAAAGCCCGTCAACCAGGTGAAGAGTACAAGGCCGATTATCGCTATATGTTTGGTGTTGGCGGCGCGAGTGTTCCAAACGTCGGCGGTAAAGCGGGCGACAATAGCTTTCTCGCGCTCTCATTCCGCGCCACCGAACGTTTTAACAACCGTCACAGTGAATTTGGTTTGTTAGGAAACTACTACAGCGCGTTCTCAAGCATTCTCACCGACTATCCATCGGTAAGAGACGCGTCCACGCCCGCGGGATCTGGCTCTACTCCGAAAGTAGGTCCACAACCATTTAAGTCAGCCTTCAGCTTGTATGCTCTTTATGCTCATAACTTCCTTGGCAGCATCGAAAGCTACAATACGATCCGTCATGGCATCACGGGTGGCGTCGGCGCGTTGATGTCCACGGGATTTATGGCGGGAACGATGCGAGGCGGTTGGGATACTTATTTTGGCCGCACGTTCGCCGTGTCGCTCAATGGACTCTACGTGATGGCGTCATCGATCAAGGTGAATGGCGAATCCGTGCGCACGCAAGGAGGAACCGGTGCTGAACTGGTGGTGTCGTACAACTTCTAGATACGGGTTAGCTCTACTGCTAACATCGCTGGGCTCCTGCCAAACTCGAGATCCTTATGAAGAGTTGGTGGAAGGGAGCATCTCTTATCCCTTCGCGGCGAAAACAGATCCCATCGGCCTGAATGGTCCGGCGAGTTCTGACGATAAATTTGTGATTCGCACCATGGCGGGTCAGACAGAATACTCGGTTGAAATTCCTCATGCGGCCTCTTTTTACGATGTGGAGGTTCCCATCGCCGAAATGCGCGGCGGTGGTGATGCACTTATGGGTGGAAACGGACTCAAACCAACCAAAAACCCACAGATCACTGATCGTGAGTTAGTGGCGAATCTGCCGAAATTAAGCATGGCGACGCGGGAAGAACGCGCGCTTCTCGACCAAGCGTTCGGAATGGGTGACGCGGGCGGCCCCACGCAGCCACCCAGTTATGTGATGGGTATCGCGAAGATCAACGAACTCTATCGTCAGGGAAAATACGAGTTGTCTCTCATTGAGATCAACAACCTCTTGTCCTTCTTCCCCACAAGCTCGCAGCTTTACAAAATGAAGGGCACGGTTCTTATCAAGGTGAATAACCTACAACTTGCGGAACGCTCCTGGATGCGTGCGCAAGAACTATCTCCCAACGATCCCGTCCTTGTAAAAGGCATCGAGCGTCTGCGTCATCGCATGGCGGTGAATGCAAGTCTCAAGGCTTCACAAGAAATTCCCGCACACTAGGAAGGCATAAAAAATTTCCGTGAGGCCCATGTGTCGCGAAGAAATCAGCCTCCCACGATTCGGCAATACATATGGGCAATACAGGAGCGCCAGTTGGCATCCAACGGCTCACGCTCGAAGTCTTCACGGCCGTCCATTCCGTCACGCCAGCCACCACCGCTGGTGCAGGCGGGGAAGAGGCCATCGTAAGATTGGCCTGAGCAGACCGTAAACGCGCTGGCCGCGGCGCGATTGCATGCTTCCTGGTAGTTTCCGCCACTGCCAAATCCCGTGCCGATGAGATCGCGCGCATTCCGAGCCTCGCAGCGCACGCCGATCAGATTGTAATCCGTATGGACTTCGCTGCTGGCATAAGCAGCCGATGCTAGCCCCAAGACGACCGCGCTAAGATTCCCCTTCATGAGTAACCTCCCTGAATGTCTTTTGACGGCGCGCAACCGCACCGCGATGAACAAACATTCATTCAAATGAAGTGCCAAATGAAGTGTGACGGGGTGGAGATGACCGACGCGCCGTGCTTAACACCTTAGAGCGGCGCTGGATGGGAAGCGTGCTCTCGTAAAGAGGCGCGCGAAACGAATTAAGGAAACACTGTTTGGCACGGACGCTGTGGGCGCAGCGCTTCGCAGCGCTGTTGCACCGCTTTGAATTCATCATCGTTCAAAGCTTTCGCATTCAGAACTTCAATGGTGAATTTATCGCGGCCATTGAACAAAAACTGCACGTCCGCTTGATAGAAGCGGTTGTCCTTCACCCAGGCATTCTCACGCCCAAATAAACGAACCTTTATCGGCGTTTTCTTATTGAAGAAGTTTTTCCATCCCTCTTCGCGACTTTTCTGCGACCTCAGGTCCACGACGTAACCCACATCCGCGTCCGGATAGTCCACGAGCTCCCAGTACTGAACGGCCATGGGATAGTAAGCGATGAGATTCGATGCCGCGCCAAAACCAAGGCTCTCAATGCCCCACTGATGCACCGTATCGCGGGCTGCCGGTTTTAACGGACAATTATTGGGGATGTGAAACCAAACGATTTTTGGGTTGTAGGAATTCTCGCGGTATTCCAACGTGCCACCACCGCCGGTGCATGGAAAGCCCATGGCCATCCAACTGGTGTCACGCTCAAACCCTGGTTCGTCCTTATCCGTCTCACAGGACTTCGCGATCCGTGTGATCACAATCTGTTCCGACTTTACAAAGAAAGGTGGCTCGCCCTTCACTTTCAAGGCGGCACAATTATCTTTTACGTCTTCGTTCCGTTGATGCGTTTCCACGACGGTGAGCTTCGAACCGTCTTTATCAGCGAATGGCTTCTCTTCCGCACGGGCTTGAGCCGCAACCGCTTCCGTCACGGGAGGCTTAGGATCGGTGCAAGCAGCCACCATCCCAAGAAGAGCTAGAACCACGACACTTTGTAACATCATCTCTCCTCTAATCCGCAATCGGTGTCATGAAGACCTAACGCAGCAAGCTCAGTGCCAGCTCCGGTGCCGCGTTCGCTTGAGAAAGAACGGCGGCGCCCGCTTGGCCAAGAATCTTGTTCTGAGTAAATTCGGCGGAAGCTTCGGCAAAATCAACATCTTTAATGCGACTCTTCGCAGATTCCAGATTTTCGATCTGAACGCCAAGGTTATTAATGGTGGAATTGAGCCGGCTTTGCTTCGCGCCGAGGAACGCCCGGCTTGAAGCCACTTTTGATAACGCGCCATCGAGGACGCCAAGTTTCTCGGCGGCCATCTCCCGAGAGAACTCATCACCCGCCTCAAGGGGACCGATTTCCGCCTCGTTGCCAAGGGCGAGGACTTCCTTCGCGTTTAATTTGATTTCGCTTAAAGTGAACTCAATGGTGTCCGTGTTTGGAACGGAGCCAGGGCCCGCCCCCACATGGATGCTCATTTCATCAAGGCCGTCATTAGCCTCTGGCCCACCCAGTAACTTGATGTTGTTGAACTCGGTGGTATTGGCGATGCGGTCGATTTCATCCACCAGCTGCGTGTACTCGCGGTTGGTGTAAACGCGTTCGTTATTACTTAAGGTATCGGACGAGGACTGGATGGCGAGCTCGCGGAGGCGCACAAGGATGTTGCTCACCTCGTTCATGCTTCCTTCGGCCACCTGAATCAAAGAAATGCCGTCAGACGCGTTGCGTTTGTTTTGCTTAAGGCTCACGATCTTTGCGCGCATGGACTCGGAGATAGCGAGGCCGGCGGCATCATCAGCGGATTTATTGATGCGATAGCCGCTGGCAAGCTTCGACATATTCTCTTGGGTCTTCTCCGAAGTGTCGCGAAGATGACGCTGAGCTTGAATGGATGAAACGTTAGTGCGAATACGCAGTCCCATAACGAGCCGACCTCTCAATGACCTGTTACCAATTTCAGGTTCTTTCAAGAGAGGTATCGTGTTCAAACAAATTTCCTTTAGTGTTTTTTAAAATTATGATTGCACTTTAACAAATTTCGCAAATTGTTTTTCCGACAAATATTGCGGCTTTTATTTTTATTTTCCAGACTCTCCCGCCATCCGGCGGCGCAGCAAGTAGCCCACTTGCAGCACGCCCACGAAGCCAAGAGTAAGCAATGCGGGCTCAAACCAAAGCAGAACGCGCCCCGCTCGTCCCCACCCCATCAGAAATTCACCCCAACTAGGATCCTGACGACTTTGCAATATCGCAAAATCCGCTCGGTCTAGAAAGAAAGCACAAGCACTTACAACCACCACTCCCGCAAGCAGAACCCAGTTACACTCCCAAAATCCGCGCAGGCCCTCCCCCGGTTTCTGCAGGGTGAGACTCACCAGAAGACCAAGAGCCAAGGCCAAATCCAGGTCGATGGCCCCTAGCCACACGTTGCTCCACTGTCCCGCCGCCTGAAGCCAGGAAAGCTTGCCGGTGCCGGCAAAAGCATTGTGGGAGATGTACCAGCCGACCAGGCCACCCACAGTGATAAGCAGTCCCGCCAAAGAGAGCCCAATAAGGCGCACCCAACGGCGGTCATTGTAAATCCAAAGAGGAAACGGCACCGCCAATGTTCGCAGCAATGTTCCTTGTTGATAGAGGTTGGCCGCGCCAGCGAGATAGTCTTTTTCCACTTCCGGCAGCCAACGGGTGATAAAGCGCCAACGCGCCGCCCAAGGCCCTTCAGTTGCTTCCGCTCCCGAAGCGGAGGCAATCTTTCTTCTTAAACCTTGATCCGCCTTGAGGCGCGCCATGGCCGGCTTGAGAATGGCGGAGCGATAGCTAAAACCAAGCGCGAGCACCAAAGGCCACACAAGAAATAGCCCCATCATGCTCCAGTCCGCCCAAGCGAGAACCAGCATGGCACCAAAAGAGACAACCAAAGGGATGGACGCGCCGCTTCGAATGAAATGCGCCACGTTGCTTAACCACAACATGCTGAAGGCGGATAGCCACAGCTGCGTTCCCACTTCACCCACGGCCGCGATAAGTCGCCCGCGACTCATAAGTGCAGCGCCCACCGCCATGGCATAAAGCCATGAACCGGAGATAAAACGGGTGAGCATCACGCTCAGCAATGCGATGGCCGCCACCAACCATTGGTTCATACGCACAAAACGTTCATGCGCCACCGCACCCGTTTCCCAAAGAGCACCCGTCGTAATGCGCAGCAGTGGCGATTCGAGTGGCGGCATATTGCGACTGTCACGGTAAGTGGGAGAACGCACCAGGGGAGAGCCGGATTCAACGGCTGCGATACTTAGTGCCGCACGCGGATGGATCGTCACAGGATAAGAACGGAGCTGCATCCAGACGAGCCGCATTAGGATCATGACAAATAGAATTATAAAAACGAAGCGCTTAAGATCGCGGCCCGGTGTGCCCTGCCCCATCTCATCGTCCTTTCGTCTTGTAGCCTCTTGATGATCTTAAAAACTGATAACAGAATGCTGACTGATAGGCAATTATTTTCCTTGGATTATCGCAGTGTTAGAGCACCATCTGATAATTCAAACTCTTCTAACTTCTCATTAAAATTTTTAAGCATTTTCTATTGACAATAATTTTTCTATTGAATAAGAAGTACTCTCTGATTTGAAGATTGTTAAATCAAAGCGCATAGATACGAATTAACGCGATCTACTTGCGTGAGGCAAAAAAGCCTGGACTTCTCTCTGAAAAGAAAAAGTCCATAAAATTTTCTAAGAAGAAAAAGTCGATTTTAAGGAAAGATATAGGGGATTAATATGGCATCCGTAGAGTTGAGACCGGGAGACACACTCAATATCGTTTGGACTTCCGTCCAAGACACACCACTCGGCGTCAAGGAAGTCGAATCCAGCTTCGCCTTTTCATATGACGAGCTCCTTACTCGCTTGAAAGCGAAAGGCCGCGCCGGTAAGTCCCGTCGCTCTGGCACAAGTGGTGCACGTTTCAGCCGCATCGTAGCTCTCGCCACCAACGCACTTCGCAAAGGTAAGTGGTCCACAGGCGCCGACATCGACCGCGATGAAGTCTTCAACAAAATGATCGCTCGCTTCAACGACCTCGACGATAGCGAATACAACAACATCACTGGTAACGCGAAAGAATCCATCCAGAAGCTTTACGAGAACGGCAAATATCTTAAGCCGGAACAACGTAAATCTCTGAAAGAGATGATTGACTCTATCGGTATCCATCATTAATCGGTCTCCTCTTTAAGATACTCAACACGCTCGAGATTTCTCGGGCGTGTTTTTTTTCGTCCTTTTCTACTGACAACAAACTAACCCACCAGTTACGATATTCGTAAATCCCCAAAACGATGCTTTTTCCGAGGTTGAATAGTGAAACCTTCGATTGCCCTATTGGCGTGTCTGGTGGCCGTGGCCGCCGCCGCTTCCGTCCGTCAGCCCATCACCGAACGCTATCTGCTCCAACGTGAGATCAAAACCCGCATGCAAGAGGCCTTGGTGAGCACGCGCCTCACCTTGGCGGGAAAATCACATCTTCTTTTGGAAGAACAGGTTCTCCAGAAAAATATCGACTGGGGCCTGAATAACTCCGTGCATCAATCTCTCTCCGGCTTTCTGCGCGCGGGGGAAGTGGATGCCCTGCAGGTCTTGAACCCGCAGTGTCAGATGCTGGCGGAGGCGCAGTTGCGTCCCGCCGTCACTCCAGACTGCTCGGCGCAAGGGTTCAACTGGCGCAGTGACGGGAACAAACCCGTTCTCAGCCTGCTGCAGCCCTTCTCGCTTAAAAATGAAACCTACTTTCTTTACAGCGAGGTCACGCTCGCTGAAACGTGGCTGCGCGGCTACCCCCGCCTGGCTGGCTTGATGCAAAGGCTGAGTGCGAAGATTGGTCCCGCGGCGGACGCCAAAGGTCGCGTGCTCATGGTGGAAGGCTTGGGGGGCGATCAGGCCTTGGCGGTGTTGAGTAGCAGCGACTTTTGGTTAAACGCCACGCCGATGTCCTTGATGCAGCTCACCGATTGGCTCGATGATTTTATCGTTGTGTGGTTGTGCGGCACGGCGGCGCTGTTTCTCCTCACGCTTGTAGCGCACCAACGCGAGCTTATGCTGTGGCGTAAAGAGAAGACGCAGTTTCTGCAGTGGTGTGGTGAGTTCCTGAAAAATAAAGTCAGCGAATACGAAGAAGCCAAAAAAGGATTTTTAGCGTTTGAAGACAAAACCCGCCAGGACCTGCGTAAACAGAAAGAACAAACGCGTGAGTTCCAACTGAAATCCGCGCAGCTGCAAGAGCGCTTGATGCAAACGGAACGGATGGAAGGAGATTATTCCCAACTCGATAGCCTTCTTCTGCAAATGCAGGCGACAGCGCCCGTCCTCCAAGAACGCATGCAAAAAATACACAGCGCCCTCGAAGACCTCGGCGACTCTCTTCGTGTGGGGCTCTCGCGCCCGGCGCAGGAGTTAGCTGGATATCTGCATCAGTGGCAAAAGGGATTGCAGCAGGCGACGCCACGGAAATTTTTCCGCGGTCTTTCTGAAACCGTGAATATGGATGGACGCACGGCTCTCGAAACACAGTTGATGGCGATGCAAGACGCGGTGCAGGCGGTGTTGAACATGGCTGTCAACGCGATGATGTTATCAGGTAAAGTGAACCATCGTTTTGAACGGATCACGCGTCAAGTGAAGCATTGGAACCTTCTCGCCCATAAAGAGCCAAGCTATCAGGTACACCACCTCGACGAGTTGATTCTCAGCTGCCAGGAAGTGCTCCAAGCATCGGTCTCCCGCGTGCGCATGCAATTCGACAACAAACTTGGCGGACGCATGGGCATGCCGATGGTTGCCGTCCCCGATCAATTGTGGCTCTCGGCGTTCTTCCATCTGTACCTTGCGGAAATCACCGACGTGCCGACAACGGAGGATGTAGTCATTCAAACAGTTGTGCGCCAACGCGATCAACAAACCGTTCTCGTGATCAGTGGTGACCAAGACAAAAAGGAACCACGCCCATACAGTGACGCCGCCATGGCGCATATTCACATCGCGCAAAAGTTATTGCGCGGACACGCGGTGAAGTTGAACATGTTACCGCGTCTGCAGGGTGGCAATGCTGGGATTGCGCTGAGTTTTCAGCAAGAGCAACGGGGTGAGGAAGGGATTCTATAAGTAGAAATCTCCGTAATGCAAAATTGCATTGTCCTCAATTTATGAGTATCGACGGAGTGACGTTCAGTGGGCGCATCGCAAGTTAGTTAGCGTGAGTAAGTTTTTAAGGATTGACGCTACGCGGGGCACGGATGAGGCTGAGGAATTCCTCGCGAGTTTCTAAATTGCGGAAGCTGCCTTGCATGGAACTCGTGATGGTGTAGGAGCGCTGCTTCTCCACGCCGCGCATCATCATACAAAGATGATAAGCCTCCACAACAACCCCTACGCCAACGGGGTGTAGGGTATGCTGAATCGCTTCGGCAATTTCATTGGTGAGACGCTCTTGCACCTGCAATCGTCGCGAAAAAGCATTCACGACGCGGGGCAATTTCGATAAGCCCACCACTTTACCATTAGGAATGTAGCCGATGTGACAGCGGCCGTAAAAAGGCAGGAGATGATGCTCGCACAGGCTGTAGACTTCAATATCTCGCACGATCACCATATCTTGATAGGAAACATCGAAGAGGGCCTTTTTGAGGATTTTCTGCACATCGGTCTTGTAGCCAGACGTGAGAAAACGCATCGATTCGAGATGCCGCTCAGGTGTCTTTAACAATCCATCACGGCTGGGATCTTCACCAAGATCTCTCAGCATTTCGGCGATACGCTGCACGTTCTGTTCGTATATATCTTTTTCCATTCTTAGATTTCCAAATCGTCATCAAAATCGGTGGTGAAGGAAAGACTACCACCACCCTTCTCAATATCCAATTCGCCGCCGATCGCTTCGTCAAGCCCGGAAAGATCCGGCTCGATCAATTTAACAGGCTTTTCTTTGGCGTTGGGAAGTGGCATGGACTGGCCCACAGCCATCTTGGCGGGAGCGGCCGGCGCTTTTGCCTTCCCTTTCTTCATGGCCATGACATTGTAGGCAGCGTCTTTAAAATCGGGATCCAAACGAATGCTTTCTTCAAAGCACTTCATCGCGTCTGAAATTTTCCCCCACTTCACAAAACCAATGCCCATGTTGAACATGAGACGAGAAAGAATTTTGGGATTGTTACCAATCGCGGCGGCGGCGGTCCGATACAAATCCAAACCGGCTTCGTGCTTTCCTTGGCGGATGGACAGGATCGCCGTGGCATTAAAGACGGCCGCGATTTCGCGATTGTTGGCGGCGCCTTTAAGAATCGCCAGTGCCTCGTTCAATTCACCGATCGCGAGCATGCTTGTTGTTTTCGCAAGTTTTCCCGCTTTGCTTTCGGGCGCAAAACTTAGAATGTCGTCGAACGCAGCCTTCGCATCCTTCGGACGCTCGATATCAAGAAACAGATTACCAAGTTCTAAGAGGCGTTCCACATTGTACGGATTTACCAACTGCGCACCCTGCAGGGCATCAATCGCGCGGTGATGGTCGCCCTTTTTTAAGTAGCAGCGAGCGAGAAGATGACGCAATCGCGCCAAGGGCGGATCGCTATCTTTAAAACCTTCAAGGATCGCCTGTGCCTTATCCCACAGATCGACTTGCATGTAGCTCTCCGCCAATTCAAGCGCGATGCGGGAATTCTTTGGGCTCTTTTCGAAAACCTTTTCGAGGATCTCCGTGGCTTCCTGCAATTTTCCAACACTGCGCGCATTCTCAACATTGATAAGAATCTGACGAATCGGCGATAGGTTGGAGGCGTCCCGCACCATTTCACGCAAAAAATTCTTAATGAGCTCCGCGGAAATTTCGCCGCAGTGAACTTGTGAAACATTGTATTCGGTTGCTGTTGACGTGATGTGTTCGTCAAGACGCGCCGCGATAAGAAAGGTGGGGTGCGATTCGATACGGTTTTCACCGCGATTGGCGGCAAGAACTTCCAACACTTTATCGGGCCCGATTTCCCAGTCAAGAACAAGGAAAGCGGCTTTCGATCCTTGCAGCTTTTGCAGACACTGCTGCGCACTCTGCACGTTGTGAATGTTGTCAGGCTTCACCTCGTGATTCTTCAATTCCTGACGAACCGCGTTGCGCAAATCCGCTCGGTTGGAAAAAATCACCGCCTCAGCAATGTTCAGTTTGCTCATGCTGTCCTGTCCTCGCCGACCGCTAAACGTCCGATGAAATTATTGTAATCAATATTTTAAGCACGCGCATGGCGCGCGCCCTTGGCCCTTCGGCAACTGTCTTTCTATTTCGGAATGATTTCAGGTTTGTGAGTGATTCACAGATTTTTTCTGTGGTTATGGTGAGTTAAGGGCGCCACATTTCAAATGAATTTCCGCCGCCTCCCGCAGAGGATCACTCCCCAAGGTGAGACCACTGCCAGCGGCATACTCCCACGCCCCACGCGGGGGACACAGCAGCGTGCGAATAAGGATCGACGAATCAAACTCGCCAGTCTCTCCGTTCCAATAGAAAGCATTCCCCATGAAAAAATCTCGCGGCCGCTCTTCATAAGCACGAATGGCGTTCATCACTTCCCGCTTCGGCGCTCCCGTGATGGAGCCACCAGGACATACGGCCTGAATAAAATCTCTCAGCGTTAACCCTGGACGCAAGCGACCACGGATCCGCGCCACGCGATGAGCAATGCCCGGAAAATGCCGCACGGAGCCCGCATCGATCACACTCACGGTATGGGGAATGCAGATGCGGTGGAGGTCGTTGCGCATCAAGTCGACGATGATATTAAGCTCCGCCCGCTCCTTGGCATCTTGTTCATTGACTGTCGTTGGTCCAGTGCCCTTGATGGGCTCCGTCTCCGCGACGCAGCCGGCCTCATCCGCCTCGACGCGAATGAAACGCTCGGGAGAAAAGGAGACAAGGCGAAAATCCTCTTCCTGCCACCAGACGCCGAAGGGGCCTGACCAAGCGCGCCACCGCTCCCAAAGATGATCCGTGGCGACCGGTTCCACTGCAAAATAACGGAGAAGGTTCAGCTGATAATAACGCCCGTTGAGAATGTCCTCTTTGACCGAGGTGGCGGCGTGAAGATAGGCCGCATCGGAACCCAGCGCCCGCAGGCGCAGCGGAGGAACGTCCTTAGGCACGAACGCGTTAGCAACCGCGATATGGTTGATATTTGCGCTATCGACGCACACGAAGCGGGATTTCGCTCCACCGTCTCCCGCGCCATCGCTGTAGCTGATGAGTCCCATGATTCCCAGTTTTCGTCGCGTCGTGGGCGAGAATTCCTGACGCAGGGCTTCATCCGCGGCGAGCGGGGTAAAGTCCGTGGCGACAAGGATTTTGTTGCTGCCACGCCCACCAAAACAAATGGTTTTCTCGCCACGACAGACCCGATCGCGGAGCGAGCTCATAGATGTTTGGACGTCTAAAAAATTCATAAACCCATGCCGTTTAAAAAGCCCACAATTATTAGCATAAGTTGCAATTTGACGCGACCCGAGTATGATCGGGGGCCAAGTTTAAAGAAAGAGGAGTTCATACATGGCGATTGCAGGTTTTCAGAAGGTGGGAGTGGTCGGCGCCGGCCAGATGGGTAACGGGATTGCTCAGGTATGCGCGACACACGGCCTCACGGTCACGATGGTGGATATCAGTGACGAGCAACTAGCGAAGGCAGAGAAGACGATTGCTAAATCCCTCGATAAACTTGCAGAAAAAGGCACGATTGACGCAGCCACCGCACAGAGCGCGAAAGGCCGCATTCAATACGGCAAAGACATGGAACTCTTCGCTGACTACGATCTCGTGATTGAAGCGGTTTCTGAAAATGAAAAGATCAAGGAAACCATTCTTAAAAAATTAGATCAGGTGATGAAAAAAGACGGCGTTATCGCCAGCAACACTTCATCCATCTCCATCACACGCCTTGCATCGCACACAAAACGTCCCGATCGTTTTATCGGCATGCACTTTATGAACCCGGTGCCCATCATGAAATTGGTGGAAGTGATTCCCGGCATGGCCACAAACGCTGAGATCACACAGCGCACTCTCGATCTCGCGAAAGGTCTCGGCAAAGAAACATCCCGCAGCCAAGACTATCCCGGATTCGTTGTGAACCGCATCCTCATGCCGATGATCAACGAAGCTTTCACAGCTTTGATGGAAGGCGTCGCTTCTCCGGAAGATATCGATAAAGGCATGAAACTGGGCACCAACCAACCGATGGGCCCGTTAACCCTCGCCGACTTTATCGGTCTCGACACCTGTCTCGCCATCATGCGCGTTCTCCACGAAGGCCTCGGCGATTCAAAATACCGCCCATCACCTCTGCTGGTGAAATACGTTGAAGCAGGCTTCCTCGGTCGCAAGACAGGACGCGGTGTTTACACATACGAAGCGAAATAACGAGAGGATGTTCCAATGAGTGAGAATCTCCTGATTGATAAAAAAAATGGTTATTGGGATGTGACGATCAATCGTCCCAAAGTTCTTAATGCGTTGAATCCAAGCGTGATCGCGGAACTTACCGATGTCGTTGCCGCGGCACGCAAAGACGTGGCTCTACGCGCCCTTGTTCTTCGCGGTGCCGGTGACAAGGCCTTTGTTGCTGGCGCGGATATCGCCGCGATGCGTGAGATGGCGCCCGAGCAGGCATTAATGTTTGGTCGCAAAGGCCAAGAACTCACATTGGCTCTCGAAGACGCTCCCTTTATCACCATCGCCGTGGTGCAGGGATTCGCGTTGGGTGGTGGCTGTGAGCTGGCGATGGCGTGCGATGTGGTGATTGCCAGCACCGCCGCGAAATTCGGTCAGCCGGAAACGGATCTTGGGTTAATCGCCGGTTTTGGCGGCACGCAGCGTCTCGTCAAACGCGTGGGCATGCCAGTGGCCATGGATATGCTGTGCTGCGGCCGTAAGATCAACGGCACCGAAGCGTTCCAACTTGGTCTCGCGGCGCGCGTCGCGGCTCCTGAGCAACTGGAAGCGGAAGTGGAATCCACGCTTAAAGGCATTCTACGTGCTGCTCCAGGCGCGAACAGCGAAACAAAACGCCTCATTCACGATGCGATGGAAATGCCTCTGCGCGCTGGTCTCGCCGCGGAAGCGACGGGATTCGCCACACGTTTCGCCGGCACGGAAGCGAAAGAAGGAATCTCCGCGTTTTTGGAAAAACGCAAAGCGCAGTTTTCGCTCTAGCGACTTTTCGCCCTAGCGTTTGCTGCAGGCATTCCCTATAGTACTCATAACTTCCAACGATAAGAGGTTACTATGAACGACCTTATTAACAAGTTGCAGAAAGACCTAAACAAGTTCCAAAAGACCTTGGAGAAGGAAGGCGAAGACCTTCTTAAGCGCATTAAGAAAACAGCCGGCGATGTCGCGAAGAAGAAAAATCTCGACAAGAAAAAAGACGAAATCGAGAAGCTTCTTGAAGAAAAGATGAAAAAGTATGAACCAATCCTTGAGAAGTTCTACAAAGACATCAAAACCAACGCGCAAAAATACGGCATCGACTTAACAGGCATCGAAAAGAAAGTTAAGGCGACCACCGCGAAGGCGAAAGCAAAACTCAAAACAAAAAAGACCGGCAAGAAAACCGCGGGTAAAACCACAGCCGCGAAAAAGAAAAGCGCGCCGAAGAAAAAAACTTCCGCGAAAGCGAACAAAAATACTGCGATGGAATTCCCAGAAGAATGAGTTCGCTCCCACAATGGCAAGCAGACACACTGGCGCTTCGGCGCCAGTTGCTTTTGTGGTATCGCAAAAACAATCGCCAGCTTCCGTGGCGACAGCTTTTCAAAGCATCCCAAGATCCTTATCACGTCTGGCTCAGCGAGATCATGCTGCAACAAACGGTGATAAAGGCCGTGATCCCCGCTTACGAACGTTTTCTCGCTACTTTCCCAACTGTAAAAGATCTCGCGCTCGCGAAAGAAGAAGACATTCGTCTCGCGTGTCGCGGTCTTGGTTACTACCGACGGTTTGGTTTTCTCCATCGCGCCGCGAAAGAATTGGTGGAGCGCTCATCCGATGGTGGAAAAACAATTCCTTGGCCCACAACATTTAAAGACTGGATGGAATTGCCGGGAATCGGTCGCTACACCGCCGCCGCCATCTCAAGCATTGCGTTTAACGCGCGCCAAGGTGTGGTGGACGGTAACGTGGAACGAGTGTTTTGTCGCTTGATGGATATTCGTCGCCCTCCCAACGATCCTGAACTGAAACCGTTTTTTTACGACATCGTTGACGATCTCGTTGATCCGAAGGCTCCCGGTGATTTCAATCAAGCGCTGATGGAGCTTGGCCAATTGGTTTGCACCAAGACGCACCCTGGTTGTGCCGCGTGCCCTATTCGCGGTTCATGTAAAGCATTTGTTAACAAAAGCCAACACCTTGCCCCACAGGACAAAGTGAAGCGTGCGTTTGAAGACATCGCAATGCGACTTTACATCAGCGAGAAAAAGGGACGCATCGCGTTACGGCAGCGCCCCGACAATGCGCGCTTTCTCAAAGGCCATCTCGGAATGCCAACCGCACTGCAACGGGATGGAGAATGGCTCTGGGACGGTGCGGCTGATACAGCTCTTGAAGGCAAAGTCGTCGGGACATTCAAGCACAGCATTACCCATCATAAGATTCATGTGACGGTTATTCGCGCGGACGTAAAAGATAAAGACTTAGAGTGGATTCCGATGCAAAGCATTCAAGATCAGCTCGTAACGAGCCTCGATAAGAAAGCTTGGGTCTGCTTTAAAAAGGCAGGCGCTCCCACTCCCCTTTTCTCTTAAAAAGTAATTCCCAACATCTTTTCGCATGCGTTTCAATGCACGCGCTAGCCACTAAAACAACTACCCTTTCCAGTATTTTCTAAAGATTTGCCAAATAATACCGATAAGACAGCACGCGATTTCTACGCGTCCGAGGGAGTATTCCATGAAGCGCAGCCACTCTTATGGTCTGGTTCTACTGACAAGCCTTCTTCTGACAGCTTGTGCTGCCGGCGGCTTTTCTGCCGCAACCAAAACCGGTAAGCCCAAAGGAGCTGAATCCGGCAACGGCCCCATGGGCGCCGATGGTTCAAAATCAAATGGTGGCGTAAACGGCGGAGCGGATATCTCCGTCGACAGACCAGCCCTCCCCAACGGTGCGATTGACGCCGACGGAAACGGTATTCCGGACGGCGCTGAAGATAAAAACGGTAACGGCATCCCTGACGGTGCCGAAGATCAAAACGGCAACGGCATTCCTGACGGTAACGAAGGAAGCTCCGGTGGCAGTGGCTCCGGCGGCGCCAACGGTGGTTCCGGTGGTAGCGGCAGCGGTGGCGGTGCCAACGGTGGCTCTGGCGGTAGCGGCAACGGCGGAGGCGCGGATGGCGGCTCCGGTGGTAACGGTGGCGGCTCCGGCGGCGGCTCAAACAACGGTGGTGGTTCAAATAACGGCGGTGGAACGAATCCACCAGATATTTTCAATCCGAATACACCCAGCACAACGCCAATTCCCGAGGCGTGCAATCCGCAAGATATTCTTATTCTCGACTTTAAATCGGGATGGTGGGCTGGTGACGGTAGCGATGCATACACCGCGAAAATTCAAGCGGAACTGCAGAACGCGTGTCCTGGTAAACCATCAACGGTTGAGTACTACCACATCCTAAAAGAGAACGCGCCGGCGAAGTTCTACGCGAAAGCGGACTTCCCTTACACACAAGTTTGGATTTTCGCGGGAACACTGGAATACAAATATGACATTCCCCTCGATCATCCCGGTCTCGTTGAAGTCGCTAGTAAAATTCGCGAGAAGAAACCAAACCTGGTTTTCACAGCCGGCTTTGGTTGCGTGGATCATGCGAACCGTTTAGCGCAATTGATTCTCGGCATCACGCCGTTTGCGACGTACAACCGTCACAAAGAAATTCTTCATATCGAAAGCGGCAAAACGGTGAAGGCGGTAATTTCCCGCATGGTCACACAGGCCACCGGCTTGATCTTCACGGGCATTGTTTCACCGATGGCTGACGCGATCGACGCGGATGATAAAAAAGCTTATAGCGATGAGTTGCTCACCTTCGCGGGCGTAAAACCCATCGGCAAGTGCACATTGAAGAACGGCACCACTACAAATTGCGTAGGTATGTTGAACACTGGCTCCCACAAGGTGGTGCTGGATTCCGGCTGGCAGCGCCTCTACGCGACATATCTCTCTGGCGAGAGCACTTCGGTGAACCGTTATCTGCAGAATATTGTGCGTACACTAGCTAAGTAACAAATTGTGAATGAAGACAAAAAAAGCGGGCAACCAAGGCCCGCTTTTTTATTTGCATGGTTCGCTGCTTTAACCACCCAACTCAAAGCACGCGCGCACCATGGTGCGTAAACCGAAGCCGCTGCCGCCGCTGCTGGCGAAGCCCGTGGCCGAGCAGCTCCATGCGGTACCCGCGATATCGATGTGCGCCCATTCGGTTTTTTCATCGATAAATTCTTTGAGGAAGTGACCACCCATGATGGTTCCCGCCATCACGTTTGGCTTCGCGATATTTTTCAAATCAGCGACATCGCCTTTTGTTTCTTTCGCGAGTTCTGGCCAGAGAGGCAAGCGCCACACAGGCTCGCCCGCGCGAGCCGCGACGCGCTGAACAAATTCCGCCGTGCGATCTTGATTTGTCATGATCGCCGCGCCCGCGTGACCAAGACCTTGCAACACCGCGCCCGTGAGCGTCGCGATATCGATAATCAATTGTGGCTTGAAGCGGCTGCTCACATAAGCAAGGCAGTCGCACAGAACCAAACGACCTTCCGCATCCGTGTTAAGCACTTCAATGGTTTTGCCGTTCATCGCTTGCACCACATCACCAGGACGTGTTGCCGTTCCAGACGGAAGATTTTCCACCGCACCGATCACGCAGATGACGTTCACGGGAGGTTTCACCGCGGTCATGTAAAGCGCCGCGCCAAAAACAGCCGCCGCACCAGACATGTCGTATTTCATTTCATCCATACCAGCGGCCGGCTTCAAGCTGATGCCACCCGCGTCAAACGTAACGCCCTTACCAACCAACGCGACTGTTTGATTGGGATTCGTGCCATCGATTTCGATGCAGATCAATTTTGGATCGACGGGAGAACCAGCGGCCACGGACAGGAACGCGCCCATGCCGAGTTTTTTCATATCTTCACGACCAAGGATCGTGCAGCGCGCGTGGGAATGTTGCAACGCTTCGCTCACGACGGTGCCGAGACGCTCTGAGTTTAACCAGTTACCAGGAAGATCTTGCAGTGTGCGGCTGAGAATCAAAGCTTTCACCAACGCACGGCGTTCTTTCAGCGCCTGCGCATCAAAATCTTTGGTGAGAAGATTGATACGATCGGGCCACTCTGGATTCTTTTTCGGCGCCGTTTTGAAGATCGCTTTATCGTAATAGCTTGTGGCGAAACCCTCGAAAAGATCGAGAATCGGCGTATCATTGCCTGGTACCAAAACAACCTCGATCACACCCGCGTCACGCAATTCCGCCGCCGCGTCCATACCTAGCTGACGAGCGCGTTGCGGTGCCGTTGTTTCAACGGATGCAAGAGGAACGAGAAGATAATTTTGTTGGTTGAGAACGAGACGAAGAGGGCCTTTGCCTTTAAAGCCTAATTTTTCCGCGGCGGCGAGAATCTGACTGCGTACTTCCGCGGAAAGTGCCGGCGCATCCAATGCCACGCCCGCATCGTTTTTCTGCGCGGCCACAACGTGCCATGCTTGATCTTTCGGTGCTGTGATGGCTTCCACTTTTACGCGGTCCGCCCAGTTATAAGCCTCTGGCAAAAGACTCTGCCAATTCATCTGATCCATGCGTCCGTTCATAATTTCCCTTTCATCACGACAATGCGGCCCCAACGTAGCACAATAAGTCGTTTTCCGGCACCACGAAACCGGGTATACCCTTAGATATTCCGATGCCTTGAACAGGAGCAGAGTCCTTATGAGCAGTATTTCATTTGTCACCGCCCGCGAAATTCTCGATTCCCGTGGTAACCCCACCATTGAAGCGGAAGTGATGACAGACACCGGATTTTTTGGCCGCGCCGCGGTTCCCTCCGGGGCTTCCACAGGCGAGCTGGAGGCCATTGAGCTGCGTGACGGCGATAAAAGTCGCTATCTCGGCAAAGGCGTCCTCAAAGCCGTTCAAAACGTTAAAGAAAAAATCGCCCCGAAACTGATGGGTCTTGATGTCAGCAACCAGATTCAAATCGACCAATTGATGCTGGAGCTGGACGGAACCGAGAATAAGAGCAACCTCGGCGCCAATGCGATCCTCGGGGTCTCCTTAGCCTGCGCCAAAGCGGCCGCCGAAGCTTCCGGCCTCCCCTTCTACCGTTACCTTGGCGGCGCTTACGCCCACCGCTTACCCGTTCCCATGATGAACATCATCAACGGTGGCGCCCACGCGGACAACAGCGTCGACTTCCAGGAATTTATGATCGTGCCGAAAGCAGCCCCTTCTTTCCGTGAAGGTCTGCGCTGGGGCACGGAAGTTTTCCACGCCCTGAAAAAAGTTTTACATCAAAAAGGCCTCGCCACATCCGTGGGCGATGAAGGTGGCTTCGCACCAAACCTTGAAAGCAACAAGGCGGCTCTCGATGTCATCATGCAGGCGATTGAAGTCGCTGGTTACAAACCCGGCAAAGATATCGCCATTGCTCTAGACGTCGCGGCGTCAAGCTTCTTTGAAAAAGGAAAATACAATCTCGCGGGCGAGAAAAAGGTTCTCACCACCGATCAGATGGTGAAGACTCTTATCGACCTCGTGAATAACTACCCCATCATCTCCATTGAAGACGGACTCAACGAGCACGATTGGGAAGGCTTTGCCGCATTGACTGCCGCAGTGGGTGATCGCGTGCAGATTGTTGGCGACGACTTGTTCGTTACAAATGCGAAGCTCTTAGCGCGTGGCATTAAAGAAAAAGCGGCTAACGCGATCTTGATCAAACTCAATCAAATTGGAACACTCACGGAAACGCTTGAAACGGTGGCCTTGGCGACACGCAATGGTTTCCGCTCCATCATCTCGCACCGCTCCGGTGAGACAGAAGATACGACGATCGCGGACCTCGCGGTGGCGACTGGCGTGGGACAAATCAAAACAGGTTCCGCATCACGCACCGATCGCATTGCTAAGTACAATCAATTGCTGCGCATTGAAGAAGAACTTGGACCAACCGCACAGTACTATTGGTAAACTCATAAAAGCCCTCCGCCCAGCGCGGGGGGCTTTTTTCTTCCCCTTTTTAGCCTTCGATTTTTACTTCCCTTTTCCGGACCTTGGGCACGGGTGTCTTCTCTCGGATACCCAACCTCTGAAAAACTCAAGCTTTTCTCTCAAGCACCGATAAGTCTGATAACGCAGAGTGAGAGCAATTTGATTTTTTTGGGATGGCTTATGAGCAAGATCATCCAGTTTAACAACCTATCGATCACCATCACGGAATCACGTGATGAAGTGATCTACAAATTCGATGGGGATGTGGACGAACACTTCCGTCAGGCGGATGTGCCGCGTATCGCGAAGGAATCCATCGTGTTTGAACTGGGGGATATCCGTAATTTCAACTCGATCGGTATTCGAGAATGGATCTATCTCGTTCGCGATTTTGGCGATCTTGGTGACTTGGTGTTCCGCCAATGTTCGGTGACCGTGATCGATCAGATCAATATGGTGCCCGATTCACTCGGCAATGGACGCATCGAATCGTTTTACGCGCCGTACTACTGCGACAGTCCCAAGTGCAAACGGGAAGTGAACTATCTAATTGATGTGGAGCAATTCCAGGTGCTGCTGCAGGGAAAAGTAGCGCCCGAGTTTGATTGCGATCGCTGCCATACGACGTTGGAATTCGACGCGTTGGAAGAAAGTTATTTTCTGTTTTTCAACAACCCGCTGTCAAAAGTTGGTTAACGCCTTTAGCGCAGGATGATCTTATGAGCATGGATGCTCTTACAAACGCCGCCCTTGAATCCTTATTGAAGGACGTGCTTCCGCGTCTCCAGGAAAAACTTCTTTCCTTGAGTCAAACACAGAGCAAGGAACGAGCGACAACTCCCGAGTTCGTCAACGCTCTCTTGGAATGCCAGGAGCTCATGCAGATTGTGCAAAAATGGGCACAGCCAGAGGGAACACCGACAGACGAAATCAGCGACGAAGCCGCGATGCAGTTGATGGCGGATGCCGAATCCATGTTGCAAGGAGATGTTCCTGTTATTGACGCCGCGGCGGAAAACCCTGCCGCCGAAGAATTAGACGATGACGAGGCGATGCGCCTCCTCGCGGAGATGGACGCACCCGCGGAAGCAACACCCGCACCCGCCGCGGCTGCGGAAGGTTCTGAGGCTGAAGAATTAAGTGATGACGAAGCGATGCGTCTTCTCGCGGAGATGGACGCACCCGCGGAAGCAGCGCCTAAGCCCACGGAAAGCGCGACATCCGATGAATTAAGCGACGATGAGGCGATGCGCCTTCTCGCGGAGATGGACGCTCCAGTCACAAAATCCGTTGAAACAAAACCAGCCGCGATAAAAATCGCGAAAAAATCCAGTGCCGACGACGACGCGGCGGCGATGCTTGCCCAACTGGGTGGCTTGGATGAAGGTGAAGAAGCAGGGGCTCCAGCCGCTGCGGCAGCTCACGATAGCCATGGCGACGCGGATCTTGATTGCACGGAAATTCCTGAGTGGGAAGCGAACGAGTTTCAGAATGATCCGGACATGCTGCGAGATTTCAACACGAACTGTGATGAGATCATGCAGAGTCTTGATGAGCAGATTCTCAAACTCGAACAAGCCCCCGAAGACAAGGCGATCATCGAAGAGATCTTCCGCGCCGCTCATACACTAAAAGGCGCCGCGGGTATGTTTGGTTTCCGCGCGCTCGAACGCGTGATGCACCGCACGGAAACGCTTTTTGATTTGGTGCGCAAAGGAAAACTATTTGCCAGCTCAAACATCATCGACACGGTGTTTGAAGCCATGGATACAATGCGCGCTCTTCTCGATGCCGTTAAAAAAGGCGCGCCGGCGGGCATCCCCACGGGTGAGGTTGTACGCAGCTTAACCCTTGTGGCTCGCGGCGAAACCGTGACGAAAACATCCACGAAAAGCGCTGCCAAAACCGCGACTCCAATCGCCAGCGGTGACGGTGGTCACGCCGGGGAACCGGATGGCAAAGCCGGTGCCAGCAGCAAAGAAGGAAAGAGCCAAAAGAACGCTGAAGTCTCCACCATCCGCGTGGACTTGGAGCGTCTGGATGCCTTGGTGAACCTCGTGGGTGAATTGGTGATCGACCGCACACGTTTTGCCAGCATCGAAGAAGATCTACGCACGAACCACCCACAGATTCAATTGAGCGGCAACTTCTCTGAGACGGTGCAGCTCTTTGGCCGTCACATGAATGAGTTCCAAGACATCATCATGAAAGTGCGCATGGTTCCCATTGGCAACGCGTTTAATAAATTCACGCGCATTGTGCGCGACCTTTCCAAGCAGCTTGGCAAGAAGATTGATCTTCACATCTCCGGCGAAAACGCTGAACTCGACAAAACACTCGTGGAACAAATCGGCGACCCACTCATTCACTTGATCCGCAACTCCTGCGACCACGGTGTTGAGTTGCCGGAAGATCGTGTCAAAAAAGGCAAGTCGCCAAGCGGCAACATTTTTCTTTCCGCACACCAGGAAGGCAACCACATCGTCATTAAGATCGTCGATGACGGCAAGGGGATCCCCGTCGATATCATCCGTAAAAAGGCCGTCGAAAAGGGCATGATCTCCGAAGACGCGAAGCTGACGGAGCGAGAAGTTTTCAGCCTTATTTTCGAACCAGGATTTTCGACCGCGGAAAAAGTCACCAACGTTTCCGGACGCGGCGTCGGCATGGACGTGGTAAAGAAGCAGATCATGAAACTGAAGGGCACCCTGGAAGTGGACAGCGCTCTGAATAAAGGCACCACGATCACCATACGCTTACCCCTCACTCTCGCGATCGTCCAAAGTCTTCTCGTCAACGCTCATGGAGAAATGTTCGCGATCCCCCTTGGCAGTGTGATTGAATCCATTCGCATTGAACCCGGTGACATTCAAAAAGTGGGCGAAGCGGAAGTGATCCGTCTCCGTGACAAGGTTCTTCCTTTGATGCACTTGGAAGAAGCGTTGAATCTTTCCAATAAGGGCAGCAGTGTTCCGGCGCTGATTGCGCAGCACAAGGAGTCTCAGGGCACGCGCCACCTCCGCAAACAGGAACGTCTGTTCGTGGTTGTTGTGGGCCACGCGGAACGCCCCTTCGGCATTGTGGTGGATCAGCTCTTAAATCAACAAGAAATGGTGATCAAGTCGATGGGCAACCTCATGCGACAAATTCCTTGCGTCGCGGGCGGCGCCGTTCTCGGTAACGGCGAGGTCGTCCTCGTGCTTGATATTCCAGAACTTGAAGAAAGTTTCTCGACTAAGAGCCGTCAGGCGGCCTAGGAGTAAAGATGAATTTTCCCCATTTACCATCGGGCGGTACCAACTTTGGCGAAGAAAGCAGTATCTTTGCCATTCGCGGTGATTTGGATGGCGGCAAAGAAAACGCCGACTTCAGCGAAGTGAAACAATTTATTGGCTTGATGATTGCCAACGAAGAGTTTCTCCTTCCCATCGAAACAGTCGCAGAAATTATTATGATTCATCACATGACGTTTGTTCCGGGAGCCCCGCGATTTGTGGAAGGTGTCATCAATCTTCGCGGTCGCATTCTTCCCGCCATCAATTTACGTCAAGTTTTAGGGCACGCCACAGTGGCCCCAACAATTGCCAGCCGCATCATCATCGCTAATTTTCAGGGACACCTCGCCGGCCTTCTCGTGGATGGCATCACCTATGTGGTTTCTCTCAATCCCGATGAAGTGCAGGCCAGCGGCATCGGCCAAAAAGGGCGGGGAGCGGAATTTATCACCGCCATCGCTAAACGCAGCGGTAAAGTGAACGGCGTTCTCGATGTCGAGAAATTGTTCTTCACGGTGGGAGGATCAAAATTCAACGTCGCAGAAAGTGAAGAAACCGAAGCTGGGTAAGAATATGGGGACGGAGCCCTCCGTCCCCATTACGCGAATCTTGTGAATACCGCAGCAACGTCGACCCGAACGGGCCGACTTCTTTTTTCAGACATTGCTCTATCCCCTAGTTATTCCGTGATGCGGCACGAACTTTTTTTCGCTTCGCAGGGAAATATTTCGCGGCGGCAAAGAGATTACGTGCCGGCAGAGAAGTCTAAGGTTGTTAGCGTCTCTCGAAGAACCGCCGAGCGCCCATGGTTGAATATGATCGATCTGGATATTTCCCCGTGCGGAACAGCGTTCCCCCATGATCTGTAAAAGTGCACTGCTCCGATGCGAACTCTATCAGATTTCTTTTCGCTGGCACTGTCTAACACCATTGGTTCACCGAGATCTACAACGCCCATATTTTGAGACTTACTTTCACCGGTGCGGGGAGTTTCCGGGATACTCGTCACCACGGGTCGAATGACGTCGCGCTTCACTTTCGTCACCGAAAAACTGGCGACAATTCTTTCCACTTCGCGCTGCGAAGAGCCCACACTTTTTTGCAAGGGAAAGAGCGGAGAGATGCGCGCTTTGGCACTTCGTTTCGCGCTTTTAAAGAGAAATGCAGTTTTTAGGTATAAAAAAAGAAACAAAGTACTGTTGGCAAATTAGGTGACTCTTCCTTCCTTGGAAAAACGACCTCGTTGTCTTCTTAGCCTAGGAAACTTTTGACGGTTATGACTGTGCCAGTAACCGCATTCTTTATTTCTAAGAAATCAAAGCGCCGTCACAGAATACACCCAAGACACTTTTAAGAATCTCGTCACGAACCTTTTTTTCCGAAAACGTTCCCTTACCCACATGAGCGCGAAACGGATCGAGACGCACCTGATGCACGATCGCTCCGTGAAAACCGATGGCCAAAGCGGTGGGCTTAAGTTCTTTACGCACAATATTTTTTTCCTGCGCTGCAACGAAAAATCCCACGAGACTTTCCATGTAACTGAGATAGTGGCTGCGAAGCACCTCCATGAAGGCGGCGCTTTGACGCTCCATCTCCTGCTGCACAAGACGAAAAACCTCCGGGTGGTCCGCGTGCGCCTGAAGAAGCGTCGTCGCAAAAAGGGTGAGATTCGCGCGAAACTCCTGGGCGGATGCGGGTGGCTTTAACTCTTGGGCGGCGCGGCCAAAGGCATTCTTCGCCGCGTCCTCCAGGCACGCCACCAGCAGGCCATCCTTACCCCCGAAATGATAGGCGATCAGGCTGATGTTCACCCCCGCTTCCTTGACGATGTCGCGGGTGGAGGTCGCGGCATAACCTTGCGCCGAGAACAGCTTAGTGCCTGCTTTTATTAATTTTTCTCTTGCCGGATGCGACATAAGCCCCGTCCTCCATGGAAATAACTTACCCCTCCACCGACGAAAATTCAATCAAACGATTGACATCAATCAAACGATTGATTTAGCTTGTTAGCAAGGGAGGTAACACGCATGAACACTCAAATCATGACCACACTGCAATGGGCGCCGTTGATATTAATCGCGATTATTTTGCTCGATCTTCTCCGCGCCACTCTGCAACACGGACGCAAAAATCGTCAAGAAACCTGGACCAATCTTCTCGTGTACGCCGGAAACTACGCGTGGCGTTCGTTGTTCTCCAACGCCATGGTGTTAGCCGTTCTTACGTTTATCTCCCAGTGGCAGGTCACACAGATTCCCATGACAGCGTTAAGCGCGTTGGTTCTATTGGTTTTGGGTGACTTCGCTTACTACTGGCAGCACCGCCTCTCCCATGAAATGCGTGCTCTGTGGGCCTACCATAACGTGCACCATAGCTCGAACGAGTTTAACCTCTCCACCGCGGCGCGCTTGCCTTGGTTTGGAAAATTCACGGACGCATTGTTTTTCGCGCCCCTGGTTATCATCGGCTTTAACCCCGTCGCCGTGATCGCGATAAAACAAATCAATCTTCTCTATCAATTTTGGATTCACTCCGATCGCATCGGTAAATTGGGCTGGTTTGATCGTTGGTTTAACTCGCCGTCCAACCACCGTGTGCACCACGCGGCAAACGCCAAGTATCTCGATCGCAATCACGGGGGGATGTTCATGGTGTGGGACCGCATGTTTGGCACGTATCAAGCGGAAGAGGAGAAACCTGTTTTCGGTCTGACAAAGCCAATGACCACAAAGAACCCATTGATCATCAACCTGCACGAATTTGTGCGCATCGGGCACGACTTAAAACAAAATGGCTTCAATCGTAACGCGTGGAAAATTGTCTTTGGTTATCCCAGCTAAGATAGGGATGGCGATCCATCCCTATCTTTAAACCTTAGGGCGCACCTAAAGGCATGCGTGTGGTTAAATCGATATCATCAGCGCCCATCGCATGATTTATCGCGAAAGCGGCGTTGATGATCCCCACGTGGGAATAGGTTTGCGGAAAGTTCCCCCACAGTTCGCCACTGCTCGGATCAATATCCTCACTGAAAAGCCCGACATGATTCGCGTGTGAAAGCACCTTCTCAAACATCTTGATGGCCTCTTCCTTCCGTCCGACGTGCGCCAAAGCCTCCACCATCCAGAAAGAACAGATGGTAAAGGAAGACGTTGTGGCGCCGAGCCCATCATTTTCCAACGCGTAGCGTCGCAGCAGCCCGGACGAAGTTCCCAACTGTGCCTGCACCACATCGATCATGCGGGAGGCCTGGTCGGGATGTTTGTCCATAAAGCCCAAATTAATCGCCATCAAAAGAGAGGCATCCACCTGCTCACTCTTCGGAACCATGACAAGCGTCTGCAACCGCTCGCTCCAATAGTGATCGTAAAGGCGTTTTTTCGCCGCCGCCGCCAACGCCAGACAGCGTTCGGCAAAGTCTCTCTTTCCAAGCCCAATGGCGGCCTTTGCGGCGGCGCGTGTTCCTGCCCAATGCATCAACGTTGTAAAGGCATAGACCTGTGGCTCACTGCGAAATTCCCAGATGCCGGAATCCGGTTGATCCATGGTGGCCTCAACGCCATCGACGAGAATCTCTAAAAGATCCGCGGCGCGCGCCGACCCGTCATCAATAAAGCGGACGTCGAAGAATAGCGGCGAGAGCGCGAGAAGGGCCTGCCCATAGATGTCATTCTGCGTTTGCCAGCAGGCGGCATTGCCGACGCGCACTGGTTTATGACCGCGGTATCCAGCGAGCGCATCGATTTCTCTTTCATCAATGCGATAATCACCCGTGATTGTGTAGAGAGGCCGCACTTTGCCATCATCCGCGCGAATGGTATCGCGAAGAAAACGCTCGAAGCCTTCCGCTTCCTCAAAATGCGACAAGCGCATCAGCGCCTGCACGGTGAAATAGGCATCTCGCAGCCAGCAATAACGGTAATCCCAGTTACGCGAAGAATGAGGCGCCTCGGGAATGCTGGTGGTTGACGCGGCAATGATCGCGCCGGTGTCATCGTACTGATGCAGCTTTAAGGTGAGCGCGGAGCGAATCACCGGACGTTGATAATATTCAGGAAGGTGGCAGTGTTTCACCCAACGACGCCAGTACTGGCAGGTTAAATCAAGATACTCCTCAGCCGTGGATGCAACCGGTTGCATCAGCGACTCGCCTTGCGTCAAAATCAAATGGCGCCTTCCCGAGAGAACAAAGGGTCGACCGTCAATGACGTGACTGAGCGCAAGATCCGTCATCAAACGCAGCGACACGTCACCACCGGAATAAACGATGCCATCAAAACCAAGCTCCGGTTTCAAAACCGTTTTTCCGTAATCATAACGAGGCTGACATTGCACACGGATAAGGGGCTGCCCCTGCACCGGCACGATCGTGCGCACAAGAATGTTGGGGCGAAAATAACGTCCCGAGCGCCAATAACGCGGCGCGAAGTCAATCACGTCAAAAACACCGTCACTCGTTGTAAATCGTGTGCGCACGACATTGGTGTTGGGAATATATTCCTGTATACCGATGCCCCCTTCGGCGGGTGAGACCTTGAAAGTACCACCGTTATCGCTATCGATAAGGCTGCCAAAAACAAAACTTGAATCAAAACGCGGCCAACACATCCAAACGATGTTTCCATCCGCGCGCGTGAGAGCGCTATACTGACAGTTGCCGATAACAGCCAAATCCTGCATCAATTTGCCTTTTTTTGAAGATGATTGCGGCACGGCCGCGATACGAGATGCTGTAGCCAGCGGCGCACCACGGTTGAATCACGCATCACATAATGCGCAAGTCCCTCGGGCTCACCCACATGGATGGAAATTCCACCGGGTGGAAGATGACGAAACATATCTTCATCCGTTGTATCGTCGCCCACAGCCACGAAACGATAGGACTGTTCGCCAAGGAGATAACGTAACGTTGCCACAGCATCCCCTTTATGCACAGCCGCATGACGAACCTCAAGAATCTTCTTGCCGGGAATCACCGTTAGGGGAGCCGTCGCCAACATTTCTGTGAGTTGAAACTGTAATTCCCGCGCTTTCGTTTCGGCAATCCTCGGATCAGCTCTTCGAAAATGCCAAACCAATGCGAAACTTTTTTCCTCCACAAAAGAACCAGGCACTTCGCGTGACGCCGTGCGCAAGGCTTCACGCACGGTTTTTTTCCACTCCGCGTCCGACGCATCGAGACGCGCGCGCCAGCTGCCGCGTGGTGGCTGCTCCCATACGGCGTGTTCCGCAAAAAGATGGAGGGGAAGTCCTTTCAAAAATGAACTTAAATCTTCGCGCGAACGCCCACTCACAATCGCCACGTAAATGTACTCTCGCTCCGCCAACTGACGAAGAATTCTTAATAACTCCGCATCGGCCACGGCTTTTTCCGGAGTGGCGGCAATGGGAACGAGACAGCCATCGTAGTCCAACAACAAAGCCAAGGGTGAATCCTCAAGGATAAAATCCAAATCGTCAGCGTCAATAGCCACCTGTTCGGGCAAAGCCGCTGCAACTTCGTGATGATTTCCCTTCACGTCGGCCATACTGGCGAGAAAATGCGCCCCCCATCGTTCACTATCAAGCACCTGCAGACGATCGCGCAATTTCCTCATCCGCCACCGCCTTTCTTCCACCGGCATGGCCACCGCATCCAGATACGAACGCACCAACGCGTCGCTGTCATAAGGATTGACAATGATCGCCTCGCCCATCTCCGCCGCGGCGCCGGCGAATTCACTTAAAATGAGAACGCCACCGTTATCGATGCGACTCGCACAAAACTCTTTTGCCACGAGATTCATGCCATCACGTAGCGGCGTCACCACCATGACATCCACAGCGCGGTAGAGTTCCGCCAGCTCTGTCTGGGAAAATTTACGACTCATGTATTGAATCGGCTGATAGTCCGGCTCCGCAAAGCGACCATTGATGCGACCGATGATTTCATCCACCACACGTTTGGTGGATTCAAACGGCGCCACATCCATCCGCGATGGCACGGCGATCTGCAGCAATAGAAAATCTCGTTTCCGATCGGGATTCATTTCAATGAGGCGCTCAAACGCGAGAAGGCGTTGTAAAATTCCTTTCGTGTAATCGAGGCGATCCACGGCGAGAAAAATTTTGCGCCGTGGATGGGATTGCCGTAGCTCATCAACCATCGCCGTCACGCTTTGTTCGGGATACGTTTGACTAAATGTTTTAACGTCCACGCCCAAAGGAAAGGCCCCCACGCGCACTGTGCGCCCGTCTTCCGTGTACAGCTCACCAAGGTGCGTGGCGATTCCCAGCAATCGTAACGTCGCCGACGCAAAATGATTGGCGTAGAGCGGTGTGTGAAAGCCAATAAGATCCGCGCCCAACATGCCACGGAGAAATGCCTCGCGCTGCGGCAGAATGCGAAACTCATCGGACGGTGGAAAAGGGATGTGAAGAAAAAACCCTATGGTCGCGCTGGGGAAACGCCGCCGCAGCAATTGCGGCAGAAGAAGCAAATGAAAATCGTGAATCCAGATGATGTCTCCTTCTTCGTAGGTGGCCGCGACCACATCGGCAAAATGCTCGTTCACCTGGCGATAGTCGTCCCACCCCTCTATTTCCGGCGGTAGCAGAGATGGCAAAGAATGCAGTAAGGGCCACAGCGCCCCGTTGGCAAACGCGCCGTAGTAGCCACGCACATCGGCGGCGGAAAGAAAAATAGGGTGCAGCCCCTCCCCTCTCATCATGTCTCGTAACGCATCCTTCTGACCATCGCTCCATGATGAAGTGTCGCCGGGCCATCCCAACCAAACGGACGGGTACTGACGGCGAATGTGTTGCAACCCCGTGGCAAGGCCTCCCGTGCTGGCACTGCAGACGACGTTGCCCTGTTCCAGAGTGGCTGAGACGGGGAGGCGGTTAGAAACGATTAACAAACGGGGCATGGTACCGTCCTTTCAGTTAAGCTCTTTTCCCCATAATGAAAATTTGGGGCCATCACTGCGCGCTGTTTGCATAAAACGAAATGATTCGGAATCGGAGGCATGAATGATCGTTGTATTTGATATTGGTGGCACAAAAATTCGCGCGGCGTCATTTACCCGTCGAGACGACAGACTGGAATTGCAACACAAAGAGTTTTTTGCGACAGCCCACTGGACGGACTTTCCCGCGTTACTTCGGCACCTTATCGGCCCCGAGAAAGCGCATGCGGTCGAAGCCATCGCCATCGGCGTGGCCGCTCCCTTAGTGACGCTCCCTCTTGTCCTGACAAATCTCAATTGGACGCTGGATCCCCAGGAAATCAAAAAATTCGCACCGAACGCGGAAGTTTTTGTCATGAACGATTTAATCGCTCATGCTTGGGGAGTGTCGTTGTTGGGTGACGGTGATGTCGAAGTGATTCATGAGGGACGCGCGCGGATCGGCGGTCACCGTGCCGTCGTGGCTGCGGGAACAGGTCTCGGCATGGCGATTATCGCTCCTCTCCCTGAAGATCGTTGGGTTCCTCTCGCATCGGAAGGAGGGCACGCCAGTTTTGGGCCACGCAGCGAGCGCGAAGTCGCGTTGCTCCGATTTCTCATGCAACGCTATGGCGGGCACGTAAGTTGGGAGCGTGTCGTCTCGGGAAAGTATGGCTTTCGCAACATCGCCGATTTTCTCTTTTCCACCGGTCAGTACAGCACCGACCAGGGTTTTATGGAATCCATCGGCGATCTGCAGGATATCGCCGGTCCCATCGCCAAGGCTGAGAATCCTCTCTCTCGGGACACGCTCAAATTTTTCTGCGGCCTTTATGGTTCCGCAACCGGCAACCTCGCGCTCATGAGCCTAGCCACCGATGGGATTTACCTTACCGGCGGCATTTCACGAAAAATCGCCTCATGGTTGCACAAGGGTGAGTTTATCGATGGATTCACGGCGTTGGGACGAGCGCGCGGTATCCTCGAGCAGATACCTATCTATCTCGTGAAAGATCCTGATCTCGCGATTCTGGGGCTAGCACATTATGTGGAAATAATGCGGTCGAGAACACACTAGTCGAGGTGCATGGTCACGCAGAGATTGAGAAGCGTTTGCAGCAGTTCGGAAGATTGCAGCGTTCGCGTTGCCTCAGGTGAAAGAGGCGCTGCTAAATCCAAACCAAAGACCTCTTCCAGCAATCCAATGAGGTCAAGAGTTGCGGCCAGGTTGATACGATAAACTTGCGTGCTCATGGCCTGCAGAGTGAGGCCAAGGTCTCCGAGGCCTTGGCGCACAACCTTGGCGAACAAATCCCGCGCCCGGTCGCGATCCACTTTTTGGAGCGCGGTCGCGACAGGATCATGACGCAAACCAATCGTCACCGCCAAGGATTCCAAACCACTTCTCTGCAGGGCAGAGTGCGCGGCTTTTAAAAATGGCACCAGCTGTGTCTGCATGCTAATCGTTAAAGGCACATAGAAATTCAAGCGCGTCGCGCGGTAGTATTTCAGCACGCGATGTCGCAGGTGGCTCAATGGTCGCGTGAGCGCCGCATCCATATTGAGATAGATATCGCGATTGGAATAATCGAAATAGATATCATCCTGCATCGGTCCGAGATGCAGGAGGCGAATCTTTTCCTTGATAAAACGCTCGGCGAAATGGGTTAAGCCCGCTTTGCGCAAAACGGGATGATCCCATGGCAGCGGCTGCACGGCTGACTGGAGACGTTGCCGCGTCACCTTAAAACGCGCGAGAAGCTGCGCATCGGAAAATACCTGCGGGAACACCGCCACCATCGCCGGCGCGAGGAATTGCAGAAGCCGCGCGAGATCATTGGAAAGCATGGGGTTAGCGGCCTCGCGCGGCAGACGAAGTTTCGCCTCAAGGCTATAAGGAGGTTCGCTAAAATCGCGCCACACTTTGTACTGCCAATCGCGCAGGGGCGCGAATTCTCCAGTGAGGGCGGCGAAAGCCTGAACGGCGACGTGTTTTTCCACCTCGTTTTCGAAGGCCCAGTGCATCAGATCCTGGGTCATGTTTTTTTGGACGTGGCGGCGTCGCACCCACAAGCGCCAATCAACATACTCTTCGCGCGAGCCTTCAGAGGTTGCGCGAACATTCGTGCGTGTCTTGGGCGTTGCGGCAAAACCACTATCGCCCGCGACGCGCGACAACGTGGGCGGCTCGGCAACCACTCGCTGCGACCGCTTCGCCTCCATATTGATAAGGCTGGCGCTTGTTTGGTTCTGCTCTTCCTCGTTCGCTGTCGCAACAGCGGGAATCGGTTTCATTTTCGCTTCTAACGTTTCGATCTCACGTCGCAAAGCTTCCACGGTGATGGGGAAGTGGGAAGAAAGACCGGCGTCGCGCTCCAACTGCGGCAGAACGCCACGGAGAAAAGCCATCCGCTCGCTTACTTCGCTCAGTTCGCGATGTAAAAAGAAAAGAGGCGACCAAGTGCGAGGATCACTCGGAAAGCGCTGAAAGAAATCTTTTAAAACGTCAAATGCGAGCGGGCGTTCTTTTTCAGCCGCGAAGAGCTGACACGCCGCGAATAGCATTAAGTCTTCCAGCAGATCCGGTGCCAACGGCAAGTTGTTGCCATTGTGGATCACCTGCGTGAAGAGATTTTCCAAATGAGGCATCGCGTGATGGCGACGGAAAAGATGCTGCGTCTGCTCGAGGTAAGCTTGCATCTCACGACTATTGCGCGCCAGTGCAATGCCGTAAAGCCATGACTCCTGGCTGGCGGCGTCCATACCTAAACCTAGATAGTAGCCTAAGCTCGTCAACGTCAGGGCTATATCCGCGACTTCATGCTGGCGGCACAGCTCGGCGCAACGCACGCTGTGGCTATCAGGATGCTGACGCAGCAGATGATCCACAATTTGCAGAAGCCAGGCGGGAACCTTTTCGTGCGTGGATCGATCCACGAGATACAATTCCAGCACTTTTGCGAAAGTCTCAGATTTTTTCAGGGCCTGAGGATGATTCATAAGTTCGAGCGCGATGGGATGCCAGTCTTGACTCTGACCTTCCGCGCGCGCTAACTGCAGTGCTTCCAGAAAAATTCCCACGGCATCTTCGGCAATGCCCGCCAATTGACGGTAAGCATTGAGGGTATCCGTCATCGAGCGCCGATCGCGCCACTCAATATCGATCACACGCCGCAGGAGATCCTCTTTCTCGTCACGCGTGCGGGACACCATCACGCGGTCCTGCAATCCGCGAAGAAGTGGCTCAAAGCTTTGACGCTTCCTCGCCAAATCCGTCATGATCTCCCAATCTTCATCCGTCATGGGAATCTGAGCCGCAAGCTGCGATAGCAGCTGCCACTTCGCATCCTCATGCCCCGGAATCTTTTGCAGCAGACGCCAGGCGCTATGCGCTTGTCGCACCGCGTCACCGGGATCACCACTCACTTCCGCGCGCAGCATGTGATAACGCACGCGGTAGATATTGTCTTTATCGAGCAACGACAAAACGCGCTCTTCCTTCCAGCTGTTCGCGGGTGGGAGCACACCTTCGTCCAAACTTTCTTTAAGCGCGGGGGCGGCAATTTCCGCGGGAGCTTCCACAAGATACTGCATCGCCAGGCGCAAATAGTCGCGCCGATCAAGTCCATGGGTCGACAGCAGTTTCAAAATAAAATTAAGGGTGTTGTATTTTCGTGGCCCGCGAATACCATTCACTTCGGAAAGCGCAGCCTTGAGATGACGATGCAATAATTCTTGCTGCGGCATTTCTTCCGTCAGCGATGCCATCAACTCTTCCACCGCCTCAAAATGAGGGGCGCTTAGATGGGTCCGCATTCTTTGCAATAAGAGGTCGCCGTTGTCTTGCCCGTGAACCAATAGCGTCACGGCAAAACGATCCGCCTCCTCCGCTCCCAGGAAATCAGGCTGCTCAAGCATCAACTTCATGAGTGACCACTGCTCATTCTCACTCACCTGAGCCATGCGCAGACGCAGGGACTCATGAAGCAGCGTCCATTGTTCCGTGGTTCGCAAATATTGCAGCATAAATTGGAAATTGGACTCGTCCACCCAACCAGCGCGCAACGCCTCAAGGTAGTGCTCCGCCGCAGAACCGTCCTCACCACAACGATAGCGACACAAATCTCCAAGACGCATGTGCCAGTCTAACTGTTCACGCACATCATCCATGCGCGGCGGGCTTTGCAACAATTCTTGGTAGAATCCTTCCCAATCCGTCGCGAATTGAGGCCACTGCAAGATCATTTCAAGATCTTTCGCCTGCAACGGGTGCATGGGATGAAGTTTTCGATACAAGAGGAACGCCTTTTCAGGCTCATTCAGTTCCTGAAGATACAAGCTCGCGAGTTCATCCACAATGTCACGGGTGTTATCGCGCTGCTCCGCCAAACAAATACCAACCAATCCCTGCAATGCATCCGCTTGGAGTTTTGTTTCTTGAAGCTGCGCGAAAATTTCCGCGAGACGTCGGTAACTGCGTTCGCTATCGGCCAACTGCAAAGCGCGCTGATAACGTTCACGCGCTAAATCGCGACGCCCGAGGTGCGATTCCCAGATTTCGCCAATGGCGATTTCAAGATCGGCGCGCTTACTCCCATCATCTTTGCCGTCCAAACGCTCAAGCGCATCGGTGAGTACTTGAATCGCTTCCTGCGCTCGCCCCGATTGCAAGAGTGTATCGCACACCAAATTCACCGCGTCCAAATTGTCTGGTAAAAAGGCGAGCGAAGCCAAAGCATGTTTCACAACCTGTTCCGCATCCATGCCTTGATAAAGCTGCGCCAATCGAAGGTGAATGTTAGCCACTTCGCTTTTGCGTCGTTCAACGGGCAGAAGTTGTGTGAGAATTTCAATCTCGCGCTGCCTCAAACCCTGACTGCGGGTCAACCACGCCATCTTCGTGAGAACGCGAGGCATATTGCCGCGTTTTGACACGACGCGTTGATAGCAGGCTTCAGCCATCTTCGGATCTTTAACAAACCAGCAGTCTCCCAACAGCTCTGGTAAGACCACTTCGAGCGTTTTTAAATGATCCGCTTGAACAACATCTTCATAGAGACTCTCACCAAGATCGGAAACGACGGTGAGAAGATCCTCCGAAGCCTCGCCGTTCTGCGTCTGGGCTTGTTTGATGGCGCAGGATAGAAAGAGTCGGTTGCGCGGTTCAATGCGCAGCGCTGTTTCCAATTCTTCATGAGTCAAGATCGTGCGACTGGAAAGACTCAACAGCGCCAGACGACGCAGCAGATACATCGGCGACTCGGCGGTGGCCAAAGCCGAACGACTGACTTCAACGGCATCCATCCACTGATCACTTAAAAGCAGACTATCCAGATCCGCGAAACGATCTTTAAGCTCTCGCGATTCGAGAACCTCGATATTGGGTCGACGCACGCTCACGTGCGGCAGCGTTTCGACATCAATCACAAGGCGAATGCCAACGGCGTCCATGGACGTTTGCAGCGTCGATTTGTTGCGGAATTTTTGATTACGATCCACGCAGCTATCCCAAAGGCTCTTGAGCACGGAATCGTTTTCACACTGACTCGCCAAAACATTTTTGAGAATGGGGAACAGATCGTAGCGTTGTTCAAAGAAGTTGTTTTGTCCCGTCGCATCCAATCCCAATAAAGGCACAAGCATGGCTGTGTGGTGGAAAAAGAATCGCGGCGGCACGTAGCCGAGAGCAAACTGATCGTAAACTTGGAGCACCAGTTGATCGCGCTCCAAAGCCAAATGAAAACGGAACCCACCCGCCCCGTGCGGGGAGTTAAAAATATGACTCATGTTGGTGATGGACACGGGAACTAAGTGCTTACTGCGTGGACGAATAAATTCGAGCATCACCCAATAGTCACGATCGCCTTGCGCGAGCTCGACCAATGCGCCTTGGCCATGTTCTTCGCGCACCGCTGCTTGAAAGGCTTCCGCGAGGCTTTCCCGACGCAATTGCAGCACGAGACGCTCCGTGGTCCAAGAAGTGGCTGTTTTACGCACAACCCACTCCTCCACTTCCCAAAGATTCGTCGTCGATGGGGTCGCCTCAGTCTGCCGCCACGCGAAAAGATCCGCAGCCGCGGGCACGGAGCTAAACCCCGCTCGTTGCAGCAGTTCTTCTAAGTTTTGGTCTTTTCGCCTAACCATTCCCAACTTTGGATGCTTCACGAAACCGCATTATTTTTTGCGTCGTTTCGCTTTATTAGCACCCACACTCTCCTCGAAAAGTACACGTCATCATCTCATCGGCAGAGTTCAAATTAAGTTAAGATTTTGCAGGCTCACTCCCACAAAACCAACGACGAGGTTGTTATAATAACGATACGAACCCAGCAATTTCTGCCTACCTTCAGGAGCGCGTCATGGTGTTTGCAGGCCTGCAGCAAAAAGTCCGTTTTTTAACTTTGTATCCGCAACAACAACTTCTGCAGGACATGGCTTTAGAACTAGAAGCTCAATTAAAACGTCACGCTCAACATGTGCCAAGCACTCCCGCAACACTGCGCATTCTACAGGTTGATTTAATTTATTTATTGCTTCGTCAATTGGCGTGGATCAATGCACCGATCTTCGCGGAGGTCGTGACGGAATTTCTCAGTCACGACTATAAACTGCCACGCGCTGTAAGCTCTTCGCTGATTGAAGCCCTGACGGCAAAAATCCCCGAGAAGCTGCGTGGCACATTTAATGGCGACGAAGAGAAATTTAATAAAAGCTTCCTTCATTTCATTTTTATTTCCTGCGCAACGGCAGATGATGAAGCGCGTCTTGTTGCTGACCTGGGGCTGGGGACGAGTCTGTTGCGCCGCATCCGTGGCGCCGCGGAGTCCGTGATTCGCGAGCAATCCCATCCACATGACAAATTAAATTTCATTCCCGAATTGGATTCACTTCTTCGCGAGGTGATGATCGAAATCGCGGAAGAAATCAAGGTCACACCATGGAGCATGGATGAGCATCGTTTGAAGTTTATGCTTTTCGACGTGGATGCGAGCTACTGGCAGGTGAGCGAAAACGAATTGGTGCGCAAGAGTTTTCAGATCCTTCTCAATATCGGCAAGGCCACGGAAATGCCCTTCGAAAAAATCATGGACGATTGCGTGAAGTTGTTTGGGCCGCAGTGCCAGCACGACGCGACACTTCATCTGCTCCAAATTCTAAAGCGCAAAGAACTTATCTTTGCAGACATGGCCAGTCGCGGCGCACCGAAAGGAAAATGGAGTCTGGCGCAACTCGGTCAGGAGATCACCGCCGACGCTTTTGCCTGTAAATACTTACGCGTCGCCAGCGCGAAGCTAGATGTCCTCCCTCAACTAAACGCGCACTATCAACTATCCATCGTCCGTCGCGCGAGCGCGCAGCAGATGCCTGAGATCATCGACGTGCTTCGCGGTTCGCTCTTAAAATTGTCACCGCGCGCTCTAACTCTCGCCGTCACGCAGCTCGCGAAATACGCGGAGCACCAAGATATTTTCGCTTTGCTAAAACCCGCACTGGAGCAGCGTGAAAATCCGTGGCTGCGTGCAGCGATTTGTGACGGCATGGCCTCGTTGGCACGAGACAAATCGGTTGGACACGCTCTTGCGAACATGGCACAATCGGACGATTCCAAACGGGTTCAAGAATCAGCGCAATCAGCCCTGACTCGTTGGCAGGCTAGGCAGCAGGAGGCTGCGGTACACGCATAGAGGAAAACATGAGCGCGGGTGAATTGGATACGAAGAAAGTAGCGGCGGCTCATCTTGACGCCAAACAAATTCAACTTCACCAACGTCGGTTGCAGCGTGCTCTCGCCAAAACAGTTCAGACGACTTTTAAAATTCTCGACACATGCCGCCCCGATAACGGCGGCATTCTTGGACAGGATTTCGCGCGCGAAAAAAAGCCGGCACAGCCGGCACATTATTTTCTCGCTTTTATTCCCGCCGCCGGGGCCGCCAGCCGCTATTTCAGTCCGCTCCACGGCCTACACCAGGCATTAGTCGAACAAGATCGCAGCGAGCTCGCAAAAGAACTCGAAGCCTTGCGCTCACAAGGAGCGGAACGCTGGGCTTTGCCCGCACCCTTGCCACGTCTTCTTGAAAACCCAACGTTCAGCGCCGAAATGTCGAGAGAAGCCATGGCGGATCTGGTGAGCGCCATTGATGCGCCTAAGGCATTGCAACCATGCACCAGCAAGGGTCAGACTTATTTACAAATCAAAAGTCTTGAACACGGAACCATCCGCGGGCTTTGTGGCCAGGCTTTTGTAGTGCCCCCCGGAAAAGCGGCCGCGTTTCGCGCCAATCTCGAAGCGACGAAAAAGACAATCCCCGCGGCGTTCTTGGAACAGGGGCCAGCTCTTAGCACGATCCGCTTTAAAGGAGACGCCTCTCCTTTTGAGACGGAAAGCGGCCAATACTCTGTGGTCCCTGCCGGCCATGGGACATTGATTCGTCTTTTTGCCGACGCAAAAAAACAGTTTCCGGAAGCCGAAGCCCTCTTCATCCGCAACATCGACAATGTTTCAGGCGAGGACGCATCCATTCAGAAAGCCACGGACGAGTTCCTACGCCTCTTCACATGGCTTGCCACTGAGTTTAAGCACATCCGTGGCGCCCTGCACCAAAACAACCTTGAGCAGGCGGAATCCGCCGCAAGCGCGCTCGCCAACGCGAGCAACAGCCTCGTCATAAGCAGCCTGGCACGGGATTTCGCGCGGCGCGATACAAAAACAAAAAACATTCGCACTGTTCTAGCCGTTTTGTTGCAACTCGATCCAAACGTTTTGGAAAAACGTTTCGCGCAAGAAGATCCTTTGTCCGTGATGCGTCAGCTTTTCAATCGCCCCCTCAACCTATTGGGTCAGGTGCCTAACACACAGAAAGATGTGGGTGGCACACCGGTGTTTGTGGATACACCGCACGGAACACAAAAAGTTTGTCTCGAGCTGCCACATGCGAGCGCCGACGATGTGAAAAAATTTCTCGCCGATCCCGCGAAAGCGACACACTTCAATCCTGTGTTTGTGGCCGCGGAACTCGTGACGGATCCTCACGTGTACGAGACCGAGGATAATCCCTTCTGGATTATGGCCGCGAAGACCTACCAGGGCGAGCCGGCTTACTACCATGAGACGGTTCTCTACGAACTGCTAGGCAATAATTACTTGGCCAACGCCTTATTTGTCGAGGTTCCCCGCGACGTCTTTCATCCGCACAAATCTCTCAGCGATACGATCGGGAAATAAGGGCCGCGACAAGGCCGATATCTTATCCAGAAATGCTTCTAGGCACTTTTTAGTCGCCAACCCTCTGCAACCGTTGCCCTGCGGGGGTCGTTGTTCCTCATGATTCCTCCCCATTAGAATTGGAGTAGAAGCGCCATCACTAGCAGGAGGAATCATGCCACCCCAAGTGGAAAAAAATGTTTTTGCCCAAGCGTTACGCGAAATGGGACACAATCCCGAGGACTATCTCGGCAAGCGTTTGAGCCTTTCAGGCATGTGCGAACTGTATGAGTTGGATCAAGAGCATGTGCTCACCGCCATCGAACGGAAATTGATCGACGCACATTACGATTATTCACGCGACACCATTTGGGTGGACGCTTTGGACGCGGCGCATTTTTACTTTTGCATTCGCAACGAAGCTCATATGTATTCTCCACGCGGCTAATGTATGGGGCTGCTGGAACAGATCAATCTAAACTACCTCCGCATTTTTCTGGTGGTATATAGAACCCGCAGCATGACGTTGGCGGCGAAGGAATTGCATTTAACGCAATCGGGCGTGAGTCAGCAGATTAAATCCCTTGAGGAAAATCTCAGCGTCACCCTTTTCGATCGCGTGAACCGCAAAATCATCCCCACCGCTCATGCTGAAACTCTGTTCCACGCCTGCTCGCAGAAACTCGACGAGTTGGAAGAAACGTTGGAGAAGATCGCCAATGTGACGAAACAGCTCAGCGGGAAAGTTCGCGTCGGCTTCCCTCCGGTTTTTGGTCAGCACATCATTCTCCCCCTCATTGCCGAGTTCCACAAAGCCCATCAAGATGTGACATTCGAATTGCGCGTCGGACTCGCCGACGAAATTGTGGATCTTCTGGAAGAGGGAGAGTTGGATTTTGCCTTTATCGACTCCTTCGCGAAACACCCGCAATTGGTGACGGAAAGTGTCCATCTCGAATATCTCGATCTTTGTTGTCACAAAAAATTACTGCCGGAATTTGGTGATTACGAATTCACGCTCAAGTATTTTAAAAAGCTTCCCTACATCGGCTATCTCAGTGGCGAGCCCATCATTCGCAACTGGTTCCAAACCAATTTCGATAGCGTGCCACACCAGCTCCACGTCGTAGCCTCCATCATGGACAGCCACGCGATTGCCCGCCTTGTCAAGGAGGGAGTTGGCGTCGGTTTACTGCCGGAACTTGTCCTGACGGAACTCGAAAAAGGCGGAGACGTGCATCGCTTTCGTTCCCGCAACCGCGTCGCCAACAACGTCGCCCTCGCCTGCCTCGATAAACGCACCCTAACCCCCACGGCCTCCCAATTTATGGGTTGGCTCAAACAGGCACTTGCCGCCCTCTCGACTCACTGATACCTTCGCGGGTATGGCTCAACGTTTCTGGCAACTTTGGCTCCCCCCAAACCAACATGATTTGTGGTCCGTGCCACTGCATTGGGAAAAGTCTTCATTTCCAAATCTTGATCACGCCTTGTTAGATCGTTCCTCACCGAGCCATCGCGAACAGATGCGATCCGCGCTGCATTCCTTGATGGAAAAAAAACAAAGCTGCGCTCTCCTCCCGGCGCCACCCGTTAAAGCGGTTTTTATGGATGTGGATGCGACAGTGATCCGTGAGGAATCGCTCGATGTTTTAGCCGCGTGCGCTGGTAAATCCGAGGAAGTGGCGGCCATCACCCATCAGGGGATGACGGGGGCTATTTCATTCGCCTCATCTTTAAGAATACGCCTTGGCATCCTTCAGGGAACCTCCGAAAACTACATCACATCAACAAACGAAAAACTCACCCTGTCACCGGGGATGAAAGAGTTTGCCGACGCCGCTCACCAGTCTGACATCAAGCTCTATCTCATCTCCGGCGGTTTTACGGTGTTTGTTGAACCCATCGCGAAACTGGTAAAAGCGGACGGCTTTCACGCCAATGTATTAGGCTGCCGCGACGGCAAGCTTACGGGCGCTTGGGAGGGCACTTTGGTGGACTCCGTCGGGAAGGCTCAATTCGTCCAGGAAACGTGCCTCCTTAATGGCTGGCAACGTCAGGATATTGCCGTGGTCGGCGACGGATTCAACGACCGTCAGATGATGGAAGCCAGTGACTTTGCCATTGGTTTCCAGCCGAAAGCGCAATTGATTCCGTACCTTCACGCCGCCAATTTCCATGGCGACCACCGCTGGCTCATCACCTTGCTTTGCGGGGCGAAATCGCTACAATAGCATCGTTTCACTCACAAGCCGTTGGATTCCGTTTATGCTACAGTTTTATTCTTCCCTCGACGCCGCCCTCAAAGGCCGCGATGTTTGCATCTATGTTGCTCCCGAAGCTCACTACAATAAGAAGAACGCTGAAAAAATT
>CAYOJQ010000010.1:58574-93370 GCA_964404325.1 uncultured Oligoflexales bacterium
TGTTGAAAAACGCCGTGGCGGATGTGGACGTTGGTTCGCGCGGCAACTCATTCGCCAGCTACACCGGCGTGGAAAGCCCCGAACAAATCGTCGCGGCCGTTCTTCCCAACTCCGTGTCCCGCAACAACACGATGACACGCAAGGAATTCATCTACCAAAAGACGAAAGAACGGGAAGGCGCTGACAATCCGGTTGTCGTTATCGGCCTCGACAGCGCCGAGCACTACCCCGCGGCCGCGCACGCCATCGCGCGTCACCTGATGTATGCCAAACGCAAGGGCAACAAAAAACACCGCCCCACCTTTCACGTGATTGCCATCGATGCGCAGGGAAAAGTCATTGAGGCGGATGACAAAGTTGAAGAAGCCGCCCGCAGCATTGCATGGGCTTGCGAAATCGTTGACACCCCACCCACGGAGATGAACCCCAAAACGTTCTCGGCGGAAATCAAACAACTCGCCGGCTCGCTAACCAACGTCAGCGTGAAAGAGTTTGTGGGTGAAAAGTTAAAGAGCGAAGGCTTGATGGGCGTTTACTCAGTGGGTAAGGCCGCTGTCGATGAGCCGCGTATGCTGGTGCTCGATTATAAACCCAAACAAGCGAAGCGCTGCTTTGCATTATGCGGCAAAGGCGTGACTTATGACACGGGTGGTTTGAGCCTTAAAATCTCCGGTGCCATGGTGGGCATGAAAACCGACCTTGGTGGCGCGGCTGCCGTGATTGGCGCGTTCCGCACCCTCGTGCAGACGGATTTTCCTGAGCGCGTGGTGGCTGTTGTCGGTTTGGTGGAAAACGCCATCGGCCCAACAGCATTCAAGAATGATGACATCATCACTTTCCATTCCGGCAAGACCGTGGAAATCAACAACACGGACGCGGAGGGACGCCTTGTCCTCGCGGATTGCGTTTCCTATGTGACACGCAACTACCAACCGGAAGTGGTTCTCGACGCGGCGACACTTACCGGCGCGCAGATGGTGGCGACGGGTTACCTTCACGCCGGCTTCATCACCAACGACGATAAGCTAGAAGACGTGGCTCTAACGGTGGGCAGGGAAACGGGCGACATGGTGACTTCCCTTCCCTTTGCACCGGAAATTTTTCAAGAAGAGTTCTCCAGCGAGCTCGCCGACATGAGAAATTCCGTAAAAAATCGCTCCAACGCACAGCCAAGCTGCGCGGCGCAATTTATTTACAGTCATATCGATGATTGTGATGTTGCTTGGGGCCATATCGATCTCGCGGGTCCGTCATCCTCCCCCAAGGGGCTTGGGACGGGATATGGCGTGCTTTTGATGAGTGAGATCTTGAACCGCTACGCGCGCGGCGCGAAATCTAAACGGTAAAATAGATAAAATATTCTTGATTGCCACTACGGCCAAGCACCCGACAGGGCTTGGCCGTTACTTCTTTTATCCCGAGATCCTCACATTCTTTCAGCACACGCGCCACCGCATGCGCCTGCATCGTCGCATCCGCCACCACACCACCGGTGGGCACATTTTCACGCGGAAGCTCAAACTGTGGCTTCACCAACAGAAGGTAACGCAAGCCTGGGCGGCGGGTGATGTTTAGAATCGGTGTTAAGAGACGCGCCAAACTCTGAAAGCTAATATCAGCCACAACAAATGTGTTGTCCCGCACATCCTCAGGCGCGAGATCACGAATATCCGTCTGCTCGCGCACCACGACACGGGAATCACTGCGCAGCTTCCATGCGAGCTGATTGGTCCCCACATCCAGAGCCACCACTTTCGTGGCGCCGTGTTGCAGGAGGCAGTCCGTAAAGCCGCCTGTCGAGGCCCCGATGTCGAGCCCCACCTGCCCCGGAATCCACCCCTCCAGCGCAAAGTCCGCGAGGGCGCCGGCGAGCTTTTCCCCCCCTCGACTCACATAGGCGGACATGTCCTTTACGCGGATGGGGGCATCCACCGGAACAAGAGCGGCCGGCTTGTCGGCGCGTTGCTCCGCGACAAGAACTTTTCCAGTCATGACAAGAGCTTGGGCCTTAGCGCGGTTATCCGCCCAGCCCAAATCCACTAAAAGATCATCTAGGCGCCGTTTGAGCGGCGCATCGTTTCTCCCCACTTGGTCAGGTCCCCATAGTCACGAAGAAAGCTCCAATCATTATCAGAACTTAAATAACTTTTCAAAGTAAGAGCTAAAACTTAGCACAACAATGCCGAATCTCCCTGTGTGAATTGCATTTGCCACCGGCAAAGGCCCCTAAGGAGAGCAGAGTCATGAGCCAGGATACAATCCGCATGTTGTCGATCGACGACCGCACCGTCACCACGGAGCTGGATCGGGCGGGCTACAGGAAGATGGGCGTCTCCATTCGTTCCGCCACAACATTCGCGGAAGCTCAGAGCATTCTTGCAGCCGGCCCCATCGATATCATCGTTATCAATCTAGATTATAACAAGGTTGATGCCGTCTCCGCGTGCAAGCACTTCAAAGGGAAAGAAGAAACAAAAAACACCCCGATCGTCGCCACAAGCGTTCAAGACAAACCACGCACACTAAAGGGCTGCATGAGCGCTGGCGTCGACTTGTTCGTGGAACAGCCCATGCCCCGCCAGTATTTTATTGAGAAGATTCGTTCGCTCTTGGATCAAAAAACCCGCGAAACCGATCGCGTTCGTCACGATGGGCTGGTGGTGTTCATGCTAGACGGGAAACGTCACACCTGTGGCATCGGCGACTTGTCGCAATCTGGTATTCTGCTAACAACCGATTTAGAACTAAAACCAGGACTCAAGATCGACATGGAATTCGAGATCCCTGGCTACAAGAAACCCATCGCCGTTTCCGGTGTGGTGGTGCGTAAGATCAACAATAAAGACCGCGACGCCGTTGGATTTGGTGTGCGCTTCTCGGAATTCCAAGGTGATTCACAGAAGCGTCTCGAAAAGTACATCGTGAAGAGCCAGCACCACGACCCGAAACTCGCCTATTACCTCTGATTGATTTTCTCAGCGCGGCGCGGAAAACGCGCCCGCACCATTTCCACCATCATCGGCATCACACTGAGCCCGATAATCGCGAAAATCACCAACGTGAAGTTCCCGCGAACGGCGGGAAGATTGCCAAAGAAGTAGCCAGCCGGCACAAAGATTCCAACCCAAAGAAGCGCTCCGACGACATTATAGATCGCGAAACGGCGATAATTCATGTGTCCGATTCCCGCCACGAAAGGGGCGAATGTGCGGACTATTGGTACAAATCGTGCCAAAACAATGGTCTTCGCTCCGTGGCGTTCAAAGAAATCCTGGGTGCGCGCGAGATGTTCAGGCTTGATGAAATAAAAGGCCTTACCTTCTAGAAAACGGGCACGCATTTTTCGGGCGATGAAAAAATTGACCGCATCACCCGCCACGGCGGCGATGAAGATAAGAAGCGATAGCGCGTAGAGATCAAACGCCCCTAGCGCCGCGAAGGCACCAGCCGCGAACAAAAGTGAATCACCTGGCAAGAATGGCGTTACCACCAAGCCTGTTTCGCAAAAAACGATGACAAACAGGATGGCGTAACTCCAGCCGCCGAATTGCTGGATGATCTCTTTTAGATGTTGGTCGATATGGAGAATGAAATCGATTAACCAGCGTACCGGCTCTAACGCCGATGTGAGCCATTCCATGAAAACTCCTGCGCATCTCGCTTTTTCTATTTGTAGCAGATATCCTACGCGGGTCCCATCCAAATTAACAAAAGAATCGCACAGAAGTTCACTATCTCGCACAGACAAAATTCCTGAAAAGGATTTTCAGTACGCGGTAGTGCATACTATCATGACGAAAAATTTCAGCGCATGAAAAAGGAACGGATAATGAATCGAGTGGTACTGAGTGGCGTGCTGTTTTTTTTGATGGGACTTAGTTCTTTCGCCAGCGCTAACGGCGTTCGCGTTGGTAACGGCGGTGACGTTGTCATGTGTGACACAGCGGAAAGCGCACCAAGTTACCGCATGCTTGATTTTTATGAAGCCGAAGAAATCCGTGGCATGATTGTCCCGGAGGTTACCGACCATACCGCGCATGACATCGCCATAGCGGCTCTCTCGGAGCTAGCCCGCCTCGACAAAGAACGATACGTATTTTACCTAAGAAAACTAAGTTCTTTCATAAGAGACGCCATTCTTCTCCACGATCGGATTCTTGAGGACATTCCCGACTCCGCTCATACACCGCTTCCCGCATCCTGCTCCATTCAGCAGATTGCGATTCAAGTTCCGCCCCTTGTACCCACCGATCCGATTTACATGATTTCCGCGGATCTCTGGGATAAGCTTTCAGAATTGAATCGAGCCGGTCTTATGATTCACGAAATCATCTATGGCGACGCATTACGACATGGACATGTCAACTCCATCGCCACCCGTTATTTTACCGCTAGCCTTTTCGCTGGCAATTTGTCGTCGATGAGTAGTGATGCCTACAAAGCCATGATACAGGATCTCGAGCTCTCTTTCGCCAGTTGGTATGACGAAGTATCGGGAAATCTGTGGGTTCTATCCGATCAGAATTTCAGCTCCAGGGAGAATGCTCAGGATTTCTGTGCGGATCAGGCCATGAACCTTGTGGATTGGAAACAAATCGCCGTCGGTCTCCCCGCGCTCCGCCACTCCTATATTGGCACTTACTACATGCAAAAAACCTCATTTGTTTCTTGGTTGAATGATCCGGAATTTCCTGTTCTCCAGATCACACCCACGAAGGTGCAAAAAATCGAAGTGAAGCCGCTATTTGTAGGACGCGCTCTTTGTTTTGCCGGTAAATGAGACCCATATGAACGCGGTACCGGCCGACGCGCCCGCATATATTTTGCATGATGAGTGGCTTAAGCGACGGGCTAAGAACACCGCTTTTTCACAGAGGGCGTTCGCACGTTTTTTGGGAATCTCCCCCGCGAGTCTGAGCGACATATTGCTTGGCAAAAGAGATCTCTCGCCAAAAATGGCGCTACAAATTGCACAACGCTGTGAACTGGATATCCATCAGCGTAAGAAGTTTCTCGCCTCAGTCTTGCCGCACGATCTTTGGGATCAGGGCGGTGAACAAGCCGAGATTTTTCTAACGCCTGAAGAGTTTGCTTCCATCTGTGATTGGGAGTACTCGGCGATCTTAAACATCGCCGCCTTCGACCAGAATAGCGCGGACACCACGTGGATGGCCGCATCCCTGGGAGTTCCCGTCGCCAGGGTGGAGTCTGCGTTGGAACAATTAATCGATCTGAATCTAATTGAAATTCAAGAAGGTCGATTGCTGCGAAATGACGCACTCATTCGCATTGAATCAGATATCCCATCACAGACCATTCAAAGGTTTCAGAAGCAGATTCTCGAAAAGACGGCTGCATCTCTGGAAAAGGACTCTATCTCCGCACGCGACGTCACCGCCATGACAATGGCCGTCAACCCGGAAAAAATTCCGGAGGCAAAACGATTGATTGCGGAATTTCAAAACAAACTTTTGGCGCTGATGGGAGAAGGAAATAAATCTGCGGTTTATGCTTTGCTGGTAAATCTCATTCCTCTCACACGCAGTGAAGAGGACTTTCCTTAACTATTCGGCTGCATCGCTTTCAATAGGCTCCAATTCCACAATGGATACTTTTGCGACGCCTTTGAATACGAATGGATCGCGACGAGATCCGCCGGTTTCCATGGCGTCTTTTTTCCCCGTTAACAGCCAGCGAAAAGAACAGCCCAACAACTGACAAAGTCGATCCAAGGCCGCGAAATCCGTGGGTGTGGTGCCCGTGCGCCATGAATGCAGCGTTGACGGTTTAATATGTGCAGCATCCGCCAGAGAACGAATAGAGAAACCGTTGTCTTTGATCAATCCGTCTATACGAGATGCAAAAGACGATTCGACTGAATGAGAGTCCGACTGCATAGAAATCACTCCGGGGTGTTGTATGACTACTTTGATTTTAGTGAATAAGACGAAGAACGTGCAAACAGTTCGGCGGATCCGATTATTAAAACTGTTCTACAAATTGAACGTTCGTGAAGTCCAATGCCATTCATGATGTCGCACAGCCTATAGACACATGGGGAACTTAGGATGCGGGGCTATTCCGTGGTAGATTTGACTGAAGGCAGAAAAGAAAAAGGCGAGCTTTTTAGCTCGCCTTTTGTTTTGTCCCGGAGTTTTCATCCGCGCTGTCATCGCCATCCTCTTGCAGCGACGTGATGTATTCACCTTTATGTTTTTTCGTGCTCACCATGGCCTCAAAGACTTCCATGCGCACAGGGATCTTAATACCGCCCAGCTCAATTTCCACATTCGGCACCAGGTTGGCGTGAACATAGATTTTCGCGTTCTTATCCCATTCCAGCATTGAGCGCGCGAGCGTAAGCTTATCCGTTAGCTTGGCCATGATTTCTTTTGCTCGCTTCAAGCGCCCCTGCAGCGCCAGCATCTGCTCCTGATGCTTCTTCGTCGTCTGCGCTTTTGATTTGCGCGCCAACTCTCGCAGGGCCAATCGATCCTCCGCTTCCTTCTTACTTACCTTTTCGAGACGCTGCGTGGCACGGCGAACTTTCACTTCCTTGCGCCAATCCACACCCACGTGACAAACGGTTTTTGCACCTTTGGGGAAACCCAACTTCCCTGTTTTGATGTAGTCTTTGCAGCTCACTTCGCCGCCAGCTACTACACCCGCCGTCCCGAGATCAATGCAGCCGCCCGCAATGACCGCGCTATTTAAGAGAGACTTTCGTACGATGAGGTCGCCACCACAAACAATGTTGGAATTGTCGATAAAGCTGGCGTTTAGATGGCTGCCCGCCTGAACCCGACCTTTTTCCGTCGTGAGGATACCTTGCTTAACGTCAATGGTTCCTTTCGCCTTCACCAAAGCGCTACCAATGGAACCAGTCACGAGGAGATTCCCCGATACCATAATCGTGGCGCCGTGATCGATAGAACCATTGATCACTGCATCACCATCGAAGTAAACGTTACCTGACTTCAGGTTAATATCGCCCTTGTGCATGTATGTTGGAGAAACCTGCACGCTGTTGCCTTCAATCTGCGGCATGCCGTCGCGTGTGGCATAGAATTGATAAACATTGCGCGCCTCAACACCATCGCCCATGCTGATCTGCACTTCTTCCGGCGGTGGTGGTGGCACCTCTTGACCTAAGACGTTTTTCCCCGTCATTGGCTCGCGACGATACCGAATCTCCGCCACCAGCTGACCTTCCTTCACCAGCTCCAGTCGCTGTAAATCGCGAAGGCTGATGGTGGCATCGATGCTCGTGTCTTGCTTCTCGCGATAGGACGGGTAGATGTAAGCCTCGCTAGCACTTCGCGCTTCTTTTCCTTGCGCGAGAATAATGCCGTTGGGGTCACCTTTGGTGATAATCTGTTTCAGCGCGCCCAAGGCGGCTTTCTCGTCGTAACCAAAAATAATTTTTTGGCGCACAAGTTCCGCTTTGACCCATTCAGGAGTGGGCTTAAATCCCGGTGTTTCCAGACGCACCGGATCCCAGTTCGCGATGGAAGCCTGCATGCAATCGGAAGAAACCGCAACGGTAAGAAGACCTACGCCCGCATCGCGGTTGGCCTTGGCATCCGCGGCCTTCTCCAAAGCATCCATGGGATCCTTCGCCGCGCTCACCGGAACAGCAATGGCCAACACCACGCTCACGGGTAAATCAAGACCGGCGGCTTCCACACCGTGAATGTAACGGCGCAGCGCACTACCAAACGGAAGCGCTTCGACACGCCACCCCTTGGGTTGTTCGGGAACTTTTTTCAATGCCGCGTCAACCATGTTTTGCAGCTGCTGCGTCGCGTCCGGCGCACGTAAAACAGCGCCATCTAAAATGTTCAACAAAAGTTCGCGGCGTTGATGATTGAATGTGATGCGAATGGGTTTTGTCGCGTCTTCTTGCGCGCGCGCGGCGACAGCGAAGTTTTTCACGGCGCCACCATTCTGTGCGCGCCATAACGCTGAATGAAGATGAACAGGACTGAAGGATGGGTTCACGCCATTCTTTTCACACCAACGCTGCGCCGCTAACTCTAGCCACTCTTGCGTCCAGTCTCGGGCCGCGATCGCGCCTGCGGAGATGGAGAGCAAGAAAAGCGATTTACCGTCTTGCGCGGGTGAAAACTCTAATCCTTTTAAAGCGGGAACACCCACACCCAATGAAATTTGGAAGGTGTGTTTTTCAATTTCAGCGCGTGGCAATCGACGCACCGCATCCCACAGTTCTTTGAAGCGTTTTTCGTATACAAAAAAGTCTTGGATGGCGCCGCTGGCTTTTTCTTGTTCCAACTTCGCGGTAGTGCGAGCGATCACATCTTGAGGAGGCGTCTCTTGCGTCAGACACAATGCCGCACTGAATTCAACGCGCACGCGTCGTTCTCGAGTGTGGTAAGCAAGTTTGAGATCTGACGTGGACAATCCCTGTCCTTTCATCCCTTGACCATAAATTCCGATTACTGACTGCCAATCGGAATAAATTCTTTCGCACTAAAGAGAATTCTTTGAGTCGGCATTCGTTTTTTCGGCAAAATTTTCTAAATAATTAGTGATTTCCGAGGAAGAAGGGAAAATTTGGACAATTCACACAACGCCCTTACACACGGGCTTCAATGGCGTTTTCAGTGGATTTTTTGCTTTGCACCAAATCTTTTTGTTGGGTCACGAGCTGTCCGCATGCCGCGGCAATATCTTGGCCCTTGCTGTACCGGATCATCACGCGGATTCCCGCCTGATGAATCTCATCGCGGAAGTCAGTGAGCCTTTTGGGGTCGGGGGAATTAAAGCGCGATGGCGCTACTTCATTCAAAGGAATGAGATTGAGTTTAACCGGTAGGTCTCGCAACAATTCCGCGAGGCGCGCCGCATGCTCGGAACTATCATTCACGCCGCGAATAACGGTGTATTGCACGAGCAGCCAACCGTGGCGGTTATGCGTTTTGTAGTGTTCACCGAGAAACTGCAACACATCTTCCATCGGCCAACGACGGTTGATGGGCATCAAGCGTGAGCGCTCACTTGGGGTGGTTGCGTGCAAGCTAAAGGCAACCGCGCCCCTGGGATAGGCCTGCAAAAAGGCTTTCAAACCATCCAGGTGACCAGCGGTCGATACAGCGACACGCTTCAATGAAAGCCCCGTCCCCAAGGAGTCGGTGAGAATATTCACCGCGGGAATCAACGCATCCAAGTTATCGAGCGGCTCACCCATTCCCATGAAAACAACATTGGTGATGCGCGTGCGCGCCGGAAGACGCTGCGCGCTTAACCACTCGGGATGCTCGCGCAGCCAGCGGTTGGCGCGCACGATCTGACCGACAATTTCCGCAACGCTAAGATTGCGCAAAAGGCCCATGCGCCCGGTGTGACAGAAGGTACAGGCTTGGCGACAACCCACCTGACTAGAAATACAGATGGTGATGCGCTGCTTTTCCGGCATCAGAACAGCTTCGACCTGCTGACCATCCTCAAGGCGGAGAAGAAATTTAACGCTGCCATCGTAAGACGAGAGTTGTTCCACTTCCGGTTCGGGGATATGCGCGCTGAAGTCTTCAACAAAGTGCGCGGCAAGTTTTTTCGGAATCGAAGGCGCCTCCCAAGGGGTGGCTTCAAAATCCTTATAGGCCGCGGCGAACAAAGTACGCGCATGCACCAACGGCTGATCCAGCTCGCGGCACAGGTCTTCAAGTTCTTTAAATGTGAAGTTAAAAAAGTTCTTCATGGCCAGGCAGGCCATAACACGAGGGTGAAGAGGGAGGCAACGCTAAGAGGGCCGTTAGCCAACTTTCGGTTTATTCTTGGAATCGGCTTTTTGGCGGCGATCAGTCTCGCGACGATCGGCGTCCCCCACTTTCGCCCCATGACGGTCTTGAAGGATCTGGGCCATCTCGTTGAGGAGTAAGGTGAGGTCCTCAAGCTCGTCCCCACGGCGGATCACCACGCGGCGGGTGTAGTCACCGTTTGAGATTTCTTGCACAAAGCGCTCAATGGAAACGAGCGGACCGTAATACTTATGGGTGGCGCGGAAGACCACGGCAAAGAGAACCGCCACATAGGTGACGAGTACCGCCACGATGCGCACCACGTTGGTGGCAAAAACATCGTTGGTCACGAGCTCCCATTTAAAACGCGGGTCCACCACCTGGAAGATTTCCATGACGTGCTGGTACTGCTCCATGAAGGCATTCACCACGAGAAGGCCGGTGATGATCACGAACGCCAATGACAGCGTCAGGACATAAACCCCTAATTTCAACTGCTTAAAGGGTTCAATCAGCAACGTGCGCAGGGTGCGATTTTGGCGAGCTGAGTTCATAACGGCCTCTTAACTTATAAGACTTCCAGGGTCTTATCGGCGCGAAAGGAACTTTGTTGAGGAGATTGGGCGGGGACACCAGGTTTCTATTGCCTTTTTTCCTGTTCGCCAGTAATTTCCCCAGTTCTGAATTTGTTCACTCATAGGAGTTTGACCTTGCACGGCTCAAGACATCGCAGAAAGCACCCAAAAGGACGTCGCAAAGTTGGTCGTAAAAAGCGTCGCATGATGCGTTTGCGTCGCGCGTTGCGTTCGACCTAATTCTCGATAAGCGTTGGGTTTGTTGGATTCTTGGGCGGATTTTTCCGCCTACGATCTGACGAGCTCATCGCTATTTGAGAAAAAACGAATTTCCAGCCAAATAACGAGTCTTTACCTGGACTACCTCCACCCCCCTAGGTAGTAGGTGAAAGATTTTGTTAGTTTTTTTTGCATTTCGTTCCAGCATTCCGTATCCTGTTTAATAAGCCAATCAAGACATATGAATATTTTCGCTGGGTTCAGACCCAGTCGAGCAGCCAACACTATTCGGGATAGGGACAGGCTATGTTGGATTTTCTGCTGGAACTGGAACGCGTTCTCAAGATGTGGCCAGATAACGTGAAATGGAATCTGGTACAGATTGCCGAACACACCCGCACCAAGGTGCACTTGGTGGTGGATAGCGTATCGGATGTGCTGAACAAGACCATCGATATCCACGAACCCATGTCCTATAACGAAGTGGCTAAAGCACACGCTCTTCTCTTGGAACGCAATCGCAGCGCGCTTGAAAGCCGTCGCCGCGAAGAGATGCACGCCATCGAACGCGCCCTTGATTCCTACGAACGCACCATGGAAAAAGTTCGCTTGATGCAAGCGACAAAAAATTGGCGCAATGCTTACCGCACTCTTAGCTATTTCTATGGTAACTCTAAAGAGCGCCTTCCAACCGACATCATCGTCGCTATTTCAGATGACTGCTTGCGCCTCGGACAGAAGGCCGAAGCCAATTTTCAGGAAATGTCGCAGTGGCTTCGCGTAGCCATGCAGTGTCTCCTGACTTCCCCGAATAGGGATGTCATTGACGACGCCTTGGATCTTTTAGATGCATACGGCGACTACTTTCTCGCGCAGCCTGCAGGACGCGGCGAGATGTTTTTAACAAACATTTTCCTTGCTTTAAAACCCGCAGCGATGGAATTTAATCTTACACCCCGTCTCAATGATGTCGCGAGCACGCTGAATCTAACACGGGTGATGGATGTCGTCGCTTAACACGGAGCGGAACACACATTGAAAGCCAAGAAAAAAACGGGAGCGCGGGCTAAACACCTCGCTCCCGTTAAATCTACCAATGGAAATGGTCGTGGATTGCCAAAAGCTCTGACGGTTGGCGAGGTCTTCGCCCCGTGTCCAGCGAGCGCTTTCAAATTCACGAACACCAAAGAGGTGAAAACCTCCCACGATATTATCGCGCAGCAGCGAGCCATTCAGGCCATCAACGTTGGTCTTGGCATCCGTCGCCCTGGCTATAATATTTATGTCTCGGGTTTTCAGGGCACTGGAAAGACCAGTGTGATCCGTCAATTTCTCGAGAAATGGTCCGCCAACTCTCCCGCGCCCAACGACTGGATTTACATTTACAACTTCCAATCGCCTGAATCTCCTCGCGCTGTGCAAATGACGCGCGGCGAAGGTCGCGTCTTCCGCAAGAAAATGGAAACGCTGGTGAAGGCGTTTAAGGCGGAGATCCCTCTCTCGTTGCAAAGCGAAGATTATGAGAACACCGTCAATGCGTTTATCGGCCAGACCAACGAACGCAAATCCAAGCTCTTTCACGAACTCGAGAAGCTCGCGAAGAGCCTTAACTTTGTCATTAAGTCTTCACGCCTTGGCATGGAGACAGTTCCGATCCTTGAAGGCCGCCCTTTAACGGAGAAGGAGTACAACAAACTCTCCGAGGATCTCCGCAACGACATCGAGCGACGCCGCGGCAAGTTGGAACCAGAGGTTCTGGATTTCGCCCGTAAGGTCCGCGCCATTGAACAGGAAGCGCGTGAGTATCTCGAAAATCTCCGCACGGAAATCGGCAATCAGGTCATTTCGGCTCTGATGGATCCATTGATGGAAGAATACGTCCATCACAGTGAGATCTACGAATACTTAGGACAAGTAAAACAAGACGTCCTTGAAAACCTGCTCGACTTTGTTGAGGACGATGACAAGGATGACGACGAAAGCTCCATACCACACGAGCTCGGTGGTGATCGCGATCGTTTTGGAAAGTACAAGGCCAACGTTTTCGTGGACAACAGCCATCAGAAAACAGCACCCGTTATCATTGAAACGAATCCCACATACTACAACCTGTTCGGCAAAATAGAAAAAAATGTCGAACACGGCATGTATCTCACCGACTTCACGATGATCAAGAGCGGCGCTCTTCATCGCGCGAACGGTGGTTATTTGGTGCTGAACGCTCTCGATATTTTTAAGACGCCGCACAATATTTGGGATGCGTTAAAGCGCATGCTACGCAACCGCACGGCGTTTATCGAAGATATGGGCGAGCAGCTTTCCCTTCTTCCCACATCGGGTATTCGTCCGGAACCCATCCCCTTGAATCTCAAGGTGATCTTGATTGGTAACGAAGAAATCTATCATATGCTGTACGAGGAAGATGAAGAGTTCCACAAGATCTTCAAAATCAAAGCTGACTTTGATTTCAAGATGGAACGTTCTCAGAAAAATATCGACAGCTACGTCTCCTTTATCGCGACGCGCGCGAATCTTGAAGATCTCTTGCCGTTTGATCGCACCGGCGTTTCGGCGGTGGTGGAGTTCAGCTCGCGCCTAGTGGAAGATCAGCGCTTACTCTCCACGCAGTTTGGCGAGATTAAAGATCTCACGATTGAAGCGGACTACATCGCCCGCCAAGGAAACGCGCGCGTGGTGAAACGCGAGCACGTCCAAGAGGCGCTCGATCAGAAATTTTATCGCCTGAACCTTCAGGAAGAAAACTTGCTGGAACTCGTGCGCTCGAAAGACATCCTCGTGTCCGTCGACGGCGAAATTCCAGGACAGATCAACGGACTCGCCGTCTATGACTACGGCGATTATTCGTTTGGCAAAATCGGTCGCATCACCTGCACGACAGCGATTAGCGAAAGTGGCATTATAAACATTGAACGCGCTAGCCAGATGTCTGGACGCATCCACGACAAGGGCGTTTACATCCTGAGCGGTTTTATTCACGGCGTCTTGGCAAAAGAGCGCCGCCTCGGTCTTTCCGCCAGCATTGCGTTTGAGCAGAGCTACGGGATCATTGACGGGGATAGCGCCTCCGCCGCGGAATTGATCGCGATTATCAGTGCGATGTCGGGTGTGCCTGTTCGGCAAAACTTCGCCATCACGGGCTCCGTCAACCAGATGGGTGAGATCCAGTCCATTGGTGGCGTCAACGAGAAGGTTGAGGGCTTCCATAAAGTCTGCAAGATGATGGGCAAGGGAAAAGAGTACGGCTGCGTGATTCCACACCAGAACGTTCCCAATCTCATGCTTCATGAAGCCGTTCGTGATTCGATTAAAGCGGGACAGTTCAAGATCTACCCCGTCGCTCATATCTGGGAAGCGTTTGAACTGATGACGGGAGTTCCTCTCGGCATTCGCGGCGTTTCTGATGTAAAAGCTTTCGCGGAAGGCTCCGCTTTGGCGCGCATCCATAAAAAGCTGGAGAAGCTGCACAAGGAAGAAGAGCGTCAGCCCCCCCAAGAAGTTACGGACGATAAAAAAGTTAAAGAACGTAAAGTGGCAAAACCGCCAAAAAGGATTCGCAAATAGCGATGCTAGATCAACTCACTCTTTGGCGGATGCGCGCGGCTCTTACCGCGTCCATCCGCCACTTTTTTAGCAGCAAAGATTTTCTTGAATTAGACACCCCTATTCTTGTGCCGACACCGGGAACGGAAACATTCCTGCGCTACTTCGCCACTGAATGGAACGACCACGGCTCCTTTACCGCACGCTTTTTTCTTCGCTCCAGTCCCGAGCTTCATCTGAAACAAGCCCTCTCCATGGGGGTGCCAAAGGTCTTTCATCTGGGAAAATGCTTTCGCAATGCCGGCGAACTCGGTCCATGGCATCACCCGGAATTTTCCATGCTGGAATGGTATGAAAGCGGCATCAGTTACGCGGGGTTTATGGATCAGACAGAAGAGCTGATTCGTGAAACGCACGCGGCCCTCCAAAAAAAGTTTCCCGTGACACTCACATTGCCGAAGAAAATCGAGCGCGTTTCCGTTGCGGAAGCCTTTGAACGTTTTGCGGGGATCCCATTGGTGGATGAGGATGAAGACCTCAGTAAAAAAGCTCTTGCCACTGGCTCGACGATGGTACGCCGCGGCGATGATTTCGAGACCGCGTTCTTTAAGTTGCTGATGGAAAAAATTGAGCCGGGCATGAAATCCCTGGGCGCGGCCTTTCTCTATGACTACCCCGCATCGCAGGCAGCCTTAGCCAACGTGCGCGGTCATGTGGCGGAGCGCTTTGAACTTTATCTGAACGGCGTGGAGCTGTGTAACGCTTTTCACGAATGCTGCGATCCCAGCGAAAACCGCCAGCGTATTCACGAGACGAATCAACGTCGGCGAGCCTTGGGCTTTGAAGTACCCGTCGAAGATAAAGACTTTTACGCCGCCTTGGACAGAGGACTTCCCGCTTCGTGCGGCAATGCGCTCGGCTTTGACCGCCTGCTCGCGTTATTTGCGGGAGAGCCGAACCTTTCTCGCGTGATCCCCTTCCGTTTCACGGGCGCTTTCGCGCGGCATAAAGATTGATTTGAAACCGCGCGTGATAAAATATTTTACGCGCGTTTCTTTTTCCGTGTTGTCTCTTTGATTTTCGCTTTACTGGAGCTGAACATTTTCTCAACAACCTCTCGAGCCCTCTCTTCAGCGGCATCCTGAGCAGCGCTAATCAAGGCTTGATATAACAAACGATCTACATCCCCTTTTGCTGCTTTAATTAGACCTTCCTGACCGCGCGCTCCTTGGTTCAGAAAATGCTCCCGAAGCACTTGGTTGATCAATGTCTGATATCCGAGGTTTTTTTTTGATGCTTCAGCCTTCGCTGCTTTTAGCATATCGAGGTCTAGTAGGATCGTTACTTTAATTTTCACCTTATCATCGGTGATTTTTTCCTCAAAAACATTGTATTTTTTTTGTTTCTTACCCTTGGCGCTCATTCCAACTCTCCATTAACCAATCCTGATTCTCGCATATGAATTCAAAAGCTCTGACGACATCGCCATCCCGAAAGTTTTTTATGAAATGCACTCTGCCAGTGAAGTCCATTTTCAACTCAGCGTTCTTAGACTCACATATGAAATGCACATGCGGCGGATGGTGGTCTTTCAGAAAAATCATCACATCAACTTTGCCGATACCTAATGAGATTATCGCAACCTTAGCCCTCGGCATGAACCTCGACCTCATCAGTATATTATACATATCGGAATATTCCGTCAAAACTTTAGGAAATCTCTGTAAATACTCTCACTTCCAAGCTGGCGTGACGGGAGAAACCCTGGTGCCGTCGTCTTTGACGAGCATCAGCATTAAATAGAGTCGACTGCGGGCGGCGGATGACTGCAGAAAGTGAAAAAGCGGGGCAATGATGGGGATACGATCGAGAGGCCAGAAGGTGGTTTGACTCTCCGCGTCAGCAACCATATCCAGCTCACCCACGAGACGCCCCTCGTCGTAAGGTAGCTCAACTTCACTCGCAAGCAGGTTACTCTGCACACTTTCCGAAGCCTGAGGCTGGCTCAGTTCCATGCGATAACTCAACAAGGCGCCTCGCTGCCGCGTGCCGACGGCCTTCACTTTTAAGGCGAAACCCACCCTCTTCCACTCTTCCTGATCCTCTTTCTTGAGGTAACGCATCTCACTTCCTGTGTGAATCTCCGCCGTTTCACCGGAGCGAAGACGCAAGACGGGTTCACTCACGATGCGCTGCCGATGCGCATCGAGAAAGTTATCAATCTGCGGAGTAAACGTTGTTCCCTTCGTAACAACAGTGGCCGGCACCGGCCGATCCCAGCGCAATCCCAAAGACTCCGCTTCGTCGCGTTTCAGAAAAAAGGCTTTCGCTTTAATGATAAAACTCTGCGCCTGCATCTCTCGCTGACAGATGACCTTCAAGCTATTCTGTTGCACCATGCCACCAGTGATATGATCCGCTAGTGTTTCCCACTCCGTCGCATCCTTGTCGCCACATTCCACCCAAGCAAGGCCCTTACCACTCGCCAAAACGCGAATGCGGAACCACTGCCCCAACAAGGATTGCCAGTGCCGGCGCAAAGATCTTTGCCCAGCGAGAGAAAGCGTGACGTCGAGAACACAGCCCTCTTCCTTGGCGCATATCTGCTGCGCTTTATGCAACCACGTAAAAGAATCCGTTTCTCCTTTGATGGTAAACGTCGCATCATCACATGCGGCTTTTGGCTGCGAACAAAGAAACTGACGCCACGACGGGTCGCGAAATAGAGCCTCCACGCCACGAACGGTGATGGGACCACGCACCTCAATCATGGCTCGCTGACGTTGCCCCGGATCGGGCGTGAGAGGTGTGAGAAACACAACACCGCGCTTAAGGGCTGTTACCTCCCACAGGCCTTCTCCGAGCGGCACCATTTCAATGACACCCTTTTGCGAAACCTTGGCGTCACCCAGGAAAGGCAACTGGATCTTCCGGCTTTCTCCAACACTCAGAGTTTCACGCGGTTCGACTGCGAAAGCGAAGTCACTGCAAAAAAGGAGAACGCCCAGGACAATAAATCTAATCGCCATACACCACCCGTGGTAAACCGCACCGTTCTCGCCGCTCCCGATCCGTAACGACACGCCAAGGATCACGTCCCTTTGAACTCAGCACCTGAAACCACACCGCACTCTCAGCCGTTGCTGGCAGCGTGAGATAGCCATCGCCTTCTTCACGGATAAGCCTTCCCGCAACGGAAGTGGACTGACACCAGCCGCCCTGTCCATCACGCACTAAAAGCGAAAGTCCTGCTGAAGCATCGGGAAAACGTTGCAACAATTTGCGCGGCAATCGCCAAACCCATTCGTTTTCTTTCAGTTCCACCTCGCTCGCGCGCCCCACCATCATTTGAACCGTGACAACGATGCATATGGTGGCGACAAGAAAGTGCGTGACCAGCGGCGGCCACTGACGCAGATTTATGGGCATATCGGTAAGCCTTTCGTATCGGCGACGAGTTCACGACGCAGCCAACATTCCGCGAGAGAAAAGGGCCGATGCGAACTGACGCCATAATCCGTGCGTGGCGGTAACGGCAGCAGCCACACGCGTTCATCTCTCTTCACACCGTGCAAAGAAGTTTTTTCCGTAAACGCATCGAAGAACGTTTGCGTCCGCTGCAACACCCGCGGTTGGTACATGGCCCAGGAAAGATATGCGGTGACGGCACAGATCAACAAAAGCACCGCATCCGCACTCCCCTGCTCGCGCTTTGGCGCGAAATCAATGAGGCGCATAACGCACCACCCAGTTTGGATAGGATTCGAGAATGGAAGGATTCACTTCATGTTTGGCGAATAACGCTTCTTCGTCACATGGGAGGGAGAGTTCTTCATAAGGGGCTAACCGCTGCAGCCAAGCATCCCACGCTTTCTGAAAGGCAAGGGGAGCGGCCGTGGACCGCACCGCCCAAAAATCTCGCGCGGCGCTAAAGTTCAGTTCCGCCGCGCGTTTCCGCGCACAATAACGCTGGGCGTATTCGCTCGCCCATTCCTGCCCGGCGCGATCGAGCCACTGCTCCCAAGCGTGAAAACCGCGGGACATATTCGCCAAACATTGCATGCAGAAAAACGACGCGACAAAACATTCGATGATAAGGCGCATAATCTCCTCCAGCTGGAGAGGATAAGTGAGGCTTCAGTACGAGTCGCGCGACATGAATGGAATTTCGTGAGATGTCGGAAGCAGATCCTTCCCCTCGCTTCGCTCGGGTCAGGATGACGAACGCTGAGTGAGACGAGAGATCTTTCGCTGCGCTCAAGATGACGAGGCATCATCCTGAGTGAAACGAAGGATCTCAGTCTGTCGTTAAACAGGTTTCCAAAAACTTTCGCGCCGCGGGAGGAATGGGGATGCTGGCGTTTGTGGCAAAATCAAACCACACCAAAACCGCCTTGGCCCGCGCTAGAACCCCTCGACCAGGAACGGTCACGGCATAGTCTTGCACAAAGCTCTTGTTGCCGATGGAGGAGATCCATCCCTCCACCACGATCTCATCGTTCATCCCACCCTGCATGAGAAAGTCGATCTCGGTGCGAGCCAAGATCAGGGGGAAGTCCTTGCGGATATCTTCCAAGGCGGTGAGGCCCGCTTTCTGGAAAAACCGGGTCCGGCAGAGCTCGATGTAGGTCAGGTACACGGCATTATTGATATGCCCCAGACCATCAAGATCCCGGAAACGAACTTCGATGGGATGACGATATGGGCGCAGCTCTTGCATAAAATTTTCTCGCAATATCTTGAAATTATTTGATTATCTTAGGCACCGATGAATTCTAAAGGGCGCTCCATAACGCCATTATCAACTTTAAAGCGGAGCCGACTTATGTTAATACCCCAGGACTGGGTTTCTTTGCAATTTCATGGACTTTCCTGATTGATGACGTACTCATGAACCAGCCATCAACTGAGAACATATTGTTAACTTCTCCGCTTCGTTGGACCGCCGCGCAAGGTCTTTCCGGAGTTGTTGTTGGTATTGGCACGCAGAGTCTTCATCTTCGGAGTGATGTCCCCATGACGCAGCAGCGTCTCGCGTCCTTGGAAGTCACGATTCCTGATGGTCCGTCGCTTTCATTTGACGGTACGTTGTCGGACAAAGACGAGCAGCTCCACCTCACGGTGGAAAGCTCGGTCGCTAAAAAGTCCCTGCAAGACCTACTCAACATTGTTCGTAAAGATCAACACATCGAGATCTGTCGCGATCAAAATGTTGAATCCTCGGACCGATTTACCGGCTTTGGCGAATTGCAATTTATTCCCGCCGCGCTTCCCGAGTTGGATTTTGCCGACGTTGAAACACAAAGCGAATTTCTCGGGCGTTCTTTCGCCTTACCTATTCTGATTACCGGCATGACGGGTGGCATCGAAAAGGGTGCTGAAATCAACCGCCGTCTCGCACTCGCCGCCGCCCGATTTAACATCCCGATGGGCATTGGTTCACAGCGCATGGCGCTCGAGAATCCAGAATACGCCCCCATCTTCGCTGTAAAAAAATACGCACCAAACCTTTATGTGATCGGCAACATTGGTTGTTCGCAGCTTCTGCGCGCGGACGCGTTGGAAATCTGTCAGCGCGCCGTTGAGATGATCGAGGCGGATGCTCTTGCCGTGCACATCAATGTTCTCCAAGAGTGCGTGCAGGTGGAAGGCGATCGCCATTTCAAAGGCATTCTGCAACGCCTTGAAGAAGTCTGCCGTCATCTCAGCGTTCCCGTTATCGTCAAGGAAGTGGGCTGCGGCATCGACCCCATCACCGCGGATCGCCTTAAAAAAGCGGGCGTCGCGGCCATTGACGTGGGTGGGCGCGGTGGAACCTCATGGGGTTACATCGAAGGACTACGCGCCAACGCGCGTGAAACAAAAGATCTCGCGGATACATTCCGTAACTGGGGCATCCCCACGGCATACAGTGTCGCGGCGATTCGCCAATGGAATGAAGAATTTCCCATGATTGCCACCGGCGGCATTCGCGATGGCTTAACCGTCGCCAAGGCAGTGGCTCTTGGAGCCAACATGGTGGGCGTGGGTCTGCCGCTTCTTCGCGCCGCTCTACAAAACGAGGAAGAACCTTATCATGTACTCCGCTCTCTGGAGCGAGGGCTCAAGACAACACTGGTGTTAACAGGTAGCCGCACTCTTAAAGATTTATCGCGACGGCTGACACGGGGACAGCCTTATGCCGACGCTTTTGCCGCACGCGTGCAAGCGTCGAAGCCCCATTAAGCCAAGGAGAATGATAAAGCCTATGGATACACAGCAATGGTTCACGCGCATCGGCGCCGTACCTCCCGCAGTGAGTTGCTCGTCGCGACTTCCTGGGTTTTACGCTCTGCCCATCGGTGAACGCCAAAAAGTTGTGGAGACATTTGGCGGTCTCGCACCGGAACAAACACAAGCACTCAGCCGCTTCGGGGCTGTCACTCCCGAGCTTACCGACGTATTTATTGAAAACGCCGTTGGCACTTACGCGATGCCACTCGGTGTCGCCACGAATTTTTTGATCAACGGTCTCGATGTTCTTGTCCCCATGGCGGTTGAGGAGACGAGTGTTCTTGCCGCTGCTAGTCACGGCGCGAAGTTAGCGCGCGCTGGCGGAGGCTTTCAGACATCCTCGACCGCTCCCGTGATGACGGGAGAGGTGCAGTTATTTCCAAAAACACAAACAGACTTTCACGCGCTTTTGACAGAACGAAAGGCGCAGATTCTTGCATATGCCAACGAGGGGCATGAGCGTCTCGTTGGTCGCGGCGGTGGCGCGCGCGATCTTACCTGGCGCTACATCGCGGAAATCAATTCCCTCGTTCTCTACGTGGACGTGGACACACGCGACGCCATGGGTGCGAACATCGTTAACACCATGTGCGAAAAAATCTCGACGCTGATGCAGGAGTTTATCGAGTGTGATGTGGGCCTACGCATCCTCACGAACTTGACTGATAAACGACTTGCGCGAGCACGATGTCTTGTTCCCGCGGATGCGCTGACCACAAAAGAATTTGCCGGCAGCGAAATCGTGGCTGGCATCGAGCGCGCCTATCTTTTCGCGAGTCACGATGTTTATCGCGCCTGCACCCATAATAAAGGCGTGATGAACGGCATCGACCCCGTGGTCATCGTCACCGGTAATGACTGGCGGGCCGTGGAGGCGGGAGCCCATGCATATACCTGCCGCAAGGGTGTCTATCAACCGATGACCCGCTGGTGGCAAAACGAAAACGGCGACCTCGAAGGCAGCATTGAATTGCCGATGGCCGTAGGCACAGTGGGTGGCGTGACGAAGCTTCACCCCACCGCACAAGCGGCTCTTTCGTTGATGGGCAATCCGAGCGCGCAAGGTCTCGCGGAAATTATTGTCGCCGTGGGTCTCGCGCAAAATCTTTCAGCCCTTCGCGCTCTGGCTTCAGAGGGTATTCAAAAGGGGCACATGGCGCTGCACCAAAAAAATCTTCAACTATCGCGCCAAGGGGCCACTAAACTTTGAAACAAGTTCAAATCGCCATTCCTGGAAAGATTATGCTCGCGGGAGAATATTCCGTTCTGAGCGGTGGCACCAGCTTGGCCTTTACCGTCAATCGTCATCTCCATGTTACCGCGACGACGACACCGGGAACCTTCCAGGTGGAATCGAATCTCTGGGATGAGCCGGTTGTTTTGCAGCCTGAAGACATCCAAAAGGAGCACCGCGAGCCTCTTTTGGATGCTGTGTGTGAAGGCGCTCGTCTGCACGGACTCGATGGCGCTTCCTTTAAAATTGATTCCGAACTCGACGTGCGTTTTGGTCTCGGCAGCTCCTCCGCCCTCCGCTTGGGAGTGCTACTGGCATGCCGCACACTCGCACACCCAGATGCGCGTGAGCCATTCTTTAAACAAACGAGTGCCTGGGATATGGCACGCGTTGCTTGGCAACAGCAGCGTCGCTATCAAACCCAAGCATCTGGTTACGATATCGCCACACAGCTGGCAGGTGGTCTCGTACGCATGAGTCCCGCCGCCGATGCTTGGCCGGGTACCGTTGAGCGCTTGCCAGATCTAGGCGAAAATCTCGCGGAACTTATTCATGTGTTTGTAGGCGGCGCGGGTGCCGCGACCAAAGAAGTCACACTTGATACGTCGGCATGGCTTAAAGAACAGTGTCTGCATCAAGACATTCAAGCTTTGTCGGAAGCTTTGGAAGAACAGTTTCGTGCCGCTCTTGCGGATATCGATGATGAAGGCGCGGTGCGTGAACTTTGTGCGCGTGTAGGACGTCATCGTCGTCTTTTCCGTCGCGGGCCTCACTTTCCCATTCGCTTGGCGCAAGCGCTTGAGGCTCTTCCCGGCCTCGATGAAAGCTGGAGTTATAAAACAACAGGCGCCGGCGGCGAGGACGCGGTTCTCGTGATTGGCCGTCGCAAGGATATGCACGCGGCGAAACAAGCTCTGCTGCAATTAGGTTGGACTGAATTTAACGCGGGATACAACGCCAGTGGCGCCAACATTCTCAGCGGTGAGGATAGAGATGAGCTGTAAGGTGTATCGCGCTTCCGCCCCCAGCAATATTGCGTTTTTAAAGTACTGGGGTAAACGTCCCGGCGCTCGTCAGTGGCCGGCCAATAACTCATTGTCGATGACACTGACCAACGCGCGTACGCAGACCGATGCGTATATCGCGCCCGATAAAGATCACACCGTGCGTCTTATGGGAAACGCCGTCGATCGTTCCTCGCCGTCAGGAAAAAAAATCTACGCTCATCTCGATTTTCTCGCGGATCGTTTTGGATTTAGCGACAAGCTCGCCATTGAAACAACCAACACATTCCCAACCGGCTGCGGCATCGCCAGCAGCGCGAGCGGACTCGCGGCGCTCACGATCGCGTCGTTGGCAGCGTGGACACAGAGCGATTCTTTTGTGCAGTTGCGAGAAAAGGGTTTTGATCTCGAGAACCTCGCGCACCTTTCCCGCTTGGGATCAGGAAGCGCGGGTAGAAGCCTATTCGGCGGCTACGTTCATTGGGAAGCCGGTGAGAATGCCGATGCCCAAAAAATCAATCCCGTCTTCTCGGAAAAACATTGGTCGCTGAGTGATGTCATCATCATCATTTCGGATGAAGAAAAAAAGGTGAGTTCGAGCGAGGGTCATACCTATGCCTGGTCGAGCCCTATTTTCGCGGCACGCCTCTCGGGACTCGCGGAGCGGGAATCAGCGATGCTGGCAGCGATTAAACGTCGCGACATTCATGCCCTCGGACCATTGCTAGAGCATGATGCTTTGGAGATGCACGGCGTGATGGTGAGCATGACACCACCCGCGTGTTATTTAACGGCACGTAGCAACGAATTGATCACTTGGGTGCGTCAGCTTCGTCTGAACGAAAATATCCCAGTGTATTTTACGATCGATGCGGGTCCCAACCTGCATCTCATCTGCGAAACCTCAGAGGTTCCGCGCTTATTGAAATATCTTGAAGAAGTGGTTCCGACGGAGCAGATTTTGGTGGATGCCGTTGGCGAAGGACCCACTTTACGTTTGGCGGAGTAGAACTGGTGGAGAATATGTTAGAGCAGCTATCCTCATCCATGAATGCATCCTCAGTGCTGAGACCAGCGAGTGCTTCTGCGTGTGGCAAGGCCATCATCGTTGGTGAGCATGCTGTTGTGTACGGAGCCCGCGCCGTGGCGATGCCCCTCCGTGAGATGAGGATGCAAATCGAAGTGCATCCAGCCGTCGCTCAAGGAGCCGAGCAAGCCATCAGCATGCGTCTCGGCGGCAAAGAAGTGAACTCACGCATCGGCGGTGTCGTGACCGATGCCCTCAATCTTCTCAAAGCCAAACAATTTTCATTAAATATCCAGGGGAAATCCAATGTCCCCTTTGGCGCGGGCTTAGGTTCTTCCGCCACCCTATGCATTGTGGTGCTAAGAGCTTTAGCCAAAGGTCTTGGCCTTGAACTAAACCGTGATCAGATCGCTGGTTTTGGCAACGCCCTGGAAACACGTTTTCACGGCAGCCCATCCGGTCTCGATACGGCCGTGGTCGCTTACGAAGAATGTGTCGCCTTTGCCAAACAAAAGCCGATTGAATCCATTCCTGTTCCCACAAAAAACGACGGTCGTTTTTGGCAGTTCGCATTGATCGACAGTGGCGTTCGCGCTTCCACACTCGCGATGATCAACCTCGCGGCTCCTTATTTTAGAGGATCGGAAGGCGAGCGAAAAATCGCGCAGTTTGACGAGGTATCTCTTGCCGTCGCGCAGGGTCTTCTTCGACACGATCTGCCCGTGGTGAAGGAAGCTTTGCAGGTGGCAAGCCGTCTTCTCGATAGCGTTGGCGTTGTGACATCGCAGCTTAAGGAAATTATGGAACGCTGCGCGAAGGTGGGTGTTCTCGCATCAAAGTCCACCGGCGCGGGTGGCGGTGGCGCCATTCTCACTCTTCTTGATCCAACACGGGTGACAGAACAGTTGGAAGGCTTAAAGCGTGAATTCGGCGCCGACCGTGTTTATGCGGTGAGCTTGTAGTCCTTGACCGCTCCGAAACTACTTGCAGGCTGGAACGTTAAAGACGGCCTTGTTGCCCTGAATGCCTTTGGCACTATTGAGGGCCTGAAAAGCTTGAATCGTAGCCGCGTCGCCCACTACTTTCGCTGTGAACGTCCCAGACTCTTTGTGCTTTACAAATGAGAACGGCGCTATCTTGTTCGCCCCGATGTAGACATCAATATGATTGGTCTTGATACCACCACCAACATCCCCAGCCACGAAATAGCCGTCATGCTTGATCTTTGTACCGTCAGGCAATGAGAACTCCTCTCCCACAGCAGACTCTATAAAGATCACGGTACCAAACGGGATAAATTCTGGGTCAGTGGCAATCGATCGAAAGGGAATAATGGGATTGCCTTTGCTGCCGAGGCCCCAGGGATATTTCGACTCGATAAAGCGTGTATTGAGTTGGGTGCTTGTCCAATTACAACTGATCTTTTGGCTGCCTTCTTTGTCCGCGTAGTTGTAAGCTTTTGACGAGCCATCAGATTTCTTGATGATCATGGAGCCTTCGAGCGCCGCTGTACACCAGTCGGCTTGGGAAATTCGACTCAATTCCTTATTGCCAGAATCAAGCACGGCAACACCGCCCGATGCTACTTCGGTGAATGTCGGAAAGTTGTAGTTCGTGGCCCAAAGAGTCACCTCTTTTTCAACATTCTTCGGCGCACAAATACCAAAAGAGCCGTAATCAGAATTGACCGTCTTCTGCGCTTGGGTTTCAGAGACATTTGGCGTTCGTTTAACGCAACTCATGGAAAGAGCAGAGAGGCTTAAGACCAGCACCATTGTATTGGATTTCACAGGAGATCTCCGAGTCAGCAAGAGGGGGAGTGGGAAAAAAATAAAGTGAATAGTCGCTCACTGCTGCAAAAGCAGCTGCGGCACTATTGCAAAAAAACAACCGCCCCATGCTTGGGAAAGCTGCGGCGGAAGGTAGGCAATTTTATTGAAAAAAAGTGACTATCTGCAATCTACAGCCTCTGAGCGACTGTCTAAAACTTTGACGATTAGACGAAGCTACGGCTTATAACGCCATAAGGCATTTTTTATTTTGAAGAACACGTTCCCATCCCCATCAAACGCAAGCCCTCCCGCACCCACATTATTTCTGAGAATCGTTAATTTTTTTGTTCCCGGATCGACACTAAAGAGGCTGCCATTCACCGTACCGTAAAGCATGCCGTTCTGATGAAAACCTATTTTCGCCGCTTTTAGTCGACCCAATACGCTCGCAAAAAGTTCTTTGGTGAAGACGATCTTCTTTTGTTTCAGGTCGAAGATAAAAAGCGTGCCACCGGCCATGCCCCAAATATTCTTATCTGGTCCCAACACCAACGTAGAAATAATGGATGTCTTATGGGGAACTGTTTCAAAATTTTTTTTCTTTTGTTTAACATCCCACACAAAAAGTTTTGCCATCGTCGTGGCTTTAGGTGTGATGCCTTCCCCACCCCACGCTGATGTTCCACCAATGACATAACCGTCTTTGTAGACAATAGCCGCGATACTTTGATCGGGAATAATATCCGTATGAGTTTCCAACTCGTTCGTATCTTGATGGTACACAGCCAAAGCGCCCCCTAGATGACCATATTCGGGAGCCGTTCCAACGAACAGAAGGCGTTGATCTTCGCTCACGGCCGCGCTGAGAGGGCGATTTTGTTTTGCGACATCCAAACGAACAATCACTTTTGGATTCTGGTTCGCCACCCAACTTTCTCGCGGGTCGTACTCGTAAATGCGAGCCTTAGGGTAAGCGGCAAAATAGACTTTATCACCGAGAGCTACCAACGCTTCCGTTTGACTGATATCAGGGTGGCTCGTGGACTTCTCAGTCTTTGGGTCGAATATGCCAACGCCACCTGTAACGTAACCTCCGGAATAAATTTTTCCATGAGCCGCGCCGATTTCGTTGATGACAACCGCTTGGGGCGGAAGCGTGAGCTGCGTGACTTCGTGATAACCCGTTTTTAGATTGTACTTAAACAATTTCCCGCCGCTTCCCGCGAGACCCACCAAAGTTTCATCGCTAAAATTCGGATCTTTGAGTTTAACAAAAGCAAAATTAGCAAGGTTATCTTTAAGAGTGATATCCAATTCTTGAACGCGGTTTTCACTGAAATCGTAGGAAGAAAATTTCCCGCCATTGGTGAAATAGACTTTGTCGTCGAGAGGAGAAAGCGGCGACACGCCGCGCGATGTGCACTGAAAGGTTGTGAGCTGTTTCCGCGTTTTTGTTTCAATTACCGTCAGGCGATAGGATGGCTCCATCTTCGCAAACAATCGGCCGTTGATGACATTGAGGTCATAGACAAAGCTATCACTCTTAAATTCCGCGGGAAGAATCTCCGTTTTTTTACTTTGCTTGAGTTCGTACTCAACCAAACGCGCGTGCGTGCCAATGCCCGCATAAAGGCGATCCAATGCCGGATCGTATGCGAGAGAGCGCAGGATCATTTCTCCTTCCTGCGCGACACCGTGGCTTTTGAATTGTCCGTTTTCCAACGTGAATAGTTTTCCTGGATCGGAAACGCCCCCGAATAAAGTGCGACGTTGATCCACCCACTCCAAATCCCAAATAGCCTGGGCGCCAATCGGTGTTCCTAATTCTTCGACTTTGTCCGCAAAAGGTGTGTAGCGAAAGAGACGCCCTTGTGATGTTGTGCCGATGTAGATTTGATTGTTGGCGGCAATCTTTATAACCCAACTTACTATCGCGTCCGCCAAAGGGATCTGCTTCTTAACCGTGCCCGCATCCAAATCCACCACGACAAGCATCGCTGGATCGCCTTGAAGCACCGTGAATAAGTAAGGTGTGTTTTCTATGGTAGCGACGGCTCCCGTATTAAGCGCCACGTTTAAAACCTGCGGCCCAAGGTTCTGAAATGCTTCTTCCGCGCCCTGAGTCGTGGAAACCGCCTCCGGTGACGGTCCGCGATTTTTACAGCCTGAAGCCAGTGCTAAGACAAAAACCATCAACATCGCACTGTGAGTCATGCGCATGGAAACACCTAAAGATGAAAAGGATTGAAGTAGGCCCATTGTAGCTGATGTGGGATGGAAAAACGAACGCAGCGCGCTAAGAGTTTTGCGAATGTTTACAAATGGAAACGGAATGGGAGGAGATTACTAACGAACACAGTTGGGATACTGATTCAGGGGTTTCATCGGGTGCGTTTAGAGAACCCAAACCCACTTTCAGTGCTCGTATTGTAAGCCGCCGATTTCTACTGCGAGATTCCTCCAGATTCAGAAATCACCAAAACAGATTTCTTTATGATTTCCTCCACATGCCGATAGCGTATCAGCACAAAAGAGGTTTTCATGTCACGGCGAATAAAGTTAGCGATCGCAGTCATGCTTTGCGCGTTATCCAGTCACGGAAGGAGCGCCGAAGAAAAGCGCACGTATATTGATTACACAAAACTCGATCACGACGTGGTCGTTAAGGAATTTCGCGCCGGCAATCACGACAAAAATGGTGTGAACAACTACTACTTCAAGGCAGTTCTTTTCGCGGTGAAGAAAGATCCGGATGAAAAAAAACTTGGCCTCGAAAAAAGAACCAGCCTCAAGAAAGCCTACGACACCTTCGGTGAATTTGTAATCCCCGTGCTTACCACTTGGACGGGCGAACCTAAATTGGAACTAAGAATCGCAGGCGAAGATCTACGCATCCTAACATCTGAAGCGATGCAGACCTGGAAACTCCCCGAAGAAAAAGTCGCATTACAGATGGAAGTTGTTCTCTACGAAAAAGAAAAGCGTTTCTGGTTTTTCGGTGATGACAGAGCGATCGGTAAGATGCGCTACTACATCATTCCCGAGACCTCACCGCACACGGCACCGCGCGAAGATCGCGATCTAGTTCTTACAGATGAATGGGGAACACTCTTAGTTTTGTCAGTCAAATATAAGCCAGACGAAGCACAAAAAACAGCCGCGGCAACGCAGAAATAGAGATTCATGCTCCGTTTAGCTTACATCGTTGTGTCTATATTTTTCATGACAGGCTGCTGGACCACGCGATCGATGAACGATGCGGGCCCATGCTATTGCGGTCTGTTGAAACCAGACGCGAATAAACCCGAAGTCTGCGCCGTTTGGCAGATGAATTGGAATAGCGACGAACGACAAGAAGTGCTGGACTTTGAAGAAACAAAAAACTGCTCCCTCAAAGATTGTCAGGAAAAATTTTCGGAGAAAGCCTGTAGCGACTACCAAGCATGGCTACTCCCACCACCGCCGCCGCCAGCAACCGAAGATCCCTGCTACTGTGATTTCGTTCGCGTGGATCATCCCCAGGGTGAAATCGCCTGCGCTATCTGGAAGCAAGGGGATAAGATGATTCGCGAATATCATTTCCTTGCCGAGTGCAACGCATCCGCCTGTGAAAGCAAGTTCAACGACAGCGAAAACTACTGCCATAACAAATTCCAACCCTTCTACAACGCACCCGACATCTCCCGACTCCTCCTGCGCTAATTAGGGACGGAGCCCTCCGTCCCCGGCTCACGCGGCAATACTTGCCCATCCATGGCTCTCAAGGTTTTCGTGCGAATCGCCGAAACCATCGTTATGAAACACGTACAAAAAATCCAAGAAATGTTTGACGCGGGTGATCGCTCCGAAGCCAGCAACGCTTTGGAAACGCTTCTCGCCCTCGGCCCCAATAACATCGAAGCCCTGAAGATGAAGGCGATGCTGTTTAGCAGCGAGGGTCGTTTTCAGGACGAAGAGAAGACTTGGTTCCGCATTGCGGAAATCGATCGCGAAGACCCTGACGCCATCGCCTATTTCTATAAGAAGAGGTTGAGGATCGCGAACACTACTACTTTACCGACGATCTTCCCAACGGCGGTCGCCGCTACCTAGCCTATCCGCGTGCTCTTATTAAAATCGCCATGGTGGGCCTTTTTGGCTGTGTCAGCTTCCTCATGCTCACACGCATGGCGGAGCAGCGCGTTGAATTGAACCAGCCGGCCCTCATTCTGAGTGCATTCGCACTCCTTGTGATCTCACCCTGGATTGCGATCATCTTCACGTACCTTCGTGCGCTACGGACTGTGTCCGTGAGCCGCCAAGGCATTGAAATCAATACGCGACTGAAAACCCTCAACTTCAATTGGATTGACCTGGCCAAAGTGAGTCTCGCTCACTCGCCTAATCCAGAGGACCCGAATCTAAGGCTTATCCTGGTCCCAAAAGACGAAAGCCAACGTCCCGTGGAAATCGATCTAAACGAAGAGTCCTCGTCCATCCGGGCCCGGACCCACTTCATTCGCGAGATCCTGAATTTCTGCCAGATCCTCACTTACGAACCACAGGAAACCCTGGAAAAGCAGACAAAACGCGCCCGGACATATTAATTTCCGGGCCTTTTTCCTTGAAAAACCACAGTCATATCCTCTAGATCCCGTTTCCCGCAAAAAATTTTATAGCCCTTCCCTTGACTCCGCAAAAAATGTATTTAGGTTTGTCCCACTGGATTAAGCCCCTGTAAGAAGCGTGCTTTCAGCGGGAGCGAAGCCGGTATCAACGAACCTTTTATGACTGTGGTTAGTCTTTATTTTGGAGGCAGTACTTATGAAAATCAGGCCTTTGCAGGATCGCATCCTCGTTAAGCGTCTCGAAGCCGAAACAAAAACATCAAGCGGCATCATCATCCCAGACAACGCGAAAGAAAAGCCGATGGAAGGCGAAGTCATTGCGGTTGGTAATGGCAAGATGCTTGATAACGGCACCATCAAGAAACCAGACCTCAAGGCTGGCGACCGCGTTCTCATCAGCAAATACGCTGGCTCCGAAGTTAAAATCGACGGCAAAGAACACCTCATCCTTCGCGAAGAAGACGTTCTTGGCGTTATCGAGAAGTAATTCGCCGCGCTCGTCATTCTGAGCAAAGCGAAGAATTGTCATCCTGAGCAAAGCGAAGGATCTCATTTACCTATAAAGTTAAGAGGAAATATACATGTCGAAAGTTATTCAGTTTGGCGAAGATGCTCGCAAAAAAATCCTTAAAGGCGTTAACACTCTTGCAGACGCTGTAAAAGTTACCCTCGGTCCAAAAGGCCGTAACGTTGTCATCGAAAAATCTTTCGGCGCACCCGTCATCACAAAAGACGGCGTTTCCGTAGCGAAAGAAATCGAACTTGAAGACAAGTTCGAAAACATGGGCGCACAGATGGTAAAAGAAGTTGCTTCTAAAACTTCTGACGCCGCTGGTGACGGTACAACAACTGCAACTGTTCTTGCTCAAGCGATCTACCGCGAAGGCTCCAAACTCGTTGCTGCTTCCCACAACCCCATGGAACTCAAAAAAGGCATCGACGCCGCTGTAAGCGCCATGGTGAAAGAACTCACCAAAATGGCTCGCCCAACAGCTAGCCGCGAAGAAATCGCTCAAGTCGGCGCGATCTCCGCGAACAACGACCGCTCTATCGGTGACATCCTTGCTGAAGCCATGGACAAAGTCGGTAAAGACGGCGTCATCACTGTTGATGAAGCAAAAGGCATGGATACAACTCTTGAGTTCACCGAAGGTATGCAATTCGACCGCGGTTACCTCTCTCCATACTTCATCACTGACTCTGAGCGCATGGAAGCCGTGATGGAAGACGCTCTCGTGTTGATCCACGAGAAGAAGATCTCCAACATGAAAGAGCTTCTCCCAATCCTCGAGAAAATCGCGCAAACAAACCGCCCATTCGTCATCATCGCAGAAGACGTTGACGGCGAAGCTCTCGCGACTCTCGTTGTGAACCGTCTCCGCGGCACATTGAAGTGCGCGGCTGTTAAAGCTCCAGGCTTCGGCGACCGTCGTAAAGCAATGCTTGAAGACATCGCGGTTCTTACTGGCGGCACAGTGATCAGCGAAGACATCGGTCTTTCTCTTGAGAAAATGGACATGTCTCAGCTTGGTCAAGCGAAGCGCGTCAGCATCTCTAAAGAAAACACCACTATCGTTGACGGCAAAGGCAAGAAAGAAGCGATCCTTGCTCGCGTTGGCCAAATCCGTAACGAAATCGACAACACCAGCTCTGACTACGATAAAGAGAAGCTCCAAGAGCGTCTTGCGAAGTTGGCCGGCGGCGTAGCGGTTATCAAGGTAGGCGCTGCGACTGAAGTAGAAATGAAAGAGAAGAAAGCTCGCGTGGAAGACGCTCTTAACTCAACACGCGCTGCGGTTGACGAAGGCATCCTCCCAGGCGGCGGTACAGCTCTCATTCGCTGCCAAGTTGCGCTCGACAACCTCAAAGTTGCTGGTGAGCAAGAGTTCGGCGTACAAATCATCCGCCGCGCTGTTGAAGAACCACTTCGCCAGATCGCATTCAACGCGGGCGTTGAGCCAGCTGTTGTGATCGAAAAAGTACGCGCTGGTAAAGCCGGCGACGGTTTCAACGCTCTTACTGAAACCTACGAAGACCTTTACAAAGCCGGCGTCATCGACCCAGCTAAAGTAACGAAGACAGCTCTTGTAAACGCTGCTTCTGTTGCTAGCCTCCTCCTCACCACTGAAGCCATGATCGCTGACAAGCCTGAAGAAAAAGGCGCAGGCGCTGGTGCCGGTATGGGTGGCATGGGCGGTATGGGTGGAATGGGCGGCATGGGTGGCATGGGCGGGATGATGTAACATTCCGTCAGTCCTTACGGTCCCTTAAGGGGACCGAAGGGTCGACCGACACGAATTTCCGACACGACTTCGGGATTTTGTGTTTTACCAAGTCCGAAAAAGACCCGGTTCAGAGAAATCTGAACCGGGTTTTTCTTTCTCGTCACCCTTATAAGACCGGCGATTCGATGAGCCGGGCTTTAGAAGCGAAGGGCCTCAACTCAAACCACCAGCAATAACCCGAAGGCCTCTTTCCACGGTCACCGGCTCTGGAGGCCGCATTTGCCCCTCCAAAGCTCTGATCTTCTCACGAGACCATTGCCTAGAGGTCGTACGCTCGATGCCATCAGAATGGACGTAGCGCATGGTCGTGGCGATGTCCTTATGCCCGGCAACCTTTTGCACTTGCGGTAGCGGGAGGGGCATATCCATCCCATAGCCATTGGCAAGATTGGTAAGACACGTATGTCTAAGGCTATGAAAATGGATTTCCTTCACCTTTGCCCAGCGGCAGGTTCTGGGAAAGAACTTCACCGAGTTCATGTGAATATTGAAAAGCAGTGCATCGTCTGACTTCGCCTGACGACAACGCATTTCCAATATCCTGCGCATGTCCTCGCTCATTTCCAGAATCCGAAACGTTTTGCCCTTGGTGGTCTTTTTCATCCGGTTTTCCTTGGTGCTAAACGACCGCCGCACGACGATGCAATTTTTCTCAAAATTCACGTCGCTTTTGGTCAAAGCACCAATCTCACCCTTGCGCAGACCCGATTTCAAAGCAAAGAGGACGATGTCATAAAGTTCCTCGTGGTTGCGTAGCTGCAACTTCTTATAGAACTTTTCTCCCTCGCCGCCGTTTCGTTTACTGTGACCTTTGGTGGTGTGAACATAATAGCACGCACCACTTTCCAGCCAGCTCAGAAAGGCGTTTTCTTCTTTGATCTTCCAGTAGTCGTAAGGCTGGTCCGGGCATTCTGGCAATTTGAACTGCCGGAAAGGATTCATCACGACGTATCCCCGCTCATGCCCGAACTTCGTTACCATACAGGCTACCGTTAAGATCTCGCGCCGGTAAGCGGTGGAGAGGAATTCATCATCCTCGAAAAATTCGTCTCGCATCCGGCTCCGGCGCACAGTCTTATAAGATCTGGTTTGCGGCTTTTTCTTGCGAATGGCGGTGGCCACCTTCTCGATGCTCTTAAGATCAAGATCAGCAAGTAAAGCGTCACCAATCACCGGCAGAATATGATGCGTGAGATGGCAGCGGTAGTTGGACAAACAAGACTCTGAAATTTCTCGAACCGCCTTGGCATGTTCGAGCCATTTCTCAGCAAGTCCCTTGAACGTTCCAACCTCGCACCTTGCAACATTTCGCTCCCGCCGGTGGGAACCAATAGTCCAGATCCTCTCGTTTCCGAATGGCCCGCACCAGCGCATCACGGTCCGTGATTGTTTTGCACGACTTGTCACGCGGTTTGCCATCTTCATCATAAAACCTAACTTTGTACGTACCGTAACTCGTACGGTATACTTTTACGATTCCATCACGACTTTTCATTTAGCTTTCTCCGTTTGTTTAGCTCCTGAAGAACTTCTTCAAGGAGCCACCGAACGGATCTGCCAAACTTCTTTGGTGTGATGATGCGAAACTTCCGCCAAGACCTGATCGTGTGTTCTGACAGACCAAGCACCCTGGCTAGTTCCGCTGATGTGATATAGCGCGGCTGATTTGCTATGCGATTTTCAAAGAACTGGGCTGATTCAAGACCAGCCGATGAACTGAGTATTGAAGTCATAGCACTCCCAATTAAAATTTTCCATTTTGACCTCTGAAGCTACCGACTCCAGTCCATTTCATGGCCTTTGGACTTCTCTTTACGCCGAGCCTTGGCTCTATCGTGTTCCTTTGTTTGCTCCGGTGCCGGTTGCTTTTCCTTTGCCTCATCGCCAAAGATTAATTCAAGAAGCGCATGTACAAAAACATCGTGACGAGAGCTGCTACCACGCAGATCCCCACCGTCTCGACCAAGCGGCTCAGGCGAGTTTTGATGTGAATTTCTCGAATGGCTAATAAGACCTCCGATGCCTTTTGCGATGTTGCCTCCAACTTCCTGATCCACATACTGGTTATCTCGGCGGTATCGTCGTTGACCGACTTGATCGACATCCTGGCTGCCTTTGCGGCATCGTCTTTGATGGACCTGATCTGTTCGTCGATTGTTCTGCTCGTTGATTCCATTTTCGCGATGCTCTTGGTAGCGTCCTCGATAAGGGTCGCGAATTTCTTGGCGACGGGATTGAGGACGTCTGCCAGCTTGTGCAGGGTCTCGGCGTTGACGTGACGAAGTTCCGCCGTCAGTTGACCTAGCTCGATATAGCTGTTCTCGATCGGCTGCCTGTCTAATTGCTTGAAAGTCTCTGTTTTGCTCATAGTTTATTCCTTTCTTTTGAAGACCGTTCCATGTGTACGATCGCCCGAGATCGCTGCCTTTCATCAACTCATCACCGAGGCGAAAGCTAATTCCCGACACGTGACCTGTTTTG
>CAYOJQ010000011.1:0-90011 GCA_964404325.1 uncultured Oligoflexales bacterium
ATTGGCGCTGGCAAATGCGGCACCAAATCACCACCGCGGAAGAAGCGGCTCCCGTTCTGCAATTGTCGCCGGAAGAAATGTCTGGCTTTGCGAATCTCAAAGAGATCTTCAACGCGGGTGTCACACCTTACTATCTCGGATTGATGCAAGCGGGCCTTCACGACGAAGCCTGTCCGATTCGCCTGCAGGCCTTGCCACGCGGTGAAGAACTTTCCGATCGTCTGGGTCAGAAAGATCCTTTGGATGAGGTGCCTCACTCTCCGGTTAAAGAAGTGGTGCACGTTTATCCTGATCGCGTTGCTTTTTGCGTCGCACAGCTTTGCCCCGTATACTGCCGTTATTGTTACCGCAAGCGCCGCGATGAAGAGGTCGGCCTTCACTTCAACCGCCGCATTATCGACCGCGGTGTTGAGTATATTCGCAGCAATCCCGCGATACGCGATGTTTTGATCACGGGTGGCGACCCCTTTGTGGCCGCGGATGAATCCATCGAAAACCTTCTGATCGCGATTCGCTCCATCCCGCACGTTGAGATCATTCGTTTCGGTACGCGGACACCTGTCACGCTCCCGTACCGTCTCACGGAATCGTTCTGTAAGATGCTGAGCCGCTATCATCCCATTTGGTTGAACACGCATTTTAATTGCGCGGAAGAAATCACGCGGGAGGCGGAGCTTGCCGTCGCTAACTTGGTCAACAACGGCATTCCCGTCGGCAACCAAGCCGTGCTCTTAAAAGGGGTTAATGACACTCCTGAGAAAATGCTCAGTCTTTGTCGTAAACTTTTGAAAATTCGTGTGCGTCCCTATTACGTGTTTCATCCGCACATGATTGCCGGTACGGAGCACCTCCGGGTGTCGATCCGGCGTGGAATGGAAATCATGAAATCCCTGCGCGGCAATATCAGCGGTTTTGGCATTCCAACTTACGCGCTGGACACGCCGTCAGGAAAAATTCCCCTCCAGCACAATTATATTTTGCGCGAAGACGGAGAGGACCTCATAATAGAAGGCTTACGCGGCGAGATTTGGCGCGAGCGAAGCGTCCTCTAGCTACAAGGCTCATTGAGTGGAATACGTCATTAGTGGAATACGTCATTCTGAGCGAAGCGAAGAATCTAAGCTCAGCAGGAGACACCATGAAAGAATTATTATCAGAACTGGCGCAGCAGGCGGGCGGCTATGTTGAACTGCGTTATCATAAGCGGTTGAGCAATTCCCTTCTGGTGCAAAAAGGTCGCGTCGACGTTTCTCATCACGGTGAAGAAAAAGGCATTGGCGTTCGCTGTCTCGTGGACGGCGCTTGGGGATTTTCTAGCAGCGTCAATGTGAGCCGCGATGCCATTAAGCGCGCCATTCAGAATGCTCAAGAACACGCGCGTCTTCTTTCAGAAGACAAAAAGTCCACACGCTCACTCGCTAAAGGCCCATTGGCGCGCGAAGATTTTGTCGGGGATGGATTCGAAGAGTTACAAAACATGCCTCTTGAAGCCAAACTTCAAAAGGTTATCGAACTCGAAAAACAATTAGTGGGCACATCCTCATCCATTCACAGCGCGAAGGCTCGCTACAAAGAAATTCTCGAAGAAAAAGTGATCGTCACGTCGGATGGCGCCGCCGCCAGCATGCGTCTGGCGCAACCAGAATTGTCCGTGACCGCGATCGCCGAAAAAGGTGGCGAACGAGTGGCCCACCAAAACGGTGCGGGCGTGAGTGGTGGCTGGCAGTGCTTGATTCAACATCCAAGCCTTCACAACGTCGTTGATGAAACAGCGCGATTCGCGGTGGATCTGCTACGAGCGAAGTATCCCGAAGGCGGTAAGAAGACTGTGATCCTTTCACCAGCTCTCGTGGGCCTTTTGTGTCACGAAGCGATTGGACACACCGTCGAAGCGGATTTTGTGAAGGCGGGCTCCGTCGCGCAAGGAAAGATCGGTAAACGTGTTGCTTCCTCTCTCGTCAACCTAAACGACAGCGGCTGGGAAACCATCTCCGGTTACGCCGTGGGCAACATGCCGTTTGACGATGAAGGCATCAAGACACAGACAACAGAGATTATCAAAAACGGCATTCTCACTTCTTATCTGCACAATCGTGAGACCGCCGCGGAATTTGGCGTCGCCCCAACGGGTAATGCGCGCGCGTGGCTTTACAACGATGAACCGCTGATTCGTATGCGTAATACGTACATGCTTCCCGGAAACCAGTCTTTGGAAGATATGATTGCGGGTGTGAAAGACGGCTATCTCGCGGAAGGTGCCGGCAGCGGTCAGGCGGATAGCAACGGTGAATTTATGTTTGGCTGCGGTTATGTCTGGCGCATTAAGAACGGTAAAAAAGTGGAGCTTCTGCGCGAAGCCACGCTCTCCGGTATCGCTTTCGATGTGCTGCAGACCGTCGATGCGGTCAGCCGTGAATTCCGCTGGGATCTTGGCACGGGATACTGTGGCAAGGGACAGGCGGCAAAAGTGGACGCCGGCGGCCCATACATCCGCTGCCGTCTCAATGTGGGAGGTCGTTAATGGAAGACATTCGCAGCACGGGTTTAAAACTCGATAAAGTCGTTGATGAGGCTCTCGCCGCAGCACGCGCCGAGAACATTGACGAAGTAAAGATCACAACGTCTATCAGCCACGAGAAACGACTTGTTGTCGAGAACGGTGAATTCACTCTCGCCAACAGCTCTGAAAGTCATGGTGCGGGGCTTCTCGTTCACCATCAGCATCGCAAGGGAAGTGCCAGTCTTAACGACACATCTCTTGAGACATTGCGACACTCACTCAAACAAGCAAAGACACTCGCAAGCTATTCCATTCCTGATGAGAATCTTTGGCTACCAAACACCGACCTTGCTCCGCAGGCGAAACCCCTTAACGGTCTCTTTGATGAAGCGGTGACACAACTCTCCCTCAAAGAACTCAAAGAAACGATGCGCGAAGTTACGGCGGAACTCACCCGCGACAAACGTCTCATGCTCGATCGTTTTGAGATGGAAATTGACGTCTCACGTTTGAGCTTAGCTAACTCCCATGGCGTGCGCCAAAACGAAGCGCAAACCGCCATCACATGGTCTTTCTCCGGGATGGCACGTGAGGATGAAGACGTTTCCGGCATGGACTACGATGGTGGCTTTTCTTATGACGTCGCCAACTTCCGCAAAAAACTTTTTGAAGAAGCAAAAATCTTTCGCGATAAAATTCTACAAACACTGAATCCGCGCCCTTGCCCCAGTTACAAAGGGGTCGTGGTGTTTAGTCCACGCGCCTTTGAAGAAATGGTGATCGAAACCATCCTGTTTCACGCCGGTGGCTGGCAGGTGATGGACGGAAAAAGCCGCTGGGCGGAAAGTGTTGGCGAAAAAATCGCTCATCCACTTTTCAATATCAAAGACAATCCTCATGACGTCGCTTTGCATGGCGCGACAGCTTACGATGAGGATGGCCTTCCCACTTATGCGCGCTCCCTTATCGACAACGGCGTTCTCAAGCTTCATCTCATGGACTGCTATTCCGCCCGCCGGTTGAAGCAACTGCCCACGGCAACAGCTGGCGCTCCGTTCAATATTGAAGTGGCACCAGGCACGCACACGGAAGAAGAACTCCTTTCGCTTGCACCGAATGTTCTTTGGGTGGATCGCTTCTCCGGAAATCTCGATGCACTCACCGGTGATTTCAGCGGTGTCGCGAAAGGCAGCCGTCTCTATCAAAAAGGTAAAGACCAAGGATGTGTGACGGAGACCATGATTGCTGGTAATGTCTTCGACATGTTGAAGAACATTGTTGGCCTCAGCAACCAGGCGAAGTCTGTTGGTGGGCAATCTTTGTGGCCCAGTGCCGCGGTGGATGGCATCAGCGTCACAAGTTAAAAGGTGGGACAGCCATGAGTGAACGTCGCGCTTCCCCGAAACTCAAAACGTCTTGGCGTGACCGCACTCTTGGCGCCTCGAAAATGTTCGCGCGCACCGCGGGAACATTGGTCAAATCCCGACTCAGTTCATTGATCTCTGGAAAAGAAACTCCGGTCGCCGCGTTCGAGGCGATGGCTGAATATCTCGTGCAAGAGATGGATCAGTGCAAGGGTCTCCTTCTTAAAATTGGTCAGGTCGCGAGTTACATGGACTTCACCCTGCCGGATGAAGTGCGACGTATTCTTGCGCGCCTGCAAGACAGCGTGACACCAATGGATCCGGAAGCGGTGGAAGGCGTGATCGTCGAGGAGTTTGGTAAACCACCGCGAGAGATCTTCGCTGAATGGGATGATGTCCCATTTGCGGCAGCCAGCATTGGCCAGGTGCATCGCGCCGTATTACCCACCGGTGAAACCGTCGCTGTTAAGGTTCAATATCCAGGCATCACACAGACCATCGTGAGCGACTTCACGAACCTGACGTTCCTCACCACTCTTATGAAACCCTTATTTCAGGGGATTAAGTTCGAGGACGTGGTGAAGGAGATTCGCCTGCGAGTGGAAGCGGAATGCGACTACCTCATTGAGGCACAGAACCAAATGACGTTCGCTGAACTTCACCGCGATGTTCCTCATATCAAAGTGCCTAAGGTTTACACCGCCTACTCCAGTCAACGGGTTCTAACGACAGAATACATTGAAGGCACGCGTCTTCTCACGTTTATGGAGACCGCTTCGGCGGAAGAAAAAAATCGTGTGGGCCAGCAGATCGCGGCGACATTCTTTCGCGCCATTCTGCAACACGGCTACATCTACGGTGATCCACATCCAGGAAACTTTCTTGTCTGCGGCGAGCAGCTTTGCATCCTGGATTACGGCACCGTTAAAATTATCCGCCCCAAAACAATTTTGGCCCTTCGCGAACTGATCGACGCGTCCTTGCGCAAAGATCAAAAATCTTGGCGAAAAGCGTTCTTAAAACTTCACCGCGTCAAAGATAAACGATCCTATAAAGAAGAATTCTTTTACCGCTTCTACACGGAAGATCTTTTTGTTCCGTACGTGAGCGAGCATTTCCAATTCAATGCGGAATACGTGCGCAATTATTCAAAACGCATGATGTATCAGAAGAGTTTTCAAAACATCGTCGTGCCGGATAAAGAAATTGTGCTGCTGATGAATATCGCTCATGGCGTGAACGCATTGCTGGCAAAGATGGAAGCGGCCGGTGATTTTCGGGGGTGTTTTGAAATACAGTAGGTTTCGTCGTCCTGATTGCTTCGTCATCCTGAGCAAAGCGAAGGATCTCAAAGAACTCTCGCTTAGGCGCTCTGAGAACTTTTTTTCCCCATATTCCACTCGACGAGGAAATCACGTCTTACCATTGGTCCTTAGAAACCTTTACTCCAGAAACGAATGAAGATTTTTCCTTTGTCTCCTCGAGTGATTCGTCATTACGCCCCACATAAAAAAAGGTCCCCGCTGCGGACAGCGGGGACTGATCACAAAGAGCAACTAACCCATTTCGTCGATAGTAAGGACTCGTGGTAACGAGTTTTGCGGTATGGGGATCCTTGCTCACTGCCTATCGCTCGTTGCCTCATCAAGGTCGTCGAGGGGGATTGCGAGGCAACACCGATAGACAAACTTAGACCTTTCGCGGGCATAGTTAGAGCAAGGGCTGTGCCAGCCTAAAAGCCCATTTTTGTTAAGAATCCATCAAGATGAGAAAGAGAAACGTCATAAAATGCTGCACATCGCGCAACAATTGAATGCAGCCTACATTAAAACGTCCATCCAGCGGAAACGCCCAATAGAGCAACACCTGGAGTGCGGCCGAGGATAGATACTGCTTTCTCTGTACCCTTGCGCATATAGGGATCGACGATGGCATCCAGTGGAGCGCCTTTAACGCGGCTTCTACTGACAGGAATTGTGAAGGTTAACCAGTCGGCTTGTAGCACAAACCCTTTCTGCCAAACCCAGCGATGTGAGAATCCCACATCCGCGATCATATTCTCCACATCAATGTGGGTGCTACCACTCTCGTTCAGAGCCGTTGCGAGCTGCTTGGAAAGAAGATTTAAACGAAAAGATCGATTCCCCATTCCAAACGACGTGAGAAAACGTTCCGTAAAAAACCATCGTCCCTGCACGAGCCAAAATTTTTCTTCCGCTCCAGCAAATCGCACACCAGCTAGACGCGCATCGAGGCGATCCACCATGTACTGTGCCCCCACTTGAAGCTGTGGAGTGATGGCAAAGGAAACATGCGGACCACGGCGCATGGGAAAAGGAAAACTTAAGACGGATAATGAGTAGCCAACATTGAGTCTATGCGGTGCTTTGACTGATGGCTCGATCTTCGAAACTTCAGACTTAGTTTCGGCGGGCGTGGGCTCCGACTCTGGCTGCTTGGGTTCGTTTTCACGAGGAGGCTCGGAAGACTCGACTTCTTCAGGATAACGCGGCACGAGATCCGCTATCTGCGCTTTCGCTGGAATGGAGAGCAACAAAACGCCCAGCAGCGTGAGTGAATAGCGCGTCATTTAGAAACCCTTTAAGAAAGAGGCTTGGCTAAACGCACGGACTGCGCTTTTTTCACTGCAAAATGATCGCCGAAATAAAGGGGAATGACTTCACGTTGTCCATCAAGGGCAAGCACTGCGCTGTCGGTATGATTCTCAACACGAAACTCGGTTTTCCCCGGTTCGAAAAAAGCATGCCGCAGCTGGCACGAAGGGGAAGTAAAAGGATAAAGCTCGCGCACGAAATACTGTCCACGCCCCTCTTCCGGGTCCTGACGCGTTCCGCCCGCCGCCGCGATTCCCGCGGTGCTGCCGGTTGCCGTCGAGATCCAAATGCCACTCGACTTCTGCGGCTCTTCACAATCAGCCACACGCAGCGTGTAACGCGTGGTGGCGCATGGATTGCTGTTGGTGAAAAGAAAGTCATTTAGGACGGGAACTGAACGTTTCTGTTCGTTGCGACGCGCGTTGAAAATTTCCGCGTATAGGCGAGCTCGTTCGGAGTACTTCAGCTGGTTCTGACAGAAGGCACGCACAATGTCGTCGATATCGGCCTCCCCGCCAGCACAGAGAAACCCCACGCTTGCGTCCGAGGAACGGATTCCAATCAAAGGGATCGAGTTATCAAGAACTCTATGACTCGCGGACAAAAGAGTGCCGTCCCCACCAACGGTGATGACGGCATCAAAACGCCCTTTTTCAAGCCACGAAATGTTACGATCAAGCTCAACAAACGCCACTTTTTCGCGCGTTAACGCCGCTCGCATACGATCCAAAGAGCCATAATGCTCATCGTGAGCGAGTTTAATGGCGTTTAGATTGGAGAGATTTACATTCCCCTGCTCCACTTGGGCACGGATCGCATCACCGTGCTGTTCCAAGTGAGTGGGTTTTGTAACCAAAACCACGCGCATCATCAGATGCCTTCTCGGCTCGTTAAGAGCCGCCTTGCTGACGGCGAAGATCTAGATCGCGGAACTCATCGTTCACCCAAATTTCGCCTTTGTCTTTATAGGATTTTTCCGCCGCCGCGGTCAGAGTGTTATAAATGCCGTAAGCATCCATAAAGCTCGCCGAGCGCTCCATTTCCTCTTTTTTCTCTTTGTTGAATTCTTTCATATCCGCATCCTGACGGTTCTTCAGACGCAGGATGTAGTAGGCTTCCCCGCTTTCAACAGGAGCGGAGGCAATGGGTTGGCTCTTGGAAAGGCTGTAGATCGCATCCTTAAGTGCGGGCTGGCCACCAAGTTTGGGAATATTGCTGGAAGAAAGAGCGAAGGAGCCAGTGGAGTCCCACTTCAGACCATTCTGCTGCAACACACCATCGATATTCTTGCCTTCTTGCAATTGCTTTTGAACGTCCTTCGCGAGAGCAGCCACCAACTCTGGTTTCTTCTCATTTCCAAGAATCTTACGAGCAATCTCAGGCGTCGCAGCTTCCAAAGAAGTATTACGAGCTTCCTGAATATCGACCACTTTAATGATGTGGAATCCGAATGGTGACTCCACCGGGGCACTCACCTGGCCTTTATTCATCTTAAAGGCCGCATCGCTAAATTCTTTCACCATCGCGTCCGGCGAGAAAAAGCCGAGATCACCGCCATTGGATTTACCGCTTGGATCGTCGGTGTATTTCTTAGCCACCGCGACAAAATCACCACCCTTATTCACTTCGGCCGCAACTTGTTCCGCAAGCTTACGGGCGTCCTCTTTGGAGCGAACCGCGGCTGGGCCGCTGGCGTTACGCGCCCCCGTAAAGGAAATGAGGACGTGAGATGCCTTCACTTTTTTGTCTGTATTGAATTCAGATTTGTGGGTGTCATAGTACTGCTTCACCTTCTCTTTGCCCTTGGCATCGAGAAATTTCTGCGCATCAGCGTCGCTTACGGCCACTTTGACCGTCTTGGGTTCGATTTTCACGTAATCGACGTCCATTTTGCTTTCGGTAAGCTTGTAGCGCCATTCCGCCGACTTATCTGAAGCACGGGTCGTGTCCGTTAAGAAGCGACGGAACTTCTCACTTGTTAGCTGGCGCCGCACATCTTCCGTGAAGCCTTCCTCAGTGAAACGCTGTGATTTTAAGAACTGCTCAAAGCGCTCGCCGGAAAATTTACCTTTGTCATCGTGGAAAACCTCCGCATCAGCAATCACCTTCTCGACTTCGTCATCGGAGGTGCTGATACCGCTATCGACAGCCAAATTATAAGCCACACGATCGTTCACCAGCTGGTTCAACACCATGCTCGAGAGACCGAACTGGGCTGGATCGAAGCCTTCGCTAAATTGCCGTTGATAACGGGTATATACTTCCTGGTACGCGCGGCGGAATTCCAGCGCGGAAATCTCCTGATCTTTTACCTTCGCGGCGTTGCCGGAAAGGTTCATTCCCCCACTGTTCATGCCGCCATGCATGGGATCACAAACACCAAAAAAGGTCATTGCCCCCATCGCCAGGAGAAGAATTCCGTAGGTGACCCAATGCTTTGCGAGCTTTCCCCCGTCGAGCGCGTCGATCTTTTTGTCCTTCCAGCGAAGCATTTTGATCCTTTCTTGTGTTGCAGCGATTCCGATCAACAGTGATACTATGTCGATTCTGCCAAGAATTCAGCCTTCTTGAGTTTGGGAATTATCTATGTGTAGCACAAATTTTTCAACCGTGATAAGGGAGATTAGAAGCTTAAAGCACAAATGACTCCACGAAAGCCTTAGTTCGCAACTGGCTTGCAGGTGATTCCCGTGGTTTTGGCGCAACTCAACTCTATCGACTTTGGGGAGACGGTGGAATGATCTTCGATTGGTTAGCTGGCATGTTCTCTAATGACCTTGCAATTGACTTGGGAACTGCCAACACCCTCGTTTACGTTAAGGGTAAAGGTATCGTTACAAACGAACCATCTGTAGTGGCGGTTCAACGAGATTCCCGCGGAGGGAAAAAAATTCTCGCGGTTGGTAAAGAAGCGAAGGACATGCTTGGCCGTACGCCTGGCTCCATCGTTGCTGTACGCCCCATGAAAGACGGTGTTATCGCTGACTTTGAAATTACGGAAGCCATGCTCCGTTACTTCATCGAGCGCGCTCACAACCGCCGCACCATGGTTAAGCCACGCATCATCATTTGCGTTCCATACGGCATTACAGAAGTTGAAAAACGCGCCGTGAAAGAATCAGCCGAATCCGCTGGCGCGCGTGAAGTCCACTTGATCGAAGAGCCTATGGCCGCGGCTATTGGCGCAGGTCTCCCCATCACTGAGCCAAGCGGCAACATGATCGTCGACATCGGTGGCGGCACCACGGAAGTTGCGGTTATTTCGTTGGCAGGTATCGTTTACTCTAAGTCCGTTCGCGTCGGTGGCGACAAAATGGACGAAGCGATCGTCAACTACCTTAAGCGTAAATACAACCTTCTCATTGGTGAGCGTACTGCTGAGCAAATCAAAATTGCGATCGGCACAGCGTATCCAGATGACGAAATTAAAACTATGCATGTTAAAGGCCGCGACCTCGTGGCTGGTATTCCCAAGACAATCGAAATCACTTCCGAGGAAGTGCGTGAAGCCATTGCGGAACCAGTTAACACCATCGTGGAAACCGTTCGCATCGCACTCGAAAAAACACCACCTGAATTGGCAGCCGACATCGTTGACAAGGGCATCGTCCTTGCTGGCGGCGGCGCGTTGATTAAGAATTTGGACATCTTGCTTCGGGAAGAGACCGGCCTCCCCATCATGGTGGCGGAAGATCCCCTAAGCGCGGTTGTTTTGGGTAGCGGTAAAGCGCTCGAACAAATCGACATTCTGAGCAACATCACGATTCGCTAAGCGAAGAATCATGGAAGACGGGCTCATTTGCCTTCGGCACGTGGGCCGTTTTCTTGTCAGAACGGGTGATAAGTTGGGACGGTAACAGGGAATGGCAGTCGTAAAGAAAAAATTATTTTGGAAAGTCATTCTCGTCGCGTCCCTACTATCTCCTTTTGTCTTCTTTTCCTCAGGTCTCTTACCATGGAGTGACAATAACACTCCCGGTCGCATCACCCAGGAAGTCATTTACCCCGTTGAATACACCTGGCAAAGTACCACACGCTTTTTTAGCGATACGTGGCACCACTATTTCGCTCTCAGCGGCGCCTCCAAAGAGAACGAAGAACTCAAAGCAAAACTCAACTCACTCGGCACAAAGATTCTTGATTTCGAAGAGCAGCAAAAAGAAATTGCCCGCTTAAGAAACCTCCTAGGATTTACCGAACGCTACGACAAGCAGCTAACGGTCGCCGAAGTGATTGGCACTCCGCGTGAGGAGCCGTTTCACACCATGCGCATCAGCAAGGGCGACATGGATGAAGTGAAAATCGGCATGCCGGTCGTTACCGCGGAAGGTGTTGTTGGACGCGTTATTCGCACCGGCTTCAAGTTCTCAGACGTACAGCTTCTTGTGGACTCAAACTTTCACCTCGATGTGCTGCTACAAAGAACACGTGTCCGCGGCGTTCTTCGTGGTAAAGGGCATCATTGTTTATTGAAGCTCAATCGACGCGCGGAAATCAGAATTGGCGATACAGTGATCACCTCCGGTATCGTTGGCGGCTTTCCTAAAGGCCTTCCTGTTGGACGTGTTGTGCGCATCAGTTACGAATCCGACCACATCTCACAGACGATTACGGTTGAACCCTGGGTTGACCATCAGAGGGTTGAAGAGGTCATCGTCTTGCAAAACTCCGACAAGGAGATAAACAAGATGCGCGAAACCGTCGGTAAGGGCTGGTTCAAAAAATCCCTTGAAGGCGGCGTGGGAGGCTAACCATGGATCTCCTAAAACGCGAAGACCTACGCTCACGCATGATCCAAATTGGGCCGGAACTAAGACTGCGTCCCAACACGGGACGCCTTTGGCACGACATTCTTTTCCTTTTGATCATCGCGGTGCTGCAGATTTTTATTCTGCCATCCATCTTTGGCAAGCACCTCACCATTGATGTCCTCACACCGTGGCTCGCTATTAGCTTTGTGCGTCAACGATCCCTTCAAGCAACTGTTCTCGCTTTCGTGGCGGCCTCGGTTCTCGAAATGCATGATGCGGTCCCTGCGGGCATGTACATCGTCATTTATTGGATTATGGCCAACGTCATCGTCAACATGCGTCTGACCATCTCCTGGCGCCACAGCATCCCCTGGCTGGTGATGTACGCCCTGAGCTCGGTTTGGGTTATCTTTTTTGAAGCGTTCGTCACCATCTTGAAAGTCGGTGTGGACGTATTAGATTTACAGTATTGGTGGTTTCAACTGATCCGCATCGCCATTTCGGTCGGCATTGGCATGTTTTTCTGCCGCGAATGGCTCGACTTTAACGCAGAGGAGCCAGTCCCCCAATGAGACTGGTGATGAAACACGACAACTTGATGGTGGAGTCGCGCTTCCTTTGGGCAAGTATCGCGATATTCCTTGGCCTCGGCGTCCTGCTGTTTCGTCTCTGGTATGTGCAGATCTATAAGGGTGAATATTATCGCAAGCGCTCGGAAACAAACCGCGTGCGTCGCATTGAAATTTCCGTCCCTCGCGGCGTCATTTACGATCGCAATGGCGAAGTGCTTCTCGGCAATCGCCCTTTCTATGATCTTGTCTATGTGCCGCAATACGTGGTGGATCGCGATGCCACACTGAAGGTCCTCTCGCGCCTTCTCCACGTGCCCACGCAACAATTTGAGCAGCGTATTCGCATGGCGCAGGGCCAGCCGAAGTTTGTTCCTGTCGATTTGAAACGAAACCTCTCGCAACATGAAGTTTCCGTGATCGAAAGTAACAAAATCTTTCTTCCTGGCGTCGAAGTTCAAGTCGTTCCCCGCCGTGACTACAAGCCCAATACGCCGCCTCATTTGGTGGGCTATCTCCGCGAGATCGACAAAGACATGCTGGAGAAAATGAACGAGAAGCATCCCAACAATCCTTATATGCCGGGTGATCTCGTTGGTAAGCAGGGACTTGAGGCGCGCTGGGAAGAGTACCTCCGTGGCAAACGTGGCTTTCAGCTGATCCAAGTGGACGCGCATGGGCGCCGCACACACAGCACGGATGAGAGTGGCTGGGAGGTTCCCGTTGTTCCGGCGATTCCTGGATCCGACCTCGAACTTTCCATTGATCTCGAGCTTCAGAATGCCGTGAAGGATGCCTTCAACGGTAAGTACGGCGCCGTGATTGTTCTCGATCCGCGCAACGGCGAAATTCTGGCGGAAGTCAGCGAACCAGGTTTTGATCCGACGCTTATGCAAAACGGCCTTTCTCCCGAAGACTGGCGAGCGCTCACCAGCAACCCCTTTAAGCCTTTCTTGGATAAAACCACCGGCGGCGAATTCGCGCCGGGAAGTATTTATAAACCGATCGTCGCGATCGCGGGTCTTGAAGAGGGTGTTGTCACGCCCGACAAACAATTTTATTGCCCGGGCCACTTCGAGTTAGGCAATCAGACCTTTGCTTGTCACGACCGCGCTGGGCACGGTTTTGTGGATATGCGTCGCGCCATGATGAAATCCTGCGACGTTTACTTTTATCATCTCGGTGTCGAGCTAGGCGTGGATCGTATCGCGAAGTACGCGCAGGCCTTTGGTCTCGGCAATCGTCTCGGCGTGGACCTTAACTCGGAACGCCCGGGTCTTGTGCCAACATCCGCATGGAAACAACTTGTGCACCGCTTTCCATGGACGATGGGTGATACGCCAAACGTCTCCATTGGCCAGGGTTACAACCTCGCCACTCCCATGCAAATGGCCGCGATGTACGCCGCCTTTGCCAACGGCGGGAAAGTTTGGCGGCCGTACGTGGTGAAAAAAATCACCAACCACGTGGGTGAAACGGTTCTGGAAGAAAAGCCTCACCTCGTTCAAGAGACGAGTATCGTTAAACCGCAAACATTTAAGATCATCCAAAACATCCTTAAAGACGTCGTTATGGATAAAGACGGCACGGGTCATCGCGCCGTTGTGGAAGGCCACACCATTGCGGGAAAAACGGGTTCTGTTCAGGTTGTGAGTTTGAAGAAAAACCGCAACCAAACGGACGTGAGTATAAAGTGGAAAGAACATGCGATCTTTGCGGCCTTTACACCGGTGGAAAATCCGGAGATCGCAATCATTGTTGTAAGTCAGAACGATAAAGTTGGTGGCGGTGGTAGTAAGGCGGCGGCTCCGGTCGCACAAAAGATTATCAAGACCTACTACGATCTAAAAACCAAACGAGACCTTACCATCGCGAAAACACAACAACCGGTAGAGAACGATGGCCAAATTAAAAACTGAAAATCAAGATAGCGTCTTCCTCATGCCAGGCGATGAGATCGGAAAGCCCCAGAGCTTTCAGGTTAATCTTTTGCTGGCAATTTTCTCGGCCCTTTTAATTATTGGCTTGGTGAATCTTTATAGCGCGACATTGGGCTCGCACAGCTATTTCTACAGCCAGATTCGCAACCTGCTGATCACCATTCCGGCGTTGATTCTTTTTGGTTGGGTCATCCCGATTCGCACGGTCTATCACTACACCTATTACGCGACAGCGGCGATCAGCATCTTGTTGGTGATTGTTTTAAGCATTGGCCGCATTGCCGGTGGCGCGCAGCGTTGGATTCCACTTGGCCCCTTGAGTTTTCAGCCATCTGAGTTCGCAAAACTGATCACGGTTCTGACAACGGCGCGGTTTTTCGCCATGAACCGCATGCATACCGCTTATCGCTTACGCGATCTTTTGCCGTTGATTGGCATGATTGGCATCATCTTTACCTTGATCTTTATGCAGCCGGACTTTGGCACGGCGGGCATCTGTGTGATGATTGCCGCGGCGCAGATCTTTTTCGTCCGTGTGGATTGGCGCAGCCTCGCGGGTGTGGCGATCGCGGCACCGATTTTAGCCGTCTTTGGCTGGAACGTCTTCTTGCACGACTATCAAAAACTACGAGTCTTAAACCTCTTCAACCCCAAGCTCGACCCCTCCGGATCTGGCTACAACTCCTTCCAATCTCTTATCGCGATTGGTAGCGGCAACTTGTTCGGCAAAGGTTACATGCAAGGAACCCAAGCTCACTTAAAGTTCCTCCCCGAACGACACACTGACTTTGTGTTTTCGGTTTTCGCCGAAGAGCACGGCTTCTTTGGCGCTTTCCTGGTCTTCACACTTTTTACCGCCATTGCTTATATCGCTCTCGATATCGCGCGTCATACTCGAGATACATTCTCGGGATTGGTTGCCGTGGGTATCGCGGCGTTTGTCTTCTTTGAATTCTCCATCAACGCCGCCATGGTTATGGGAATCTTTCCGGTCGTGGGTGTGCCACTGCCGTTTTTCTCTCATGGTAGCTCATTGATGCTCACTATGTGCGTGTCCCTTGGACTGCTGGTAGGGATCAATCGTAGCTCGCAGCAACGATTGAAGGGGTAACCTGGACTGATTTATTCTTACAGACTGTAAGAATCCATCTTTCCAAGCGAAGCCAATCATTTAACGCAACCTCTCGATCTATTTCTCAAGCTCCGCCTTTTTTGGCCGAATCCCAAGCGAGGGCACTGTCAGCCCGAGAGGATTCCATATGAAGCTTAAACCCAAAAATGTGCAGGACGCCGGCGCTCCACACAGCCTTATCAGCTCGCTTGTGATCGGCATTCCATTTCTCTGTGTTCTTGTTCTCAAAGCAATGACAAGTGATTTCGGCAACGTTGTTCCGGCCATCATTTTCGCTGGTTTTCTCATTCACGGTTTAGCGCTTTGCTTCTACTGGCGCCGTCTGCCGAAGGGAAAGATCAAACGCATCGCGGGGCATTCCTATCTCGCGTCGTATTGGATCTTTATGCTGGGCCTTCTGTTTATGGAAGTGCTCCTTGCCTGGAATACTTCGATTGATACCGCCTACATCTTTAACATCGCCGGTGTTATCACATTAGCGATCAACGGCCTGCTCGTCGCCTTCGCTTGGAGTAGAGTCAACGACAGTCAGACATCCCTCCAAGCCTGGAGCATCAACCTCGGTGGAGCGTTTCTGGTCGCCGGCATGCTCTTGGTTGGGCCGCCGCTACGCGACGATCACAATCTCACTTTAAGCGCGAAAGATGTAAACCAAGCTCCAGAAAAATCAAAACCTTCACGCGCGCACAAAACCGAGCGAAAGCTGACCGAAACAGCCACCGACATAATCGCACGTACCCAACAGCTATTTCTCAGCGCTAACAACGAAGAAGAAAAGCCCGAAGACAAACCCCAGCACTGGTCATACAGCGGCCATGGAGGCCCCGAGCATTGGGCGGAACTCAATCCTGATTTTGCTCAATGTCACAGTGGACAAGAACAATCACCCGTCGACATTCCGCGCAATCTGAAAAGCCACGGTAAGGTGGTCGAACTCGACTATCGTCCTTCGGCGCTTGGGATCACGGATATGGGTCACACCATCCAAGCTAATTTTGATCGCGGGAGTCACGCGTACATCAATGGCCAAAAGTACGAACTCAGACAGATGCACTATCACAGTCCGAGCGAACACACGATCAATGGCGCCGCCTACGCCGCCGAATGGCACTTCGTGCATGCTGATAAAAATGGCAAGCTCGCGGTGATTGCCGTCATGGTGGAAAAAGGCAAACGCCAGCCTATGCTCGATATGGTACTGAACTACCTCCCCGAAGAAAAAGGCGTTCCTAGCAAACCAAAAGGCATGACCTTGTTGGCCAGTGATCTTTTCCCGAAGAAAATTCGCGTATGGCAATACCGAGGTTCGCTAACAACGCCACCGTGCAGCGAAAACGTGCTTTGGAGTGTGTTGACGGAACCCATGCAGATGTCAGGGGATCAGTTGGAAAAGCTGCAGGAGCGTTATTTCAATAACAATCGTCCTGTGCGCACGGAGAGAAGCTTAGGAAAACCAACGATGGCCCACTAAGCCATCGTTGGTTCGAATTCTTTAGTAGCCCGGGGGAAGAATGAAACTTTGTACGGGTGACGCCGTAAACTTATGATCGTCGATATCCCAGTTAATTTCTTCCATCAGATAGTCGAGATAAAGTTTTGAATATCCGTCCGTAAGACCTCGCTCGGCGCGATCCACACCCCAAGAGTTTTTCACCTTGATGTAGCGGAGGTCGCCCTTAAGAGCGGCTTCGCGGATTTCTTGGCTTACAGCGCCTTCACCCACAGTGCCAACACCGGGAACGTTATCGGCGACGTAGTCAGTGACTACAACCATATGCCCCCCTTGGCGTCCAAGATTACCTGTGGACTTAAACGTTTCCACTTTGAAGCCACCATCATTCCGATCAATAGCGCCCATCGCAACGTAGAAATTTAAGATCACAGGAATGTCATCGTTGATAGCGCGCTGCACGCGCTTAAGAATCGCAAGACGTTCCTCTACGATGCGCTGTGGATTTTTCTTGTCCATCGCAGGGAAGAAAGCATCACGCCATTGCCACTTCTGGTCCTTTAGGAGTACATCCAGCGTCATACCATCTTTATGAATCACCAGCGCGCGTGCCGGCTTTGCTTTCTTGAATGCTTCATCTATATTGACACCGAAGGCGGCGTTCAATTCTTTGATAATGTTTTCATGAGAGCGGTTTTTCGCACCGTAGAGACGACCGCCTTCTTTGGTTTGTTCAGTGATATATTCCATCGCCGCTTCTTGGCGCTCTGAATAAGTCTTACCTTCTTCCTCGGGAATAAAATCACCTTCTAAGATAAAGCCATGATCGGCGAGGATACCGCGCGCCAAATCATAACCGCCACCTTCGGACGGATTTTCTTTTCCCGCTTCATCCCAAATGAGGCGGTAGTAGGAGCTCCAAAATGAAATCCAAGTTTCAGAAAGATCGATATCGTTGCCCGTGGCCTTTTTATGAAGAGATTCAATCCAGCCGGTTGTCGCATAAGCCCAGCAGTTACCAATGGATTGATGTTTCACGGACGTCTGGGGAATATCGGCGGCATCGGGTCTAGAAGCAATCTGTTTGGCTGGAGTACAGGCTGCGAAAACAGACATCGATGATAGAAGAATGGGGAAGTAGTACTTGCGGGACAAAGAACGCATAGGACCCTCAATTTTGTTTAGAGGTGTTCAACAACGACCGGGCAAGACTCCCGGCTGCCCCCGCAAAAAAGCAATACCAAGGCCTAACCGCAAGTACCTGATTTACTATTGATCGCGATCCGAAGGGTGTGTCTATTTTTTAGCCGCCTGTTCAGCCAAATACGCACTTTTTTTTTGCGCGAGCATAATCTCAAAAAAAGGACGACGGCGCTAAAAACCACTTAAGTCGATGAATTATTTGGCCGCTAGTTTCTTGTACCTGATCTGGCCCATCTGTGAATGCATTTTGCACAAGGGTTGGCGGCGGTCCCTACCGCCGTTCTTTATTGCTGCTGCTATTGCTGTTGTTCCCGTTGTTGTGGAGTGTCGCCGTGTTGAAACGAATTTGTGCGAGTATTTTCGCCTCGTGTCTCCTTGCCAGTACCGCTCAGGCTCAACAATCTCTCAAACCAGTGCTTCCACTATCCTACTCCAGTGCTGAGTTGCCACTCTTTGATAGCGGCCTCAGAGATCCAGGAATGGGTAGCACCATGGCTCAAGAAGATTACGGTTATGAGCAACTCATGCAAGAGATTGCCGAGTTAGAAAGTGACCTTAAGCTTGCACGCAAGGAACGACGTGAAGAAGTTCTTCGCAGTCTCTACATGAGCCACGCCGCAAAAGCTTACTTTTGCGAGGATGCTCTTTCCGGACGGATACGCTCAGGCTACAGCAAAGATAAACTGCGTCAAAGCCTCGCGGCATCGCAAAAGGCCGTTGCTCGCTACGCAAAAGATTATGCAAAGCTGACTAAGAACAGCCAAGAAAAATCCCGCGCTCTCTATCACGTCATTGCCACGCGCATGGCGGGTAAAGGTAACAAACAAGCCCTCCTCAACTCCCTCGGAAAGATTGCCAAGAACCTTCCTGGCGGGTTGCAGAATCGCATCATGATGCTCACGACCGTCAAGGAGTTGGAGCGCTCTCCTAGCGCCGCAAACGAACGCAAAGTGGCAAGCATCATGGGCGCGCAAACACCACAAGGAAAAATCGCCGCACGCCTAGCTCTCGCGAAATCGAAAGCGAGCCGCGGCGACAGAACTTATCGCTCGGAAATCTTCGCCGCTACGAAAGCCGCAAGTATTTTGAAACCAGAACAGAAAGCCGAAGTTCTCAGCTACAGCCTCGCCATCTGGCGCAGCGTTGATAAAAATGAGCCCTGGAATAAAACACCGATTTATCTCAAACCATTTAAAGACACGCCTGCCTTCGATGCCGTGATCGAACGCAATGCTCTCGCGGACCTTGCTGGCGGTAACCTGAATAGTGCGATTAAAAAGTACCACACCCTCAGTGACAGAAACGACGGCGATACCACCATGGTAGCTCTCGATCGCCGCATTCTCGACCTCGAGTTCATACGCTTCAAAAAAGACAAAAATATTGCCGCTTATGAGCAGTCGCTCATTCGCTTCACGACCAAATACAATGAAAGAAACGCGGTCAGTGATGAAAAATTGGAAGTAAGCGCTCGAGCGGAATTCCGCTCACGTCATAAAATATTTGTTGATACGGTCATTGCCAGCGCGAAACAAAAGAACGCCACAAAGTCTTTCCGCACTCAATCCATTGGCGTTATTCGTCGCTACCAAGAACTCATCGGCAAAGGCCCTGAGGAGCGCCAGCTCAGCATGACCGTGGCCCATCTTTATACGCTTAATGGCCAGCACACGGCGGCCGTTGACACATTTGAATCCCTAGCCGCTGAAACTCAAGGAAAAGAATCCATCGGCTTTATGCGCCTCGCGATTCAATCACAAAAGATTCTCGCACAATGGCCAAACCAAGCTCCTTGGACAGGTTTCAAACCAGGAAACAACGAAGCACGCGCTAAGCTCGCACAGCTCTATAGCCAAATTTTAACGGCCCAAAAGAATCCACATGATTGGAGCATCATCTCTCATTTAGGTTTACTGCACCTTCATGCGGGAGAAACACCGAAGGCCTTCGCTCTTTGGCGCGGCGCTCTTGAGAAAGGTATCGTTGGCAACGACGGCCGCCAAGCAGCAGGCTACATGCTCGTTGTGTACAGTGAAGCCAAGAGCTGGGACAACGTTGAAAAAACCGCCGATCTCTGTCTGCAGCAGAAAATCCAACCCATGCGTGGCTCTAAATCCCTTAGCGCCCATGCATTCTTAGCCGAAGCTCTTTTTGTGGGCGGCAAGGATGCTTACGCCGCGAAAGATTTCAAAACATCCATTCGTCGTCTGAAGCGTTTTAACGATATTTTCAGAGCGGAACCACGCCGTCATGAATCGATCTTTATCTTAGCTCATGCATACCGTGGCAATGGCCAACACCCGGAAGCCGTTAAAACATTGGTTACTCAGGTCGATGAATATCCTAAGTCAAAATTCAACCGCCAAGCTCTTTTAACGGGCGGTGATTGGGCCCTTCCCATGGCTCTCGAAGAAGAGGCCATTTTCTTCTACTCACGTTTCCTTGACCACTACGATGGTGATGCAAAAGCTCCAGAAATCCGCGAAATCACTGCAAACCTTTACATGGGTCGCGAGCTTTACGGCAACGCTGGTCGCATCTACAAGTCGCAAGTGGCTGACAAGCGTCTCGATAACAACAAAAAATTGGCCGCCGCACTGCGCTATATGGAAATCGAAGAACGTTATGGCGACGTAAAAAACGCTCGCTGGGGTGCGGAGCAAGTGAAAAAATTAGCCGGTAAGAATAAAGGGGCTTTGGCTCAAGCCCTTGGTTTTGAAGCCCGTCATTTTGCAAAAAAGGACTACAAGGCTCTCAAGAAGATCGAGAAAGAAATTACCAGCATGGGCACCACTGACGGCGCCGTGGGTGAAAACCTCGCCATGGTACGTCTGATGATGGCGGATATTGCCTCCATACGCACAAAAGACGAGATTTTCAATCTCGGCGTTAAAAACCCCATGGCAACCCTAAACCAACACTTTGCTTACTTTCAGCAAAGCAAAAAAGATTACGAAAGCGTCTGCGCCGCCGGAGAGACTGCTTATTGCGCCCCAGCGATGTCTCGCCTCGCGAACATCACACAAAATACGATTCGTTCCATCGAAGATCTGACGATTCAAGACACGCTCGAAGCTAATATCGTTATCAAGTTCAATGAGCGCAAGCAGGCCATCATTGGTGCTCTCGCGGATATTGCTCAGAACGCTGACGACCACTCTCTCGCCGTTGTCTCTGAAGGCACGACGGAACCAACAACCGCTCAAGAAGTCGTTTGGACGAACTCCGCTGATTGGGATTTTGATCAAGTAGGTGAATCCGGGAACGGTTTCCTTCAATGGCAACCTCGCCGTGATGCGCAATAAGCGCAGCGATTAGGAGATAGAATATGAAAATTTTACGTTCGGAATTGTTAACACTCGTGGCCATCGGACTCGCCGTATCCGCTTGTACAACGATTGGCTTTAAATTTGATGAAGAGAAAAAAGTTGCGGCGGATGAACGCGCTCTCAATGCGGGCATCATCGTTCAGCAGACAGGCTCAAATCAGCCGAGCATCGCGCGTATGGATCGCGATCACTGGGTGGAAATTCGTAAAAGTGCCAAAAACGACTATGTCAAGATGTACGCCGCCCTTGGTGCACAAGACTTTGACGTAGCGAAAGGAGAAGCGCGCGCCTATCTCGCCTCTCACCCACGGGACTTTAATGCTTTGACGGTCCTTGCCACCTCCCTCGCGATGGAAGGTGAGTACAGCCTAGCGGCTTACTATGGTAACATGATCGAGAAATATTATCCGGGCCAAGCCATCAGCGCCAACCTTCAGGGGCTTGCGATGATGCGTGGCGGTAAAGCGGGTATGCGCGATCTTCGTCGCGCCGAAGATCACTTTCGCACGGCCATGAGCCGATCTGATAGCGAGATAGCGGCCGGCCTCAACTTAGGCCATCTGCAATTGATGATGGGTAACGTTAAGAACGCCGCCTCCACCTTTTATGAAGTCCGTGGTCGCTGCGGTTCTTGTACGGAAAGTCTCGTTGGTTTAGGCATGGCTCAGAGCCGACTGGGACGTTTCCCCGAAGCCCGATCCACATTCGAGACGGTGTTGAGCCGCGAGAAAAATCATCCTGTCGCGCTTTATCGCCTGGCCTTGATCGAACGCCATGGCTTTCGCAATAACGATCGCGCGAAAGACTACTTGGAGCGAGTGCTAGCCGATACATCGGACAACAACGGTGAAATGAAACGTCGCGCCAATGTCCTATTACGTCGCATTCAGGCAGCTGAAAATGCCCCCTCGCACCCCACGTCCGGATTTTCTGTAACAAAACAGGTGGTGGATGACACCACAGCCGTGGGAGAATAGTAGAAGTCGCTGATGGGAGGCCAGGCAGGCCTCCTCTAAAACTCAGGAGGGATTGTGGGTTTTAAAACCAGGATGGTTTGCGTGCTGGCGCTGGCACTTTTCTCAAGCCAATGTAAAAAACCTCACCAAGTATCCACCGTTGCCTATATCATCGGCGATACGAACGATATCCATACGATCGATGCCGCCACCGCGGCAAAAATCCCTACCGCACATCTTAATTCAGTTGTTCTCATCGCCGTGAAACTCGATGAAGCGCGCCGTAAATTTTGCAGCGGCACGTTAGTTCCCGCGTCACAGGCCGATGGCAACTATCGCATCATTACAAATCACCATTGTTTCACGGAAGACCAAGACAGCCGACGCGAGGTGCCGCGTGAACTTATTCCGAATCATTGCGAAAAACTGAAAGTCTATTTCGGCTTCTACAAAGACCAAATCGCCAAACGCACGGTTGGTGAATGCCTTCCGGGAACCTTTCGCTCCGATTATGAGGGCGACCTCGCTGTTTTCACTCTTAAAGCAAATCCAGCGGCCCCTTATCAGCCGGCCACCTTCTGGCCCGACGACAAGATTCCCGCCAAGCGCAAGGCGCGCATCATTCATTTCCCCATCATTGAAGAAACCGACGCCAAATCACAAGAAAGTCTAGCGTGGGAAGAGACGATGGGTATTGCGCTGCCCGTGGCACAAATCACGGACACAAACTGTGAAACAGTTGGTCTCTTTTCACAGAGTGAATGGGGACTCGATAAAGCTCTTGGCATGGGTATCAAACACACCTGTGACCAAAAGAAGGGATCCAGTGGCTCCTCCCTTTGGGATGTGGAGACAAACACAATGTTGGGCGTAAACTGGGGCGGCATCAGTCTCACCTACGACCGCGGTGCGAATCCCGAAACGTACAATGTGGCGACACGTGGTTATTACGTCCAAGCATTCCTACGCGGCGATCTCGGGACGGAAAAAGCTAAGATAGTCTTGGGAACCGAACTTCCCGATCACGACAAAAAGATGAATCGCGCCAGCAACAATACAAAAAAGGCTTTAAAAACCGGATGTGGCGTTCTTGGTGCGGAGGGATTAGGGGTTCATTTTGTCTACCAAATCATGCTAATCTTAGTGCCAATTCTTGGGGTATTGCGCCGCAAAAAGAACTAAGAGGATGCGATGCGGGTTTGGAAATTCTTGATCCTTCTTTTAGGCATGAACAGTTCGTTCGCTCATGCCTTTACCCCTCAGAATCCTCTAGCGGCTTGGACTAATACTTTTCTGGTCAATCAGGTATTTCTTGAGGAATACCGCAGCATCACAAGCCCAAATCTCTCACAGAAAAATCGCGAAAAAATGTGGCGCAGCGACTACGGCGTCAATGTCTGGCAGCGGGCTTCTTTCGCCATGCATAAGGCGAAGGAAGCGCGACAGGACTTGGGTGACACGGTGGCGTTACGAGCCATGCTTCTCGAGCAGCAAGGTTTTCTAAAGAAAAAGTCAGACAAACAATTTCGTCAGCTCGAAAAGTTCCTGGTGAAAGGTGTAAATGATCCAAAGTGGATCGAAGACACTTTTAGCCAAGATAAGAATCGACAGTATTTCCACGCTCTCTCTGCTTCTTATGCACAAAATGGCGAAGTCTGCGCGCTTCGCGGTGAAGAGTATGCAACAACGGAGTCTTTGCTGAAAGATCTGACACGCAATGATGATCCGCACCATATCAAGCCGTTAATAGAGTTCCTGGCGAAACTTCCCGTTGATAAAAAGCGCTGCCTGGCTATTCAGATGCTGCAACATCAAGACACCACACGTGACTACGAAACGTTGCCTTTGTTTTTAGCGCTGCGCTCCACCAGTGATGGTGAAAAGGATCTTATCGTCACACTCGCGACATCCATTCGTTACATCCAGATGGAGAACTACCCAGAGACGCTGCGCCTTCTATTCCAGCTCCAAAAAGCGGACAGCGCCTATCGCAGCGCCTATGATTTGGTACAGGTCATTTACAGTTACCGCCAACGAGGGGAAGGAGACGTAGCCCTTCGCGGGTTATAGTTGACCTCATGCCCTCTAAAGTCGTCACAAAATACCTTGCACAGCATGCGGAACCGGAAGCCCGAGAAATCGCGAGCATCCTGCCAAAGCACGCGTGGAAAGTTATCCTTACTGTGCCTCTTTACGGAGAGGATGATCTTCTCGCGCAATTTCTCGAGCATTTACAGAAGGCGGCGCACGTCCCCGTCTTAACGATATTCGTCGTCAATGAGCGCGAGTCCTCCGCCGCGGAAATCCATGCCAGCAACCAGAGATCCTTGGATCTTCTCCGCCAATGGTTTGATACCGATCGTTGGGAACAAGGCGCATTCGCATTCGGATGTCGGGGCAACCTTAACGCTCTCGTACAAGATCGCTCCTCCACGAATCCTTTTCCCGCGGATCAAGGAGTTGGTCTCGCTCGTAAAATTGTCGGCGATATCGCCGTCGCTCTCTGGCACCAAGGATTTTGCGAAAACCCATGGATATCTTGCAGCGACGCGGATGTTCTTCTTCATCCCGAATACTTCCAGAATCAGATTCTCCTGCAATCGCAACGCGACTTGGCAGCGGTTGTTCATGCCTACGCGCACATTCCCGCGCCCGGCAATGAGAACGCGCCAACGTGGATCGCCTTGCAGCAGTATGAACTATGGTTGCGTTATTACATGCGTGGCCTCGTGGCCGCAGGCTCTCCCTATCACTACACCGCGATTGGCAGCATGATTAGTTTCCATGCGGAGCGTTACGCGGAGGCGCGTGGCTTTCCCAAACGTTTGGCCGGTGAAGATTTCTACCTTCTTAACAAGTTACGCAAGCTGGGAGATGTTTGCGATCTCACTGATCCCGTTCAGCGAATCATGGATCGTCCGTCCGATCGTGTTCCATTTGGTACAGGCGTCGGCACGCAAAAAATTCTCGATCAATCCGAACGGGGCGAAGATTACAGCATCTACGATCCCCGCGTGTTTAAGGTTTTGTCTCTTTGCCTTGATTCCGTGCGACAGCTTCGTGATGGAATAAAGGCAGATATCGTTGAAGAGCAGCTGAAGAGTTCCCTAGACCAACATTTTGCACCATCGATCGCTGAAGGATGCTTCTCATTGTTTTGGGAGGATCATGGCATTCCCGAACAATGGATGGCTGCACAGAAGCGATCCAGAAATGCTCAGGGTGCGTGGCGAGAATTTCATGGCTGGTTCGATGCGTTCCGCACGCTTCGGTTTATCCATACCCTACGCGACTGTTACCTTCCCAATCGTCCTTGGCGTGAAGCGTTACTCGACGCGAGTTTTCTCCATGACGCTGGCTTAAATCCGCAGGATAATTTATCCACTTGGGTGGAGAAAATACGCCGCGCTCCTTTTGGGATTTTCACATAAATCCGCGCAAAATCTTTTTATTTTCACAAATTCATCCGCGCTCAACAAAAAAATAAACCCGCTTTTTTCAAATTTAAAGCAATTCTTCCGATGCCTTAGGCGAGCATAGGAGTGTGTTGCATGATGTCCCATTTCAAAACGACCCTAAAAAATGGCCTTAAGCAGGGCGCGATTTATTTCCAGTTCTGCAGCCAACAAAAAAGCCTTTGGTCAAAAGAAGACGGGCAAGAGCACCAAGAAGACCATGAGTCTTGGACTGCAAAACACATTGAAGAACTCTTCACGCAGTTCTTTCCCAATGATTTGGATGCCATTCAAGCCGGCAAACCCACACGAGGTGTTCTCACCATTGTGAGTCATGGCAACTTGATCCTTCTTGCTCATCCTGGTGATCAACCAAAATTAGAAGTTTTTGTGCCGCCGCATGCGGAGGCAAAATTCGAGGAAGCATGGCAAAAACTTCATGGCCAAGTGCAGGAATCCGTGAATCAAGCCATCAGCTGGACACCACCTCTTCCCGTTGATGCCCCACTCACTCCGCCATCCGCGGAACTTTTCGTACCGCCACAGTTGGATAGCTCCGTGGGCATCGCTCTTTCTGCACCCATGGAAGAGCACGCCATTGAAGTGAAGAAATCATCACAAGAATCGGAGCTCCCCGCGGGGATATCAATGAGCCCCATTGCTGAGGAACAAGAAGCCCCTCAAAATGCAACGTCGTATGAGCTGGACGAAGCCATGAATCGCAGCATTCCCCTCACCGATCTTTCGGGTGGCGCTGATTTCGTGGAGCTGTCACTGACGCTCCCAACTCCGCCAAGCGCACCAGACGCTGCTGAAAATTCCGGGAACTTCTCTATTTCTCATACCCAAATGGGTCTAAATATTTGGAATACGACACCAAGTGAGACCGCCAAGGAAGAAGGAACTGACGCGGAAAGCGCGGGCGTTCCACCACCACCCACGAGCGTCAATAAAGTTCCAGAGCCTCCTGTTTTACTTCCCACGGAATTAGGCGAGGAAGCTCCCGTCAATCCGTTCACGCTTCCATCAATCGAACAAGAACAAGCCGCGCAACCTGTCGCGATGCCCTCATCCAAAGAGGAGGCTCCATCAAGGCATGATTTTGCCCAATTGCTTGCAAGCATCACACAACCAGGATGGTGGGAATGCTTTGGCCTCGCCGGCGCGCCCGTATTCGTGCGTCACGACACAGGGGGTGAGCGCCAAATGCGCACATGGCCCGCGGTGAATGAACTTGAAGAGATATTGCTAAAGACAATGCCAAACACTTCGCTCCAGCAATGGCGAGATCATGGTGAAGCCACGTTCTGTTACGGATCACAAATCCGTCATCGTGTGCGCGTGATGCGTTCGCAAGATCAAATTCATGTCGCTGTGCGCGCGCTTTTGCAGCCGATGCCAACTTGGGAGCAATTGCACCTTCCCGAATCAGTGCGCCGTTTTACGGACATGAATCGCGGTCTCGTTCTCGTCTGCGGTCCTTCCAATTCCGGCCGTAGCACAACTCTTGCCGCCCTTTTGAATCACATCACAAAGTATCGCAAGGCTCATATCCAAACGCTTGAGCAACCCGTGGAATACATCATTGAGCCCGCACACGGTCATGTATGGCAACAAGAAGTAAATCAAGGGATGCTTCCACATCTTTTAAAGCAACTCCCTTTTAGCAGCCCAGACGTGGTGATGGTGAGTGATATCAATCATCCCCGCGTGCTACGCGAGGCTTTAAATCTAGCTGAAAAAGGGCATCTTGTTTTTGCGGGTTTTACCGCCAACACCTCCATGCACGCCATCGAACGCATGGTGGAACTTTTCCCAGCCACTGAGCAGGCGCATATCCGCAATCAGATTGCAGACAATCTTCGCGGCGTGGTTGCTCAACTTCTTCTTCAGAAACGAAGCGGCGGCCGTATCCCGGCATTTGATGTGTTGATGATGAATAAGACGACCCACGCTCACATCCGTGAGGGAAAAATCAACCTGATTGCCAGCAATATTCAGTCGAAAAAAAGCGAGGGCCATGTGCTCTTGCATGAAAGCATCATGACCCTCGTTCAAAACGGCATGGTTGACTCGCGAGAGGCGTTTGCAAAAGCTCCTGATAGAGACCTTCTGCAATCGCCCACAGGAAAAAAACCGGGTAACAGCGCCGCTTAATATCCGAAAAGATTCTTTTCATGACGCAGCCAATGAAAAACCGCGTTGAAGGGGGCACCCGTGGCACCGTAAGGGCTACCTGGGTAGTCCCCACCCCAGTTCCACGTCGAACAGAAAATGTCCAAATGCATAAATGGATGCTTCGAGAATTCTTTTAAGAAATGTGCCGCCACACTCGATCCACCCGCACCCAAAGAACCTGAGCTTCCTTCCAAGCGCCCAAGGTTGGTCATTGTTGCCGATGAAGTATTGTTGCCAGCACGGAATGGCAAGAACGATGGCCAAAAGGTGAATTTTTCACCCCATTGATCACCCGCCGCACGCAGCTGCTGCTCCGCTTCCTTACTCGCAAAATGAACACCCGTATAAAAATGTGAGTACTGCCGCAGAGACGCTGTTGTCAGAGTCGCCATGGAAATGGTTAACGCCGGTTGATACAGATCGTGGCCGTAAGTGATGGCGTCGCTCAAAATCAATCGACCTTCCGCATCCGTGTGCTCGATAAAGATCGTGCGCCCGCTACGAGTTTTTACGATTGTTCCTGGCTTTGTGGCATTTTCGCCAATGAGATTTTCGCAGGACGGAATCAACGCCACCAGCGGTCGATCATATCCCGAACGAACAAGCGCCATGAAGAGTTGCGCCACAAGTCCGGCGCCGCCCATGTCATTCTTCATCGCGTTGACAAAGGATTCATGAGCCTTCAGGTTAATGCCGCCTGTGTCAAAAGTGATGCCTTTACCAATCAGCATCAACGGCTTCTCTTTTTTATTGAGATTATGACTCGCGATCATAAGACGTGGGGGTGATTTTTCGCTAGCCGCTCCCACCGCAAGAAGGAGGTTTAGATTTTCTTTTTTCAGTTCTTCGCGATCAAGAACGCGAAACTCACATTTGTTTTCGCGACAAAATGCACCAAGGCGCTCGCCAATCGTTAACGAAGTGAGGCTGTCAGGGTTTTCGTTCACCCAACGACGAAAATCGCCGTGCCCTTGAAAACGAGCTTCCGCATGCACATCCTCTGTTCCTTTTGTGCTGCTCAGCACACGAAACGATTCCCATTGCGCTTCCTGATAAAAAGCATCGCAGCGCTGATACAAAAGGTCTTCCGTCATCACGGTCTGTTCAGCGGTCACCTGTCCAGCAAGATACACCGCCAATCGCTTGGCGGATGTGCGCGACTTCAGAAGTTTTGTCAGATGATTCATCACCCAACGACGCTCCAAGGCGTCCTCACCTTTCTCTTTCCATTCCACAAGAATAAAAGCTTTTTTTCCGTCCGCGAGAAAACCCGAGTGAAAGGCCGCATAGTAATATTGACTGAATAAGGCTGGGATGGAGCGTTCTTTTAAGCCATGCAATGCCGCGCTGAGAGGCTGATCCGCTCGCGGGATGATCACGAGTGTTTCGTTGTCTGTCGTCGCGTTTGCAAGTTCGGATTCATTCACTAATTCATGCGCAATCTTTAGCATCGCTTCTCCTTTGGCGTTCAATTCCAAACATGCCGCTTAAGTTGAGAAATATACCATTCAAATTTTCTGACTCATATCAAGACGTGCCGCCAGACGCTGAATTTCTCCGCACGCGGCCGCGCCAACCGCGACCACGCCGAGACACGCCTCGGCTCCTTCTGGATCATTGGTAAAGAAGATACCGCTCTTCACTGCCTCACGATGCGTGGAGTAGAAAAACTCCAGCGGAAACTTCGCGCGAAGATTCATGGCCAATTCATTTAATGTGCTGTAGCCAAAATCTCTTAGTGTTGGACGCGCCAGCGTGACCCATAGAGCTGGCTGACCTTTTTGAATCAAACGCTGCAATGTAAGCGCAATATGCCCCATGGTATGGCGGGGATTGATTTCACCGATAACCTGAACGCGCCACTCATCTTCTTCCAATGGATCCTTGTAAAAGAAGGTATCGACACCGCACAGGCCGCGAAAACCCTGCTGCTGCAACCATGCCGCCGCATGTTTCGCTCCCTTTTCCGCGATGCTCATCAGGGATTCTCCCTGCGGTCGCGGACGATAAAGCCGTTTTTGATCCCCTGCATCGATATCACGGAAAAGCTGCCCCAACCAATGACCGCCGTATTGTCCTCGTTGGTCCGTATAAAATCGCGTTGGCCCGAGAAGCTCCACCTTGTCTTGAATGTTGAACTGAAAGGACGCATCAATGATGCGTTCAAACCAAGGCTCCACCATCACCTGACCATAATGGTTCACCATCTTGTTCAGCCAACCGAGCTGAGACGCTGAAGGTTTTTCACCCACGCGTAAACGTATAGTTCCTTGTCCCGCTGCGCTATAGGGAACCTTGATGACGATAGGCCTTTGCAGCTCCTCAGCAATACGTTTGTGGAGCGCTAAAACATCATCCACCGTCTGACAAAGGATACCGACCGCCTCATCCCCTCCTAAAAGGGGAATGTGCGTCAGATGCGCATCGCGAAATGATTTACGAATCGCGGGTAGTTCATGCTTAGAGAAAATACTCTGCAAGAGAGCCGGCGTGGGAATTGGTCCGTTATAAGTCGCGGCATGCAGCCCCCTAAGAGTCTGTGCATGCTGGCAGGCTTTTGGGCTCCAACCCCATGGCGTGATTTCCTGCACTTTTACCTCAGGAACCTTCGACCAATCGGGATCGCGTAAATCCTTTGTCTCAAGCCAATAGGGGCGCGCCAATCCCAATTCCGCGCACTGCTCTCGAAACGCGCGGCTAGGCGTTTTTCCCGTGACGACAATGTCACCTTCCTTCGCAAGAAAAATAGGAAGCATCGAAAAATCACGCATGAGAAGGCGATGCTCTTGGGGTGGCATATACCCTGACCCCGCGGCTAACTCGGCTTCACAATCGGGGTTGTACCAAAGAATACGCGCCGGCCTTGTTTTTGCCTCGGGGTAGAACGCCATCTCATCCATAAACTGCGCCTCCATGCCAGCGAGCTGACGCGCTTCACGCGCAAAGCCTAATCCTTTGCCACGACTCGGTGTGAGTGGGTATTTCAAAAGACGCCGATACGCATCCCACTGGCTTTCACCAGGTACGCGCATTTTTTCCAACCACATCACGCCATGACGTACATGACCTATCTCTTCGCGATAAACGATGTCCATCACATCACGGGATGCCTCGTCGCCCATGGCCTTAAATACTTCGCGATAATGGAGACTGAAATCGAGATTGGCTTGTTCAAAAGTCAAACTCAGCCCCGCGATAAATTCCTGCGGCGAAGCCATCCCGGAAAGATTGCGCCAAAAGAAATCATTTACCGCCACATCACCCAAACGCAGCCCCAACGCTTCCAGACGTTCGCGATAAAGCATGAGGTGCTTTTGTTCTTCACGCATGATTTGCGCGATGCCCAATCGCCAGGGTGTGGGCGCATCGGGAAAGCGTAAAAGGGCGAGCGCCATCAATTCAAGGGCTAGCAGTTCGTGATTGGCGAAAAAGTGAAACACGCGCGCACGATGCTCCGCATGCTCCATCTCACTCGGTGTGGGAAAGCTTTCGCCTTGTCCGCGTCCGAGGCTTAGCTCGACGGGACGATTCGGAAACAACGGCACCGCAATGGGCGCCGCGGTCTTCATTGTGTCTGTGAATCGATCGGGTGCTACGAGTTTATCTTCGAGATGATTCCCGAATAAAATGCGTTCTGCAAACTCTCGTAGATCCATGGGCGTGAATCAAAAAGAAGCGGGTATAAATCCAACCCGGTCATAAACCTTACGCACAGTCTTTGACGCCTGCTCACGAGCCTTATCGGCACCGCGCGCGAGGATGCGCGAAAGCTCGCCCTTGTCGTTCAGAAGCTGCGTCATCTTTTCTTGTAAAGGACGCAATTCTTCCATCACGATCGCAGCGGTATCAACCTTCAGGTAACCGTACTGTTTACCGACGTAGGATTCGACAAGCTCCGTCACGGATTTTCCCGTGATCGCGGATTGAATGTTGAGAAGGTTGCGAATGCCAGGCTTTGCTTCATCGTAAGTGATTTCACTGCCGGAATCCGTTGTCGCGCGCTTGACCTTCTTTTCAATCTCTTTGAGAGAATCGGTAAGATAAATCGCACCGCCTTCGTTGGAATCGCTTTTACTCATTTTTTTTGTGGGTTCCTGCAAGTCCATAATGCGGCCGCCCACTTTAGGAAGGAACGGTTCTGGAACCACAAATGTGTCTTCGCCGTAACGGTTATTCATACGAATGGCGAGGTCACGCGTCAGCTCAATGTGCTGCTTCTGATCATCTCCCACAGGAACAGCATGAACATCATAGAGAAGGATGTCAGCCGCCATCAGCGTCGGGTATGTGAAGAGCCCCGCCGGGATATTTTCTCCCGCCCGTTGGCTCTTATCTTTAAATTGCGTCATGCGATTCAACTCGCCCATGTAAGCGTGGCAATTCAGAACCCACGCCAACTCAGCATGTTCTTTCACATGAGATTGAATGAAAAGAGTGCAGCGCTCTGGATCAATTCCGGCCGCTATGTAGCTAGCAATGACGGCCCAGGTATTTTCGCGCAGCTGTGCGGGGTCTTGGCGCACGGTGATGGAGTGCATGTCCACAACCATAAAGTACGAATGAAACTGGTCTTGCAAACGCACCCAGTTTTTAATCGCACCAATATAGTTGCCTAGAGTGAGACGGTTGGTTGGCTGCACCCCGGAGAGCATGGTGCGCGTGGCGGACATAGAAAACCCCCTTCGAGCATAAAGCAAGGTTATATACCGAAGGTTTGACGTTGTCATCCTGAACGGAGTGAAGGACCTAAGGCCCTTCGCCTCGCTCAGGGCGACCGTCATGGCGTCTATGCAAATTCAAAGGAGATCGCATCGTCCTTCACATTGACCTTCACGCGGCCTCCATTGGCCAATTTTCCGAAGAGCAGCTCATCCGCCAGGGGGCGTTTGATCTTATCCTCAACAAGGCGCTTGATGGGACGTGCGCCGTAGGCGGTATCGTAACCATGGGTAGCGAGCCAAGTGATTGACTCATCAGAAGGCACCAAGGTCACGTTTTTCTTCTGTAATTGCTTATTCATCTCTTCGACGAACTTACGTGCCACCATCTTCACGATCTCGAGGTCCAACGGCCCGAAATTGATGACCGCGTTGAGGCGGTTCCGGAATTCTGGTGAAAAGGAATCCTTCAGAGCCTTGCTAACCGCTGGATTGTCGAAGGAGCCCGCTTCCCTTTGGAAGCCTATGGCCTTCTGGGCTAATTCCCGCGCCCCCGCGTTGGTCGTCATAATAATCACGACGTTGCGGAAGTCCGCCTTACGCCCGTTATTGTCGGTCAAGGTTCCATGATCCATGATCTGCAACAAGATGTTCTGCATATCAGGATGAGCTTTCTCGATCTCATCCAAGAGCAAGACGGCATGAGGGGTCTTGGTGATGGCATCCGTCAAGAGACCACCCTGATCAAATCCAACATAACCTGGAGGAGCACCGATCAAACGCGATACGGAGTGACGCTCCATGTACTCACTCATATCAAAACGCACGAGTTCGATGCCCATGCTGACAGCAAGCTGTTTGGCGACTTCCGTTTTACCAACCCCAGTCGGCCCAGCGAACAGGAAGCTACCAATCGGTTTGTCTTCTTCCCCAAGGCCGGAACGAGAGAGCTTGATCGCACTCGCCAACGCCTCAATGGCCTTATCTTGCCCAAACACCTTACTCTTGAGATCCACATCCAGTTGTCGCAACGCCTCGCGATCGGTTGCGGAAACTTTTTGTTCCGGAATGCGTGCCATTCGCGCCACTGTTCTCTGAATCAAATCAACGGAAACAGAGCGACGTTTTTCATCTTTATCCGAACCTTTAAGGGCCAATGTGGCCGCGGCTTCGTCGATCACGTCAATGGCCTTGTCCGGAAGCTTTCGGTCACCGATATAACGATTTGAAAGCTCAACCGCCGCGCGCACGGCACCCGATGAATAGCGCACATTGTGGAAGTCTTCGTAATAACTCTTCACACCCGCAACGATCTTAACCGCTGTTTCAAGATCTGGTTCTTCCACATCAATTTTCTGGAAGCGACGCGCCAGTGCATGATCGTTTTCGAACGAGTTGCGGTACTCCTTGAATGTCGTTGAACCCATGCAACGAAGCTCACCTGAAGCAAGCGCCGGCTTCAATAGGTTCGACGCATCCATCGCTCCACCACCAACGGCTCCCGCACCAATGAGGGTGTGAATTTCGTCAATGAAGAGGATGCTCTTTTCGATCTTTTTAAGAGAGCTCAAAAGGCCTTTAAGACGCTGTTCAAAATCACCACGGAATTTTGATCCGGCGACAAGAGAGCCAAGATCCAAGGAAAAAATATGGACGCCTTGAAGAGCTTTTGGAACTTCATTTTTTACAACTTTAAGAGCGAGTCCTTCCGCGATAGCTGTTTTACCAACGCCCGCGTCACCCACGAATAATGGGTTATTCTTCCGGCGGCGGCAGAGAACCTGCATGGTTCGCTCGAGTTCCTTGTCGCGACCGATGACTGGATCGATTTGGCCTCGTCGCGCCTTCTCGCATAGATCCACGGTGTAAAGCGATAATGGATCTTTTTTATCGCGTTTTGATGGAGCGGTATCAATATCAGGGCGCGTTTCTCCGGGGAGGAAACGACGTTGTTCATCCACAGCGGGATCATCTGTTTTAGTGATGCCATGGGATAGGAACTGGATGATATCGAGACGGGAGATATCTTGTTTTTGTAAATAATAGACCGCGAAAGAATCCGCTTCAGAAAAAATGGCGACGAGGATGTTCGCGCCATAGATTTTTTCTTTGCCAGCCGACTGCACATGCTGCGCGGCGCGTTGAATAATGCGCTGAAAGCCCACGGTTGGCTGCGGCAGTTGCCCCTTTTCCAATTTTTCATCGCGGAAATGTTCTTCAAAGAAACTTTCTAGATCTTCGCGGATATGATCTAGAGATCCGCCACAAGATTCAATGGCCTCCGCGGCGGATTTATCGCTCAAGAGGGCGTAAAGAACGTGCTCAACTGTCACGTAGCGATGACCACGACGGGTCGCTTCACTTACGGCGAGATTGAGACTAACTTCTAATTCGTGACTTAACATAGCCCACCTTCCGAGCCACTGAAAAAGCGCCTATGCTGCCCGCGCACGAGCATCATACCTTCTCCATCGTGCACTGCAACGGATACCCGTTTTTTCTCGCGTCCTCGGTCACCAAGACGACCTTGGTTTCCGCAATTTCGTAACTATATGAACCAACCACCGCACGTCCTTCATGATGGACTTTCAACATGATCCGCGTCGCTTCGGCATGGTCCTTGTCGAAAAAGTGCTGCAAAATGTTCACCACGTATTCCATGGGTGTGTAATCATCATTTAACAACAGCACTTGATACATCGAAGGGCGTTTAACGCGCGTGCGTTCTTGAGTGACGATGCCAAAATCACCTTTCTCGCGGTGATCGTCATCATCCTGTGCTCGTATGCTCGCAACTATTGCCACTTCTGGCCCCCAACCTTCGCGTGTACTTCTCCCTACATTAAGACCGCTGCTGCAATTGTCAACTTGTCGGGTGGGGATTACTTGAAGCCCCGAAGTTACTGGGGGACACCTGTGAAGATACTGTAAGGACTGGGGAATGAGAGAAAAATGAGGCGAGGACATGGAAAAACCTTAGTCAAGTCGGATCACAACCCGACGATTTGCTGCGCGGGCCGTTGCTAAATCGGCGCCACTTTTGTTTTGAACGGCTACTTTTGGCCGTGTGTCAGCGTAGGAAATTACCCGAATGCGATTTCGGTCCACCCCTTGCTTCACCAACTGATGAAGAATGGAGATACCACGAGCGCCACTCAAATCCCAATTGGAACGAAACTTTCCGTGCGATCCTAGAGGGGTATCATCCGTGTGACCTTCAATGGTGATCTTGTATTTCGGATTGGCTTTGATCAAGGAATCAAGAATGGATTTGATGGTTGAGGCTTGTTGTTCCGAGAGGTCTGCCGAACCCGGGGAAAAAATCAGGCTGTCTTTAAATTCAACCGCGATGCCTTCCTGATCCTGCTCAACCACAACGGCACCGTCCAATTTTTGCTTTTTGATTTCCTGCGATACTTTCTTTTCTGTCGCGGACAATCCATCACCGCCAGACTTCTGATTGCTGATCTTTTCGACAACCTCTTCAAACTTTGTGCTTGCGGGCTTTGACATGGCAATCATCAACGCAAAACAGCTCATCAAAATAAGCGCCAAATCCGCAAAAGAGTAAATCCAAAGCCCCTCTGACTTTTGGGTCTTTAGCTTTCGTGTTGTGGGTGCGGCAGGCTTACTCATACGTCATCCCGCTTTGTTTGGCCCTGGGCCTTGGCCTTTGCGTTGACCATAGGTATTCATGATGTCTTTCATGTGAATGCTTGATTTCTTGTTCTTCAGACCAAGCACACCTTCAAGAACCATAAGATCCACTTCAAGCGTCTTCTCCGCTTCTAGGGAAATTTTTTCGCCACACGGACCGTAGAGGACGGTTCCGATTAGAAGTCCATACAACGTTGTAATCATCGCGAGCGCCATGCCGGGACCGATCTGATCCGGATTTTTCAAATTGGACATCATGGAGATCAATCCAATCAGCGTTCCTATCATTCCAACGCCGGGACACAACTTTGACATGTTTTCGAACAAATTCACGGCGAGTGCCATGCGACTTTGTTTGGCATTTATTTTGTTGGTGAGGTTGTGACGGATTTCATCCGGGGAGAAGTCATTGACTATAAGAGAGATACCATCACGAAGAAGTTCGTAACGAATGTGACTGCGCGCATTCACAAGAGCGCCAATACCATTCGCACGCACGAGGGCGGAAGATTTGGTGAGTACATCAATCACCTCGCCATGAACCCTCTGCGGCGCGCGAAACAATGAATCGAACAGAATTTTACAGCCGACAACGAAGTCATGAAGCGAATGCGACAAGAGCATCACGCTGGGCGGCATCACGCCAATAAGCACGAGAGCGGTCTTGTCAAAATACCCGCCAAAACTCGTTCCGTGCTGCGTGAGCGCGAACCAAATACTAAAGGAGATACCGAATATGGCAATGATTGGCGACATGGGCCACCTCGCAGAATGTGTCTCTTATAGAATAAATTTTTTCTCTTTATCTGGAGTGGGCAAGAGTTGCCCGGGCGGTCAAAGGAGAGGCTAGTAGGGGGTAAAAGTGATGGCGTTTGGCTCAACATCCAAAGTGACGATGACCCGACGGACTTCTTCGCCGATGACATACCGTGTAATCCGGTTCGCGGGAGATCCTTCGGAAATATAGAGGGCATTGGCACTATCGAAAGCGATTGCCGTCGGATTTATGAGACCGCCAACGACGGATTCAGTGGTATTGGCATCGACCACTCTCAATACTTCTCCAATCCCAAGATCCATATCCACAACCAATATATGAGGGATATCGGACGCATCTAAGGCTATGTCTCTAATATTCTTGACCGCGGGTGAAATAACTTCCCTGTTTTGATGGGAATCGATCCGGCTCACTACACTAAAGTCGGACTCTAGCAGGTAGAGATTATCCGCGGCATCCATTTGTCCAACCTCTGGGGAGCCCAAATTCTCCTGCCTAAAAACTTCAAACTTCCCCGTCCCCAAGAGGCGGGTAACGCGTTTTTTTCCATTTTCAACAACGTAAACCTGATTGAAAGAGTCAACCGCAATGCCCGTTGGGTAATCCAAGTCGACAATGTAATCGTCCACGGTGCGACTCTTGATTGTGGCTTTCTTGATCTTCCCTTCTGGGAAAGGGAGCGTTTCAGTCACAAACACATGCCCAGTAAAATCATGAGTGAGACCTGTTGGTCCGGTCAGTCCACTTAGAAGAATCGTGCTGCTCACTGCCTGTCCCCGTGAAACTTCCTCCACCTGGTAGAGAGCCCCTGTTCCTGGAGCATCTCCTCCTGCGATAAAGTACATCGGAAAATTGGCCTCGCGACGAAACTTCGCAAAACTTGCTTGCCCCTCGCCGCCGCAGGAAGCCAGTAACGAAACCAACATTGGCAAAAGGATTGGCAATCTCAAAAGCTCACTCCAATTCCTATAAAAGGCATCATCAATTCTTCCGTGTAAGGTACCGCTAGTTTCACTCCATCCTGCTTCGTGTATTTGGTCACCCGATTTTTCACGCCACCGTCAAAGTAGAGAAAGTCGCTTAGAAATGGCACGCGGATACCGCCCCCGTACGAAACTTGCGTGCCCGTGCGACTCCTCACCGCGCGATTTGTGAATTTCTGCTGCGCGAAACTAAATCCTGATTCAAGGTAATAGCCCTTCCATGTCAATTCAGCTTTCAGACCGACACCTGTGTTGACGAGGAAAGAACCCATCTCATCATGCTGATAGATGAGACCGACCGCGCTCAGTTTCTCGACAAAATTGTATTGGATGTAGGATTGGCTATAAGAAGTGATACCACCTGGATAAGTCTGCTCACCCTGAGTCGCACCACTCTTGAAAAACATAAATGAGGAGCCAATTAATATCTTGTTTTTACCTGCTCCCGTTGCTCCTCCAGCCACCTGCGCGGCCTGATTTCCGCCGACAGCCTGAATCATATCCTTTTGCGCGAACGCCTGCGGCGAGAAGGTGAGGCTCACCCACCCTATTGCCATAATCATCTTCGTTCGTGAAAGGAGACGTTTAAACATGGCTTCTACTCCCCACAACTTGTAGCGTAAAGCCAGTTATTCGGTCCCACATAAGCGCTTATGTATTTACCTAACGACGATAGCGCGGATGAAACATTGAACCCCGTCATTGCAAAGTTGACTGTCGCCGCGCCACTCACGCCAGAGGTCGGAGCCGCCACAAGAGTTGTGCTCGCAAAACTGCCACCTCCATTAGAGGCGTATGCCAGACGCTGAGTTGCCGCACCTACGCCTTCAATAAATGAAATGTAGGGAGCACCATCGACGCTCATGACGAGAGAAGAATTAAGAAGCTGTTCGTTCGCAGCTCCGACGCCGCTAACCCCCAACGAATTAGCCGCTGAAGTAATCGTCCAGTTACCCGTGGAGGAGCAGGATGACAATGGCATCTCGCAGGTTGCGAAATACAGCGTATCATTTGCTCTATCGTAGTAACTCATGCTGGGATGTCCATCGATGGGTGAAAGTTTAATCGAAAGACCTTCACGCCCCGTATTGGCAGAAGACACTGGAGTCGTTGTCCAGGTGGTGCCGTTAGTGGAATAGCTAAATTTCGTCCTTGTGGATGTCAGATCGTAAAAGGCGACCGCAATAGTGCCAGTCGTGTCGGAATCGATCGTGAGCCGGGTTGCATAAGACGCACCCAGTGCGTCGATCGTAGAATATGAAGTGAACGCACCGACAGATGGAGAAAAATAAGCGGCACGCACTCCCGTGCCACCCGCGGCCGTCGAGTTGATGGCAACCATCACCGGGTATGAAACCCCACCTGAATAATACATGGCCAACGCCGTATCATCTGTCGCCGGTGCCGCCGCACTCGCTGTCTTCGCGTTTATGGGAAACTGGTAGAAAGACCATGTTCCGGAACCATCGGTTTCGGAATTCGTGACGAGATAGTATTTGAAATTGCCACCGTCGTAATACGATATCCACGGTTTGTTGTTATGATCAAACGCCAGCGAAGGAAAATAAGGAGTGCCAGTATTGGGAATCATGACACGCTTCCAAGAACTCGCCGCCGTTAGACCATCACGGTAGGCGTATTTAAGAAGCGAACCCGCCGCGGTGCCATTGGATGTATCCACATATGCGACCGCGGGCTTTCCGTCAGAAGTTGTCTTCAACGAAACGTTGCGCATGTTACCAGTTGCCAACGCAATGTTTATTCCACCACTCAGATCAGCGACCATGGAGTAGAACACCGCCGATCCCGAGTTTGATGCGACATTCGTATCCGCCACAACACCTAGATTGATGTTAAACGGCGCGGTTGATCCCCCATAGGAGACGTAGAGTTGGCGGTCCGTATTGTTGATGTCGGCTCCACCAGCGGCAGAACCCGCGGCTGCCTGAGCAATCGTATCGACAACCCCCGCCGCATTCCAGGTTGTAGATGCGAAATTTGTCGAAACGCTATTGTGATAATGGACAGCCGTGGTTCCAAGGTTGGCGGCCACATGAAACTCACCACTGAGATCCTTAACGAGACTTAGCCAAGCATTGGCGGAGGTTGCCGCGCCAAAAGTATTTCCCGCTGTAAATGAGTAGGCGGGAGAGGCATTGCATGCCTGATTCATTTGAAAGGCTTGAAGAAGAGTATTTCCCGCGTTTCGCGTAATGATTTTCGGTGCATCTCCAACGACGGATGAGTCGATATACATCTTGGACACGACCCCCGCGGTTGATACCACGGTGGTAGCCTGACCGCTCCACCCCGCCGATGTTCTACAGTTGTTCAAGTCGCTTTGGAGGCATGATGCGTAACGAATACTAGCTCCCGCATTACCAGGATAAACAACAGCCGGATAATATGTGGATGAGTTTTGCTTACACCAGGCAATCCCGGTCGCTTGTGTCGCCGCGATCACGTTCGACGCCTCGATGGTGTCCGCGTTAGAATTCATCGCAACGTACTGACTCAAATTACCGCATCCCGAGGCGCAATATATGAAACGCGCGCGCCCAGCCGTGGTGGTATTCGTTAGATAGATCAGACCGACTTGGTTCTGCGGGCTCACCGCCACTTCCAAAGCCCGTGATGCCGCGCCGGGAACAGTATCAACCACTGCGGAAGCCCATGTTCCCGCGCTGCTCAATGAAGCACTTCTCACGGCGCCTTTTACGATCGTACTTCCCGTTGTCCAAAATACAAGCGGCCTGCCATCGGCAAGGAATGCTAAACGCACATATGTTGCCGATCCAACCGTTACCCGAGAATCGCCTGCAACGCTCTCAACGATAAACTTGCTTCCATTCCACCACGTCAACTTCACCGATGCTGCTCCTCCTGTCGCGGAACCATCGTAGAATGCGGTGGCGGGGAGGCGCGTTCCTGGAATCACTTTTGTATCTGACCAAAGGCCACGCCCGGTATTAGTCGAGTTGCTCTTGTTGCCAGCATCAACAACATAAGTCTTCGGCGACGAACACGAACTCATAGCAGGATGAGTTGTCACGCTTCCACTCGTGAGCCAATCGCTATAGCTCCCCGATTTTACCGCTCGCACACGAACCTCATGGGAGTTCGCGGCGGAAAGTCCAGTCACGGTAAACGATGTTGTATTTGTGGCGACAGGAGAGCTCGGTGATGTCGAGAAATTCATGCATCCTGAACCTGAGCAGTGCTGAATGTCGAAACCAGTTTCATCGGAAGATTGATCCGACCAAGAGAACGTAATGGAGCTGCTGGTACGCGCCTCAACAACGAGAGAGGTTGGAGCATTGGGACCAGTTAGTAGCGAAGGGGTTGTCACCCAAGGACTTGATCCATCAGGCCCCGTGGCTCTCACACGGAATGTATAATAGGTTTCCGGGCTCAACCCCGTGCCGACATATGCGGTACTATTCGCCACAAGCGGAGATCCTGCTGCGGAAGTAAAATTGCTACATGATGCTCCCGTACAACTTTGCACCTCATAAATAATCTCGCCGCTGGCATTATCCGTCCACCCTAACTGGACCGACGTACTGCCATTTTCAACGACAGTAAAATTACTGGGTGTCGCCGTCGTCGTGGATGATGCGGTGGTAACGTCATGACTGGTAAGCCAGTCGCTTTCTGTGTCTTCGGAGATTGTACGAATGCGAAAGCGATAGGTTGTTGAAGGAGAAAGATTCGCTTCCGTGTATTGAGTCAGAGCGCCTGTAAACGGCGATCCAAAGACATCCTGAAAACTCTCGCACCCAGATCCTGTGCAGCGTTGAATGCGAACACCTGAATATTCAGACGATGTCGGGGACCATGCAAAACTCACGGCGGTGCTGGATATCGAAGAAACATTCAGATTTTCATTGGGATTCTGAAAAGTCGTTACATTCTTCAGCACGACCCAAGCACTGCTGCCATTGCGATTCGTTGTTCGGATGCGATAACTATAAGCAGTCGATGAAGTCAGACCGGAGTCAGTAATTGTCTCTGAATCTCGTGCTAAGGGTGAGTGCGCTAAGGGGACGAAGTCGTCACAGTCGAAACCGGTGCATCTCTCTACTTCAAAAATCAGTTCATTCGTGGCCCTATCATTCCATAACAACGTAAGGAAGTTTGGAGACTGACCGGTTACCACGAACCCTTCGGGTTTTGCCGCGATGGCTTTTGAACTCACGCCGCCGCCACTGCCTTCAATACCTCCGTCGACGGGCACTTCTTCACCAGCTTGCTCGTCTTCACCCACTTTCACACATCCCGAGAAAACAGAAAGCACCAGCACAAAGCTTGTGATGCTTTGCCTTACCCGCAATATGTGGGAAGCAAGGTTCTTCAAGTTAACCAATCCTTACTCAGATAAACTCGCCCTTCACTGGTCGGTGGCTTTAGGGCTTTTTTTAGTATCAGTTAACAATCAGATGATGTGATTCAGGGAGGCGGTGCTTTTATTTCTTTTATTACTGCGACTTATAATGCAACGCGTCGCGCACTCCTTATCCGCGAAATGCAAAAATTTCCTTCCAAGAAAGTACTGATCCCACCTGCCGGGAATTTATTTCGAATTCATACTTTTATTCATATGCGCGGTGAAGGCGTGTCGGAAAAAACGGTTTTAGAGATTTGCCGCAAGCATCACGCTGACTTCATTTGTTGAAAATGCGTAACACTGAACAAATTTTTTTCGCCTTATCTGGTGTGGGCAACGCTTGTCTTAGTATTGGTAAAATTAACCAAAAGAACCAATTGGAACTTGATATATCGACAAACCCGCGTTGACCGCTTGGGAATTCGGTGTTAAAAAACTTAGTATATGGATCGAAACATTTTTAGGTTGAAACGCTAGCAGTGAAGCCCCTTTGCAGGGAACATTGTGCGCGTACGCGAATACCAGCTATGTCCCGGTGGGTACGAGTTCCGTGGCTTTAAGGGTTATCTAGAACCTACCATGACGTCGCTGAAAGCTTATTTTAGCTTTACGCACGGAGGCAGCGCTTAGGCCATGAAAAAGGATTTGACCGTAAAGTATCCTCACTCAGCCAGTCTTTTTCAATTTTGCAGAAAAGTACTAGACCATAAATTTGGCGGCGTTCGCGTTATCGACCAAGACGTTGGGCAAATTCTCGGCTTCGATCCAGCCGATTGCAGTCACTGGAAAAAAGGCAAAAAGAACATCCGCTCCATACAAGCGATGAAGTCGATCGCCGATCATCTCGGTGTCGATGAAAAACTTGTGGTCGACGTCGCAAGCGGTGAATTAAGTGACTGGGAAGCTTTTTACGAATACAGCGGCTACGGCGTATTCGGCATCGACCGCGACTTTATGGAAATGGCGCGCAAAGATTTTTATCGTCGCCATGCGAATACATGGACACGCGATAAAGAACAAGAGTTCAAAAATTACTTCAGCATCCAGGAAGAAAAAATCGATCAGCTTGTGCAAGAGATTCACGAGCGCATTGATTTCAATGAAGCCCCCCTCTATCTTCCTGAGATCGCATCGGCTTATCCCAAACTCCAATTAAAACCTTTTGCCCAACCGATCGACGAAAACAAGGACGAGCTTGTTATCAGTCAGCCTTCTGATGAGGGCACGGCGATTGAGTTCCCGAACGACGGTAAGATGCGTCCATTTGTGCGTTTCCGCATTGCCCGCGCCATGGCGCCGTTCTTCTTCGCACAAGCGAATATGGACATTCCCCATGAGCTCGGTGATTACGCGGAGCATGTCCGTGATGTGCAGGCTAACGTATTTGCCGCGAAGCTTCTCACGCCGTCACGCCTTATTCGTAAAGAGCTTGCGAGCATCAATGTCGCGAAAGACATTGTGAGTCAGCTAGCGGAGATTTTCTGGGTATCAAAAACATTTATGAACGGGCGTTTGAAAGAGATCCTGCAGAACGCGTCAGAGATGTAAAAAAGAAAGGCTGTCAGTGACAGCCTTTTTTTTATTGAGGCATCGGTTTTCCATCAGGCAATGAAAGCCACTGCTCCGATGAAAGCTCGATAAACTTCATGCGGTTGTTCTCACGCTTCCGCATAAAAGCTTCCGTATCCGGAATCTCTCGCTTACGGCATTTTTCGATGCGATAGAGGCGTGAGTAGTAAGAAACAAATTTCTCATTCACACCGCGACAGGCTTCATCAACAGGAATCACATCCACACCAGCAGAGCCTTCAAGGACGTCCTTAAAGGCTTTATCCAGCACGGAAGGATATTCCTTCGCGAACTTAAGGCTGGCGAACTCCTTTTCCGTCAATTCCAAGACAGGGCTCTTCTTGTCATGCTTTTCACGATGCGTCTCATACGTATCCCAATCAGGGAACGAATACCGCTTGCAGTTCTCAACATAAAAGATCTCGTTCGCACCATAAGTCACATAACGATTGGTGAGCTGCGCGCATGTGCGCGGTGGAAAGAGATCAGACGTGGTGAAGGGTTTTCCTTCATCCAACATAATGATCGTATCGTTTGTCACGGATGTGATGGACCGACCCTTCGCAAGACGCGCGAGCAACTCGTTATCCTTCACCTCACGGCGCTTGCAGGCAACGACCTTAAACACTTGATCATAGAAAGAGATGTAACGGTTCTCGTATTTCGCGCACTCGGTCTTCTTTTGAGCCTGCGTGAAAGTTTTCATTTTGGGCGGCTTCCACGATTCAAATTTTTCGCGCGGCAGCTCTTCCCCTTCTCCCGGCGCAGCGCGTGGCGATGAAGGATCGACGGGATCCATCGGTCCATCGTCGTGTTGATATACGGGAACCTCTACGACAGGTTCATCCACGGGCGGCGGCATATCTTCTTGCGCCCAAGCCTGCGCGCCGTAAAGCCCGCATACGATGGTGATAAACCTTAAATGTTTGAATGTATCGCGCATCAATTGTCCCAACCTAGAATCTTACGCTTCTTATGCCTTAGCGGCTAAAAGCAGGGTTCCCTAAACCCCCCTGTCATTTTATTCCCTGTCAGCGGCGGCATTTGTGTGTGGACCTTATACAGAAGGGCACCCGCAAGACAAGGATAACCATAAGCTTTTAAAAGGAAAATTATTTTTTTGCCATGGCAAGCTCCTTGCAGAATTCGCTGGCGACTAGAGGAGACCCTATGCAGCGATGGCTTAATTTCATCGAGCAGTATTCCGTCGATGATGAACTTTACTGGCAACTGAACCAAGGGGGCACGAACGTCTCCTTCGAGATTCAGTGGCGCCGTGCTCAAGCAATGTCATGGCGCATCAAGCCCCTTCATGCTCTCTTTTGGACACAGTGTGATCGCGATGGGCTCTTATTAGCTTTACAGCGCGAACAATTAAATCTCTCTGAATTTGAAGACAATTTGCGACGCACCGTTGTGCAGCAAGCCGTTTTCGGTCACGCCATATTTAACGCCGCCAAAGAATTAGTGGATGAGGCGACGCTCAAGGAAGCTTTGACGGACCATAACGAATTTATGGAGCAGCTGCGCTCGAGTGTGGATATGATGCTCGCGCCAGCGGATAGCGCGGAAATCATTCAGCCCGCCCCTGTGCAACGTCTACGCATCGTGCGCGATCGCATTGGCGAATAGGTAAAAAAGTTGTAATCTTTCGAGATGAGAGAGTTACAACATCACACACCTCATTGGATTAAACACCTCCCAAAAATGTTGGGATTGCGTGCACTGCCAGCCCCTTGGAATCATGAAAATGAAAAAGGGTCGGCGGTGTTTATGCTTTTTTGCGCGCCGGAATCAGACTCTCATGAGCCGCAGGTCATATTCATTCGCCGCAGCGCTCATTTACGCAGCCACAGTGGACAGATTGGTTTTCCAGGCGGACGTCGTGATCCCGAGGACTACGATCCATTAGCGACGGCATTGCGAGAAACCGAAGAAGAACTCGGTATTCCCTCCACACATATCGTGGCCATGGGAGCGTTAGATCCCGTGCATTCTCTTGAGGGGCAGCATGTTTGGCCGATCGTGGGCTATACAACGTTCACGATATCCGAATTGCGGCTCAATCGCGACGAGGTTGCGGACGCATTTGCTGTTGTATGGCGCGACCTCTGCGAAGACAGCTACCAAAGTTTTTCCTTCACGATTTTTGGCACGCGCCGCACCTCGCATCTCTTTACAACATCACACGCGCGCATTTGGGGCCTGACGGCGCAGGTGCTAAAGAACGCCGGAATCGTTGAATCAAGATGACCCATATTCCTCCTCATGAGCGCTACAGCCAGCACGCGGCTGCTTTGAAGGTATCCAAGGATGATTTGGATGAGGCCGTCAAAAAGTATGGTCTTGATCCCACAGCCATTCACAGCAAAAAGCTTTCCGGCGGGTTTCAGAACGCGAATTTTTTGGTTGAGGATGCCCGTGGAAAAAAGCACGTTTTCCGCTTTTATTCCGAGGCGGGAAATGTTGCGCAGCGTGAAGCGGATATCCTTCGTTTTCTTCAGACTAAAAAAGTCAACACGCCTGAGGTGCGAGACTTATTTGAAATAAAGGGCCGCCGTGTGGCTGTCCTGAGTTTTATAGAGGGCGAGTTATTTCAGAATCACCTAGGAAACCATTCCGTGGGTCTTGCTTTATTCCAGAGCGTGGGAGCGGAAATTGCGAAAATTCACAGCATCGAATTTTCGCACCCAGGATTTATTGGACCGGGTGTGCTGATTGGTAGCGAGTACGAAAACTGCGCGCAATTCATGCGTCAATTTATCGAACGAGTCATTGGATCCCTGCGAGATGAGCGCCTTCCCAGCGATCTTCGCGCTCGAACATTACGCTTGATTGAAAAAGAGTGGCATCTTGTGCTTGAAACCGAACCAACACGTCAATTGGTTCATTGTGATTTTAATCCCAAAAATATCTTGGTATCAGCTCAGCAGAAAACTGTAACGGGATTGCTCGACTGGGAGTTTTGTCTCTCCGGTAATGGGTATTTAGATCTCGGTAACTTTTTTCGTTTCGCCACAGATTATCCCGACGGTGCGGAAGAATCGTTCGCACAAGGTTACCTATCCATTCGCGGTGAACTTCACCCACGCTGGCGAGACATTGGTAAACTTCTCGATCTTGCCAACATGTGTTCCTTTCTGGAACGACCAGAAAACTATCCAGAAACGTTTCGCACGGCACGCTGGGTCATCGAAGAAACGTTGACGGGTTTTGGTTACTAACCCCATACGAATGAGCCTTAATATGGCGCCGCGAAAGCAGAATCCTTCGGTCGTAAGCCGCCACCCGTAAATTTTCCCCTGCAATGTCCGCTAAATACAACTTTTCTTAATGGTTACGCTGAGTTCATCCGAATACCTGGGTGGAGGTAGAGGCTATGAAAGTGCGACTTTGGGTGTCGCTTTTTGTCTATGCAATGCTTGGCGCCTGCGGTGGAGATCCGCCGGCGAAACCAACTCCTTCGGGCATTGTTGGCGAAGGTGATGCGACACCACCCGACGTTTTCACAGAAGGTGTTAGTCTGCCAGCGGGTGATGAACATTGCCCTCACGGTGGAACGGAGATCATCAAATTTCGCGACAAAGATAACAATGAGCGTTTCACGGAAGGCGATGAAGTTTTAGATCGTCAGTATGAATGTTTTGCGAACCCTCAGGATGGTTCTTCAACCGGTGGTGGTTCGACACCAGGCGGAGGTACTGGCGGCGGCAACCCTCCCGCACCGGGACGAAAGCCCGCTGCCTTTGCTCTCGGCGCTTCGACAGCGGCCAGCACGCTCTTATCCATCAACCTCGCAGCCGCTGCGCCACAGGGTGAAAGTATCGCTAGTTTTGCGATTGCTTCGCAGCCCCAACGAGGCACAGCGACGGTTATCGGCACGAGTGTTAACTACGCCCCCCAAAATGGATTTAGCGGCACCGACTCCTTCACGTACACGGCAACAGATAGCAAGGGTAACGTTTCCGCCGCCGCGAAAGTGACAGTTGTGGTCTCTGGCACGGCTGTTTTGTTCGTGAACAATGAAATCAACACCGCGCAAGACACCATTGTAAAAAACATGCTTGAATCCATGGGATTTCAAGTCAAAGTTGTTGACGATGACGTTGCCTCCGCGGATCAGACAAATGGCGCGCAACTCGTTCTCGTATCGGAATCCGCTCAATCGGTGAAGATTGGCAGCAAGCTCAACGACGTACCCATCCCAATCATCATTTGGGATGCTATTGTCGCACGCTCGATGAATTTAATTGGTCCCGGCACGATCGAACATGTCGCTGATCAAACAAAAATGGACATTCTTGAAAGCGCTCAGCAAGCCGCCAACGGAATAAGCGGCAGCTTTTCCTTCACGACAAGCAATGCGCCGCTTTACTACTTCACGCCCGCGGCACACGCGCGCAAAATCACATCCATCAATGGTGATGCCAGCAAGCCAACTCTTTATATTTATGAGAAGGGAATGGCGGATCTGAGTGGAAAAATGCTCCCAGCCGCGCGAATCGGTTTTCCCTTTCTTGATCTTTCTCTCCTTACAGACGATGGAAAACGATTGTTCCAAGGAACCATCCGCCAATCCATCGCGGAACCATGACGTGGCGTATTTCGTGCAAGACATCTGCGTGATGGAATGAGGTTTCAATGCGGGCTTTTTGGCACATACCATTCTTTATTCTCCTAGGCGCCTGTCAGACAGCGTCGCTTGATCCGTCGCGCGAAGAGAAAGCAGAACTTTCCGCCACAGAGGCTGGTAAACCTTTGCCAGATGATTGCAAAAGTGGACTCGGCTGCAACAAACTTGGCACCATCGCGAATGAACGCAAAGAACCTCAGCTCGAATTAAAATTCTTCAAAAAAGGTTGTAGCCTTGGACACGACGATAGCTGTGTTGAAGTTGCCCGCATCGCTGCACTGAACGGCCAGAGTGGAAAAGCCGTGCGCATTCTCAAGGACGCCTGCGAATCTCATCGCAATGGCTATGGGTGTTTGCACTGGGCGGTGCTGGAAGATCGCCTCGGAAATCGACGTAAGGCTGGAAAGCTCGCGCGACAGTCCTGTGATTTTGGTGATGGCCTTGGCTGTCAACTGATGCTGACATTTCTAAAAGACACGGACGTGAAGGAGCGCTTCTCTTACCTAGGCAAAGCGCGCAACATTTACACAAAAGCCTGCGAAAGTGGTGACGACAGCGGCTGCGAATTTCTCGTGCAACTGACAGCCGTGGAAGAACTCGAACGCCTCAACGCAACCCTCGCCTACCTCGATGCGCGATGCAAGGAAGAGGGAGCCCCTTACTGCAGCAAACACAACTATCTCAAATTCCTATCTCTGACCTGCGAAAGACAGCTGGACGAACAAGCCACCGAATGCGCGGTGCTCTTCGACCAAGCGGAAGAGCTATTCGCGGAGTACTACCCAGAACTTAATAAAGAAGTATTCGCTCACTAACGCCTATGAAGTGAGACGAACCACTATTTTTTATGCCTATGAACACACAAGAAGAGCTTAAAGGACCTTGCGCAGGAATTCTTTGGTGCGCGGGTGCTGTGGATTTTCAATAACACGTTCCGGGGCGCCTTCTTCGATGATAACGCCGCCGTCCATGAAAACCACACGATCCGCGACTTCGCGCGCGAAGCCCATTTCGTGGGTCACAACAACCATCGTCATGCCAGCCTTCGCGAGATTCTGCATGGTCTGAAGAACCTCACCCACCAACTCAGGATCGAGCGCGGATGTGGCTTCATCAAACAGCATGACTTTCGGCTGCATCGCGAGCGCGCGCGCGATAGCGACACGCTGCTGCTGCCCACCCGACAATCGCGCCGGATAATCGTTTTCTTTCGCCTCTAGCCCTACCTGAGCAAGAAGTTGACGCGCCGCGGCGGTGGCTTCCGCTTTAGGCAGCTTCTTCACCCGCAGCGGGGCTTCCATCACATTCTGCAAGGCCGTCATATGAGGGAAAAGATAAAAGCGCTGAAAAACCATCCCAATCTGGGCGCGCTGCTGATCCAGCACCTTTTCAGGAACTGGCTTTAGCTCACCCTTCACCTCTCTCTGACCAACAAGAGACTCCTCAAACCAGACTCGCCCAGATGTGGGCGTCTCCAAATAGTTTAAGCAGCGCAGAAGGGTAGACTTACCAGATCCACTGGGACCAATGATGCAGACCACTTCTCCGGGAAAGACCGAAAGGCTAATGCCTTTAAGAACGTCGACGGGACCAAAACTCTTGCAGAGATTTTCCGTTTGAAGAATGGGCTTTGTCATTTAAGCCTCCCGCCGCGCAAGACGTCGTTCCAACATGCCCGCAAGCGCGCTTAAAGTCACAACGATCAACAGGTATCCCACCGCGGCCCAAAGATAAACTTCCCAAGGACGCAGATACTTCGCTCCCACTCGTTGCGTCACATAGAGCATTTCGCTCAGGGCAATGACCGACACGAGGGATGTATCTTTCGCGAGGGCGGCCAATTCATTCACAACGGGTGGAATGAGACGGCGAAACGTTTGCGGGAGAATGACACGGCGCATGGCGAGCCCATAGCTCATGCCAAGAGCCCGCGCGGCCTCCATTTGTCCCTTATCAATGGATTGAATCGCGGCGCGAAAAATCTCCGTGAGATAGGCCGCCGCGTTTAGAGACAGAGCCAAAAGGCCTGCCGGCATCGCTTCGAGACGAATATCGAGTAAGGGTGGAAGCGCGAAATAAATGAAAAGAATTTGAAGCAAGAGAGGCGTGCCACGAAAGAGCGTGACATATAGCGCCGCGGGCCATGCGATAAATTTAGAACGACTGATGCGGCAGAGCGCCACAACAAGCCCCAATAAAACACCAAACAGACCACTCAGCAAAGTCAGCTGAATGGTCAGTTGCATCCCTTCCCAGAGGCGCGGAATAACGACCTGCAGTGAGAACTGCCAAAAACTAAGATCTTCTACCATTACGTTTTACTTATGTTCCCAACTCAGCGCCAAACCATTGCACCGACAGCTTTTTGATAAAGCCGTCTTTTTCCATGGATTGAACAACTTTCTTAATTTCATCCGCAAGTCTCTTCTCTTTCTTTCCCATCGCGATGCCGACTGGCTCTGGAGCCATCGCGCGCGCGGAAATAACGAAAGAAGGATCACGTTTAGCGTAGTAACGGCCCACTGGCTCGTCCACAACAATAACATCCGCCTGATTTGCCTTAACACCAGCGAATGCGTCGGTGACCATCTTAAAGGCTTTGACGTCTTTAATGAGAATGCCACTTTTTTGTTTGTTTTGCACAAACTCATGCGACGTTGTGTCGGCCTGTACGGCGACAACTTTGCCAGCAAGCTCTTTCTCGTTCTTTACCTCTTTACCCTTCTTCGCGATAAAGATTTGCGACATCTTCACATACTCAACGAAATTAACCTGCTTGGAGCGCTCAGGGGTAATGTTCATGGAAGAAATGATGACGTCGTAACGATTCGACACGAGACCCGCAAGAATGCCGTCCCAGTTCATAACAACATACTCAGCTTTCACACCCAAACGTTTCGCGAGTTCGTTTGCAAAATCAATGTCGAAGCCAACGGGTTTTCCCGATGCGTCTTCACTTTCCATCGGCGGGTAGGTGGCGTCGATCGCAACGCGCAGTTTGCCGGATTTTTGCACCGCGTCCAAACCATCAGCGAATGCCGAGCTCGCGCCAAAAAGCGAAAATGTTAGTAAAACTGAAAGGAAGTTTCGCAAGAACATCGCAAATCTCCATAAGTTACGGGAAGTCGATTTTTATACCGGGTTATCCTCGCCCCGTCTCCACAATTCTTTTACGAAGGACCGCTCCAAGCTCTTCGGTGCCAGGCTTACCGAGCAGGGCGAAGAGGTTCTTTTTATAGGCCTCAACACCTGGCTGATCGAATGGGTTCACATCAAGAAGAGCACCACCCACCGCACATGCTGTCTCGAAAAAGGCAAACAGCTGGCCGAGGCTGTGCTCGTTCAAAGCGCCCGCTTTGATCTCCAAGCAAGGCACGCCCCCATCGAAATGGGCTAATTTGGTACCCTGCATCGCGGTTTGATTCACTTCATCCACCAGACGCCCTTCGAGGTAACCGAGTTGGTCGCTATTATCCGAGGCGTGAGGAATCTTCAGCTGCCGCTCCACATCCCGACCGAAGCTCGAACGGGTGGACTGAAAGTGGAGAAAGGTTTCCATCAGTGAACGAGCGCCATCTTGAGCGAACTGTCCCAACGAATGAAGATCAGTGGTGGCGGATAGGCCAGCGGGAAACATTCCCTTCCCATCTTTTCCCAGGGATTCGCCAAAAAGCTGTTTCCACCATTCCACAAGATTAAAAAGCTTCGGATCCGGGAAGACCATCATATCGATCGTTTTTCCGGCGTCGTTCGCCGCCTGACGAAGCGCGGCATAACGCAGCGCCGGATGGTCGGCATCCGCTTTATCCAATCCGCTGAATTCAGCATCAGCGCCCTCCATCAACTTCTCAATGTTGATGCCACCCAAAGCAAGCGGCACAAGTCCCACGGATGTGAGGACGGAGAAGCGACCACCGATATCACCGGGGACAATAAAACTTTCATACTTATTCTCGTTGGCCATCTTGCGCAAAGCGCCCGACGACTGATCCGTCGTGGCGACAATGCGACGGCGCGCTTCTTCCGCGCCAAAGCGCTGCTCCATGTAGCGACGAATCACACGGAAAGCAATGCTCGGCTCCGTGGTCGTTCCCGATTTACTGATGACATTAACAATCGGCTGCTTTCTCTCCAAGAGATCGAGCAGCTCAATCAGATGATTTTCCGTGAGCGTATGCCCCGCATACACGAGCATTGGACGATCGCCGCTTAGCTTGGAATCCACCAATCCCAAGTAAGTATGGTTCAGGGCGTCGGCGACAGCGCGTGTTCCCAGATAGGAGCCGCCAATGCCAATCACCACCACAAGATCATAGTGTACGGATAATTTTTCTTTGAATCGTTGAATTTCGTGAACGAGAGAGAAGCCCAGGCGCTTTGGATAGTCGTACCATCCCGTCCATGCGGAGCCTTCACATTTGCCCTGCTGCAGGTCTACCAACGCTTTGTGCGCGGCCTTACGATACTCATGCGCGCGTTGGCGCAACTCTTCCGGAAAAAATCGACTATCAAGCGATATTGCCATGCATGCACTCCTCCATGCACTACGATGCTATTTTTGAAGGCAACGCGCAACATTTTTACCGGTGAACCGCCGAATGCGGCCTTCTTCCCGTCTCGTGCTCGAAATGCAAAAAAGGCGGCTTTCGCCGCCTTTCTCGTTAGTCATTCTGCTACAGAGTTATCCAGCAATGCCGCTATCGTAAGCATGCACTCTTTGCCCCTCTTCCGCGTCTTTACGCATGGAATACCCATGCAACTTGGGTGCAACCGAGCGCGTGGTGCGGATGTGAAACCACATTTTGCCACTTTCCGTATAGTCCGTCGCAAGGATCAAGCTGGTGTTATAAACCAATGACATCACGGATTGGTCATGCACGAGAATCTCGAGAAACATTTCCACGAGGTTTTCTTTAAATACGTCATAAACGCGGTCGCGCAGCTTCTGCACGTCGTCCATGTTGTGAGCTGACACGACAATGCTATTCTTATGAGCCGCACGTAAAACTTTGGCGAGAATCGGATCGTCGCTAGCATCGACTTTATTAAAGACGATCAGCTGCGGCACGTTCCCCGCGCCAATTTCCACGAGGACTTCCTGAGTGACACGCATTTGTTCGGCGTAGTTATCGTGACTGACGTCCACAACATGTAGAAGAAGATCCGCCTCCTTCACCTCGTCCAATGTTGATTTAAAGGACTCGACCAACCCGTGCGGGAGATTGCGGATAAAACCAACCGTGTCTGAGAGAAGAATTTTCGGACGCGTGCGCGGGTCGATGGTCTTGATGTTCGTATCAAGCGTCGCGAACAACTCGTCTTTGCCTTCATTCGTCGCCTTTGTAAGAGACCGCATCAAAGTTGTTTTGCCACTGTTTGTATAGCCGACGAGCGCCACTTTCAGCTCGCTTTCACGCGCCTTTCGTTGCGTTTCCTTTTCACGGGAGATTTGATCCAACTGACGACGAAGACGCGCCATGCGTTCGCGCGCGATACGACGGTCAAGTTCGATCTGCTTCTCACCCTGACCGCGGGTTCCCGTACCGCCACCCTTCTGACGATCCAAGTGAGTCCACTGTCCCGTGAGACGCGGTAACAAATATTCAAGCCGTGCGAGCTCCACCTGGGTCTTTGCCTGCGGTGTGCGTGCGTGGCGTGAAAAGATTTCTAAAATAATGCCGGTTCGATCAAAGACCTGGCGCCTTGTCATTTGTTCCAGGTTGCGAACTTGTGGTGCTGACAAAGGACGATCAAAGACGACCATGTTTGCACCGCTGGAGTCCGCAAAGTCTTTAATCTCTTCCACCTTACCGCTACCAATAAGGCAGCTGGCCGTCAGTTTCTGACGACGTTGGATGATGCGACCTTTTACGGGAATATTAAGAGTACGGAGCAAGGACTCAAGCTCGTCGAGCTCATCGGAAAGGCGTTGACCATCTTCACCTGCGAGTAAAACTCCCACCAGGATGGCGCTCGGGGGGCTCGCCGCTGCGGCTTTGGAATAGGTTTCGATTGGCACTTCACCTCACAGGGGGTTGTAGGTTTCCTTGCACAAATCTTACACATTCCTTATCGGTGCAAGCTGTTTTTTAATTATAGCAAGGCCCAAAAAATGTAATAAGTTAATTCTGCGAAAGAGGTTCAGGGGTTACCCGGCCTGTTCGACGCCTCGGCTTCGGAATTTCTGAAAGGAGAGGAAAAATGACCCTTAAAATAGGCGACCAGGCACCCGTTTTTAGCCTACCCACAGAGACCGGCGAGTGCGTGACTCTGGATGATTTTAGAGGCAAAACCGTGGTGCTTTTCTTTTATCCCAAAGACGACACCCCCGGCTGCACGAAGGAAAGCTGCGAGTTTCGAGATCTGAATACCCAATTTAGCCGGAAGGGCGCCGTGGTCCTGGGCGTAAGCGCCGACGATGAGAAAAGCCACCAATTATTCAAAAATAAGTATGGCCTAAACTTCCCCTTGCTCTCCGACACCACTCATGAAGTCAGCCACTCCTATGGGGTTTGGGGCATGCAGGAATGGGGTGGGCGTACATCCGAAGGGATCACCCGCACCACATTTGTGATCGACCCCGAAGGCGAGATCGCGCAGGTCTATGAACGCGTCGATCCCGTCGGGCATGCGGAGCGGGTGCTACTGTACTTGGACAGCTAAGCGGTTATTAGATCGGATCGAATTCTCTGATGATGCGGACGCCTTCCATATAAGTGCTTCCACCTTCGGAGAGAATCGTCACCGGTGTCACAGCCACCTGCTGCGACACATAAGACTGCAATTCACCATTGGTTGACGTTGTGAGACCAAGGTGCGCATGAAGGATGTAGTGTTGGCCGTTTGCCTGCCCGATATAGAGCATGATATGGCCTGGCATCTCCAAAGCGGAGCCGATGGGAGCACCCGCTAAAATCTCAAGGCGCTTCTGCAGATTCATATCCTTCGAGAGTTCATAAGAGCGTCCAACCGTCTTCAATCCAAGCTCACCGGAATTGCGGGGCAACTTAAAGCCAAACACCGTGTGCACATCCATCACCGTGGAGGAACAGTCGTTTCCGTGGAAGCGGCCACCCCAGCCATAGCGTGTGCCCAACAATTTAAATGCTTGCTTCAGAATGTTCTCACGCGTGTAAGGCAAGTAGCCCACGCTGACATCTTCGGAACGGGAGATAAGACTTTGCTTTAACTCCATCGTGCCGGAAGCATTGCGCACGGGAAGCTTCACCACAAAGTTTCCGAAAATACCCTGACCATCAACCGTGGCTTGAATCTCTTCCTTCTTAGCCAACGGAATGCGTACACCCATGGGGATCTGATATTCAGAGAGTTCTTTTGTGAACGGATTAAAGTGCGTCGTGGCACGTTTTCCCGTCACCACCAGGAATTGCTCGGCGCTAACGTAAGCTCTGAGAACTTCCTTATCCGCAACGGCAACGTCTTCCGCCTTAATCCAGGCGGCGTAATTGTAAATCTGGGCAAAGTACCAAAGTCCATCACGGCTTGTGCTTAAGATGGCCATGGGCTCCAACGGATAAGCCGTCGTTTCCATAAAACGGTCTAAGGCGTAATCTTGGGGCGTGCTATAAATCTCATCGTCGGTGGGAAAGTTCTTCATTAGAGAGCGACGCACCGCGACGCCATAACGGATGGTGGACTCCGCAGGAACACCATCGAGATTGAGACTTGCTTGCAGCTGATCTTTATAAGACTGGGAAATAAGTTCGCCGTTTTTATATTTCTTTCCCTCAGGCCCCTTACTCACACCCTGAATCAACTTAACAATTTCATCACGCGTGTATGTGGGCTTCATCGCAAAAATGTCGCGCAGCGGACTTCCGTCCAAACTTAAGTTCTTTTGGTTGTAAGCTTGGATTTGCTCAAGATTCGCAATCACTGACTTTGCTTCAGGCTGCTGCTTTACCCAGAAGGAGGCATATTGCATCTCTTCGCTCACGTGCGGCACGGGTGATGTGAATTGCTGGTAGGTTTCAGCGGGAAGAAAATTCCCCTGCGTGGCCTCAGATGTTTTTGATGTTTCGTATTCTTGCTTGGGTTTACACGCGAGAGATCCAGCCACCAATCCCAGCACAATCAAAAACTTCACCTGCATCCGTCGTTCTCCTTTAACAAGCACTATGCAAAGATCTGGAGCCAGCCATTGTGCAGCCTTGATGCCAAGGGCGTTATAGAAATTGTATTAAAGAAATTGATAGGTTGAAAATCTTACGGCGGGTTGAATTTGTTCAAGCCCTGAACACTGCGAACATCCTCGCCAGGCAAGGCCCGAGGGCGTCCTCGGGCCAAAAATTTATGGCTCAAACCGTGAGGGGGGCCGACTAAGACAAAAACGTTGCCGACAGGCTTCCTCACTCGGACTGCAGGAGCATTGCTCGCGGCTTACAGCCAGTCCCCAAGCTTTTTCAAAAAAGCTTTGAAATGAACCGACGTCCTTCTGATTGTCATAGACGATATAGTTTTCATAGTTGCTTGAAAGAGCCGCTTTGCTCCAGTTTCCTGAACCGTTAATCACGACTTTTCCATCGAAGATACCGAACTTGTTATGGGACAGCTGAAACAGCCAACAGTCGGTGCCCAGATATCTCACTTCCGCGCCCGCATCCCGCAAACGGCGTATTTCAGGATCCAATTTTGTCATGCAATCATCGTTATCAAACAAGAGACGGACCTTGACGTTACGCGCTAGGGCATTCTCCAGCTCTAGCACCAAGTTGTCATTGGTAAGATGGTGCATGCTGATATCGATTTGGGATTTCGACGCCGTCATGGCATTGACAATTTCAGCTTGAATGCCGTTTTGCACCGGAGATGGCGTGAAAAAAATGTCCTTCGCTTCACATTCTCGCAATTGTTTACTGATAACATTCGCATCTCCTGTCCACACGGCATCTGCCATGCATTTGAACGCCTTGACGAAATCGGGTTTTTCATCCGCATATACGGTGTCGATGTTTTCAAGGTTTATCGCCATGCCGGTACTTGACCAGTTCCCGCTTCCCGAAATGAGAAGTGCGCTGTCCACGAGCACAAACTTGTTATGCACTAAGCGCGACTTTCCAGGTGCCGTCTTTACGCCACTGCCGTTGGGCGTCTTATAGAGAAGGATGGAAAGCTTTTCCGAGGTGGAAACTTTTCCCGGCCAAAGATTGTTTTGTTCGATCACTTTCAGACGCTCGCTCGGTTTTAGAGCGAGAATTTCGTCCGATACATATGGACCCGACAATTCGCATCCAGTCGGCGGGCACTGCTCCGCCAACACCTTGAACTGACCACGATCCATAATCCCACGTACCTGCACGCCCCGATCGGCGGCGCGAAGAAGCGCCTGAAAGACACTGTCTCGTGAAAAAGTGAACTGAGAAAAATCTATGGTTGTTTTGGCGCTGTCGATGGCCGCGACAACTTGTTCTTCGATGAAGTTGTCCTTGTTCAACTTGTCTTTATCCGCCACGGTGCACTCAGGAACACACGCGGGAAAATGAAAGTAGAGCCCTGAGCGGAGACGCACGCCATCCGCTGCAAAGACACTGTCGAAAGAACTTAAACTGATGAGATAAAGAAAAAAAAGAATGGGATGAAACCGCATAAGAACCTCCTTGGAAGTGGAGGTCCTTAGGTTGCAAATTCTATCCCATTGCTAGAAAAAGACGCAGCGCACCGCATGCGTCATGGAAGTGGCCATAGCGGACTGAACGTTTTGGTCGGGAAGTACGGCAACGAAGTCTGTCGATGAGGTCGCGCTCGTTGCGGTCCACATGGACGTCGAAGGTGCGGGAATACCCGAACTTGTTGCAAATGTTGGCGCTCCGTCACTTGCTGGATAGAATGCCGAGGACGTTTGCGTGGTGTTCGTTTCAAAAACGGTTGGCAGACGCATGCCTTTTTCACCACAAGTCCTTACGTTGCCCACATACCACAATGGCGAAGCCCAAGAGTTCATCCCCATATTGGGTAATGTCTGCGATATTCCGGCGGCGGAAAGCATCTGACTCCCCATATCGGCATAGTACAGACATTTTCCTGAAACCATTTTATTGCTGTCATCCAGGTACGCGGCGATCGGACAAGCGCGGCCGGCCACTTGTTGCCATACCTTCATAGGTTGAGCAGTCACGCCTTTACCGTTCGCGTTAAGCTGCATTGACCAATTATCTGTACCATTGGCTTCTAGAAAGCGATCTCCGGCTTTTTCTTTCCAAACAAAAAAGCCAACACCGTTCTGCTTTAACTCAATACGTTTGTTTGTGGGGGTGCGCGCAAAGCCCGTGGCCATGGCAGCGGCATCGTTATAACATTCATCCGCCGCACCTCCGCAGGTTTCCAACACAACTCGTCCTGCTTCACCACGCACGTTTGTCACAAACCACTCGCTACCAGAGTAGGTAAAAGTCGCATCTCCTCTTTCGTAAAGATAGAAAGCACTACTCGAACCATCAATGAGCGTGGAACCATATATCTTTAAATATCCATTAGAGTTATTTTTTACTGTGATTCGGTAGCCGGAAGTCGCGGGGGCGCTCGTCGGCAATTGCCACATGGAGTCGTCCGTATTTGCCACCAGCAATGAGCCGCTTTCTTCGTAGATCGTATGGTTTTGGGGTGGCATGCTCACGGAAGGAGGCATTGTCATGGGCAAAGGCATGCAGGCCCATGAAGTACCACTATACGCGAGCACTTGGTTCGCCATACAACCACCAGCTTCCACGATCTGCTGCATATTATGCGTGTGAGTTCCCGGAGCAACATCGGAGGGTGACGCACCCACATTTTTAGAAGCCGCGCTGCCAAGACCACTGATTTTCAGAAAGGAGATTGCAGCGGTGGCACTAATATCCGCGTCAGTGATTGTTCCGTCAGCGATTTCCATCGAGGTGATGGAACCGACTCCGATACCACCGCCTCCGCCGCCACTAGGAGGAGTCATCCAACTCAAATTACCACTGCCATCGGTGGCGAGAACTTGGCCCGGACTGCCGTTGGTGCTGGGCCAAGCAATCGCTGGACCGCAGTTTTTTGTTCCCGTTTTGAGGTTGCCGTTGAGATCGTAGTATTTGGATCCCGCGCAAACTTCCGTTTCCGCTAATGTGATGACGGGATAGTCATTAGGATTTGTGTAAACAAGAGACATCTTTTCCACCACGCCATCCTGTTCCGCCGCGACGGTTGTTAGGCCGAGACGAGCCACCTCGGGCATCACAAACTGCGCTTTCGCATCGCTCTGCACCTGAACCTTCGTCGGTTTACCGTTTACCGCAAGGAAAAGGGTTGGGCGGAGATTTTGCCCCGTGATCTCCACTGTCTTGCCAGACTGAATCACAACGGGTTTTCGATTGAGTAGCTGCAACGGCGCAAGCTTCTCGATATCGCGCTTTGTCAAAATTGTCGCGGCGGCTTCCGTCTGAACCGCGCTGAGAATCTTTTGATCTGTTACGGTAACTTGAAAAACACCAAAAAACTTGGCGAAAAAATTCACGCTGCCACCGCTAAATCGAAGATCAGAATTAGGCATAATCCCCGACAAAATTTTCCCCGAGGCAGCGTCCTCATAGCGATAAGCAACAACAACATTCTCATTGCCACCAAGATTCAATCCACTCAGACCCGGAAGAGGAAGGGCTATCTGGAAGGGTTGGGTCGGATTGCCTTTGACCGTTGGTTGAACGGCGACAGCAACCGATGCCGCTGTGAAGGTATTCGAAATTCCGAGCTCCGCTAGAAGGCGGTCGTTCGCAAATGGCGCGGCTTCCTCAACGATAATCGTGGTATCAATCACCAACGAGCCTGGCGCGAAGGATGCACTCACACCTTTTAGAACGGAGGCCTCAGGGGCCGTGATCACTTGCGTGTAACCAGCGCTTGCGCTCACCGTTGCGGAGAGAACCTGATTTTCAACATTAACCTTGATATTACGCGCATCGCTACCAGCACCGGCGTGCTTCTTTTGCCCCATAAATCCAGGGCCACCAAAACAACCAGGCAACAGAGCCATGAGGAGATAGAGACCAGATCGCATGAAGATATCTCCGAGTTAGTCTTTTTCGACCTTTATGCGATCGGCTTTATTAAATTGTGAGTTAATAGGCAAATATTGCCTTTCCGGACAAACGAAAAAGCCCCGTGAGAGACGGGGCTTCTGCATGGGATGGTGATAGAGAATTAATTAATTGACTCGTTTAACGCGGGCGGAAAAATCCACATTGTTCCTCACCCATGAGAACCATCGTTCCTTCTTCTCAAAGGGAACATCCGGTTGAAGAATTTCTGGGGCTTTCCAGTCCTTCATCACCGTCGCATCCTGTGTCCAGACACGAACCCGCTTACGGGGCACTTTATCTTGCCAATTCTGCCCCACGACCGCATCCGTATAGAGAAGGCGAATAGTGACGTTGCGCGATAGAGTCTCCAGAGAGTCCAGTTTAAAGCTTCGATAGTCGTCTTTTCCGTCAACTTTCGGCGCATCAGGAATGCCGTCACTAAACATTAAAATAGTGACCGGCTTCATCACCAACTTCTTATTCTTCGCGTAGTCAGAGACCTGCTGAAAAAAGGCATTGTAGTCGGTGAATTTGTTTTCTTTTTCTTTCGGAAAAATCTCGCGCAGCTTCTTCTCAATGCCATCCAGATCCTTGTACTGAAACGTTTCGATCGGATAGAACGTCTTAGGCTCATCAGGTTTATCACCACCAATGGAGCCCACAAAAAGACTGTGTGGAACCTCTAACTTCCCTAAGCCTTTAAGGTGCGCATAGAGATAGTGAGCGGCGAAACGAATGGAGTCGTCAAAATAGGGCTTTCTTTTGAACGAACCGCTGATATCAAAACCAACAAACATCACCATGCGTCCGCTGCCTTCCGCCTCGCTCGCGAAAGAAGGAGAACTCAAAGAGGAGACGCACAGCCATAAAAACAAAACTTTCAGCAAACGACGCATGAATCCTCCTAGGCATCATCTCCCGCGCCACGCTTTGCATTCGCAAGCAGGGTGCGGGCTTCAAGAATGTCCTGATAGTTCTTGAATGGCAATTCAAAGAGATGGTTTTTACTGACAAAGAAGGTGCAGAAATTGATGCACACCGCCACGATCTGACTGGGAGGAATGATAAACGCGCTTAACAACGACTCACCGCGTTCTTCAACCCATTCCATGTCTTTCTTAATCAGGTTCCACGCGTCGCGGATATATGCAAACATCGCGGAACTTTCGTCTTTCTTACCAAGACTCGAAAGCAAGCCCTTTTTCTCGCCCTCAATGCCCGTGCGCTGAATGATGGCCATAAGCATCGGCACGGCGGATTGACCGAAAAGAAACCAGGTCATGGCGCGAATGCCTAACCAAGCGAATGTAGCGATTCCCAGAGTGCCGATAATACCCAGCTCAAAACCTTCGCCCGCGTGCTGCGCAAACCAAGGAACCAAAGCATCCACAAACTCGCGGTAGAGGAAAACCACTTCAACCATCATAACGATGACTTCAATAATCACGTTGTTGATGATCTTTGTGACGTTGCGTGTTTTGACGGCAATTTCGAGGCTGTGAAGAACGGCGTAGCTGCCGAGAACAAACACAACGAAGGTGAGGTAAAGAGGCACTTGAAGAGAAAGGCCTTCGAGCTCTTTGCCCGCCAAGCCACTCAAAACATCCTGCACAAGCGGGGTCATGACGAACGTGAAGATCAATGCTTCCAGCAGCGCCCAACCCGTCATCATCACGAGAGCCGGCCACGGAATCCCCGGCTTGAAATATCCTTGGCTCACATCGCCGACCAAACGAATCGGCGTCATCAACACATCTTTAAAGACCAAAAGGATCGCTAGGCCGACCAATCGAACAAGGCCGACAATCCACCCCGCCAAGTTGAATAGAAACTTAAAGATGCCACCCCAGAAAGCAAAAATCGCTCGTCCCAAATCCCACCAAGTCACAAAAAACATCGAGATAAATTGGCGACGTTTATGGCGAAAGGGAATGGAGAGAATGATGCCTATCGACATCCAGCATCCAAAAAGAAGGGCAAGCATCGGCAGCAATAAGAAGATTCGTTTTGCAATCGCGACGAATAAGTCATCTCCCGCTCCCCAAGCGAACTCAACAAAGGGTCCTTGAAAGAGCATGGGAAACAGAAGAATCGAGGCAGCGATCTTAGATGAACCTTCAAGTCGGTCCAACATGGAAGACTCCAAAATATGATCGGAAAGATGGCTAGGAAAAAGATCAGGATGATTCCTATGTTAGCATAGCCAAGGCCATTGTCGGGAGGATGCGGAAATGCCGATATCCTTGCGAGGACAGCCAACAGGTGGGAATTGTTTTAGAAAGACGCCGGACTTGGATGAGGCAAAAACCGCACAAAAAAACCCCGGAAGTTTTTGCCTTCCGGGGTCGAGATCTTTCTTTTAGCGCTCCACAATTTTCAAGGTGCGAGCACCAGTAATTTTTCCTGTTTTGTCTTTGGCAATCAGGGTGATCCAAGCGGGATTGCCAACACTGACTTTAGCTTTCGAGACAAAGAATAACTTGCCATCTTTTTGTCCCTCTACATCAAAAGCAATGTCTTCCTTCGCGCTTTGCTCGCAGGTCGCGCGATCGCCGAGGCAGCCCACGATCTGTGCCGCCGTGGTTGTACTTGCCATCAAGACGAGGCCGTCGGTGCCACGCTCTTTAATGGCGAGGTTTAGACTGGCATCGAGAGGATACTTATCCGCGACTGCCGCATCAGTGCAGTTTTCATCAGTCGCCAATCCGTGGTTGGCGAAAGCTTTGTTGATAAGACAATAGTTCGGTGACTTTGTCGCGGTGTTGCCATCATTGTCGTCAAGGCGCAGAACGGCTTGATAAGAGTCCGTGTACGTATCCGTAGTGATCAGGTGACGAAGGAACAGCATTTCCGCGTGATTCGCGCCTTTGATAGCGCCATAGCGTTGTATCAATGCGGCGCGAAGATCCCAGAAAGCGCCACCGATAATGGTTCCTTCTGTGTGAGGCTCGCCCTTGTCAGCAGGATATTTCGCGGTATTTTGCAGATTGCGAATACCGGTTTCCGACTTGGTGTTGAAACCCGCGCCCATGTTGGATGAGCCAGTGTAGTAGGAGGCAACGATGTCACCAATACCTTCGGAGAAGGCGTTGTCGGAGATACCGCGGTTCTTTCCTGAGAAAGCGTCCAGCCCATGTCCCCACTCATGATAAATCACATCGTTGATCAAAGACATGTGTCCACAACTGGTGCCGTTCTGTGTACCAGCGGCATAGAGAGAAATCTGGGTGTTCTGTGTGTTGTAGAAGGCGTTGCAAGATCCTTCGTTCACGTTGATCTTAATGCGCAAAGAGTTATTTAGGTAATTGTTCACTTCGTCTGATTTCAACTGCTGACGCACAAAACGATTGATGCGGTGAATCGCCACGTATGCGTTTAGAGCGCGCGTCTCGTTGTCATTGCCGGTGATGAGCATGGTGTTCCCTGCCATATCACGACTCAATGAAAATGGAGTGGCGGCATTGTTATCGTAGATCGTGCCGCGTGGACTTTGCAGCTTAATGGTTGTCTGCGTCACGCCAGCCAGTTCAACTTCACCACGGCTATCCGCGTCAACGGTGGCTGTGTTGGTCGAGTACTTAGCGAAGGGAAGTGGCAGATCAATCATCTTATTGAAGATGTAGCTGCGCTCATGCACTTTCGTGTTTACTACTGTTGCATGAAGATTGTGTGATGTTGCCTCGATAACTTCGGCTTTTTCATTCTCTAGGAAAGCCGTGTAGGATTCACCAGAATCCTGATCGCGAAGTTCGTAGCGCGTGCCGTACTGGAAGCGTGATGCATCACCAACGCGTGGAAGGATGACGTCTTCCATGCTGAGTATTTCTAGGTTTTCAATACCTGTGGAGCGTACAACATCAGAGAATCCGGGAGTTCTTGTTGAACCGTCAACAGTGATGGCACCGTAGGTACGATTCATCACTTCTCTGAGGCGGAAGGAACCATTGGCCTGACGAGCGAAGATAAATTCAAGATACGCATCCTTAACAGGGACGCCATCTTTCATGCGTTTAAAGTGGATGGATGTGAGCGTGTCATTGATCTGCAATTTTGATTGAGCGTCGACTTGGAGTTCACTCTCTGCGACACCCAGTTGAGTTTCCTGTTGAGCGGCCCAGCGTCGGGCATAGGAGTTAAGATCTTGTTCAGCGACGTCTTCCATTTGTGTGGTATTAAACGCCTGCCAGACAGCCTCACCCTGCTCGCGTGATTGGGTCAGAGCCGTGAGGCCAAAACCTGTAAGGCTTGCTGTCGGTACATTTTCGGTCTCCGCGTATCCAACACGGCGACCACGTTCCGCTAGCTCCGCAAAAGATTGACGACGCTGTGATTTTTCGGAGTCGTTGCGCCAAAGGCCTTGTTCCTGACAGCCAAGCAATCCCAATGTGACAAATGCAAAAATAGTATTCTTCATGGCGTCTCCCTATTCCGTAACCAGCACATCATAGGTGCTGTCGCCTTGTGTGGTTCCGTCCCAGGAGAGAGCCGATGGCTTCACATTCTCAGTAGGAGCTTTTGGCCCAGGGGTGGCGTCGCCTGATCCCGGTTTCGTTTGATCTTGATTGCCTGGTTTTTGATAGTCGGGCAGTTCCATCTGTCCAAAGCCGGTGCGCAGATTGCGGGTTTCATCACCGCACGCGCTTAGTGCGATCGCACTAACCAGACTTATTAACAGCATGCCCATGGTGGTGGGTCGACGCATGAAGACTTCCTCTAGTGGTTGCTTTCAATCTCCATCCCGCGGATAAGGCGGGACCCCTGTAGGATCGGCAGCGACGCGCAAAACTTTAAATCCTCAATAATTACCGACAATTTCATCAATGAATCAGGCTGTTAGCAAATGGAGCGGCAGATTCTTTCCCTTCCAGAAGCCCCCTTCTCCCACATGAAATCTCGATTTCCGGTACGCACATTGCTCTGGCGCCTGTGAGTCAGATCTCGTGGAAAAGCATCGCGACAAAGATAGAAATCGCGTCGAAGCAAAAAGGGGTTGTTGAAATGAGAACTTATGGTCTGTTGAGTTTGTTATGCGCGGCCGCCCTGATGAGCCAATGCGGCAAGAAAGAGCCATCCTCAGTATCTAATTCTCAGTCAGTTGAACAATCTTCAAGCATGTGGATGATGGGTTACTATCCTGGCTGGTTCCAAGGCAAAACAATGCCCGCGGACAAAATCGACTATTCCGCCATGACTCACGTCGCGCACTTTGCGTTGATGCCGACAAAAGACGGTGGCCTCGAAGGTGACTCAAACGTTCTAACTCCCCAAGGATCTATTTCCGCCGTTGCGGAAGCGCATAAAGCCGGTCGCAAGATTCTTATTTCCATCGGTGGTTGGGCTTCTGAAGAAGGATTCCGCGGCGCAACGAGTGACGCGAATTTAAGTAAATTCGTCGATAATATGATCGCCTACATGCAAAAGTACGGTTACGACGGCATCGATCTCGACTGGGAAATCCTGCGCGCCAAAGACAAAGAACCGTTCGTGAAGATGACAAAACTTCTCCGTGAACGCTTGAATAAAATTTCACCCGATCTTCTCCTCACGGCGGCTTCTCAATGGGAGTATCCCATTCTTAAAGAAGTGCACCCCCTTCTCGACCAAATCAATCTCATGACATATGACCTCTCCGGCCCATGGCCCGGAACAGTGACATGGCACCACTCATCCTTATTTGGTAACGACAAGGGTCGTAGCGTCGACTCGGAAATTAACAAAGCGCTGAAGCTCGGCATCCCAGCAAGCAAGTTGGGTGTGGGCCTTGGTTTCTACGGATACGTGTGGACAGGCGTAGCGAAACCGATGGAAGCATATGGCGCCACAGCACCGAAAGCAAAGACATCAAACTACAATGCAATCATGGAGAAATATGGCAGTGAAGCCATAAAGTGGGACGATAGCGCATCCGCTCCGTACATCAGTATTGATAAGGAAGGCACAGAGAACGACGTGTTCATCACCTTCGACAACGAATTTTCAATTCGTAAGAAACTCGATTACGTTCGAGGCCGTGGACTCGGTGGCGCGATCATCTGGTCATTGGGAGGCGACATCATGAAGGATGGCAGCATGCCTCTTCTTAAAGCTGTGAAGAATGCGACGGCATCCGAAACAAAGGTTGCGGGCCAATAACTTGAACGACAAAAGAGGTCCTTCGTCTGGCGAAGGACTTCTTTCTATTTAGTTCGAATCAAATCGATAGTGACAACAAACGTACTTCCCTTTCCAGGAATACTGGATTCTAACAGCACATCACCACCCAAAGCGCGCGCCAATCGTCGCGCCAAGGCCAGCCCGAGACCCGTACCGCCATAGCGTCGCGTGGTGGAAGGGTCCCCTTGATAGAATGACTGAAACAGATGCTGACTTTTCTCTTCCGCCACGCCAATCCCGGTATCGGTTACGCTAAAACTGAGCTTTTCACCTTCTGGTGTGGATTGAGTCCGCACGTCAGTTGTGACACCGCCCTTGCTAGTAAACTTTACGGCATTGCCGATGATGTTAATGAGAATCTGTTTTAACCGTGTCGGATCGGAGATGATCGTTGCGGAAACAGAGCTGGCGACAGAGATCGAAAACGCAATCCCTTTTTCTTGAGCTTTCGACACGAAAATATCTGCGACATCATCTAGGAGCGTCCGCAATGAAAAGGAAACTCTATCCATCTCCATGTGACCGGCTTCGACTTTAGAAAGATCTAGAATGTCTCCGATCAATCGCGCCAATTCATTACCGTTGCGGATAATCATTTCGAGATATTGATGGCGTTCACAGGAATCAAGACAATCATCTTTCAACAACTCACTAAATCCGATCATCACTCCTAATGGAGTGCGAATCTCATGACTCATATTGGCCAAGAATGCGCTTTTCGCGGCGTTTGCGGCCTCCGCCGCTAACCGGGCACGCTCTTTGGATTCAATGGCTTCCTTTTGTTCCTCCGCGAGTCGTCGCGATTCCGTAATATCCGTCGCCGCACCAACCCATTGGACAATCTTCCCATCGGCGCTTCGCACCGGAATCCCACGCGAAAGAAACCATCGCCATTCACCGTTCTTTCCCCTGAGTTGATGAGGTTCCGTGTACTCCGTGCCATTATCAATCGCCTCCTGAAACTTCTTCATAATGTGTTCCAAGTCTTCAGGACGTAAAAGATTCTTCCAGCCAAACCCCAGAGTCTCTTCCCGCGTTATTCCCGTATAGTCGTACCAACGCTGGTTATACCAATAGACACGCCCTTCGCTGTCCGCCATCCAGGTCATTTGTGGAATCGAGTTCGCGAGAGTTCTAAATTTAATCTCGCTATCAAGAAGCGCTTCCTCCGCCTGCCGCCGCTCCGTCACATCCAATGCGATGCCACCGAGAAGTCTTTCCCCTTCTTCATCTTCAAAGGGGAACTTCGCCACCAGCATTTCCCGGGTGCCTTTTCTTCCCGTTAGCTTTTCCAAAAGCTCAACGGCCTCGTGACCTTCGATAATTTTTTCATCTGTTTCTCGCAGCGTTTTAATTTCGTCCGGAAGAAGAAACCTAGGTTCAGAGTTGTTGGTCCATTCGTCAGGCGAAACCCCCAAGACTTTTTCAAGAGCCTTACTAACGAACAGAAATCGACCTTTGCGATTTTTAATAAAAGAAATAGCGGGGCTGTTTTCCATGAAGATACGAAAACGCGCTTCGCTAGCACTCAACTTACGCTGCATGCGTTTTTTATCAGTAATGTCGTTAACGAGAGCCACCACACCTTCCGCCTTTCCAGGACGATGACAATCAGGAACATAGGTGACTTCAATGGCTAGGGTTTTGTCATTGCTGTAGGTCAGCTCAGCTTCAAACGTTACGGTCTCACCCTTGAAAGCTCGGGTGAGATAAGGGAGAAGATCGTTATATCCATCATTTCCAAGCAAATCTCGTAAATGCTTACCTGTTAGATCGCCATACTCAGAACCAAACCAACGCGCGTACGCGCTGTTGTTAAAGAGATACCGATGATCGTGATCAATATAAGAGATCAGGATCGGTACACTTTCAGCAATCAGCTTAAGGTAACCTTCTTGCCCACTGTCATTGTGTTTACGGATCTTTCGAATGCGTCGCCTCATGGTCGGGATAAGCCTTCCGCTCATTGAAACAACGACACTATAAGTCGCAATCAATTAAAGGAAAGCCTTAATTTCTCGAGCGAACGATGAATACCGGCGCGGCATCCATGCGGCGCTTATCCAGTTGTGATAACCACCCCCGCAGTTCTCCTGGGGTGAATGGGTAAGAATCAAAAGCATCTTCAGGACTTAAAATGCCAACAGCCGTGACTTGCCTCATGCATTCATGGCTCAAAGGCTGAATACGCCAATGATAAGGTAAATGAGGATAAAAAATGGTTTCGGCACAAACCCAGTGCCCCGCGTCGCCATGAGGAGTTAGCTCGGACCGAACTTGCGCCAAAGCCGTGAGTGCGTCTTTTCGAATCGCCGGGTACCTCTGATAGCCGCCGCCAATAAGTGTGAGCATCAAACAAGCCCCCAACAAAATCTTATCGGCCCAAGGCGCAAAGCGTGATTGTTTGAGCTTCTGCCATCCTTCCCATATTCCCCAAAATGCAAAAGGCAATAAAGGAGCGGGATAGTACGTCGCATAGCCGCGCATATGACCATTGTTCGACATGCCAAAGAGCAATGCGATGGCGAGGCACACGCCGAGCGGACGTCGACTAAAAAAAGGAAGGAACGCCATGAGGCCGAAAAAATACCACCATTTTGACGTCAGAACATCACGCGCCACAACCAAGGGGTTTTGCAAAATGAAGGTTGCGATGGCACTCCAGTTGTCGCCGTAATGCCCCCAAAAGCGCATATACTTTGGCTTTACGGCGGCAAACTGACTCAAGTAGTAGGGCTGAACCCAAAGATGATTGATCAGAAGAACACTGATCGCGCAGCAAAGAATAAACAAAGCGGCGCGCCAACGATCCCTCTCAAATACCAAAACGGTACCGGCGAAAACAGCCAGGTAAACGGCGGCATCTTCTTTGACGCTCAAGAGGGCGAGCGTCATGAGCAACCACAACCCATTTTTCCTTTCGACCCAACCAACGATAAACCACAGACCAAAAGGAAGATAAAAAACTTCCGGATGAAAGCCGTGATTCACCAACGAGCCGGTAAACACATTGGTGGCAAACGCGATACAAACAAGAGCCACGAGAAAAAGATTTTTTGTATAGAACCGACTCAAACGCACCAGAGGAATTAAGGACAAGCCCATTGCAAACGCATGGACCGTCTGCAGCATAAGTGGCGATGTCCAGAGACGATGCAGCCACGCCAATGGCACCATGACGTAATTGGGATGAACACCGAAGTGATGGCAAACATCGAGCGGCGCCGCCATATTGCAAATCGGCGACGTCATAAATTCGCGGTGATTGCTGTTATAAAGCATCCAATCAAAGATGCTAAAATCCTCGCCATTTAAACGCACCGCGTAGAAGTATGTGAAGCAGGTGATGACATAGGAAAATAGAAACAGTGCGATCAGCGCCTGGATGTCATGAGAGGAAACAGAAGGAGTTTTGAATCCTTTCTTAACCACACCCACAAAGAAAAGAATGATGGCACCCACCACATAAAAGTTGCGCGGACCATCCCAATAAGGGCTCCCATAGGCCACAACGGCTGGTAGCAATGTGGCCAACGCGAATAAAAGAAAGACGCCGCTGAGGCGGCGTCTTGGCTGGTTTGTTGGCTGCGCTGACAAATTCGTTTCCATTAAGGCAGATAAGGTCTCGTGAGATTGCGCACGCCGTCAGCGGTGATAACCACATCGTCTTCAATGCGAATGCCGCCGCATGGTTTCAGCTCTTCAATCTTCTTCCAATTGAAACAATCGCGGTGCTCACCCGAACGGAACGGCGCCAAGAGCATCTCGATAAAGTAAAGACCCGGTTCTACCGTGAACATATTGCCAACTTCCAGCGCACGCGTTGTGCGTAATTTCGGATAACGAGCATCCGAGTCGCTGGGTGTCCCTTCCTCGTCTTTTTGTTGACCCGCCACGTCATGCACAAAGATACCGAGCATGTGCCCGAGACCGTGAGGATAGAAGGCGCGCGTGAAACCTTGATCAATCGCTTTATCGACGCCACAGTTTTGCAAGATGTTGTGTTTAAGCAACAGCTCCGCCAAACCAAAGTTGGATTCGTGATGGAGATCCGCCATGGTTTTGCCCGCACGGATATTGCGAGCAATCTCCTGCTGCATAACATCCATATCCTGAAGCAACGCTTTAAAATCGGCTGGAGCGCTCGGAGCACAATAAGTGCGCGTGATATCACTATTGTAAGAGCGGAAAGTTCCACCGGCATCGATCAATAGGCTCTTACCATTACGAACATCGGGACGCTTGTAATGATAGTGCAGTGTCGCGCCCTTTTCATTGAGAGCAACGATGGTCTCGTAAGGCATTTCTCTTTCAAGCTGCTCCGTTGCACGGAGATACGCGTAGTGAATTTCCAGCTCGGAAGCACCACTTAAGAAGGCATCCTTTGCCGCTCGGTGCCCCATCGCGCCGCGACGACTCGCTTCATCCGTGCAAGCGATCTCGTATTCCGATTTAACGCTGCGATACCAGTTAAGACGCTCCTTCAGAGACTTAACTTGCGTCAACAAATTAAGAGACTGGGCGCGCGTTTCATTGGGTCCAATATAGGCCGTGTTGGTCGCACCTTTCAGGCGATCCCAAATCTTATCCGAGGAATCGTATTCTTCTATTTTGAAACTATCCGCCCAGAATGGATTTCCAAGCGGTGAGTATTCATGCCAGAAATCTTGTGGCGCGAAGTAAAGCAACAACGGCTTTTGACCTGGACGAATCCACAGCACGTGATTCTCAGTGTGTGTGGGGCACCAGTGAGCAAAATGATGATAAGGACGGAACGGCGTCGTCATATCATCTTCGGTAAAGTAATGCAGCGCGCCCGCATCAATGATGATCCCATCGAGCTTGCAAGCCTGCATCACGCGTTCATATGTTTTCTGCCGTGTTGCAATGTGTTCTTGAAATAATGGTTTCCATTCCATGGACGACAGATCCCTTCAGTGTACGGCTGGGCGAAATGGCACCGCTAACATAGCTTCCGCCTCTCGCGCCAAGATTTCTTCAGTCCTTTTACGCACCACTTCTTCCGGGAAATAGTGCCCGGCGATTTTCAAGAATATCTTATAATGCCCCGCTTCTTCACGCCCTAATCGCGTGTAGTAAGCGCCTAGCTCTTCTTCTCCCGGAATCCGACTGAGGGCTTCCCCCACCATGTAAAAGCGTTCACAACCGCGCGCTTCCACCACCCCACAAATGATCAGACGATCAAGGAAGTGTTCATCATCACCATGGCGTGCGTGCTTGAGCAAGGCGGTGACGTACGGATCTTTATCTGACATGGCGAGTCTTAAACCCCGCTTCTGCATCAGCTTATAGACTTCATGAAAGTGCGCCAGCTCTTCCCGCGCCAAACTAATCATAGGTTCCACAAGAAATGTTTTATCCGCGTACTTCGCGACAAAGGACATCGCTAGTCCGGATGCTTTACGTTCACAGGTGGCGTGATCCACCATGAAAGCATTGAAGTCCGCCATGACCGCATCCAGCCAGCCCTGAGGCGAAGGAATTTTTAGGGGAAGATTGTCGCGAACGAGGCTCATGAGGGTCCCGCAAAGGTTTTCCGGAAACCCTTGGTGTATACCCATATGGAGGGGGAAGCAACCGGGGACGGAGGGCTCCGTCCCTATTCTAAAAGGATCTTTTCCGTTCAGTTTCCATCTGTTGGGCGATGAAGCGATCGCCAGCAGCCTTCAATGAACGACTTGTTTGCAACAAATCGAACAAATCGTCGCATGCCGCCTCAAAGCCCTCTTGGGAAAGAACCATACCGAATTTTGATTCCTGCCCGTGCTTGCGGATGATTTCTTGGATGGCGACCCGTGTGGCGCTTTCAAAAGCTCCTGCCATGATAAACCTCGCCCAAAAAAATGAAGCCCGCACAAGGCGGGGCCAAAGGAGGAAGGGTTCCATTGTTTAGCGTAAGAGCCCCTGTCCAGGACGTCAACTTTGTTGTTGGTTATGGTTAGTTGCGGTCTTTTGGATTTTGTTAAAGTTTTGCCAAAAACATCCGAAAACCCCTCTGAAGGAGGAGGGTTATGCTTCGCTGGCTCGGAAACATAATGATTGTGGTGCTCTGCTACCTCTGGCTGCATGGACCCCTAATTGGGTAAGGTCCTTCGCTTCACGAAAAACCTCTCCGTATGACGGAAACAAAAAAACCGCGGTCGAAGCCGCGGTTTTCTGTTTCATCAAGATAAAAAACTAGTGGTGTTCATGGGACAGCGAACGAGCCAGAAGTGGATCCGCAACGGAAACCATCGGGTAGCGCTTTCCGAACCAAAAGTAACAAGCCATAAAGAGGCCAAGAACCCCGAAGAACACACCAAGCTCCATGACCGGGTAATTCCACACGCCCTTTTCAACCACATCAGGCATCGTCACAAGCAAGTAAGTGTACCACTGCGCGACAAGAATCATCACCGCCAGAGGGATCGCCGCACGTCCCGTCCACTTTGATGCTTTTGGAATAAAAGCGTAGAGCGGGATCAAAAAAGCGAAAATGGGAATCGCGATCACGATGTAGATCCAAGGCGCATGCAAGCGATGGATAAAGTACTCTGTCTCTTCTGGAACGTTACCGTACCAGTAAGTGAGGATGTGCGCGTATGTGAGGTATCCGAAAAAGGCCGTGAAACCATGTAGCAACTTACCCACATCGTGGAACTGCTGACGGCTCATGACGGAACCAATAACCGATCCTTTTAGAGCAAACATAAGGATCAAAAGAACAGCCATAAGAGTTTGCATCATGATCGAAAACAACCAGCCGCCCCAAAGTGTCGAGAACCACATGGGTTCAAGAGACATAAGAAGGTCAAAGCCAAGTAAGCTAAATAGCAGGCCGTAAACAACCAGGATCGGAGCACTCCAGTGACGGAGCTTTCCTTTGCTTTCTTCGCCCAAACGAAGTGCTTCGTCACGGTTACCATTTACAAAAGCCATGTCGCGGCGAAGAACTTGTTTGTACTGCCACATCACGAGCAAAGTGATAACCACGAGAGCAAAAATATCACGCCCCACCATGAATCGGGGACGCAACCACCAGCCTTTACCGAAGAGATGCTCTACTTTTTCTGGGTCGGCGATCCAGCCGTAAACTTCTCCCGCACCACCAATATTCGCAAGAACCGCGAAGAGGTAGAAGGTGAAGATCACCAATGCCACCGGCACAAAAGCACCGAAGCCCTCGTGAATACGCTTCACAGGACGCGCCCACTCAGCGCCAATGAGGTCCTGCATCGCTGCGAAAGCCATGCCGCCTAGCCCGAGAGCGAAGAAGTAGAAGACGTTAAAGAGGATCGCCCCCCACACCTGCGTGCCGTGACCGGTACTAAAACCGTAGCCCAAAGTAATGAGACCAATCAAAAGAAAGGCCATCATCGCCCCCTTCACAGTACTGGAAGGGGTCAGATAGAATTGCGAACGTTGTTCGTAGATATGATTTAAGTTCACGTCCTCTACCTATCCTTTCTTGTTCTGCAGCTGGCGGAGGTACATGATGATCTGCCAACGCTCAATCGGAGAGGTGGCATAGCCGTAGGCCGGCATCATCGGTCCGCCTTGGGAAATTTTCATAAAGAAGAAACCGTCTTTGCGGACCGCCAGGTCAGGACGCGCGATATCGGGAACACCCACTGGGTAGGTTGTACCCAACAAGTTGTTCTGACCGTCACCGGTAGGGCCGTGGCACACAAGACAGTAGGTCTCAAAAAAGTGCTTACCGCGCTCCAGGTTGAGTTCGTTCGCGGGAAGAGGATTTTTAAATTCCTTTTCCGCAACTTCGACTGTCGCTGGGTAAAGAATCGCATTGGTCGCAACACTATGATCAGGAGGATCAATAAAACTTTCCTGAGCTTTTACAGTCGGACCGTCGACCATGTCCGGCATGTACTGAACTTTGTTGTGATCATCGAGAGGGTTCGCGTTAGGGCTTACTTTACAAGCACCCAAGCCGCCGGCCAAAAGCATGATCGAAGAAACAGCTAACTTGTTACGCATAGAATTCATCATCACGTCCCCTCAATGGCACGAATCTCTTCCGCACCACAATCTTTGAGAAGCTTTGCCTGCTCGCCATCCAATCTCGCATCCGGAACAAAGACACCAAAACGGTCATCCGTGAAACGGCGATCCATAATTCGTTGGCCTGGGTTGGGAATGCGACACATAACCAACATACCGATGATCGTCGCGACACCACCCAACAAAATCGTAAGTTCGAAACCAAACACCACGTAAGCAATAACAGATGGCCAGCCACCAATCTTACCGCCTACAACGAGATTCCAATCCCAGTCCATCATGAGCGGCATGAAGAAACCTAAGAAAGTACCTGTCATAGCGCCGCAGAACGTGAACCATCGAACCGCACTTGGAGCAAAATCAGCCGCGTGCTCAATCTCATGATAAGAGGTTGGACTGAAAACTTCGTGTCCCGCGAACCCCGGACGAGCGCGCATCTTCTCCATCGCGTCCGTCAAATCATCGAGGTACTGAAAAACCGCTAAAATTCCACTTGGTCGTTTAGACATCGTCTCATGCCCCTCTTAGTGCTGCTTGGAGCGTTTTGGGTTCAATGGCTTCGGCATGATAAGCTTCAGCTCGGACAGGGATATGATCGGAAAGTTCTTCGCAAAAATCAGGAACCAGAAGAAGAACCAACCAAAGCTACCGAAGGTCAAACCTATCTCGATCCAGCTTGGCTGATAGTGTCCCCAAGAACCTGGGATGAAGTCTTCCGCCAGGGAAGAAATGATGATGTTGTAACGCTCGAACCACATGCCCACGTTGATAAGAACGGCGATGACGAAAGAAACGGCAATATTGCGGCGCATCTTCTTCGACCACCAGATAAGCGGGAAGAAACAGTTACAAGACGTCATGACCCAGAAGTAGAAAGAATATGGACCAATCGCGCGTTTTTCGAAGAGCGCCCATTCATAAACGTTACCGCTGTACCAAGCGACGAAGAATTCGATGCCGTATGCATAGAATACGATTGTCGAGGTCAAAAGGGTCAACTTGATACAAGCTTCGAGATGTTCTGTCGTGATGAAGTCTTCCAAACGGAACATTTTACGAATTGGAATCAAGATGGTGTACACCATCGAACAACCTGAAAGAATCGCACCGGCAACGAAGTATGGTGGGAAGATTGTTGTATGCCAACCCGGTTGGAGCGACATCGCAAAGTCCCAAGAAACGATACTATGTACGGAGAGTACTAGTGGCGTGGCGAGAGCGGCGAGAAGACCGTAACCAGTTTCGTAGTGGTGCCACTGCTTCGCGGTTCCGCGCCAGTTAAAGCTAAGGATACCGTAAACAAGACGCTTAACGCCTTTTGTTCGGTCGCGGATGGATGCCAAGTCAGGAACAAGGCCCATGTACCAGAACAAGAGAGAGATGGTTAAGTATGTGGTGATCGCGAAAACATCCCATACCAACGGTGAGCGAAAGTTAACCCAAAGGTTGTTGGTGTTGGGGAGTGGGATCAACCAGTAAGCCGCGAACCAAACGCGACCCGCATGGATCAGCGGGAAAAGACCGGCTGTGATAACAGCAAAAACCGTCATCGCCTCGGCGCTGCGGTTAACTGTGTTGCGCCACTTGGCGCGGAACAAGAAAAGGATCGCCGAGATTAAAGTACCCGCGTGACCAATACCAACCCAAAATACGAAGTTGGTGATCAACGTACCCCAGTAGATCGGAGCCGTTAGGCCCGTCGTACCGATACCGAATGTAATCTCGTAACCCCAGCAGAAAGCACCGATCAGCAAGCAGATGATCGCCATGGTCCAGGCGACGTAATAAGCCGGCTGCGGCTTCTCCAAGTTTGTGAGGACGTCGTTGTTGACGTCAGAGATACTCTTATTCCACTTAAAATCTTCGCTCATGAAGCTCGCTCCAGCCTATGTCGACAATCCAAATTGGTACTATTCGTGTCCGTGCTCTTGTCCGCTTTCGTTTCCGCCGTGACCATGAGGGTCAGCCGCTCCTTGATCCTCACCGTGTCCCTTCATTGCTGAAGTTTCGGTTCCATCATTACTAACGATGGCGAGGTAACTCACGTTTGGCAGAGTCTTGATACCGTAGTGACCATGCTCTGGCTCGCCGCCAAGGGCGAGGTAAGCGCGGTTATCACGGCGCAACTGCGACACGCGGCTTTGCGGATCCAAAAGGTTTCCGAAAATAATCGCATCACTTGGACAGGCTTGTTCACAAGCCACGCGAATTTCGCCGTCCATAACTTTTGCGTTGGAACCGCCACGCTCTTTCGCGGCATGTTTCGCATCGCGGATGCGTTGGATACAGAATGTACATTTCTCCATAACACCGCGGGTACGAACCGTTACATCCGGGTTCAGAGCGCGTGGGTTACGATCGAGTGGGTTTTCACCCATGATGTTCCACTTGTGAGTGAACCAGTTAAAGCGACGAATCTTGTATGGACAAGCGTTGGCGCAGTAACGGGTACCTACACAGCGGTTATAAGTCTGAGAGTTGATGCCTTCTTCGTCGTGTGTTGTGGCGAATACCGGACACACCGCCTCGCAAGGGGCGTGGGTACAGTGCTGGCACAACATGGGCTGAAGCATGACAGTTGGGTTGTCGACAGAACCCGCGAAGTAGCGGTCCGTGCGAATCCAGTGCATTTCGCGGCCAAGAAGAACTTGTTCGCGACCGACCGTTGGTACGTTGTTCTCGACGGAACATGCCACGTAACAAGCCGAACAGCCAGTACACTTATCCAAGTCGATGGACATACCCCAGCGGTAAGCCGCGTCCTTGTAAAGATCCCCATAAAGGTCGGGAACAGCGTCGAGATCTTTCGTCTTACCCTCACCCGCACGCGCTTGCGCGAGACTTATCGTTTTAACGATGTCTGTACGGTTACCGAGATCTCCGCTCTTCTGCATTGCAGCCAAACGATTCTTACGACCGAGGCTCACAAGTTTCACGCTTTGACCGGACGTGCTGAAATCACCAGTGACCACATCCTTCACGCTCGCGAGCGCGACAAGTGGGTCCACACCAATACCATCCGTCGCTCGGCTGATACCCTTGACGTGACCATTTCCGCGCGGCACCGCGATCGTGTCCGGGTGCAAACCAGGAAACGGGTAAATGGAGGCTTCAAAACTTCCACCAGGACCTTCAACACGCACAACATCGTTGTAGCGCAAGCCGAGTTCCTTGGCTTTGTTTGGGTTGATACCAACCCATGTATCCCATGCGATTGATGTCATCGCGTCGCCGGCTTCCTGCAACAGAGGACGGTCGGCACCGCGGCCATCGATGAGGTTGTTGTCCAAGTGAGCAACAAGTTTCAAGCCGGCTGCTTTTGTTTCCGAAGGTTTGAATTGTGCCGCAACACCGCCCATTTTTGGCATGCCGCGCTCTTCCAATTTACCGACGAAACCACGACGCTGAACGGCTTTGAAGAATGTATCGAAATCCACTTCCGCGCCAACGAGCTTATGAACCGGTTTCCACTTCTCCATGAGGAAGTCACGGTATTCGCGATAGCCCATAGGCTTGTTCATCGCCGCCGCCGTCCAAAGAAGAATATCTTCCGCCTGGCGGCTGTTGGTGAAGGCGCGCATGCTTGGTTGTCGCAATGACCAGAAACCAGCAACCGTGTGTTCGTCACCCCAAGACTCGAGGTAGTTATTACCGTTGAGGACAAACGTTGCGTACTCATCGGTTTCACAGGGCATGGACTGAATGGAAACAACAGTCTGAATGCCTTTGAGAACATCTTTAATGCCCGAAGTCGCGGGAAGCGTGAACGCGGGGTTCGTATCGACCACGATCAAGGCATCAATGCCGGATGCGTCTTTGAAGAAACGAGCGAGATCGCCTGGCTTCACGGGACTGTTCATCCAACCTTTGTCGAAGGACAGAGTCTTGCCGTAAGCGCCAATCATCACGTTCGCCATGATGGCTGCCATCTGGACGAGCGTGCTGTTTTCGTCGTTCGCACCGCTGCCGCCAGCCATGACGATGGAGCGTTTCGTGAGCAAGTCTTTTGCGAGAGCTGAGAAGATGACATCGTCAAATTTCAGTCGTGACTTCATCTCGCTGATGCGCTGCGCTTGTTGGGAAACAACTTTGTTGATCTCCGCAACTTCCGCCGCGGACGCTTTAAGACCGCTTTCTTTCGCAAGGGCTTCGCAGAGCGCCAACAACACCGCTAACTCATCACCTGGAACAATGGGATAACGCTGCGACGCTTTCGCACCGGTGTTGGTCAGGCGAGATTCAAACTGAATCATGCGACCTTTGGCGCCATGACGAAAGGCTTGTCCAGCGGACCAGCTCTTCGTTTCGTAAACAGTTGAAATACCGACATCGAGGAACTCGGCGCCAACACCAACGATGAAATCGGCGTTGCGAAGTTCCGTGCGCGGAATGCCATCCACACCGAACGCAGCCTTGTGAGCAGCCGCCAATTCAGAGAAAAGGGTCTGGCTCTCGTAGATATAGAGACTTTCCGGCTTGCCGCCGATGTTCTTGAGGAACTGACGGAAAAATTCATTGCGGTTACCCGTAGAGCCGCTCGCCATGATCGCAGGGTTCTTCGCGTCCTTGAGGACCGCGGCCAAACGCTCGAACACATCATCCCAAGAGGCTTCGCCCGCGCGGTTGTTGCCAAAACGGATCAACGGCGTGGCGCGACGATCTGGATGATAGAGGGCCTGTACACCCGATTGACCCAACGCACACGTCGAGCCCTGGCTCAAAGGATGCTGTGGGTTTCCTTCGATTTTTACAACGCGACCTTCGCGAGTCTTCACCACAAAACCACAACCGCTCGCACACTCGCCGCACGTTGTCGCGTAGTGAACGGGTTTACCAGGAACTTGGTCAATGGGTTGGGTTACGTAGGGGATTGCTTTTTCTGTAGGGCGGCGCACACAAGCTGTTGAGGCTAAAATCGCGCCGGCACTGAAGAGGCGCATAAAATCGCGCCGGTCAACGGGCAGCTTGTCGTCGTCGTTGAGAGATTCAGAAAGAACCGCGGGCTCATCACAAGCCTCGCTAAGCTCCGGCATCACTTCCTCAACGGCGCGGTAAAGCGGCCCATTCTCAATCGCTTTCACAGGAGCATCGAGTGGCTCAAGTGGAGAGCGTTCGATGACTTCCTTATTATTCTCGAGCCGTTCCAAATCCTTGTCGGTGTGCAAACTCATAGAGGTTTTCATCTCCCGTTGTCGTCAAATAGCGCAAAAAGTCCGGTGCCGCAGATTAATAATGGCAGGTGAAGCAAGATGTTGGCGCGCCCTTCTGCACGTGGCAGTCGATACACCAGCTCATTTGCATTGGCGCAACCTGCTTCGCCGTATCCATCTTGGCAACATCGCCGTGGCATGTGGAGCAATCCACATTGGCACGAATATGCGGCTCGTGAGAGAAACGAACGAAATCAGGCATGTCATGCACCTTGACCCACTCAACGGGTTCTTTTGCTTCAAACTGTTGGGTAAGTTTTTGAATGGGTGCAGAGTCCGTTCTCACGAACTTATGACATCCAATACAGGCGTTCATGGGAGGAATACCCGCGGTCTGGGACCGACGCGCACTCGAGTGGCAATATTGACAAGGAATCTGCCTATCACCCGCGTGAATCTTGTGGCTAAATTTCTCAACCGGCTGGGGTGGATTGTAACCAACATTCTCGACGGTATCACCTGGAGTCCACCAACCCGTCCACGGGTGATTTCCTTTACAGGCTGTTGATGCGGCAGAAATAATCAAGGCAAAGAAAATAAGTCTTGCGGTGGGCAAGACAGACCAGCGACGTCCAGCCAAAGACAGCCTCCTCTTAGCGGAATTCACAATCACAGTATCCTTGTTGCGCGACAGCCAAATATGTTCGCATTTTGGAGCGACAGAAATAACACAATTCCCAAACTCCGCCAATCATTTTAGGCAATTTTCATAATCGCTGTTTTTTTTTCAAAAAAAAAGAAATTAATGAAGCTTTGTGATTGTAAGTGGGATGAAATGTGTCGGCCGGATATTTTTTCCGCGGATGTCAGAGGAGGGCATGAGTGTGAGTGAAACGTTCGATCTTGTGTCTCCATTTCCTCCCCGAGGCGATCAGCCACAAGCCATTGAAGCCATCGCGCGATCCGTCACAAACAGAGAAAAACACCAGGTTTTAATGGGCGTCACCGGGTCGGGCAAGACCTTTACCATGGCTCATGTGATCGCCAAGGTTAACAAGCCCACACTGGTGATGGCGCCAAACAAAACCCTCGCCGCACAATTGTTTACTGAATTGAAAGAGTTTTTTCCCAACAACGCCGTTGGCTTCTTCATCAGCTACTATGACTACTATCAACCAGAAGCCTACATCCCTGGCACGGACACTTACATTGCCAAGGATTCCGCCATCAATGACGACATCGACAAAATGCGCCATGCCGCGACACGCCAGCTTTTCGAGCGTAGCGACGTCATCATTGTCGCCAGTGTCAGCTGTATCTACGGCCTTGGCTCGCCGGAAGGTTACGCCAAACAGGTGGTGTCGCTCGAACGCGGCATGGAGATGGGACGCAATGAATTTCTTGGCCGCTTGGTCGGTATTCAATACACACGCAACGACGTTCAGCTTCAACGCGGAAACTTCCGCGTTCGTGGCGATGTGGTGGATCTCCTGCCTTCTCATCAACGTGACACAGCCATCCGTGTTGAGTTTTTTGGTGATGAAATCGAATCCATTCAGCTGATCGACGCTCTCACTGGAAAACCAAAACAGGAGGCGCAAGCGCTCTCCATCTACCCAAACAGCCACTATCTGACGGAAAAGGGGGATATGAAGGCTGTGGTGCGCGAGGTCCTTAAAGACCTAGGTATTCGCCTCCGAGAGCTCAAAGCCCTTGGAAAGATGGTGGAATACCAGCGGCTGGAGCAGCGCACCATGCACGATGTCGAAATGATGGAAGAGCTTGGTTTTTGCCCTGGAATCGAAAACTATTCTCGCTACTTAACCGGAAAGGCTCCTGGCGAGCCGCCCCCGACGCTGCTCGATTATTTCCCGGACGACTTTCTTATTATTCTAGATGAGAGCCACATCACGGTGCCGCAGGTCCGCGGCATGTACCGGGGCGACAGAGCGCGCAAGGAAACGTTGGTGAATTACGGCTTCCGCCTGCCGGCCGCCCTGGATAACCGCCCCCTCAATTTCGAGGAGTTCCTCCAGCGCTCATCCTCTCTTCTTTACGTATCGGCGACACCGAGCGTCTATGAGATGGAAGTGTCGGGTGGAAAATTTGTCGAACAAATCATCCGCCCCACAGGGCTCATTGATCCTCCTATCGAAGTGCGCCCCGCAAAAAATCAGGTGGATGACCTTTATGGCGAAATCCGCAAGACGGTCGAGGCTGGTTATCGCGTTCTCATCACGACTTTGACAAAACGCATGGCGGAAGATCTTTCCGCTTACTACCGCGAGCTCGGAGTCAAAGTCTGTTACCTCCACGCGGATGTGGACAGCCTTGAGCGCGTGGAGATCCTGCGTGATCTTCGCAAAGGAATTTACGATGTGCTGATTGGGATAAACCTTCTACGCGAAGGACTCGACCTCCCGGAAGTGGCGCTCGTTGCCGTGACGGATGCGGATAAAGAAGGCTTTCTTCGCTCTCGCGCCTCCCTTATCCAGACCGTCGGCCGCGCGGCGCGAAACGCGCAGGGACGCGTGATCTTCTACGGCGATAAAACTACTGAGAACATGCGCTTGGCTATCGAAGAGACAAACCGTCGCCGCCGCATCCAACAGGAATACAACGAGAAGGAGGGCATTGTTCCGCAGACGATCGTGAAAAAAATGCAGCCGGGCCTTAGAGAGATTTACGGCTTGGCAAGCGACACTCCGGAAAAATCAACCCTTGAAGGCGACACACTTCTCAAGAAGTACAAAATCACCAACGCCAAGACACTGGATAAGCTCATCCGGCAAAAAAATAAGGAAATGCAAAAAGCGGCAAAAGATTTAGATTTCGAAACAGCCGCGGAACTCCGCGACCTTCTTGCTGCTTTGAAAGAGCTGCTGCTACGTTTTGGCGAAGAACAGGCCCTTGAATGAGTTTGGTTGAAAAACTGCGTTTTCTCCCGAAAGAACCGGGCGTCTATCTCATGAAAGACGTCAAGGGGACTATTATTTATGTGGGAAAAGCAAAGAATCTCAAGAGTCGCGTGACCAGCTACTTCCAGAGCAAAGACCACACGATAAAAACGCGCGCGCTCGTCGCGGACATCCGTGACTTTGAACTGATGCTCACAAAGAATGAGATTGAAGCCATTCTTCTTGAGCGCACGCTCATTAAACATCATAAGCCGCGCTACAACATTCTTTTGCGTGACGATAAAGAGTTTCCGTTTATCCGCGTGGATTTCAACGAAACCTGGCCACGCTTGGAAAAAGTACGACGTCGCAAGGAGGATGGCGCCACTTACGTCGGCCCCTTTGCGAACCCAAGCATTCTTTGGACGATGCTTCACACCGTGATGCGCATCTTTCCCCTGATCCGCTGCTCGCGCCACGAATTCGCCAACACGCAGCGGCCGTGCAACTACTACCACATCAAAATGTGTTTGGCTCCATGCACAAAACCCGTGGACCGGAACGAATATGTGTTCATGGTGAAAAACGCCGTGGCGTTGCTGGAAGGTAAAAATCGCAAGCTCGTGCATGAGCTCCAGCAGAAGATGAAAGAGGCCGCAAAGCAGGAGCGCTACGAGCATGCCGCTTCTTACCGCGATCAAATTTTCGCCTTACAAAAGATCGCCGAAAAACAAGTCGTGGTGGTCCGCGACACGGACGATGCGGATGTTATCGCCATCCACGAAGCGGATGAAAAATTTTCTTTCCATGTCACAATGGTGCGTAACTGCGTTGTTGTGGGTGGTGAAAACTTCGTCGTCGCCAAACAAGTGGAAACCCCTGAAGAGTCTTTGCACTCATTTATTCTTCAGTATTATGACCATCGCATGCTGCCGAGCATGATTGTGCTGCCCTTTACGATTGAAGACAGCGATCAACTCATTCAGGCCATTAGTGGCGAAAGCGCGCCCAGCACAAAAACGCATGTGGCCAGCAATGCGGAACAACGGCAGTTGATGGCCCTCGCGGAAAAGAACGCACGGCATTATCTGGAACAAAAAGACGACACGCAGAAAAAGGGCCGCGTGGCTCTCGAGGAACTGCAATCAACTTTAAAGTTGGATCGATTCCCCGAGCGCATGGAGTGCATCGACATTTCCAACATGCAGGCGAGTGCCATCGTCGCCTCCAATGTGTGTTTTGTCGATGGTAAACCCGCCAAGGATTTTTACCGGCTTTACAACATCCGGTCCGTCACGGATTCCCCCGATGATTTTTCTAGCATCGAGGAAGTGGTGCGCCGGCGTCTGCAACGAGCTGTCGCGGATGGCGATGCTCCCGATCTTCTGGTGATCGACGGCGGTAAGGGCCAGCTCAACGCCGCTCTTAAAGCCAAACGAGAATTCCCCGAGATTGACACAACCATTGTGGGTCTCGCGAAAAGTCGCACTGACAAAAAGGACCGCGACTGGACACAAGCGCCCGCGCGAACTCACGAACGCGTCTTTTTACCTGGGGCGGAAACAGCTCTGCCATTGCGGGAAGGCACGCCATCTTACCGATTGTTAGTACAGCTACGCGACGAGGCGCATCGTTTTGCCATCACGTTTCATCGCAAGAAACGAAGCCAAACACTGCAGGTCTCCCTCTTGGATCAAGTTCCTGGCATTGGCCCGACGCTGCGCAAACGTTTATTGGAGACATTCGGATCGATAAACGCCATCCAGAATGCGAGCATCGACCAACTCACCACCGTCAAAGGCATGAAGGAATCCGTCGCTGTCGCACTGAAAAGTTTTCTCGATGCGGAACAACAGCCTACATCTGAATCCTAATTTTTGCTGGCACTCTCTTTGAAGGTCCTACTCGGCTGCACACTTACCGAGGAGGGATCGTCATGAAATCAGTCTTATTGGCACTCACCGTGCTTCTGTCTTCTGCCGCATTTGCGGATCCACCACCGCCCCCCAGAGGTCCTGGCCCTGGTTGGGGACCAGGATGGGGGCATGGTCCAAGAGCATTTGAATGTATCGCCAGCAAGGGTTTTAGAGGTCGCACGTTTTCCGTCGTGGATCGTTCTGAGTGGCGCGCACGTGATCGAGCCTTAATTGCTTGCCGGCGAAGTGGCTGGGGCCCGGGACGGCCTGGTTTTGGCGCATGCAACGTACGGTGCCGTCCCATTTCCGTTCTCCGCGACTAGGATTCGCACCAGCGACTCTTTTACATCCTGTGAAAGAGTCGCCCTCTTCTCCAATTTACCAATATGGTCACCCATGTTATGAGGCTGCTGCGTCATAAAAGGAGAAGTTGTTCGTGTTCTTTTTAGGGAAATCTTTTTGGGTGGGATTGTGTGCGTCTCTCTTAATGAGTTGCACGACGATTTATTACGACACATGGGAGAAGCTCGGAAAACAAAAGCGCGACCTTTTGCGTGACCGTGTTGAAGACGCCAAGGAAGACCAGCAGGAACTTCAAGAAGAACTCAAAGACGCTCTGACACAGATCAAAGAACTTTACGGCCTCGATAGCAGTAAGTTGGAAAAATCCTACTATCGCATGCAAGACTCCTACGACGATGCGCAAAAGCAAGCCGAAGCGGTACGCAAGCGCATTGACCGGGTTGAAAAAGTGGGTGGTGATTTATTCGAAGAGTGGGACGCGGAAATAAAAACTCTCAGCAACCCAACCTACCGCGCCGACAGCAAAACCAAACTCCGTGAAAGCAAAGAGCGCTACGAGAAAATGCTCAAGGCCATGCATCAAGCGGAAAAGCGTGTGGAACCGGTTATGATTCGCCTTCACGATCAAACCATCTACTTAAAACACAACCTTAATGCGCAGGCTCTCGGTTCACTTAGAAAAGAAATGGTGTCGATTGAAAAAGATATCGGCTCGCTTATTCAAGACATGGAAAAATCCATTAAAGCTGGCGATGAGTTCATAAAAGAACTCCACTGAAGAGATCCTTCAGTGGAGTTTCCGTGGCTTCGTATGAGTTAAAGCGATAGAGCTCGCACTATATTGCGAAGGTACTGTTTCACACCCTCTTCACCGCTGACGTAAGCGGCGTAAAAGCGCTGCAATCCTGAATCAAAGACAATGTTTATGCTATCGATGCGCGCAACACCAATGCAGCTCGCCTGCACGTTGCTTTTCATGGTGCACTTCGACAGAACGGTGAGTCCGTTGAATGACATCAACTCATCGCTGTAAGCATCCGTTCCACCCGAGCCAGAGGCACGGATCGCATCTGGAATGGAGCCACCCACACCGGTGAAAAGGTTACCTTGACCGAACGGTGTCGCACGATTGATGATGGATACGTTGGTACCATTGTGTGCGATCGTCAAAATATCGTCTGACTTAAATCCAGTTGCGAAAGCATTAAAGCCAAACACATCCATGGTTACTTTGTTGCTATGGTCGATCGAACCAAATCCCGCGCCTAAGAATAGCCTCGGCTTTTTGGCTTTGATCTTCGCAGTCACGTCCAGCAAACCGGGATGATTGGGATCGATATCCAAGTTATCCGCCGTTGAACCTGAAAGCACCCAAACCTGCGTGTAACCAAAAGAAGCGTCGTTATAGAACACCGAAGGTGTTTTTGTTTTTAAGATGTGGTGATACTCAACGGACGACTCACCTTTTGGACAAGCTGTGGTGATTTCACCTTTGACAAGATTGGAGAAGGTCGAACCACCATCACCAGCCCACCAGCCTGATTTAAAGTCGAGGATAAGAATTTTTTGTGGCTGACAATCCGTTGGTAGCGGGTTGTTTGGAATATTATTGCTTCCGCCACCACCACCGTTGTTGTTGGTGCTGCCCGTGTTACCTGAGCCGCCACCACCGCCAGGTCCTGTACCGCCAGTGCCATTGCCTCCGGAACCACCGTTACCAGTACCGCCCGTACCGCTGCCGCCAGAGCCACCGTTACCGGTGCCCCCACTTCCGCTGCCTCCGGAGCCACCATTACCAATGCCTCCACTTCCGCTGCCGCCGGAGCCACCATCACCAATGCCTCCACTTCCGCTGCCGCCGGAGCCACCGTTACCTGCGCCACCAGAACTGGCGCTACCAACACCGGAACCGAAAATACTATCCGAGGCCGCGGAACCACTTCCCGACCCCGGTTTACCGTTTGCGTTAGAACCATCGGCGCCTGAACCGTTTCCGTTTGATGTACCGGAACCATCGGCACCATTTAGATCACCGCTATTTGCTCCCGCGTCCGCGCCGCGACGTTTCGCCTTAGCGTCAGAGTCCGCGAAAGTGTTGCCCCCGCAGGCGGTCAAAAGACCGACAATCGCAAAGGCTCCCAACAAAACGTTGGTTTGGTGACGCATGAAGATGCCCCCAATCAGGTAATGACTAACCGTTCCATCAATTTATCGGTCAGACCACCGTGGAAACCTTACTTTACAAAGGTTTCCACAATAGTTTTAGAGTATTAAAGAGGGCCATTTTATCCGCGCCGTAGCCGCTTTATTTTGAAAGCACGCGCACAATATTACGTAAGTATTGTTTCACTCCTTCTTCGCCGCTCTTATAGGCCGCGTAGAAGCGCTGTAAGCCTGAATCAAAGACGACATTCATGCCGCCGATTTGCGCTGTACCGATGCAGTTTTTCGGTCCACCGCTCTTCATGTTGCACTGCGACAATACCGTGAGGCCACTCACAGATAACAACTCATCGCTGTAAGCAGACACAGAACCCGCTTTCACCGCGTCGGGAATCGAGCCACTCACACCGGTGAACAGACTGCCTGTTGCCGACGGCGTTGTGCGATTTAAGATGGTCAAGTTCGAGCCATTCGATGCCACTTCCAATACGCTGCTGGTTCGATGTGCCGTCGCGAACGGTGTTACACCCAACGCATCTTTCGCAACTCTGTTGCTATGGTCGATCGAACCAAAACCAGCGCCAAGGAAGAGGCGGGGTTTTTTCGCCTTAATTTGATTCACGACGTCAGTGAGTCCCGCATGGTTGGGATCGATATCCCAGCTATCCGCCGTTGAACCTGAAAGCACCCAAACCTGCGTGTAAGCGAAGGCTGCGTCGTTATAAAACTTCGCGGGCGTGTTTTGTTTCAGAATGTGATGATACTCAACTGTTGATGCTGCGTTAGGACACGCGGTCACTAACTCATTCTTAATGAGCGCCGCGAACGTGTTACCACCGTCACCTGCCCACCAGCCGGACTTGAAATCAAGAATAAGAATTTTTTGCGGCTGACAGTCGGTTGGCACCGGTGTCGTTGGGCTTGGCAATGGAGGAGTGGTTCCACCATCTGGGTTGGTGCTACCGCCGGTGTTCGTGCCACCACCTGTATTGGTACCGCCGGTGTTGCTACCGCCGGTGTTTGTTCCGCCTGTATTGCTACCGCCACCACCACCGCCGGTATTTGTTCCACCTGTATCACTGCCACCGCCGCCACCACCTGTGTTGGTGCCGCCGGTATTGCTACCGTTGCCTTCGCCACCGTTGGAACCGCCGCCGGATCCCGCGCCACCTGTTGCGCCACCAGGGGCTCCGCTCGTGCCGGAACCATCCGACCCGCCGTTGCCGCCGCCACTTCCGGAACCAGATCCGCCGTTCGGTGATGCACCACCTTCGGCGTCACTTCCGGAACCGCCGTTGGAAGAACCACCCGAAGCAGATCCGTCGTCGCTTCCATCAGCGCCACCTTTATGAGCGTCAGAACCCTTAGCGCTGCCGGGTTGGGAATTGGCATTTACAATATTGCCACGACGCTTAACGCCGTCCCCGCCAGAGAATTGAGTGGCTCCGCAAGCCGCGAGCAATCCCGCGACAAACAATGCTCCCACGGATAGATAAAGGTTCCGACTCATAGGTGCCCCACATCAAGAAACGTACGACTAGAATAAGTAGCGTTCACAGAAAATATCGGGTGCAATAACCCTGCCCATAAGACTTTGATTTTTTCATCGCTCTTTCGCCTACTTAGAGAAGGTAATTTTCTGGGATGATTTACAAAGATTATGCGGTGTCAAAACGTTTGACAGAATCATATGTTCGTCGGCGTCGCTAACCATCGAAAGCACTTCACTCTTTTTTCTCTCGTATTTTGGCACCCGTCTTGCTCAAGGGAGGGCGCAGACCCAAGGGTCTGTCGCTTTTACTCTATAAGTTGTTGTTGCTGCTCCTCTTGCTGAAACGGAATTGTTGCCATGACTAAGCGTGCGGAAAAAGCCTCAAAGGCTGATGCTCTCCTTAAAACCACGAAAAAGGTGGTCAGAAGTCCAGCTAAGATCGCGACCCAGCGACTCGTCCTCACCCCGGATGATTCCAAGCGCCTTCTCGCGAAACACGGAAAAATCCGTGATCGTCTGCGCGACATTCTTTCCAAAGACACTATCCGCTACGACATGCAGATGAACAACGCGCATCCCAAAGTTCAACTGAACATTGGCAAACGCACCCTCATGATGTTGCAACGCTCGACACCGCGACGACCCAAGGGAATTCAAGCGCTCGCGCAACGTCCCGTGAACCGATTTTATGTTTCTGTTTTTATGATGCTGTTTTTAGTGGGTGCGAGTGGTTTTTATTCCTACAAACTCGCGCAACGATTTTACGATGGTGTAACTCACACCGTGAATGAGAAGGTTGATTGGCAAGGTTGGGTTGTTAATGTAAGCGGAAAAAAAGACGCTTTTAGCCGCGACATGCGCCGCTCATTCTCCGAGATCCAAGCGGAAATGCGACTCGCTGCTCGCGAAAAAGCCCGTGTGAAAAAATCTGGACCGCGGGAAGCCGCGAGTAATGGCAGTGTTACAAGTCGAATCAAGAAAAAACTCGATCTCACCATTTTGGGCATTAAGGCGGAGCCGAAGACGCAAAAGCACGTCAGCAAACAAACGCAATCGTCAGTTAAGTCTATAAAAAAGACTTCTTACAAACCGGTTCAGCCACCAAAATCTTCCATGAAACAGACTCCGAAGGGTTTGGAAAATCGGAAACCTGATGTTCAAAGCAGAAGTTGGAAATAATCTCGGTTTCTCATCGAAATTAATTTTGAAGTTGCTATATTGCCGATGTGCGCGGTAGACCGCACATGACTTGATCCCAAGTCGATTTATATTCGCAGTGTTTTGGATTGGGAATGAGTCAGAAAAGCATCTTTGCTCGTAATTTAAATGATTTGATGAAAGAACACGGCATGACCGTGCGGGAAGCCGCTAAAGTTGCAAACGTGGCGGTTTCAACGATTCAGAATTGGCGCGGCGGCAGCTCGCCCAATGATTATGTTGCCGTGCGAAAACTCGCTAACGCACTCAATACAACTCTTGCCTGGCTGCTTACCGGTGAACACGACACCCAGGCTCAAGGCAGCATCCGTATTGATGACGCAACCCATGAGGAAAAACCGTTCTTCAGCGGTTATGCTCACATTACCGTCAATCGCATTGTGACGGATCAGGACCCTGGTCGTCGAAAACTCCCTCCCCGCGGAAAGAAATTAACGCCCTCGCGTTAGGATTCCGGAAATAGACTATTTGGGGTCATTTCGTTTTTAGGGAGTGTCCTGAATTTTGTGTAACCAGCTCACATTGACCGGAGGTAAA
>CAYOJQ010000012.1:0-38265 GCA_964404325.1 uncultured Oligoflexales bacterium
TGGCGAGTTGGCTGTTCTTGGCACGAGTAACTTTGATAACCGCTCGATGTATCTCAACTTTGAAACGGCCTTATTGGTTCACGATCGCACCATGGCCACGGAAACCATGGCGATGCTGGAAGCCGATTTCGCTGATTCCATCGAATTGCAGCCCAGCCATGAAAATGATTCTTTGTGGCATAACTTTCCCATGAAGCTCGTGCGATTATTGGCCCCCCTTCTTTAGAAAGAAAGAGACACTCTTTTCGCGATGTTGCCGCGATCATCCGGCTGTCTGGCATAAGCCTTGCTCTTTTTATGAGGTTACGCTGCTTGACAAGGCCCACTTCGGCCCCAGTTTATCCCTAAGAGCCAGGAGGGGCGTTTATGAATCTCGAAAAAATGACACAAAAAACCCAGGAAGCTTTGAATAAAGCTCACGACTTAGCTATTGAGCATGGCCAGACATCCATTGAGTCAGATCATTTGTTGCTGGCGCTTTTAACGCAAGACGAAGGCATTGTTCCGCGGATTCTTACTCGCATGCATGTACCCTTGCCGCAAATCATTCAAATGGCGAAAACCGCAGTGGACAGACTTCCGCGTGTATCGGGTTCCGGCTACCGAGCGGACCAAGTCTATCTCTCGCGTCCGCTGGCGGAAATTATTCGCAAGGCGGAAAAAAACGCGGAACAGATGAAGGACGAGTATCTCTCCACGGAGCATCTTTTTCTCGAGATGGTTAAGGAAGGAACGTCCACGGGCGCTGGGCGCGTGCTGAAGGAATTTAATGTGACGCCGGACAAAGTCGCCGAGGCGTTGCAACATATTAGGGGGAATCAACGAGTGAGTTCTAATAATCCCGAGGCAACGTACGAAGCTTTAGAGAAATACGGTACGGATTTAGTGAAGCGGGCGCGGGAAGGAAAACTCGATCCCGTGATTGGTCGCGATGATGAGATCAACCGCGTGATTCGTATCCTTAGTCGCAAATCCAAAAACAACCCCGTGCTTATTGGTGAGCCTGGTGTGGGTAAGACCGCGATCGTGGAAGGTTTGGCGTTGCGCATCGTGCGTGGCGACGTTCCTGAAGGGTTGAAGGATAAAACCATTGTCGCTCTTGATATGGGGGCATTGGTTGCGGGGGCGAAATTTCGCGGTGAATTCGAGGAACGCTTGAAGGCCGTCCTGACGGAAGTCAAATCTTCGGAAGGACGCATCATTCTTTTCATCGACGAGTTGCATACGATTGTCGGCGCTGGAAAAGCGGAAGGATCGATGGATGCCGGCAACATGCTGAAGCCGATGCTGGCCCGCGGTGAGTTGCACTGCATTGGCGCCACGACGTTGGACGAATATCGTAAATACATTGAGAAAGACGCGGCTCTTGAGCGACGCTTTCAGCCGGTGATGGTGGATGAGCCAAATGTGGAAGACACGATCTCCATCTTGCGCGGACTGAAAGAGCGTTTTGAAATTTTCCACGGCATTCGCATTACCGATAACGCGATCGTGGCGGCGGCGACGCTGTCCAATCGTTACATCTCGGATCGTTTTTTGCCGGATAAAGCCATCGACTTGATCGACGAAGCGAGCGCGATGATTCGTACGGAAATCGATTCCGCGCCAAGTGATCTCGATATGCTGCAACGTCAGGTGATGCGCCTTGAGATTGAAGAAGCGGCGTTGAAAAAAGAGCGGGACGACGCGAGTAAGCGTCGCCTTGAGGCTCTGCAGAAAGAACTCGCGGAAATGCGCGATCAACTCAAAGTGAAGCGCGCGAAGTACGAGGAAGAGAAGGGCGCATTAAGGCAGGTACAGGGCCTGCGTAAAAAGATTGAAGCAACTCGTCACGAGATTGAAACGGCGGAGCGTGACTACAACCTCAACAAAGCGGCGGAGCTGCGCCACGGCGTTCTTCCCAATCTGACGAAGCAGCTGCATGACGCCGAGGCGGAGATTCAGGGAAAAGATTCCGCGATGCTTCGCGAGGAAGTCACGGATGAAGAGATTTCCGTGATCGTGAGCCGTTGGACGGGAATTCCCGTGACTCGTTTGATGGAAGGTGAAAAAGAAAAATTGCTGCACTTGGACGATGCGCTTCACGCGCGCGTGGTGGGGCAGGATGAGGCGGTGGATGCGGTGGCGGATGCCATTATCCGTGCGCGCTCGGGTATTAAAGACCCGAAACGTCCGATCGGATCGTTTATTTTCTTAGGACCAACGGGTGTGGGTAAGACAGAGCTGGCGAAAGCTTTGGCGGAAACCCTCTTTGACACGGAAGACAATCTGATTCGCATCGATATGTCCGAGTACATGGAAAAGCATGCGGTCTCGCGATTGATCGGGGCGCCTCCAGGATACGTGGGCTACGAAGAAGGGGGCATGCTCTCGGAAGCGGTGCGACGTAAACCTTACAGCGTGATCTTGTTTGATGAGATCGAAAAGGCCCATGCGGATGTGTTTAACATCTTGTTGCAGATCCTGGATGACGGCCGCTTAACGGACAACCAAGGTCGCACGGTGGATTTCAAAAATACCATCGTCATCATGACGAGTAACATCGGTTCACAGTATCTGATCGAGGGCATCGATAAAAACGGCATGATTCCGCCCAAGGTGCAGGAAACGGTGCTGAAGGATTTACGGACGCACTTCCGCCCTGAGTTTCTCAATCGTGTGGATGACATTGTCCTGTTTAAGCCATTGCAGACAAGTCAGATCAAAGAGATCGTGGGAATTCTTGCCCGTCATCTCTCCGATCGACTCCGGGAGCAGAACATCGCGTTGGACATTAGCGACGCGGCGCGGGAAGCCATTGCGAAAAACGCCTATGATCCCGTGTACGGCGCGCGCCCACTCAAGCGTTATCTCCAAAAAGAATTGGAGACGAAGATTGGACGCAAGCTGATTGCGGGCGAATTGAAGCCTGACAGTAAGCTCCTCGTTGACGTGGATAAAGATGGGAAACTTGTCTTTCACATAAAATAAGAGCGAAAACGAAAAGAAAGGCGCGACCCCAGTGGGTCGCGTTTTTCATTTTAGGCGGCGCAAATTTTACCCGATACTTCGTTTTGACTATCCGGCCAGTCAGAAATAGTTTAAGTTGAATTTAGATCACCGAATGGTCGCATCATCCTACACAAATAAAGAGATGACGTATGTGTCGAGATTCCCTCCGTTGGGGGCTGCTTTTTGTCATAGCAGCACAAATAGGATGCGGTGATAACAACTCTGTCTCCTCCAAATTGGACGTTGTTATTGGCTCCGACGAACAGACCGTTGTGTTGGAAGAAGAGAGCGGCGTGCCAGCCACTTACCATAACCTCTTTGATGGCATCGGCAAACTCACCGGCGACTGCACTGTCTTTCATGTGGGGCAAGGAATAGCCTTAACAGCGGGCCATTGCGTGCAAGCGGCGACGAACACCAACACGGCGCAAGACTGTCAAACACTCAGCATTGCGTGGGGCTATCGTTATCGTCACGATCCTTATCTCGTTTCCCGTTGTCTTGAAGTGGTGGAACGAAAGGTGGAAGGTGATCTTGATTATGCCATTTTAAAAGTTGATCCGGCGCCACCCGTTGCGGTGCCCTTTGATTTAAGTCAGACGACGCAGGAAGGCGCGGAATTGACAATCTTTGGCCATCCTAAAGGGGAGCCCTTGCACTGGTCGGGAATGTGTAAGGCTCACTGGAGCGATGGCAGCGGTTTCTTGCAGCATCAATGCGACACGAAAGCGGGGAACTCCGGGAGCCCCGTGTTTGATCACACGCGCCAACAGGTTGTGGGTGTGCACAAAGGCGGTGAAGGTGAATGGAATTGGGCCACGCCGGTCACTAAGATTCCCTTGGCGCAGTTTTTAAATGAATCCGCGCAACCCACCGACGACGGTGTTTTACGCCAAGAGGGCGCCGCGGAGTTTGGACCATTTGCCAATAACGAAAAGCGCCTTCTTGCCGCGTTGACAACACAGCGCGGGCGCACGGTTTCATTCACCATCGAAATAAAAACGGAAGCCATTTACGATGTGGTGAAGGTTATGGACGGCCTCGGCCAGATGCGCACGCTTTCTGGCGCGAGTACAACGGAATTGAAGAATCTTTCCACGCCCGTCACGGTTGTTTTTGAATCTGACTACGCCAATCCCTCGGAAAAGGTGAGCCTTAGCAGCGTGGCCTTTTCCCGCTAAATTTATCATCCGTATCACATGTGTCTTCGCCGCTTATGACGACTTGCGCGTTGTAAGCGGCGCGGTATTTTGCCATGATGGATCTGCTGTTTTGTAGCGTCTTTTTGCGGCGCTTGGGCTCTGTGCAATATATGAAAGCGAATGCATGACTGAGATTTTTCGCCAGCTTTTCGACAAAGAATCTTCAACCTACACGTACATTATCGGCGATTCCGTAAGCCGCGAGGCCTGTATCATTGATCCCGTCGTGGAGCAGTTGCAGCGCGATCTGAAAGTCATCAACGAACTAAACTTAAAGCTCACATGGGCTTTGGATACTCATATTCATGCGGACCATATCACGGCGGCCGATGCCCTGCGCCGCGCGACAGGATGTAAAACGGCTGGCGCGAAAAGCGCGGGCCTAACCTGCGCGGACAAGCTCCTCGCGGAAGGTGACGAGATCCGTGTGGGCGCCATGAGCATCAAAGTTTTGGAGCTTCCCGGCCATACCAGCGAAAGCCTCGGATTTTTGGCGGGAGATAAGGTTTTCACCGGTGATGCGCTGCTTATCCGCGGCTGTGGACGCACGGATTTTCAGAACGGCAACGCTGGCACCCTCTATGACAGCATTCATAAAAAGGTTTTCACGCTGCCGGACGCAACACTTATTTATCCCGCCCACGATTATAATGGCCTGACAGTATCGAGTGTCGCGGAAGAAAAGAAATTCAACCCACGGTTAACGCTTTCCCGTGATAAATTTATTGAATTCATGGCGAATCTAAATTTGCCGGAGCCGAAAAAAATTCGCGAGGCCCTGCCCTTCAATCAACGCTGCGGATCAGCGGCGAACTAGAAAAAGGGGACGGAGCCCGGCTCCGTCCCCACTACACGGTGGCTTCCGTCATGTCGATATCTTGAATGGCCCTCTGAGCTTTTTCGCGCCAGCGTTGCTCGCGTTCCTCATATGGAAATACCACCACGGGCGTTTTGTGATTCACCATTGTGGTGAAGGGCATGCCACCGACGTAGAAGGGATCTTGGTGAATATTTTTGTGTTGGCCGCACAGAAGAATGTCAATCGCTTGGTCCTGCAGAACTTCTTCCACGAAGGTGCTTAAAGACCCCTCCCTTAAAAGGGGATGATAACCGCGCGGCAGACTCACGTCCTGAGGGAGGCGCTCTTCCATTTTTTTGACGATGGCTTTTTCCGCCAGCGCGAACACCATCTTACCGTTAAGTCCCGGATCCACGGTTCCCTGTCCCTTCGACGAGGCCTGTTCGATGGCTGCGTCCAGCATCTGCGGATTGAGCTGCGTGACGTGGAGGTGAAACACCTCGCTGTCGTGAAGGTCGGCGGCGAATTCAAACGCGTCATGAATAGCGTGTCCGGATTTGGGCGTTAAGTCATCGCAGATAAGGAGTTTCAGAGCCTTTGTGCCGCAGCGCGCGCTGGCATCGTGGGGTACAGCCATCACGGGAATGGGGCTTTCCGACATCAATCCGAGCGCCGTTGAAAGATTTTTGGGGAAGAGGTGCGGCATGTCGCCTTGTACTCCCGTGATAATAAGATCGCTGCCGTTTTCCAGTGCGGCGGCGATAATGACGTTGGAAGCGTTTCCCTGGCGCAGCAAAGTGGTGACGTTGATCTGCGGGTTAATTTCGTTACCGAGATCAACCATTAACTGCTCCATGCGACCGTAGGTGTAGGCGTCCGCGTTTTGCACCATCTTTACCACACGCTCGTCGTGCGCGAGAAGACGGGCAAGACCGTGCTGATCCCACGGTTCAGCAACATATACCAATTGCAGCGACGCGCCGCTTTGCAGCGCTAGACTCTCCGCCGTAGAAACCAGAAGTCGTGTGTATTCACTGAAGTCAATGGCGACCGTGATGCGTTGCAAGGTGTTGTGATCAACTGGTTTCTTGTATGCAGACATAAAATAAATTCCTCTTTGGTTTATTTCACTTTTTCACGGGGCACTAAAAGCACGGGGCGCTGCAGACCCACCATGGAGCGAAAGGGCACTTTGCCAAGATGAAGCGGCTTGGGATGAAGCATCTCGTGATGTCCCAGAGCGGTGAAATCCACGTCCCATTCTTCTTCTTGTTTCATGATGGCTTGCACAACGGGACCACCCACACAGCGCGCCTCGTAGGGGGCGTCGGGGGCTTCGCCTTGTGTCATAAAACGTTCTCGCAAAACGATGGCCGCATGTTTGATGGCGTCCTTCAAGGCGAAACGTGGAGAATAGTGAGGATCGTGACGCACAATGCCAGTGAACATCGCTTCCGCGACATAATCCGCCATGTTCTCCAACTCCTCTTCCTCCACATTGCAAACGTGAAGATGCACGTAACGCACTTTTTTAAGGCTGCTGCCGAATCGTGTCGCGGCGCGAATGACCGCCTCACCTTCCGCAGAAAGGTCATCGCAGATCAGAATGGTGTAAGTTTCTTTTTCTTTCCATTGAGCGGCATCGGGAACAACCATGACGGGGCGTGAGCTGGCGGCCATCAGGCCGACGGCGGTGGAGAAGCCGCTTAGAAAAAATTTACTGTCATTGGATTTGGCGCCGCAGAAAATAAGAGAGGCGTGGTGCTCTTTTGCTTCGTCAATAAGACCATCAATGGGATTGCCGAAGATTACTTGCGATTCGAGGCGAAGATCACGTGGAAGAGTGCTGACAAAACCGTTCATGGATGTTTGCGTTTCTTCGAGATAACGCATCTCCGCATAGCGCGCCATGTCAATGCTGGCGCCGCCTTCCGGATAGGCTGAGATCCAAGAGGCTGAGGCCCACGGTTCACAAAAATGAACCACCCTTAATGTTGCGTTGGCTTGGCGCGTTAAAAAGACTGCCGTCTCAATTAAGTTGTCGGGAATATTTCCAAGTTTCACCCCGAGGATGAAAGTTGGTTGAGGGCTATCGAAAAAATCCATAACTACCTCCGCACAGCTTCTTACGCAAAAGCAAAGCGTGTGCCAGATGTACGGAGGATGATGGTAAGGCTAACTTGTTTTCGCGAGAACCTCGGCTATGACAGGGCTGCCTTTTGGGATGCCGCTCCCCCATGAAACCCTCGTGGTCGGCTCTTCCCGCCAGTGAAATTCAAAAAGATCCGAGCCAAAAAAGAGGCTATGGGTGGGATGACTTAAGCGCCCTTTAAGGATAAAAAACGCCAGCCACAGTAGCGCCTTGTTAACGCCTTTGATGACGTAGAAGTTAAAGTGCGGGATATGAGATTTTATCAGCCAATGCTCATTTTGCAGCCACTGAAGGATTTTATTGAACCCGCTCACGCCCAAGGAGAAAATGGATTAATCATCATAACAAGACGGCTGTCGCCGCTTTTTCTTAAACACCTCAGTGCCGTTTGCAGAAAGATCAAAGCCCATTCTTCGTTGTAAGGAGGATCGATCATCACCAGATCGGCATCAGGAAGAGTCAGCTCTTCCGCGGCAAAATCCGCCTGAATCAGGAGCGGCCTTTTCGCGAGATCTTGGGTGAGCTTGTGAATGGTGTTTAAGACGTTGCGATCGCAGTCAGCAACAACCACATGCTGAAAGCCGCGGTGGCAAAGTTCAACCGAAAGCAGATCGTCGTCACCGAGAAGATAGATCGTTTTTTGAGCGTAGCCGTTTTTCTCCAGCCAATCCGCGCGCCGTCGCCGTGAATCCCGCGTGCATGGCAGTTGGAAGTGCGCGTCGATCAAATCAAAAAATTTTCTCCCCCTTTGCATTTCATCGGCTAAGGCAGACAGCTCCGACGATTCCTGCGCTTCGTCAAGGTAATGAACAAAATGAAGTTGTTCGCGATAAGTAAGTTTAAATATCTGTCTTATCGAAGGATTCCGAACGGACTTCGCTACAACGTTTTTAGGGATTTCAAGGCACTTAATGAATGTATTCATAACAATAGCCCTCCTGTAGCGGTAACAAATAAACACAAGAAGTCTTCGCCGGTGATGCGAAAAACGGAGGCGCGCCGGGTAATGACCGCGCCAAAAAACGAACCACGGCGCCATGGCCGGTCGTTTATGCTTTTGTTGATTGTGTGTTAGGCAATCGGGGGCTGAAGGGTCTGTCTCCGTATGCCATCAGCGCATACGGTGGGCTCGGGAAAATCAATCACGCATAAAAAGGTTGGCGTCGGGTGAAGGGCGAGTGGGCTTTCGACGGTCGATACGTGCACATGAATGATATTGTCATCATCATGATCGTCATCATCGTTGGTTTGGCTTAAGGGCGCACACTTTTCGGCGGGTATCTTTTTTTGTTTGACCCATTTTTGCTGGGCGGTCTTGTGAAAAACCGTGCGAGAGCGGATGGATTGGTAAGGGGCCGCGCGCACAAAAGGAACGTCCGGATTAATCAACTCAACGATAAATCCAACCAGCACCAGAAGTTTTATGAGAAAGTATGGCATCTTCACCGCGTTTTTTAAGATGATAACCGGCGAAGATGATTTTGCAAAGAGGAGGAGAAAAAACCTCCAACCAATAGAGGCCGGAGGTTTCTGGATTAAATGCCGTGTTTTTCGAGGCGATAACGCAGAGTGTGCCGTGAGACGCCCAAAAGCTGCGCCGCGCGGGTCTGATTGTTCTTTGCTTTTTCCAGCGCCTGCAGGATAAAGTTCTTTTCCACACAATCCAACGATACGCCGGAATCCGGCAAAGAAAACCAATCGGGTCTTCCTGCAATCGCGCCGGTGCGTACCACGGGAGCCTGATCGCTGACGGGCGCGGCGAATGTTTCCATTGGCGCGAGCGGTGGCCTGGTCTGCGATAAGGTATCAAACAACAGATGTTCCGCGCGTAGTTCCGTGGGACTGTAGAATACCAGCGCCCGCTGCAAAAGATTGCGCAGCTCGCGGATATTTCCCGGCCACGGATACGTTTGTAAAGCATCCATCGCGTCATCACTTATCGTGGGAGTTGGAATTTCTAAACGCTGCGCGAACTCCTTAAGGAAGTGGCGCGTTAACAGTGGAATGTCTTCCACCCGTTCACGCAGGGACGGGATCTGCACTGGAAGAACATTTAAGCGGTAGTACAAATCTTCGCGGAAGGTTTTCGCGGCGATTTCCTCGAGTAGGTTGCGATTGGTGGCGGCCACAATCTGCGCGTTGAATTCAATATCCTTCACTCCACCCAAACGCTTAAAGCGTCGGTATTCGAGCACACGAAGAAGTTTTGATTGGAGTTTTAGTGGCATTTCCCCAATCTCATCGAGAAAAATGGTTCCCTCGCGTGCCATTTCCAAAAGACCGAGCTTGCGTTCGCGCGCATCTGTAAACGCGCCGCGCTCGTGGCCAAACAATTCACTTTCAAGAAGATTTTCCGGGATGCTGGCGCAGTTGATTTCCACGAAAGGCATCTGAGCGCGATCCGACCACCAATGAACCGAGCGCGCCGCCAGTTCTTTGCCCGTGCCGCTTTCGCCGGTAATAAGCACGGTGTCGCTACGGCTCGTGGCGATGCGCTTGAGGCGTTGATTCACGCGGTGAATGTTTTCTGACTCACCGATGATTTCAATATTCTCTCGCTCGCGCACGCGTCCTTGCAGACGACTTACTTTTTGGCGCAGCTTCGCAATTTCCGCGGCTCGCTTAACCGCGGTGACAAAAGCTTTCATATCCAATGGTTTTTGCAGATAATCAAAAGCACCCAAACGCAAAGCGGTGATGGCGGAATCGATAGCGCCGTGCGCGGTTACAAGGATAATGGGGATGTCGGGATATTCATGACGCCACTTTTTCAACAGGTCGAGGCCTGTGCCGTCTGGCAACGAAAGATCCGTGATGGCAACATCGGCGCCGAATTGCGGAAAACGTTTGATGGCGTCGCGGACGTTGGCGGCGCGGGAGACCTCCGCACCAATGCCCTTCAGTTCCGATTCCATGCCCCAGGCAAGAATGTCCTCGTCGTCCACCAGGAAGACTCGTACGTCGGCAAGGGTGTTTTCCGGCAGCTCTTTCAGCGTCATTTCGTGGTCTCCTCGTTGCATAAGCGATGCTTCGCATGCGAGCAAGCTCAGTGCCAGGGCGGCTTGTTTTGTAACTATCTGAAAATACAGTTTTTTTTAAATTCGGACAAAAGTCGTTTCAATAGTTTTGTGTTATATCGCGCCCAGCGGTGCGATATCAATCATAAAGATGTGCCATATCATCCCAGAGGCATGGGAATGAGACGCAAAATCAGGGAGATGGAAGATGCCTGTATCGAGAGGTTTTTCAAAGGGTCTTGAAACGGGCGTTTACCAACAGATGCTGGATGCCGCGCCGGATGCCATGCTTCTTGTGGATCAAACGGGCCTGATCCGCTTCGCCAATCAGCGCTCAAAGGACATCTTTCAATACGAGCCGCAGGAGCTGGTGGGGCAAAAGGTGGAGATGTTGGTGCCGCGCATCATCGCGGAAGCGCATATCGGCATGCGGGAAAACTACTTTGCGACGCCGAATATCCGCGCCATGGGCAGCGGCCTCAATATCAATGCCCGTCGTAAAGATAGTGTCCTCGTTCCCGTGGAAATCAGCCTAAGCCCCATCACCATCGGTGGCGATCGTTTTGCCATCACGGTGATCCGTGATGTGGACGATCTGCGCCGGGCCCAGCGGGAGCTGCGTGATAAAGCGCGGAAGCTGGAACAGTCCAATCGTGATTTGGAGCAATTTGCGTACGTTGCTTCACATGACCTGCAGGAGCCTCTGCGGATGGTGGCGAGCTACACAACGCTTCTTAAACGCCGTTATGCCGATAAGTTGGATCAGGATGCGAATGAATTTATTGGCTTTGCCATCGGTGGGGTGAAGCGCATGCAGGCGCTGATCTCCGATCTCTTGATTTATTCGCGAATTTCCACGCGCGAGGCCCCTATGACTGAAGTGCCTTTGCAGGAGATTGTTGATCAAGCGAAGCACAATCTTCAGGTGGCCTTCGACGAGAAAAAGGCGATCATCGAGACGGGGCCACTTCCGGTCGTTTTTGGCAACGCGGGACAATTGGTGCAATTATTGCAAAACCTTATTGGTAATGCCGTCAAGTTCTGTGGGAAGCAGCCCCGAGTTTCGGTCACAGCCAAGGATCTCGGTGATCGTGTCGAGATCGTTGTCGCCGATAACGGAATTGGGATTGCGCGCGCCCATCAGGAAAAGATCTTTATGATCTTTCAGCGGCTCCACGCACGGGAGCAGTATGAGGGGACGGGCATCGGTTTAGCCATCTGCGAGCGTGTCGTTTCGCAGCATGGAGGAAAGATTTGGGTGGAATCGGAAGAAGGGCAGGGGGCGAAGTTTATTTTCACTCTGCTTAAAGAAGGAAGAGCGCGTGAAGATGGTTGAGATTTTATTGGTGGAAGACAATGCGGGAGATGTCCGCCTCACGCAGGAAGCGCTGAAAGAATGCAAGATCAAGAATAATCTGCATGTGGCGCGCGATGGCGAGGATGCGTTGGATTTCCTTTACAGGCGCGGCCCGTATAAAAACGCGGTGCGTCCAGACATTATTTTTCTCGATTTAAATTTACCGCGCATGGATGGTCGTCAGGTCCTCGCGGAAATCAAACAGGACGTGCTGCTTAAAAAAATCCCCGTGGTGGTGCTCACCACTTCCAAGGCGGAAGAAGATATCGCCCACTGCTACAATCTGCACGTGAACTGTTATGTTCCAAAACCCGTTGACATAGATCAATTCATTGAAGTGGTGAAGTCCATTGACCACTTCTGGTTCAATATTGTCACTCTGCCTAGTGCTTAGAAAGCGAAGTAGCTGCTGATGTCCAAGTTTTTCGGTGGATCGCAGCGGGGAATGCTGAGCGTCGCGATGGTGCCGCGAGCGGGGCCGTCCGAACTGAGAGTGACGCTGCCGTGCATCTTTGCCGCTAATCGCGAGCTGAGCCATAGCCCCAAGCCCTGACCGCCACGGAGCTGCTTGGTGGACGAGAATGCGGTGAAGCTTTCGATGATGCCGGATTCCTTCAGACCGATACCATTATCCTGCACCGAGATATTCCACATCCCGTCGCTTTCACGGAGGTGAATGCGAATAATGCCCCCTTCATCAGGGTTCAGCTCTTGGATGGCGTCATGCGCGTTCAGGATTAAGTTCAACAAAATCTGTTTCACGTACATCGTATGCGCCATGGCTGTCGCGTTGCTATCGCCGGAAGTTGTCGCCTGCCGCAGCAGATAAGGTTTTACCCGCGGCGTCATCAGTTCCACCATGGACTGAATCAGGGGGATCAAGGCGACGGGCTGAAGATGGGGATCCCGATCCTTCAGCATTTGGTTTGTGTTCTTCGCGACGTCGGCCAGGAGCTGCGCGGCGTTGGTGAGGCTGTTAAGGTAAACGGCCACATTAGGGTTCTTCTGCGTTTCTTCTTGGTAGGTGCGGCTGAGTCCCGCCGCCGCGACGCCCACCACACCGGCGAGATTTTTAATTTCATGGTTTGATGCCACCAGCAATCGTCCCACGAGCGCGAGGTTCTCTGAGTCTTCGAGATTGCGCTGCAGGTCGCGTACCTGACGATGAAACTCCATCGCATGCATGGCGCGAATCACGAGTTCGTTTAGCTCGACAGGTCGCACCACATAGTCCATGGCGCCCAGAGAAAGGCCGAGAATGCGGTAGCGAGGTTCGGGAAGCTGCGCGGTGACTAGAAGCACCGGCATGTCAGGGTCTTGTGAAGCCGGGCTCTTGATCCATTTAAGGAGGTCAAAACCTGTTTCGCCGGGCATGGCGATATCGGTCAATACAAGATCGAAGCGCCAATGATCCCTTTCCAGGGCTTGGCGCGCTTCGGCCGCGCTGGATGCGGTAACGACCTCCACTCCTTCCGCCGCGAACAGGTCTTGCAGTAACGTGAGTGTTGCACGTTCATCGTCAACGACGAGGATGCGACCTGGCAGGGAAGTGGGGGAGCGCGTCATGAACTCTCGATCCTTTGATGAAACAGCAATAACCTACAATTTAAGCATCGAGCCTGCAATATAGCAAAGCGAGTCATCGCGGTTTTCGCGGGGATTTTGAATTTTGGCTTGATTTATGCAAGTAATAAACCATACTTAGCAGATGGCAATCGCACAATGGGGAGGCATGAGTGGGCTTCAAGAAGCAGAGCTTGATGTGGTTGGGTGTGTGGGGAATCAGCGCGACACTTTTGGGCGCGGATACGAAAGAAATCATGCACGGTATTTTTGCGGACGTGCAGGAAGTTTTGCCCCTCAGTTTGGACGCAAAAAAATTCGCGGATCAGGCCAATCGTCCTCTCGTGACAAAACATCTTAAAAACATGGCGGATAACGCTGCTGTTTTACGAGATCACGTGGCTCATGATCGTGACGAAAGCATCGCGCTTTTGGCGGAACGCCTGCGCAGTGACGCGCAACGCACCTACAATTGGTACAAGCAGGGACGCTTCGATGAAGCGCAGTTCTACCTGCATAACATGGTGGAAAACTGCATCTCCTGTCACTCGAAGCTACCAGCGGAGCGTAACTTTCCAGGCGCGGCGGGCATGTTTCAGAAGGTGGCCATCAAGGATTTGGGCCTCGCGGAACAGGCTTGGTTGCAGGTGGCTAGTCGGCAGTTTGACGATGCCATTAACAGCTACGAAAAAATGCTGAAAGACAGCGACCTTGAGTTTGAACATCTGCTCGGTATGAGCACGTTTAGCGAGTATTTAAAGCTTTCCATCCGCGTGAAGGGTGACTTTAATCGCCCGCGCACGCTGCTTAAGGAAATGTCGCAGCGCAAGAACAATAACGCCGCATCGAAAAAGATGCTGGCGCAAGTCATCACAAGTCTGGAAGAAGGGGAAAAAATCGCCAAGGGCCGTAAGAGCGCTTTGGAAAAAGGCCGCCTTCTTGTGGGCAAGGGTGAGAAAAACGCTCGTTACCCCGCTGACCGCGAGAATGTCGTTTACCACGTGGCCGCGTCCGCATTCTTGAATCAGTTCGTGGATGAGAAGCCGAAGGATAAGAATCAGTTGGCGGAGGCGTACTACCTTCTTGGCAAGACCGAGATGGCGATCGGACGCTCTTTCTGGATTTCTGAAACAGAAGATTATTATGAGCTAGCGATCCGTGCCGCGCCGAAGTCCCAGTGGGCGAAGAAGTCACTGAAGGAATACAAGGACTTTATGAAAGTTGAGTTTTCCGGCTCCGCGGGAACGTTTATTCCTGAAGACGTGAAGGAAAAACTGCGCGATTTGGAAGCGCTCACGAAAAAATAGTTAAGCCAGCGCCACCCAGTAGTGGCGTTGTCCTGAGATGCAAATAAGTTTGTGGCGCGTAACCGGATTGTTGCGCGCCATTTTTTTATAGCCTTGGTACGAGGTTCCGTCCGATCGCGCGCCAACCTTCACGGGAAAGTACTGATCCAGTCGTTGCAGTGTCGCCGCGCTTTTGGGGTTGATGTCAGTGATGTTGAGATCAAGATGCTTTCTTAAAAGGAGAGTCCCGCGGCGCCAGGTTTTCTGTTAACATAGCTTTATGATCCTAGGAGTGGGAATGGGGACTGGGTTTCTGCCGTCTAGTCGCGCGAGTTTTAGCCTGGATTTTATCGTGGTGGTTTTAGCGGTATTCGTACCGTTACTCACGGTCAGCATTTATGCCGTGCGACGACGGCGCGCTTATGCGCTTCACAAGCGCATGCAGATTGGCCTCGGCGTGGCACTGGGGCTCGCCATCATTCTTTTTGAACTGGACATTCGAATGAATGGGTGGCGTTATCTGGCGGAAGCATCGCCGTACTACGAAACATGGGTGATGCCGTCTCTCGTGATCCATCTGATGTTTGCCTTACCCGCTTTGGTGCTATGGTTTTTAACGATCTTCTTAGCCGTGAAAAAGTTTCCTCAACCCGTTGCGCCAGGAGCCTACAGTCGTTCTCATAAAAAATTGGCCCGTTGGGCCGCGTTCGCCATGTACGGCACCGCGGTAACTGGGTGGCTCTTTTACTGGTTGGCGTTTGTGAGTTGATGTGGCTGTTGTTAAAGCAGGGATGCCATGGAACGTGTGAGTCATGAAAAACGGGGCGTGCTGGTCTGCTTAAACGGAGACCGCATGAACGAATTGGTTAAGCTACGACGCGACGCCACCATTTTTGGGCGCGAAAAAGCGGATGTTGTCATCAACGATCCGGAGGTTTCCTCCACCCACTGCCAGATTCAGAATATCAACGACGTCTATCACATCTTCGACATGAACAGCAGCAATGGCACCTTCGTCAACCGCGAGAAGATCGTGAAGGCGCGTCTTCGCGAGGGTGATGTCATCACCATAGGGACCACCTCCTTTCGTTTTCGTCTTGAGGATGAAAACAAGGTGCGGCACATTCCCACACTTTTCAAAACCAGTCCGAAGAGCCCGGGAAAATCAAACAGCATCGTCGACACGCTGATCGAGCGTGAACTACGCCAATCAAATGATGCGGTGTTGATTCTTAAGGTGGTTTATCACACGGGGAAATCAGAGACGATCGAAGTCAATCAACGTGTGGTTTACATCGGCCGCGCCACCAGCTTTGGCGCTTTCGATCAAGATCCCGAAATTAGCCGCAAACATCTTATGATCAAGTTGAATGAAACGGGGGAAGTATTTGTGGAGGATCAGGGATCCACAAACGGTTCATTCATCAACGGCAAGAAGATCACCGGCATGCACAAGGTGCGTTCCAATGATGAAGTGCGTGTCGGGTTGTGTCGGATTTTTATCGCGCCAAAAGGTTAGAACTCATCGAAGGCGGCGCTCTTCGCGCCCACACTTTCCTGATGAGTTGAGAAGAGAAAACGCTGCGTCATCCATCCCGCCAAAGCCACGAGCAACACCAAAACAAGAACGAGTAAACCATACCACGGCCAACGGCGCGCCGCTGTCGGTTCCATTTCCGTCTCTTGTGGCTCCACAATGGATTGGATTTTCACGGATGTCACGGTGTCTGGAGGCAAGGACGACGTGTTATGCGTTTCGGTGTTTGTCGCCGTTGACTCTTTCGGTTCGGCGGCAGGTTCCTCGCTGGGAGCGGACGTTGTTTTCGTCACCTCACGCTCATCCCAAACGGTGTCGTTCGCGAGATGATCCATGTTCTTCGCAAGAAGATCCCGCTGCTCCGCGGTGATGTCGCAGAACTGGCATTCCAATTGGAATGGCATCGCGCTTTCAGTGCCGTCGTCACCGTAGGTGAGGCCGGTGATTTTCGCATAAGGGTTACGGCCCAAAAGTTTTTCCAACGCGGGCGACTTAATCCGCGTGAGACCGTAGTTACCAATTTCGTGAGGAACGGAAATAATCGCGCCATCCGGATGAAGCGCTTCCACACGCGCGGAGATATTTAATTCCGCGAGTGAAAACTCGTGGTCATACGGAATAAAGGCCGCGTCTTTGTCCGCGAGGGTGGCTTTTTGATAGTTGGGGCCGAGGAATTCATTAAAGACCATCTGGTCGAGATTGAGGGGAATCCTTTTAAGGAAGAACAGCCGACGGCGCCCAATGTTCGCGCGAATCGTGCTCACTTCCTTATCGCTACCCACGACAACGATGCTTGTTGTCTCGGGAAGATTGGAAATCATCGCGCGGAAACGATCGAGGCTTTCGCCACGGCAGAGGCGATCTTCCACAAAGACAAGATCAGGCGTGAAGTATTTTGGTTCATCGATCATGCTGCGCTTTTGCAGCGCCGTGTGCACTTCAAACTTAGCGTGGCTAAGATAACGCAGTAACGTTGCGCGGAGTGCCGGTGACTGGATGGCGAGAAACACTTTATAGCGTTCGCCGACGTCCAGGTCTTTGAGCACGTGAAGCGCTTCGGATACTTTGGGATTCTCGCGATCCGGCACCGACCAACGACCCACCAAAGCTTCCGAGAATCGATAGATCAAATTGTTTTCGTGCAGCTCTTCGATCTCAAGATCGAGGTATTTACAGCCCATTGCCTGCGCCATGGGGCCTGAAATCGCAATGCGTGTTCCCGCGGGCGGGAAAAAACGAGATTCAATCCAGAGACGCTTGGGACTCATCCAGACAATACGTGCGGGGATCGCCAGGGTGGTGTCGAATTTTGAAGTGGAATAATCGCTGACGCGGGGCATTTCCGCGGGAACGCCCGCGGTGGAGAACATAAAGCGGCTCAGCCACTCAGGGTCCGCCATCTGGATGGGCAAAAGATCGCGGAAGCCTTCGCAGGCCGCTGCCCGCAAAACGACCGGCGAATGGCGCGAAGTGGATAGAATAAGGCGAGCCCCCTGAATGTCCGGCATGCGGCGCAGCAGGGAGATGGCTTTTACAACAATCACCTCAGGACCTTCGTCCCCCACGATAATGATGGAGGCGCGTCGGGTGTGTAACTCCTTGGTGAGTGAGTCGAGTGTTTTAAAAAAGGTTACTTCAAACCCGCTATCTTCCAGCAACGCAACTTTGCGTTTGTGGATTTCATCTGGTTCGATCGTTAACCAATAGATGCTCAGCTTTTTCATAGACCCACTTCAACAAAGTACCTCTGTTCTAATGTGTGCATCGGATGACTGGCAACAGCATTTTAGGCCAGTCTCTTTTGTAAAACCGCAAAAATCCTAAATAAAAAGCAGTTCCGAAAGGAACTCAGGCAGTTTTGGCTTGGTTTTGACTAAAAGCAAAAAAGAAGACGATCCACGGGTTAAGGCAGGAGATTGCGAATTGCGGCGTCAAGCTCTGTATCGTCAAAAGGTTTCGTTAAAACCTTGACCGGTACGGCGATTTGCTCGAGGACCGCTTCCTCACTATCGCCGCTGATAAGAATGACGGGGATATCTTGGCGAAGACGGCGCGCCGCGAAGGCAAGATCACCGCCTGAAAGAAAAGGCATGTTGTTGTCGCTGACGATGACTTGGAAGTTGTTCGGACCGTCGGTAAATAACTCCAACGCGCGACGCGCATTGGTTGTGGCAGTCACTTGATAATTCAGATCGGTGAGCGTTTCCGCCAGAAGAGAGAGAAGCTCTTCTTCGTCATCGACGAGCAGAATATGAGGTTGTTTGGCGTTGCCGGTATCTCGCATTCCCGTTCCTTACAAGGATGATTGACCCGTTGGCATGATAACTGCGCCGAGAAACCTTTCCGCTCGCGTTACGAAGGAATCACTCCAAGGTGTGAATCCACCATAATTTGCACGCACCATGTAAGCAGCGGTGAGGCGTTCGCGTCGGGTGTTCTTTGCTACGATAGCATCAAATTGTGCGACCCACCATACGCCCTCGGTTCCCTCATCAACGAGACACCATCTTAGTTGGTTCGATTCCGTCTGCGGAGAAGTGCTGAATTTAACGGCGTCCGCTTGTCCTTGGCGTTGTGGATTCGGACAGATCGAACCGTACTCCACCGCTTGTGCCAAAGACGCCTCAGCGTCGTTAATCACCGTAACAAGTTTTTCTTGTGTCTTTCCCCCTGACTGGCTCTCAAGAATTAAATGGTCAATCGGGAGACCCAAACGTTCTTCCGCTTCCGTGCGTGTCACGGGATATCCCTCGCAATACAAAACGCCACTCGGGTGTTGCACCAAAATTTCGTAGCTTTGATTGCAATTGGGATTTGTCGAATCAGCGAGTCGGAAATAAACCTGACTTGCTTTTAAATTTTTTTGGGTGCCATAACTTCTCACCATCATGTTGTTGGGAACCAACGCGAGATCACTTTCGCCTAACAAAAGTTGTCTCGGTCCCGCGTTGAACACGCCGAGGTATGAATGATTTCCGGAAAAAGGTGACGCGTTGTAATGACCCTGTGGGAAGCCGGAACCAAAACCATAACGCGTTCCAGACGCGCCGATGTTTGTGTTGAGGGGATCATCGAATGAGCCCGCGTTATTCATCGCTGGTGGGTAACCGGGGAAGCCTCCCGTTGGTGGTTGCGGAAAAGGATTGCCCATCTCACCGTAGCCGCCTGAATAGGGAACGCCGGGATAAGGAAGATCGCGGCTTGATCCAGGAATGTAGCCGTACGCCCCTTCAGGGCCGTAGGCGGGACCACCATAGGAAGTATCGCAGACGAAACGAATTTCGAGAGGGCTCGCATCCGTCTCCTCGGCGGAGGTGATGGCGCGTACTTTTAGTGTGTAACCTTTTCCGTGGAAGAGATCGGTGAGCGTGACGGAGTCTCCCCCTGCGCAGGGAATGTATTCCGCGCTATTCAGCGAGCATTCAAAGCGCGCGCCGTCGATGTTGGAGGTAAATCGAAACGTGACGGTGCGATCTTTGGTGCGTGGGTTGAAACGGCTTTGATCGACGAGATAGGTCTCGACGGGAATATCAGGAATGGTGCCGCCCATGGAGGAGGGCACATTGGCGTTTGGGTTTGAAGTGGGTTTGCCTGAGTCAGGGGGCAATAGCGTTTGTTCGGGAAGGCGCTCTTCCTCGGTGGTTTTGCCGCATGCCATAAATGGCAACGCCAGCATGACTATAAGCCCGCGTAATTTCATAAAATCTCCCATAATCGGGCGGATTTTATGAAGAAGCTATTAAAAAGTCAATACAAATCAATAAAATCATAGAATCTATTTAAAATATTAAAAATGACGGGGATATAGCTCCGCCACGGCCCGGATGCTGCCATTGAGCATGCGTATTTGCGCGAGTGCCTCAACGCGGTTGCCGGCGTGATCTTCTTGGTAAGTCCGCGAAATGCGAAGGTCGATGCTGAGAATGACGTCTGCGAACGCGCGCCATTCGTCTGGGGTCAGAGAGCCGTCCTGATTCAAGTCTTGCCATAGCCCAAGTCCCGCTGGGATCTGATCTCGCTGATCGAGAAGGCCGTTGGCGTCACTGTCCCAAGCGCGCAGCGCCGCGAGGCGATCGATGGGCGCGACGATGCCACTGGCGCTATCGTGCCAGGCGAGAAAGGCGTTTTGTTGCGGCTGAGGCCACGCGACTTTTTGCATGGTGCCGTCGTGATACAGATTCTGATACTGACCGTCGAGAACACTGCCGAGCTTTAATCCATGCCCCTGAAGATCAACGGTGAGAAACGAAGCCGTTTCGTAACAACCATCGGGGGACGGCGCTTGCGCCAGGTGTCGGCTTGAACGCAGATCTTCCATCTGCCATGCCACAATCAACTGCGGCGCGACGGATGAAGGCTGACTCTCAAACGCGGGAGAAGCCGAGGATCTGTCTTCAGTCAGACGGTGCGGTCGCACTAAAATGCTCGCGCGTGGTTGCACAACGCTTCGCGCGCGTACGGAAAGGCTTGGAACACCGCCCAAGACACCAGGTGATTCCGTTAACAATTCCTGGCGTAGGGTGCGAAACGCGTAGCTGTCGTTCGCGAAGGAAACGGAATAGCTGCGGAATCCGATGGATTCTTGGCGATCATATTCACGCTGCAATTCCGAGCGATAGGATTGCAGGAGGGTTTGGATGTAGTGCGGTTTTTGCCAATTTCGCGGCAGACGGCAGTCGTGTTTCTTATGGCAAAGAAGAAGGTGGTATTCGCCATCAGCGACCTCACTCAAGTCCACGCGCAACTGTCCTTCGTTCATAAGATCACGGAGCATCGTCCGGGATGCGGGTAAAACTTTCGCGGGCGTTTCGTCGCTGGTGTAAAGACGCACTTCGACATCATCGGGATTCACGTTAAACACGTAAGGGCCGCGGCGTTCAATGGCGGCGCTGCAAACGCGACGCGTGGAAATAAAATCTATTTTGCGCGTACGCGCATCCGTTTCTTTTGCAAAAAGAAGCGGCGTGGCTTTACCTGTTGTGCGTGCTTGTTCGGAAGATAACATTTGCGCGGTGCCATAAACGGCGCAGAAACCCGCGGCAAGCGCGAGAGTACCGAAGGCCAAGAGGCGTCGGAGGCGTTTTTTCACGGTGGTCAACCTGTGTTGGGTTTAAGGGACGGATGGGTTGTCTGCAGCTTTAATGCCAATAAGCCTGAACGCTTAGGCGCGGGGAAGCATTGGCGATTTTTTTCGCTTGGACAGGATGGGGCTGTTTAGGTTGTAAACACTGTCTTTACGTAAGTCGTTAGAATTTGGTGCGTGGAAGAATGGCGATTTTTTTCTGGGCATCCGCCTGCATCTTCTTGGCGGTTTCTTTGGGAGTGCTTTGGCCCGTGAGAAGAGTACGCATGGGCTTCCGCATCGCGTCCCAGACGGGCTGTAATTCACGACTCATGGGCATTGGCGCGCCATTGAGCATCGCATTTAAAGATTCCGCCAATGCTGGGCGTTCCATGACGATTTTGCTGTTGCGTAGCATCTTCAATGCCGGGATCTGCTGATTGCGTTCCACTAAAAGCGACTGCGCTTCCATCGACGTGATGAACCCGATGAATTTTTGCGCGAGCTCTTTTTTTCCTTCGTTGAGATCCTTCGCGAGAAACACGTACTGGCCTGATGTGAGAGGGGCCATGGCGGTGTCGGTGCGTTGATTGATGGGCAGCGGCGCAATTAACAAATTGTCTTTCAACTGTTCGCTGTAAAGCGGTCGCGCCCAATCACCGTTGATAATCATCGCCGCCTGCGCGCCGAGAAAAAGCTTCTCCGCACAGATGTAATCACAGTCTTCGGGAACCACCTTGTGTTTGATCACGAGATTGCGCGCCCACTGCAGGGCCTCCACAACTTGCGGTGTGTTTAACGCCGCTTTGCCATCGCCGAGAGGTTTACCGCCAAAGGCGAGGATAAAACTGTAAAGCCACATGGGTTCTTGCACATCAAACACGAGACCGAAAATGCCTTTTTTCGCGTCTGTGAGGGACTCGGCGGTGAGCGTCAATTCCTTCAGCGTTTTCGGTGCTTCTTTAGCAAGCTGCTTGTTCATGTAAAGCAGCAGGTGATTGCCGCCGGTTACGGGAATGCCCCATTGCTTGCCATCGGCCGCGCCGGATGCCACCAACTGCGGAAAAAAAAGATCTTTATTAAAAAATTTATCTACCGGCTGCAGCATGTCGAGCGTGCTAAAGGTCGAGCCAAAATCATTGGTGCTGAGAATCATGTCCGGCGCTTTGTGATTCAATGAGGCCATGGTGAACTCACTGGTCAACAAATCTTTATCCATGTGGACACGAACAATGGTGTGGCCGGGATGTTTTTGGCGAAAACGAAGTAAGAGCTCTTCCCATGCGGGGAGATTGCTGTCGCGCTCATGCTCCCAGAGAACAAGCGTTTCGGCCTGGGCGCGCATCTCACCGACCTCAAAAAAAACAAAGGTCAAGAGAAGAATGCACAAACGGTGATGAAAATTTTTCATCCCATAGGTTTACATGAGTCCTTCCTGGGCGACAACCCGGTTTTTCCCGGCCAAACAAGTTTCCCCATCAGTCAAAATGCGTTATTTTGAGCCCACATTTCGTTCAGGAGCTTTAAGCCTTGTCACACCGCCTTTACGCGCCGCATGTGTGCCTTATTCAGGAATTGGTGAACGCGTTTGTCGCGGAAGATCATCAATTGTGGCGCGAGCATGTTGTGGTGTTGCCAACCGGTCGTCTCGGAACGTTGTTTCTCGCTTCGTTGGCACAGCGGCAAGCGGCGTTTGTGCCGCCCACTATTTTGACGTTGGAACAACTGATCCGCACGCGTTCCGGTTTGACTCTGCAAACATGCCCCGATTTAAGCGTGGACCTTTTGCTGGCGGCTCACCTCGAACACGCGGGATATCGTCACATCCGTTCCGGGCATGAGCGTGAGCTGCGTCTTTTTCATAACGAACTTCATGAATCAGGATTGCGAGACACGGCTTTTGAGGAACTGAAGCGTGTCCTTGTGGAAGATGTTTACAAAAATGAAGCGCATCTAGGTTCTCTTTTTCAGCGCGTCGAAGAGATGGAAGCGAGTTTGGATGCGTTGGATAAAAGTCTCGCGCGCCATCAATGGATGACCGCGGCGATGGCGCGTTCCGCTCACGCCACCGCCTGGCTCGAACGCATCGAAGCGGGCGAGGATCTGGAGAGGCCGCTGCACCTTATTGGTTTCACCTCCGCGCAGCGCACGTGGTTGCCTCTTCTGCAACGATTGGCGCAAGATTCTTTGTGTGCGATCTGGTTGCACAACAGCCCGCGCGGCTATTTTTCCCAAAGCCCACATCAGGAGCTGATTGCCGCGCTCACTCCTCACGGTGAGTGGGAGTCACTTTCGGGTGATACACCGTCGCAGCGCCGCGTGGAAATCATCACCACAACGAGTCGGTTCGCGGAATGCGCGGAAGCCCTTTGTCAGGCGGAACGTCTTTTGGATGCGGGGCTGCAGGCGAATCAAGTGGCGATCGTGGTGACACAAGAAAGTGCTTACGGTGAAATGATGCGCACGTTGGTGCGTGATAGTGGGCGCACGGCAAACGTGGCTCTCGCACAACCGTTGCGCCAGACTGTTCCTGGAACGTGGCTCACCGCGTTGCAGCAGTTTCTCGAAGATCCTGAAGATATGTTGGCCTTTACCGCTTGGCTGACGCATCCCATCACCAGCGCCTATTTCGCCCGTATGAATCTGAAGCCGCAGGAATGGACCGATGCGCTGCTGTCGCTGCTCGCGGCGGAAACTCTCGCGGATGGGATCGCGGGTTTGGCTCAACGCAGCAAACGTGACGACATTGGCGCCATGCTTACCGTGGCGGGGCAGCTTTTAGCGCCCCTGCAGCAAGCGCATGCACTCACGCTGCATGATTGGTTGGATCTCTTTGAAAAACTTTGGCGCGATATTGGACTTTGGGATTGGCGCTTAGGCAGTGAAGACCTCGAGCGTTCGCTGCAAGATGCGGTTTCATCCTCACTACAAACGCTGCGTGCTCTCGCCAGCCGCGAGATGCGCCCGTGGGCGATGAGTAAAATGCGTCGGTTGATTTTCGAGCAGCTTTTAAATCAAGAATTGCGACAAATCGGTGAACCACTCGCGGGTGTGCAGGTCCTCAGCCTTCCTGAAGCGCGGGGGATGCCCTTTGCCGCGGCGATTATTCTCGGCTGCAATGAAGGTTCGTTCCCTAAAGGAATTCCGAGCGACGATCTGTTGGATGATTATCTCAAACGAAATATCGGTCTTCCCGGTTGGCAGGCGTTGGAAAGCATGGAAGATGTGACGTTCCATCTGCTCAAGGAACGCATTCCCAATCTGATCATGCTGCGCGCGGCTTTTGAGGGTGAGACGCCAACGGTGCGTTCGCGTTTTATCGAAAAACTTCTAGCGGCGAAAGCGGCGCGGGAAACCACATCGGCTTTTGATCCCGTGCGTTTTTGGCATGGAAAAGAGGCCGCCGATACCGCGACAAAACGTGAGCTAGAGCTCAAAGATCGTTTGCGCCCTGAGGGAGCGCATCTTGCTCCTCGTTGGGAAGAGTTTCAATTCTCCGCGAGTTCCATTGAGCGCTTGATTCGTTGTCCCTACGTGTTCTCTTTACAACAACGTCATCTCCGTGAATTGGAGCGTCCGCTGCAAAGTCAGGATGCGAAGCTTGAGGGAATTTGGTTGCATGCGGTGCTGGAAGCTTTTTTTGTTGATAAGGAGCACGCGCTTTCACAAGACGTTTTGCATGATGATTTATTCGAAGAAGCGGCGATCGCGCGCCTACGCGCCCTTACATTAAAAATTGGTCCCGCTGGTATTGCCACACAACCTCTGTTTCGCCATCTCATGGCCACGAGTTGGCCGCGCTTTGCGCAGCATGTGAGGCGACTCTTCCCTGTGTCCGAGCGGCAACGGCTCGCCCATGGTTTAAAAGAGCAGGCCTTTGGTTATGACCAAATGCTCACACTGGATTTGGCAACGCGAGCTCATCATCTGAAAGGAAAAATCGATAGCCTCGATTTTTCACAGGGCATGGTTGTTGTCACCGATTACAAACGCAGCACGCCGCCTTTGAATAAGCAGGTGGAAAGCGCGCTTTCGCCGCAGCTTATGGTGTATGCGCATCTTCTGCACGCGGAAGATCCGTTGCGTTATCCCCTCGAGAATATGTTGCTCGGTTATTACAACATCATGGCGGGGGTGTGGGAGCCGCGTGGTGTGGGGGACGCCGTTCGTCAAAGAGCGATGGCGGCCGGTTTGGTGAAGAAAAACACACCATCCGTTTCCAGCTTGCTGGAGAATTTTGGCAACATCCTCGCGTGGCGTGAAGGTGATGTTATGGCGCAAAAACGCTTTTACGCTGATCCGAGTTTGGGCGGTGCCTGTGAGCGCTGCTCTTACCAAGGCGTGTGCCGTCGGCAGGAACCGTCGCAGCGTGATTATTTCGCCGCGCAAAACGCCTTGAGCGCCTACCTTTCCGCGGACGAAGGAGCTGACGCATGAATGCAGACATCCATCGAACCACGGAAGGTGTGACATCTTCCGTTGCGCAGAACCCCCAGAATCCCTACGGCAGTTACGTCGTCTCCGCCTCGGCGGGTTGTGGCAAAACGTATCAATTAAGCCGTCGCTTTCTCTATCTCGTGGGTGCTGGCGCCGACCCTCATAGCATTTTGACCATCACGTTCACGACGAAAGCCGCGGCGGAAATGCGCGAGCGTATTCTGCAAGACGCGGCGCGTCTCTTGCATGATCCCGTGGCTGGTGAAGAATTCGCTAAAGAGTTGGATGTTTTTTATCGCCAAGCTTGCGCCGAGGCGAACCAACTGGGATTTATTCCAGCACCGCCGCGCACACCCGTTGCCGTTGGTGGCGCAATTCTCGCCGCCACACAGCTTCTGCGCATTTCCACCATCGACAGTGTATTTATGGATTGGGTGCGAAAGTTTCCATGGGAAGCGAGTGAAGATCCGAGCGGCGAAACGCCAGGATTTCCCGCGGGCTTCGAGGTCTTGAGCGGCAGTGAAGAAAAGCGGGTGACGTACGAGGCCTGGCGGAAAACGTTGATGGCGGTTGGTGATGCCGCTGGCTGGCCGCATCTCACCTTTCTTGAATTGAAAAGCCGCGTGCAGCAGCTTGGGAATCATGATTCGTTTCTTTGGTTGATGCGAACGTTGGAACAGTTGCATGAACAATCCAGCGGTACAGTTCTCTCCATTCCCGAACCGACCGGTGGCATGGATGACGATGAATTTTGGGAAGAATTCGCGGCGGCGATGAAAGAACTGATTGCTGTTGCCGCGAAGCCCGCGCTGATGGATGCACTCGCCACGGGAGTGGCCGCACGAGATTTTTCCTTGTTGCAAGATGGAAAACTTTTAACCGCGAAACTGGGTCTGAACAAACAGACCTTCGGCAAAAAAGTGCAAGAGACGGAAGCTTTTTGTCAGGCGGAAACGTTATTGCACGGTTATGTGACGGGAAAAAAATTACGCGCGCTGAATGCGGCTGGTTTGCATTTGGCGGAATTGTTTCGGCGTTATGCGGGTGAGCGTGAGGCGGAAAAACGAGAACGCGGCCTGATTGAGTTCGCCGACACGGGAAAGGGTGCGTTTCGTCTTTTTAATTCCGAAGAAGCGTACGGCGCGCGCTTTTTGATTCACCAGCAGATTCAACATCTTCTTTTGGATGAATTTCAAGACACCAGCCTTTTGCAATGGATGATCTTTCATCTGATCAGTCTCGAAATGCTTTCGGGACGTGGCATTGAAAAACGACGCGAAGGTGTGTGGCCCACCGTTTTTATCGTGGGTGATGAAAAACAATCGATTTATGGTTTCCGTGAAGCGGATCCCACCATTTTGAATACGGCGGCGGAAAATCTCGCTCGCCAGAATGCGCGCAAGGTGCCGTTGAACCGCAGCTTTCGCACCTGTCAGACGGTACTTGACTACGTCAACGCGGTGTTCGCGGATCGTCTGGAAAATTTTACCGCGCATGAGACGGCGCGGCGTGGCGACAATCCCGTGGTTCCCAATCATGGCGGTGTTTGGGTGGCTTCGTTGTTTGCGGAAAAGGCCCGCGAGGATGAAGCGCGCTTTGTCGCTCGTTTTATTAAAAACGCGGTGGATGGTGAAAAACCATTTTATGTGGCCGCGAAAGGCGAAAACGGGCAGCGCGTGTTTCGTCGCTTACGTTTAAGTGATTGCGTGTTGCTCTATCGCTATTCCACGCATGCGTCCGTTTATGAAGAAGCGCTGCGGGAAGTCGGGCTTGAGTGCCAACGTTTCGATGGCAAAGGTTACTTCTCCCGCCCTGAGGTGGCGGACCTTCATGCCCTCGTACGCTTTCTAGCCTTTCCGCAGGATCATCTCGCGTTAGCACAGGTGCTACGCAGCCCGTTAGGCCGCGTGGACGACGGCACGCTCAATGATTGGTTGCTACGCACGTCCGCGGCAAAGGGTATTGAGCGTACGGAAAGCATTTTCGCCGCGATGCGGGAGAGCCATTCGTTGTTGGCGCAAACACTCGAAGCGCTGGTGCGACAGCGGGATGTTATGCTGCCATTCTCACTTCTCGTTCTAGCGCTACAGCGTTTGGGAACGTTCGCCGCGTATCAAGAGGCATGGCCGGGGCAGGAAGGCATGTTGGCGGCCGCTAACGTGCAAAAATTTCTCGAACTCTGCGCCGACGCGCAAAAGTCTGGCATCGGTCACTGGCCACACCTTCTGCAGCATTTGGACGAAGCGGCGGAAGCGGAGCAGGTGGGCAACGCGGCGGTTGGTGCCGACGCGGTGACGTTGATGACCATTCATAAATCGAAGGGTCTTGAATATCCTTTGGTGGTGTTGGTGGATGCCGCCAGCAAAATGGATAAGACGGACGTTTACTGGGCTAAAACCGGCCACGGTCTTTATTATGTTGGAACAAAAGACGATCAGCCGGAAGATTACCATCCGTTTGACGCCGTGTTTGCTGAAATAAAAACCAATATCGCGCAAGAAAATGAACGATTGCTTTACGTGGCGCTCACGCGCGCGAGCCAATATCTGCTTGTGACGGGACAAGGCAAAGACGGAACAAATGGTTTTTGGGAGTTAGTGCAAAACGGCATTGAACGCCTTGACGTTCAAGCGACCGACTGCCTCGGCTGGTCCGCGTTTCATCATGGCGCCACGGTGAGGGATATCGCGGTGGATGAAGCTGCCGCTGATGCGCTTGAAGCGGATCCCTACGTTCTCTCCAAAAAACATCATCGCGAAGTGTATACCCTCGCACCGCATCGGCTTTTGACAAAAAGTGATGGTGGCGCGCTGTCTTCTTATAGAGCGGCTTATGCGACCGCTTATGGAACATTCGTTCACCAAGCGTTGGAGCATGCCGTGCGTGGCGTGGATTTTACAGCCACTCAAGCATGGGAAAGTCTTGTTCCCGTAGAGGATGATCTCGCGGCGGAAGCGCTGCGAGCGGCCACCGATGAAATCAATCACGTAGCCGCGGATCCTGTTTGGCAGGGGCTGTGGCAAAACGCGGATCGTGTGGAAGTGGAAATGCCTATCATTCATCTGGCGGGTGGAACGTTGGTGCGAGGCAGCCTCGACTTATGTGTCTTCCGCGACGACGCCATCACGATCGTGGATTATAAAACCACGGAAGAAGCGCCGTCGACCGATGAAGAATCCTCCTGGAGCCTTCTCTGTCATAAGCACGGCTACGACAAGCAGTTGGGTTTGTACACTCAGGCGATGCGCGCCATGTACCCCGAAGCGAAGATTCGCGCGGGCGTCTATTTCACCGCTCACCGGCGCTTGGTTTTGTTGTAAGCCCAGCGCCCGGTTTTGTTGTAGGCGCGACGTTTAGTTGATCTCGCGTGGGAAATATTCTTTGGGAACATTGATGCCGCGGCGAGAGATTTTCTCCGTCATGATCGATGTTTTCATGAAAACGCTCGACACCAAATAAGCAACAGAGCAGGCACCAAGGAGCGGCACTAGCCCAACGGGTTGTTTGGTAATCTCAAAAGCAAAGACGACGGAAGCTAGAAGAGCGTGCGAACAGCCCGCGAACAATGCCGCCATCCCCACAAGAGCGGCGGCATGCACATCGATGTTCATGCCGGGAAAAAAGCTTTCGCCTAATCTCCCCACAATCATTCCTAAACCAGATCCGAGAGTCAGCAGGGGAGCGAGAGTTCCCCCTGAAGTTCCGCTTCCGAGGGCAATGGACCAAGAAATAAATTTCCAGAAAACGAGACTAATAGCAGCAGTTAATGCCAACTGTGCGTTGAGTGACAGTGTTATGTTGGAATAACCAACGCCCAACGTATCTGGACGGATCAAGCCGATCATACCGACTGCAAGGCCGCCAATCGCTGGCCACCATTGCCAATGAATGGGAAGACGCTCAAATTGATCCTCGATCCAATAAATGGACTTCGTCACAAAGATGGAGAGGAAGCCAAACAAAACACCCATGGAAAGATAGAAAGGCAGAGATGCGATGGTCGGTGTCGAAAGGTTTACCATGGGAATAAATGGCTCAACGCCCATATCGGAAAAGCGCAGTGTGGCCGCCGTGGCGGCGGCCAATGAAACCGGTACAAATGATTTGGCGCGAAATTCAAACAATAGAAGTTCGATGGCCAAGATAACCGCGGAGATCGGTGTGCCGAAAATCGCGGTCATGCCGGCGGCGGCCCCGGCCGCAAGCAAAATTTTTCGTTCATAAGCAGATACGCGAACTTTTTGACCAATAAGAGATCCCAATGCGCCGCCGGTCGCAATGATGGGCCCCTCCGCGCCGAAGGGGCCGCCTGACCCGATCGAGATGGCGGCTGAAAGGGGTTTGAGTACGGTGATACGTTTTGGGATGCGACTTTCCTTCACAAGGATGTTTTCCATGGCTTCTGGGATGCCGTGGCCTCGTATCGCCGGTGAGCCGTGTTTTGCCATCAAGCCAACAACCAAGCCTCCCAACGCGGGAATTCCCACGGCCAAATAACTCAATGTGTTGGTCGCCGGATCAGCGTCACCAAAGCTTAGTTTCTGAAAGTAAAAAAGATTTGTGCAAAACGCGATCGCGAGAAGTAATACCTTCGCGATCAGCATGGCGACCACGCCTAAAGCTAAAGCGAGAAGACAAACAAATACCAGTCGCCTTTTCTTCGGTGTTAAAAAATCCTGGTGAGGACTAGCTGCTGGCCTTACTTGAGCGGGGTTTGCGACGTGTTCCGTCATGCTTCTTTTTCTTCTCTTCTTCAAAAAATAGAGTGGCTGGCTCCGACGCCAACTCGGCGTCGGCAATGATTTTGTGGATCAATTTTGAAAACGCTAATTTCTCTTCTTGCGAGAGAGAGTCGATGGCTTGTTGAAGGCGATTTTGAACCAAGCCGTGTGATTCTTCGGCGATACTTATTCCCGCGGGGGTGAGTCTATGCAGCATCTTGCGACGATCATCATGCGCGGGCTGACGAATAAGAAGCTTCTTGCTGACGAGTTTGGCGATAACCACCGACACCGAACTCTGATCGGTGTGAGTGAGCGCCGCGATTTCATTGACGGAAAGAGCTTCCCCGGGAGCAATCTTTTGCAGAACGAAAAGCTGTGCGCCACTCAGGCCGCAACGAGACTTCACCTCTTGCGAGTTGAGACGAAGCGCGCGTACAACGCGCCTAAAGGCATCAAAAATGGTTTGTGTATCCGCCATGCCGACAAATTATATGGGATTCAATGCATTGTCAACGTGAGGCCGAGATGCAAAAAAAAACGGCCCCGTTAGGAGCCGTTGATTTTTGTCTCTATTGGAGAGCTGGAAGCGACACCATTACTTGATGATGTAGTTAAGCATCGCGCGGTTGGTGAAGCGTGAGCCAGAATCAGAGTTGAAGCTCGCTTCGTAGAAACCTTTGGAACGTGCGTAAAGCGTGTTGGAGATCGTGAGTTTATCGCTCACTTTGTAACCAATACGGCCGCTGGTTTCAGTGTATGTATTGTCCGTGTAACCTTTGAACGAAGCTTTGTCAGCAGCGTTCGCGTCGTATTCGTATGTAGGCGTGAAGTAACGATCGTACTCAATCGCCGCGCCAATGTAGAGGCCTTTGATCGCATTAAGATCAAGGGTTACGTTTGGATAAACAACGATACGGCCCGCGTTTTCTTCCTGATCAACAGTCTCGCTGCCGTTTGTGGCAAGGCGGAATGCATCGCGGTCTTGGTCGATAACAGAGGTTGTATTTTTGCGTGAGGTCACTTCAACGCTGGCTTCCGCAAAAGCGTTTGCTTTTACAGTACCGATCGCGGTGGATACTTCATAGTTTGGCGTGTAGTACTTTGGACCAATGAACATATAGTTGTAGGAGTTGTCTGGACCCATGCCGGCGCCGTCGCCCATAACAGCGAATGTACCGAACGCGGATTCAAGCGCGGTGTATTCAACGTAGAGAAGTGGTGCAAGAACAGTGACATGTGTTTCGTGATCATTTTTGCCGAAGCGAGGGATGATCATCATGTCGAGTTTTTTATCAAAAGCTTTTGTACCAAGTGTGAAGCGTGACTCCATCCACTTTGGTTGACCGACAAGCTTATCGCCGTCGTACTTACGCAGTTGGTAACTGCGAAGATCGATCATGCTGTACATGTTGCTGTACAGAGTGTCTGGTTCTGCCGCTTTCTGTGTCGACGTTACTGTCTGAGCCATGGCGCTGGTTGCCATTAAGGCGACTCCAGCCACTGCGAAAAGCACCTTACGCATGAAACTACCTCCTGAAATGGTCTAGGCGAAGCGCGGGTCGAAAAACCTGCGGAATTTCCGGATTCCCGCTTTGGATCGGGCGCAGAATAGCAGAATTTTTTTTAAAATCATTAAAAAAATGAGAATTATAAAATCAAACACCGTAACTAGCTAAAATAACTTGGTTAGCCTTTAAAATAAGTCTTTTTGGCGCACGGGGATTTGACATGGAAAGCAGCTCTGGAGGGCATCTGGGATGCCCTGGAGCATCCCGATTAAAGGTCTAGCCGATAAACAGCTGCCCGCCCATGTACGGGCGAAGGCATTCGGGGATCTTGATGCGACCGTCAGCCTGCTGGTGGCACTCAAGAAGCGGGATCAGTGCTCGGGGCGAAGCGATCGCGGTGTTGTTAAGGGTGTAAGCGAAAAGGTTTTTGCCATCCGCTGTCTTGTAACGAATCTTCAGACGACGGGCCTGGAAGTCATGGAACGTCGAACAGCTGTGTGTTTCGCTGTAACCATTGCGTGATGGCATCCATGTTTCCACATCGTGCTTACGCACCTGCCCTTGGCCGAGGTCGCCGGTGCAGACATAAACGACGCGGTAGGAAAGACCTAGATCTTGGAGCACTTCCTCGGCGTTGTTCAAAAGTTCCGCGTGCAATTTTTCCGAAGCGTCTTCATCCGCCGTGGCGATAATCACCTGTTCAATCTTTTGGAACTGGTGCACGCGATAAAGGCCCTGCGTATCTTTCCCGTATGTTCCCGCTTCACGACGGAAGCAAGTGCTTTGCGCCGCGTAGCGGATGGGGAGTTGGGCTTCGGGAAGAATCTCGTCCGCGTGCATACTCGCCATCGTGACTTCGGCTGTGCCAACCAAAGCTTTGTTATCGCGTTCGCAGATGTAGGCTTGCTCGTAACCGAGCGGGAAGTAACCGGTGCCGACCATCGCCTCTTCGTTCACCAAGACGGGAACGGAGAGAGAGGTGTAGCCCTTCTTCACCAGCTTATCGAGTGTGTAATTCATCAACGCGGCCTCAAGACGCGCGCCGTCACCCTTAAGAATGTAGGAGCGGCTACCGGCAACCTTCACACCGCGCGCGATGTCGATAATGCCGTGCTTTTCGCCCAGCGCCACATGGTCGAGAATCTTAAAATCAAACTGTGGCGGTGTGCCGACTCTTCGGATCTCGACGTTTTCCTTATCGTCTTTTCCGAGTGGGACGTCGGCGCGCGCGGGCGCTGGTACACGCAGCATCAAAGCGTCGAATTCTTGTTTTAACTGCTTGTTCGTTTGATCGAGTTCTTCCATGCGTGGCTTAAGAGCCGCCACTTTTTGTTTCAACGGCTCGCGTTCCGCGGGGGCGGCGGCGCCGATTTGTTTTGAAAGCTGATTGCGTTCCGCTTGAAGATTTTCCCACTCAGTTTGGGAGTAGCGCATCTGTTCATCCACCGCCAGCAAACGATCCCAATCAACTGAGAAGTTTTTATCTTGAGCGGCCTTTTTTACTAACGCCAGGTTGTCGCGAATAAAGCGAATATCTAACATGAGAAGAGATCCCTTGATCGGCACTGTTATTAACCATCTCAATATGTTATTTCTTAAAAGTTAATTCAAGCGCTTAAAATTGTGAGGTCGGGAGGCGGCGGATAATGGGCCAGTTGAAAGCCATTTGCGTGGGGGGGCTCTTTTTCTGGGCGATCCTGACGAATGCGAAGTCGCTGCACGCTGAAGAAACTCCGACGACAGAGGCTCCAGCGTTGAATGTCCCGCAGGAAGAAGCGGCGAGTGAGTCCGCGCCGAAAGAGACAGTCGCTGGAACAGCCGCGCAGCCCGCGGACGTCGCGGTGACACCCGCAATCCCTCTCACGCCAAAACCCGCTTTTGTACCATCATGGACTGATGATCCCGAAAATCCACCCGGTGTCTTTTGGAAGCCATTTTTTTCGTTGCTGCTCCCGGGATTCGGGCAATGGGTTGACGGGCAGTATGGTTATGCGAGTTTGTATTCCGGCGTGGCCATGGGCGGTTATTGGTTGTCCGCGGTTAATGAGCACAAACTGAAAAAGGAATATGACACTTGGGCATACGAATCTCGGTCCAAGGAAGCAAAGGAAAACCGCCAGACGTTTGGTGAGTTGGAGCGGCGCCAGGCTTACGGCAGCCAACTAGCCTTTGCGGCGGGGAGTTTTAGTGCCTATCACGCGTTTCGCACGGCGGTACCAAGCCAACAAAAAGCCGGCCGTTTTGAATTCCTCACCCAGCAAGAGACGCCTGGCGAATTGATGATGGCGCCTCTGCGCTTTGATTATCTGAAACGCCCCTCCACGTGGATTCCCCTGGGCTTGATCGCGGGTCTCGCGTTTGTTTCCAGCAGCGCGAAGGTGAGCGAGAGCAGTGAATATGAGCGGCACCCATTAAATGGTTCCGACTATGGCTACACAGCGGCCATCTCCCTCGCTGCCGGTACACATGAGGAATTGTTGTTTCGCGGCTGGTACATGCCATTGATGCGGCAGATGACGGACGGTGATCTTTCCGCCAACGTTATCACCACCGCCACGTTCGCCCTGGCACACTTGGGCACCACCAAGATACCCATCCCCCAAGCTCTTTTGGGCTTCCATTTGGGTTGGGTAACTCAAAGAAATGACTGGGCCTTATCAGAAAGTATTTTCATTCACACGTGGTGGGATGTATTCGCCTTTCTCATGCAGTATGAACTGCAGAAAAAAGACCCTCGCGCCGCGGTAGCGCCGGCCTTGTGGTTGCCCCCAATCCAGTTGGCATTTTAGGTTAAAACTCACATGACAGAACGCTCTTTCGCGACGCTTGGCATTCACGACGCGCCGGTGGTCCTTGCACCCCTCGCTGGCGTCTCCGATCACCCATTCCGACGAGTCTGCGCTCAGCAAGGCGCGCACCTCACGTACGTGGAAATGATTTCCGCGACGGCGTTGCTCTATGAAAGCCGCCGCACGCTGGATATGTTGAGGCGTCACGAAAGCGAAAGCGTCCTTGGTGTGCAAGTCACCGGAAAATCCGCTGATGAAACCGCGAAGGCCATCGCCATTCTCGATAAGATGCCCTTCGACACCATCGACATCAACATGGGCTGTCCCGTTAAAAAAGTCGTTAAGACTGGCTGTGGCAGCGCCATTCTGCGCGATCCACAGCGCGTTTATGAAACCGTGCGTCAAAGCCGTGAGGCAACGGCGAAACCTTTGTCGGTGAAAATTCGCATTGGTTGGGATCGTTCATGCCTCAACGCGCTCGAAGTGCTGGACGCGGCAGAACGCGGTGGCGCTGATTGGATCACCGTCCACGGTCGCACACGCAACGACGATTATTCCACTCCCGTCGATCTTCTTCGCATCGGTGAAGTAAAGAGCGCGGCGCGCATTCCCGTTCTTGGTAACGGCAATGTTTTCTCCGCCGCGGATGCCGCGGCGATGCGTCGTATCAGTGGCGTGGATGGTGTGATGGTAAGCCGCGGCGCGCTCGGCAATCCGTGGGTATTCCGTCAGATTCGTGGCGACATGTCGCCCGTAACGTTGGATGAGTGGGTGGGACTTGTGACGTCGCACCTTAGCTGGCAGACGGAAGAGTATGGTGAGCGCGGTGCCGGCGCCATCTGCATGCGCAAGCATCTTCTCTGGTACGCAAAAGGCTGGCCCGGCGTGAAAAAGTTGCGTGAAGACGTGAATCGCGCGGAATCCTTGAGCGCGGCGAAAGAAATGATTTTGACCTTTGCCAATGAGTTGGCGCAACAAGGTATCACCACACGGATGGAAATTACCGACGGCGAAGAGCGTTTGGAAGGACGCTTTCAGTGGGATCCGAAATACGAAATGGATCGCAAACTGGATCGTGGTGTGGGTGATGATGGTCTTGAAACAGCGACCGAAGTGGGTTCCATACAAATATAAAATAAAGGCGGCTTTTATGCCGCCTTTTCTTTGCCAATACGCCACGCGGGAATGAGAGCGAGCAGCATCACCACACCCGCCGCAACAAACGCCGCATGCAACGAAAACATTTCGCTACCAGCCGCTCCACTCATTCCACGTTGTTTCGCCATTCCGGCGGCAAACTCTTTGAGCAACACCAAACTGGCGATGCCAAACGTACCGCCCGCTTGTTGCGCGATGTTGGAGATTGATGAAGCCGTGGCGACTTGATGCGGCGGCACGGCATTCATGGTGGCCGCGGAAATCGGCGTGACTAAAAACCCCAAGCCCACGCCGCGAATGAGGAGGATGGCTGTTAACCATGCGAAGGAACTTTTCGTTCCCACGTCGGCGAAGAGAAACATCGAAGCGGCTACGACCAATAGACCAAGAAGACTCATCAGCCGCACGCCGCGTCGATCAGACAACCAGCCGGAAGCGGGCATCATCACCGCAAGAATCAATGAGCCAGGCAGCATCATCAATCCCGATTCCATTTCGGAATAGCCGAGTTGTTGTTGCAATAGAAACGGCACGAGAAAAACACCGCCAAAAAGAGCGGCGGAGCGTGCGGCGGTGACTAAAATACACGCCATGAATTCTTTGTTGCGAAAGATGGATAAATCCCAAAGAGGTGCCTTCGCGCGCTTTTCCTCGCGCACGAAAAGCCAAAGCGAGGTCATCGACAAAATCAGCAGGGCGCAAGCTTCCACAGTGTGCTGTGCTTCTTTCGCTAATGTTAGAGCATACAACGAGCCAACGATGGCGGCGGTGATGTAGAGAAAACCACGTAGATCAAAAGGAACGCGCGCGGCATTCTTTTTGTCTTCGGGCTCCAATACAGACCAGGCCCACCACATCGCCAACAATCCGAGCGGCAAATTGATCCAAAAGATCCAACGCCAAGAATAGGCTTCACTTAAAAATCCACCCAGCGTTGGGCCAATCGCTGGCCCAATCACCACGCCTAATCCCCATAAGCCAAAGGCGCGCCCGCGTTCTTTCGGAGGAAAAACACTGGTCACAATAGCCATGGCCCCTGGGGCGGAAACGCCGGCACCGAAGGCTTGGATGATGCGCGCGACGATAAGGAACTCAATGGTTTGCGCGGCGCCACAGAGAACAGAGCCGAGAGTGAAAACGCCGAGCCCGCCCACAAACAGCCCACGATAACTCCAACGCTCTTTAAGCCAGCCCACGATGGGCATCGCCGTGGCCAGAGCGATCATGTAGGCCGTGATAATCCATTCCACCTGGTGAATCGGGGCTTTGAACACCTGCATCAGCTGTGGAATTGTGACATTCACAATGCTGGTGTTCATCGCGCCGACAAAGGATCCAAGCACAACGGCGGAGAGAACAAGCCACTTCGATGGGCGGCTTTTCTCGACTGTCGCTCTTTTTTGTAAAAGTCTTTTAGAAGACAAGATCTTCTCCCTGGATTTGCCCGCGGCGCGGCTGCGCTTTAAGAGTCCGTTTCAGCGGCAGCGTCTTTAATCCGCGCAGAGAAAACGAATCCAGCCATTCAGGCTTTTTATTTGTTAAGGCCAAATCAGGAAGGCGTGTGGCCAGTTCACGCAAGGCAATACGCGTTTCAATGCGTGCGAGCGGAGCGCCCACGCAAAGGTGGATGCCGGAGCCGAATCCCATGTGACCATCGGTGTCGCGGCGGATATCGAATTTGTCCGGATTGGGAAACTTCGCTTCATCGTGATTGGCGGACCCAATGGACGCTCCAACCACCGTGTTCGCGGCAATCTTTATACCAGCGATCTCGGTGTCCTCGGTCGCGCGCCGCGTCAGTGTCAAAGCTGGGCCGCAAAAACGAAGCGCTTCTTCGACGGCGTTGGGGGCAAGATCTACATTCGCTTTTAAATCTTCCCACTGCTCCGGATGATTGAGGAGTGCCAGCATCGCCGTGCCGATAAGGTTTGTCGTTGTTTCATTTCCGGCCACGAGAAGCAGTCGCGTAAGAACAATCACATCCTTGGGTTGAATGATGGCGCCTTCTTCGCTGGTGCGAATCATCTGCGAAATCAGATCATCGCCTCCAGGATGGCGGCGTCGTTCTTCGATGACGCGATCGAAATAGGCACAAAAATCGTTGAGGCTGTTTACAATTTCTTGCTCACGCCGGCGACGCCAGGGGCCTTCATCGGCAACGCTCACGCTGCGAGCCGCCACCATGTCATCGGACCAGCGTTTGAATGCGCTTAAGTCTTCACCCGCAACGCCCAACATTTCGGCGATCACGGTGATGGGCAACGGAATGGCTAAATCCTTGATCAAATCAAAAGATGATTTGTTCTCCAACGAGTCAAACAGTGTCTTCGCGATGCTCTCGATGCGCGGCTCCCATGCCGCCATGGTTTGCAACGTGAAGGCGCGCTGCATTAGACGACGAATCCGCGTGTGTTTAGGAGGATCGTCACCGATCAGCATGTTGTCAGTGAATAACCATTCAGCCCCTTTAATAACGGGGAAAATGGTAGTGGTGCCTTCCGAAGAAAATAGTTTGGGGTTCTTGGTGATGGTGTGCACATCGTTGTAGCGCAAAAAGGTCACGAACCCAAAAGGTTCAACGTAACAAACAGGACCCGCGTGCCGTGCGCGCCGCAATTCCCGATAAGGGTCGTCGCGGAAAGCTGCGGATTTTAAATCCAAAATTTCCATGGTTTCTCCCGCT
>CAYOJQ010000012.1:38365-80945 GCA_964404325.1 uncultured Oligoflexales bacterium
GCGATGGGCTCACCCTAAATCAAAATGAATTGAAATTCAATAAATGAAGATATATTCATATTTTGATTGGAGCTTGTGAAACGTTATTAAGTCAAAGAGAATAAAAGAAAAGTTAGGCACATGAAGGCTCTTATGGCAGGAAAAAAAGCAGACTTACGCAGTCGCATCCGGGAAACGACGGCCCAGGAAATTCTGGATGCCGCGGAAACTGAACTAGCGGCCCATGGCCTGGCGGCGACGAGCATGGGGGCCATCGCGAAGCGTGCGGGTGTCTCTGTGGGAACGCTTTATAACTATTATAAGGACAAGGACGTTCTGCTGGCGACGCTTCTCAAAGACCGAAGCGGGCGTTTTACCTCCGCCGTGGAGGAAACAATCGCGGCGCATAAGGCGTGGCCTTTCGTGGAACAGCTCGAAGCGGTCGTGCGGGTGATTCTTGAAAATTTCGACGCGCACCGCGATTACCTCCGCGTGGTGCTTGAAAACGAAAAACCCGCGCATCGACGGAAGCACGGGGCCGCGAGGGCGCCGGGAATGTGGTTGGTTGAACGATTGCGCTTAATCACCACGAAAGGGGTTGAGGAACAGGTTTTGGGCGAAGCCCATGCGAGCCTTTATCCCGCGGTACTTGCCGCTCTTATTCGCGGTGTGATGATTGACGGGTTGGTTGAGAGCAAAAAGTCTTTTGCGGAAGCCGTCCCGTTTGTGGTGGAATTTTTTCTGCGGGGAGCGCGAAAAAACGGTTAAAGACGCGTGGAAGCGTTATTCAAATTTAATCGGCTTTTCTTCCTGGAATTGCATGTCGATGTTGCCAAGCGGCGTGTCGAAGGTGAGAACCGCGTCGAGCAGAACTTTCACTTTCTGCGGATTTTGAAATAATTTTTGCAGCACTTCACGTGCGCCGGAGACACTCACCGAAAGAGGAATGTTCACTTCGGCTTCGCCTTCGGCAGGAACTTCGAAAGGCGTTTCATACTTTCCTTCCGCCACCGGAATTTTCAGCGCTGAAGCCATGTACGTCATGCGGTGGAGTTTGAGGGCGAAGCCATTGGGGTTCTTCACCCCGAGAGCGATCTCAAGATCCAACGTCGACAGGCTGGCGTTTTTCACCAGGACCGACTTCAATGCGACGGTGGGTTTTTTAGGACCAATGCCAATCAGCTCTTGAAAGTAGACGCAGCCGCTTGTGAGTGACAACACGGCACTGATCAGAAATCCTAAAAACGCCGCTCTTGTAAAACGGGTCTTATTCATACAGCTAGTTTAAACCAATCAAAGCAAACTTAGTACCCGTTCCTTGCCCAGCTCCTTGAGAAAGCTTGGCAGGCGTGGCCCCTGATCGCGGTTGATCAGCTTTCGATACACCGCTTGAAACAGTTCCTTGGCGTCGCATTCGGCGCCACGGACAGCCTTGTCGTAAATCAGCTGGTTTAAGTCCTTGCCGTCGATCGCATCGAGATCGGTTTCCTTGACGAGGGTCTTCAAGGCTTCCACGCCGCGTCCTTGAGCCGGCGTCAGATCCATCGGCAGAGGTTTGCTGTTGATGGTGTAACGGAACTCTTCTGGCGCGTAGTTTTCGAGCCAGCCCAAAGCCTTTTGCGCGCGCGTGTTGAAGGCGACTTGGTCTTGTTCGTCGCGGATTTTTCCAGCGTAGAATTTTTCTTGCGTGCGCTCAATGTTGCCGTCGCAAATTTGCAGATAGTTCGTGAGTTCGCGGAACGGCGCGCGGAAGGGCGCTCGCTGCGGCATGCCCGCAACCTGTGAGAGTTCATAGGTGCGACGAAGAAGCTGCATCTTATCGCTTGTGTCGCCTTCAGCCGCAAAAAGCTGTGCCTCGGCGCGATCGAACTCGTCGTAAACTTTGATGACGTCGATGTCGAACGCCAATGAAAAATCTTTGTTTGGTTTTTGGTTCGCGAAAATCCAACGAATCAACATCGGATCGTACACAACCAATGCCTGCGTGAGTGTGAGCAGCTCACCGGAAGAGGATGACATTTTCCCCGTGCCGCCTTTGATGGAAACGAAGTCGTATTGCAAGTACTCAGGCGGATTGCGATGCCAAACTTCCTTCACCAGTGTTTTTGCGGTGTCGTACGAACCGCCTTGGCTGGAGTGATCCTTGCCGCCTGGCTCAAAGTGTACCTGCTCAAAATTCCAGCGCATCGGCCAATCCGTGCGCCAATTTAGTTTGAGGTTCTTCGTGGTGCGAATATCCGTCACCGCTTCATGGCCGCAGCTGGAACACTTGTAACCGTAGTTCCATTCACCTTCGTAGCGCTCATATTCCATCTCGTCGCGATCGCATTTCTCGCAATAAATGGAGGTTGGTAAATAGTTATCGGGAAGTGGGCTGGTACGATGCTCGTCGAGAATCGCCTTGATTTTATCGCGATTTTCCAACGCGGCACGAATGTCTTTCGCATACATGCCGGCGGAGTATCGTTCATGCTGATACAAATATTCGGGCTTAATACCCACTTGGCGAAGTTCGTTTTCGAAAACGCGGATGTTGTGTTCCGCGTAGCTGCCGAGTTTGCCGTACGCGTCGGGCACGCGGCTGATGGGCTCGCGCAAGTGTTTCGCCAGCATCTCTTGATTGGGAAGATTTTTCGGAACCTTGCGGAACGTATCAAAGTCATCCCAGCTGTAGAGGAAGCGCACCTTCTTGCCAATCGCCAGCAGAGCGCGGTTCACAAAGTCAACGGTGATGACTTCGCGGAAGTTACCGATGTGAACAACACCGCTCGGAGTGATACCGCTGGCGACGTTGTATTGCTCTAACTCACCCCAAACACGCACGATGCGAGCGGCGGTCTGGTCGGCCCAGTGATGGGACAAGGGTTTCATGTGCAGCTACCTCAAAAGATGACAACGAATTAAAGGTTTTAGCGGGCTGAGTCGTCCGTGACAAGGATAATTCCGACGGAGCCCAGGCCTACTTGTGCTTAATCTGTTGCCAATAAGTTTCCGCGTTGAAACGGGGTGAGTGAGGCGGCGTATGGCAGCTCGCGCAGGCGGCGCGCGCGTCATGAACCGGTTTTATGGTCGGGTTGGCGGCATGCTCTCGCCTCGGACCGTGGCAATTCTCGCATTGGACATTCGCGAACTGTGGGCTGCTCTCCATCGACGCAAACCCCCCCTTCGCGGCATAGCCAACGACGTGGCAGCTCACGCATTCGGGGTCCTTTTCCTTATCCTTCTCTTTCAGAGTGTTCCAAGCATGGGCGTGTTTCGATTTTTCCCAGACTTTAAACGCCGCCGCATGACAGCTGGAGCAAGCGCTGGCACCGATAAACGGAGATGTTTTCAGATCCGCGGCGCGGCTGGCGGCCAGCGCGGCGAATACGCCCGCGGCATCTTTGTTGTAGCTAGCAAAAATAGCATCCGCCGCTGAGGGACCATCCCAGGAGCGGTCAAGCCAGGTGAACAGCTCTTCCCGCTGACTCATGAGGGAGGGTTTTTTCTGGCATCGTGGTTCAAGGCTTTGCGGTTTGCAGTCCAGCGGTAAGTCCAAACGGGCCGGCGTGCGAAGACGCCCACCGCGCAGAAGGCCCTGTCCAAAGGACGGCACCATGTAGGTACTCCCCCCTCTTAGAAGTCGGCCTGGCTCCTCCTTCTCTTTTTGGGTGGGCTCCGCGGTGAGCGCGGCGGTGTTGCCGCTCACCACTTCCTGAAAAAGACCTGATTTTTGGATGCGCGTCAGGGTATCCGTCTTTCCGGCGAACAATAAAATAGGCTTTTTTCCACGCTCGGCGCTTAATATTTTACGCCACGCCTTCTCCAGACCGCGCGAAAATGGTTTGGCGTCGGCCGCGTTCTCATCGAATCCTAGAACCACGGTGTTGGTGAAGGTAATCGCCTCGTTTACCCCGGGAATTTTCTTTCGGCTGTGACTCAGAACGTAGGGAAGGCCAGTGGCCTTTTGTTTTGTCTCCGGCCCGCGCCAAAGAAGGGCGTCCGGCTTCACGGTCCGCAAGGTTTCCTGAATCGCCGTGGCTTTTCCTGGCTCTGATTTAACGGGAAAGTTTTCACCGAGGCTGAACAATAGAAGCCCGGGTTCGTTTTTTCGTGTTTCCGCCACAAAACGGGTGAGCCGGCGGATACCGCCAAGATCCGTCAACGGGTCACACCCACAGGGAGCGACATAACCGCGAAGGTCGCCAAACGCGAGCCAGGCGGAGCCCTGATCGGAAGGGCTCCCCAAGAGGGGGCTTGAGAGGGTAAGTAGGCATAATCCTAGCAGTGATCGCACCCGTAACTCCGTCGTTTCTTGACATTAAGCATATCAGCAATAGATTATAGCGGGCGTTTTTAAGACTAACCAACGACATTTCAAGTACGGAAAAAATGAACGATAAAATCATCTACCGGGTGCGTTTTTTTGAACGCGAGCCAAAACAGATATTGGAAGCGTTGGTACGACGCGTGGAGCCGTCAGAGTTTCCTGGGCTTGTGTGCTTCAGTGAGTTCGTGTTTCGTGACAACCAAAAGAAAATCGTCCTTCCTGAAGAGGATGCCGCCAGCAAACGTTTTCACAAAACCCAGGCGCTTCACATTCCCTATCACAACATTATTTCCGTTGAAGAGATCTTCGACGAGCCCACGGATCTAAAAAATCTGCCGTTTCTCCGCGAAGTCGAGGTGACGCATTGAACAAGGTCGCGGCAAAAACCGTGGCCTTGATGCTGGGGCTGGTGGCGCTCTTCGCGTTGCATCGACTCTTGGCGATGCCTTTTCTGGGTGGGGCTCTGCTGGCATCCGGCGGCCCGCAAAGTCTGGCTTTTTTCGTGGGTTTTTTAAGCGATATTTGGTTGGCGGGACTCTCCGGTGTGTTGTTCTTCTTACTCCTCGCGCTGCCGCCGCTCCGCAAGCATGCTGATATTCTCGCCGCCGCGTTTGTGATGCTGTGGGGTGTAGCGGTCGCTTTGCATCAACCGTACGTCGAATTTTTTCACTTTCAGTTTTTGCCTTTTCACATTCGCTATCTGGGTGACGGTGCTTTTATGGCCGCCAATAGTGCTTCACTCATCAATCCACGGGCGTTTTTGCTGTTTGCGGTGGCACTCGTTTTAGCGTGGGGTTTAAGAAAATCATCGCTGCAAACTCAAACACGCTTTCTCGCTTTTTTTATTCTTGGATTGTTTTGGGCGGGCGCCGCGGCGGCGCACTCGGCGAATTTGCACTATCGTGTGCAGTTGTTTGTGCCGCTAGAGCTGCAAACAAACTTTGTGGAACGTGTTTTCTATCATCTTAAAACACCCACTGAACCCGCAGGATATAAGGCCGAAGAACTTTCCCAGGTGGCGAAAGGTGTCGGCCTACCCGATGACGCGCCAGCGGATGAAGTGCTGTTTAGCCAACCACGCTTCGCGGGGTCAGTGGATCCCCTTTTGCTGGATATGCGACAAGCGATGATGGATCGCATGCAGGAGGGACGCAAACCGTTGGTGATCGTGTTGTTGCTCGAGTCTTTGCGTCCAGCTGAAAGTGGGCTTTACGGCCGCGGCGGAAAAACATGGACGCCTTTCTTGGACGGTTTGGCGCAGGATAGTGTTTGGTTTCGCAACGCCTACAGCACATCCAATGTGACACGCGGAGGTCAAGAAGCGGCCTGGTGTGGTTATCTGAGCAGCGCCACGACATCAATGATGCGTGGTCGTCCCGATATCAATGTGTCGTGTTTACCTGACATCCTGGCTCCACAATCCGCTGAGGAGGATGATGGCGAAAGTCTTTGGCTGCATGGCGGTCGACGTGGATTTGATGATCAGGTGCATTTTTGGCGCCGCCACGGCGTTGAACACTTTTTGAGCCAGGAAGATTTTTCCGAAAACGCGGTGAAAACAGATTGGGGAGTGAGCGATCGCGAGCTGTTTAATCGCAGCATTTCCGTCTTGGCGGATGCGCGCACCGCGAGTGGCAAAGATGTTCTGAATGCCATGGTGTTAAGCATCACCAATCATATTCCTTGGAAACTTCCGAGTGACGCGCCGGCGGGTGTGAGCGCGGCGCTTCAGGGACGTGTGGAACCTCACTGGATGACAACACGCTACACCGACGAAGCGGTGGCGGAGTTCGTGCAGGGGCTTCGCGACGCGGGGCTTTGGGATGATACGATTTTGATCGTCTCCAGCGATCACGGCATGGTGGGAGCGATCGATCCCGCGGTGCAAGAAACACATTTATCGGGTGACGAGCAGTTGAGTCATATCTATTTGGTGTTGAGTGGTGGCATCACTCGCGAAGCTCTGCATAAAAAAGGCGCGAATGCTGAGATTCGTGATGAGGTGGTGAGTCAAGCGGATATCGCGCCAACCATTGCGTTTTTAGTAGGACGCGAAGATCAAAAGTTTCAAGGAGAGCTTCTTTTTGCACCGCGGCGACGTCCCGTTGTCGCGGATTTTGGCCCACACATTTATTTTCCGGGGTTAAAGCTTAGCGTCAGTCGCGCTGAAATGTTGCAGGAAACGCTGCCGCGCTTAACACCGGAACAACAAAACGCCCGCAGCTATTATCGAACGTTTTTGCGTTGGCTGTCGGGAAAATAAGAAAGAAAAAGCCCCCATGTTGGAGGCTCTTTTTTTAGAACGCTACATCGTAAACAACACTCAAACCTTGATCGCGATACGTTTGGCGCTTGCGGCCGTCTTTCTCCGAGTAATTCAATTGCAGCAAGTGATAGTTGTAACCAATGCCTAAGCCCGCGTAGAGGTTGCGCGCGCCGAGGAAAAACTGCGAGTCCATCGAATCATCCGGGAGCGTGGAGATGGCCTGCGCGTCGTTAAGACTTTGTGTTGGCAGACGGTTTCCTGCCACCAACTCCGATGCCGCGGCGTTAAATTGCGGCGCATCGTAAACGTAATTGACGCGTGCGCTTAAACCAAGCTTCCAGTAAAGATCCATGCTGAAAAGGGTGAGGTAATAGTTTGTCTGACCGTCACCCACTTTGATGCGATTGCCTGTGGCGTCCTTACCCCAAAGATCCACGGTGGAAAAGCCCGGGCCCGTGTCGAAGTTGATGTTGAAGTAGTCGAAAAACACTTTTAAGTGCAACCAATGATCTTTTTCTTGGATGGTTGGCTTGCTGTAGCTGTCTTCATACGCGGTCACGTAATCCAATGTGAGATGCGTGGAGAGATTGCGCAGCAGCAAAAAGCCGAAGTCGTTTAAGATGCTCAAGCTGTGAAACGCATCGGTGCGATCGCCACTGTATTGCAATGTGCCGGCGGTCACGCCCAATGTGTGTTTGTAGAAGCCCAGATAAAGATTGAGATCAGTGCCGTAGAAGTAACGGCTAAAACTACCGCTTTGGGACTGCTCTTTGCCACCCGTGGGTTTCATCTTCGTATTGTATGTGCCCGCCGCATAACCGGCCTGGGGTTTTAAGTAAAAACCTGGGTTGCCAGACACAATGGGAACGCCATTAAGCGCGAGACGTAGACCAATTTCGCTGCTGGCGCTGGCGCGTGTGTATGCGGAGGTTTTGTCGTTCTCGGCTTTAAAACCCGCGGCTGGATGCAGAATCCAATCAAAACTGGGTGGCTGCCAGTTTGGAAACCACCAACTCGAGGATTTTTCCTCGCCATTCGCTTCACCTTCGCTGTCATTGACCATCGCATTTTGATCGTAAGCTTCACGCTTCTTCATTTTGCGTTGGCGCTCTGGGAATTGAGCCAAAGCGATACTGTCCAAGAGAAAACCGCAGCACAGAAAACTTGCGGCAATAGTCGTTCGTTTCACAACTCACTCCGTGATTTATCTATTATGGTGTCGTGTTATTTCCGCCGCCTGTTTTCGCGCTCAAGATAACATCACGGCGCGCCGCGAGGCGATTTGAGTTGTCGTAACCATGAAAGCGCCATTGTTCGCCCGCTTGCATGGTGGCCGTCTGGAAATCTTCCGCATAAAAGTAACGTGTACCCTTTTTTGTGGCGTAGTTCAGCTGAATGATTTCGTTGCCACAAACTTGTGTATTGGTTGGACTCACGCGACAGGCCTCAATCACCGCGTACTGTGCTCCCGTCGCGGCGGTGAGATAAAACTGATTCGCGTTACTGCCGCGCGTGAGAGCGATCTTAATGTCGTTGTTAACAGTGCCAGGAGAGCCACCACCACCCGGTGTTGTGCCGCCGCCAGGCGTGCTACCGCCACCGCCGGTACTGTCTGCCACAAAACCCGCATAGTGAGCGAGGTAAGCCACGCCCAGCTTGATAAATCGCAGGGGTAGATTCGGTTGATTGAATTTGTCGATGGTATCGTTGGGTGTGTGAATGTCAGGGTTATGGCCGTTAGGATTTTCAAATGGGAATGCCGCTTGGAATCCTTTGGATGTCCACGACTTGTGGTCGGATGTACCGGCCGTTAGCGAAGCTTCGCCGACGTTGCCGCCGAGGTAGGTGTTAGCAAGATCCATAAGGCCGCGCTTGAGGGTGGTGGATGAATCTTCTTTCACCAACCAGATTTTATCGGAATCGCTGTAACCGTTCATATCGATCTGCATCATGCTCGCCACGGCGCGACCACTGCTTTTATAAGAGCTGGCGATGGCAGCACTTCCATTCAAACCAATTTCTTCCGCGGCATATGCGTGAAATTCGACGCTACGATTAAACTTCCACCCGAGTTCCGCAACGGCGCGAATAATTTCCGCGACGGTGGCAACGCCCGTCGCGTTGTCGTCAGCCCCCGGAGCGGTGTTGTTATTGGTGGACGTGCTATCCAAATGCGAGCCGATGATGACTGTCGTGGTTGCTTCCGTTGTGCCGGGAATTTTTGCCACGACGGATTTCTGTTGTGTTGATGTGTGCGACACGGTTTCGATGGTGAAGCCTGGGATTTTGCCGCCCGCGGCGGTTTCCCAAGCGGTTTTCACCGTATTCACCACCTGCTCCTTATTGGCATTGGTGTGAAAGCGCGTGCCGTGAGCCACCATCGATTCCACCACGCCGCGCCACTTGGTGTTGGTGGCGGCATCGGTGGCTTTCTGCACGGCGTCGATCTTTTGCGTTGGCGCGAAAACCGGATCGGTAACGGCGATATAAGAAGTGACTGTGTCTTTTAAATCGATAACTTGAATGTTACCGCAGCCGAGACCCTCGTGCGCCATCTCCGCGTATTCTTCAAGCTCCTCAAGATTCGTCACACGAATCATCGCGAAACCGCGGTGGGTGACGGGATCTGGTTCTTGAAACTGTTGCAGGCGGGGATCGTTGCGCAGCTTTTGTTCCAAAGCGGTATCCGCTGAATACAGCACCATCGCGTAAATATGGTTGTCGCTGAAGGCGGTGAGAGACGCGCTCGGTTTCACATTGATATTAAAATTGCCGTGGCGCCATACAGTGCGAGATTCCGCGGTGGGCGCAATGGAGATTTCCAACGGGTTATTTTCTGTTTGCGCGAACGCCGGAGCGGCGAGAAGCGCGCCACACAACCAGTAATGGTGTTTTCTCACGGTGCGTCTCCCAAAATGTAAGCGTTGCCACTCCAATCGCTGAGACCATCCCAATCGGTGGGAATGCGCGCCGTGCCACCAGCGGGAAGCACGCGTGTCTTCACTTTGTTTGTATTGGTTTTACAACCGGTAACCCAGCCAAAGGCGGTCCCGCAGAATAAGCCGATTAGCAAAGCTTTTCGCATGATGTTGTCCGTTTGGTTGATGTTTCATAGTATTATAGAGCAAGTCGAAATTTTTTGCATAAGTGCCAACAAAGAGGTTTTTGCATGCTACGAAAACTGACCATAACCAGTTTGTTGTTGCTCTTAACCGGATGTGGCCTCGGTGGTGCTAAGAAGCAGTATTTTATTCTGGAGATGGTGGGGTTGGGCGAGGCGCCCGCAACGGCGACCGGCGACGCTTCTCCGAAATGGCAGCAGCACAGCTTATTTGGTGTTGAGCTGCTAAGCGCGGATGGCGCCGCGAATACCACGCTCTTTTCCGATACCACGTCACCCCATGTGGCGAAAATCGCCAGCCGCCCGCAGATCATTTACACCAAAGACGTGACCGACCTTAAAAACACCACTTTTTCCGCCGTCAGCATCAAATTTTCCACCACGGTTAAGGGCGCCTCAAAAAACAGCGAAGATCATACGCTTACCATGAGTCGCGATACTTTCACTCTAACCCAGGATTTCACCTTGGAAGAGGGGAAGGACAAAACGCTGATGGTGAAGGTGAAGTGGCTTAACACGGTGAGTGGTGACACCATGCAGGAACCTGAGTTTGTGCTGGAGTTTCTGTAACGGCTCGCGATAATCTCTGTTACAGTAGCGACAATGAATCGACTCTCTAGCCCATGGTGAACTATGAGTGCCAAGCGTACCGTCGTGGTGATGTATGGTGGTCAATCCACGGAACACGAAATTTCTTGCCGCAGCGCGGCTTTTATTTTGAAAAATATCGATCGCAATAAATACGATGTGCACGCCGTTGCCATCGATAAAGAAGGGCACTGGTGGCCCCAGGATCTCGCGAAAACTCTTGCCGGTGATCCACAGATCGTTCCCATCCTTCGTGACGAAACACTCGCGCGCGAGCATCCGGTGGTGAAGGCGCTCTTGCCTGCGATTGGCAACGCAAGCCTGCGCCGCGACTTGATTGTGTTTCCCATCCTCCACGGGACAAACGGTGAAGACGGCGCGATCCAAGGGTTGTTCGACCTTACCGGTGTGGCTTACGTGGGGCCGGATACCATGGGCTCTGCTCTGAGCATGAATAAGGTCGCCGCGAAGCAGTTGGTGGAAGCAGCGGGAGTTCCCGTTGTCCCTTACGCGTTTTGTCGTAAGGAAGAATGGCAGCAGCAACAGCAGCGGCAGAAGATTGTCGACGATATCCAAAAGCGTCTACCGTTCCCGTTGTTTGTGAAACCCGCGAGCCTCGGTAGTTCTGTCGGCATTTCAAAAGTAAAAGAAGTGAAGGATCTCGCTGCCGCCATCGACAACGCCTTCAAGGTGGATGAGTTGGTGTTGGTGGAACAGGGCATGAACGTGCGCGAGATTGAGTACGCGGCCCTCGGCGGATACACTCCCGATATCACCGCCGCCGGTGAAATCGTTGTGCAAGCCGCTGATTTTTACAGCTACGAAGAAAAATATTCCACCGCATCCAAAGCGGAAGTGAAGGTGCCGGCTGACCTACCAGCCGCCAAGGCCACGGAAGGGAGCGATTTAGCGCAACGCATTTTCAAGGCTCTTTATCTCCATGGCATGGCCCGCATCGACTTGTTTTTGACCAAAGATACGCAGAAGTTTTATTTTAACGAAGCCAATACCATTCCTGGGTTCACGAGCATTTCGCAATACCCGCAGCTTTGGAAGCATTCAGGGCTAAACGCGGCGATGTTGCTGGATCGGTTGTTGACGGCGGCGTGGAATCGCCGCGAAATGCGGCAGGGATTGCAACGAACCAAGTAAGGAACGGGGACCACGGGGTCCCCTTTTTTTATCCCGCGTCTGGTGCGGGGGCGGCGGTTGTGGTCACGCGCACCAACTGCTTCATGCGTGAAACCGGCGACCAGTCGGTGATGGGATTGCCCCCCAAATCAAGACGCTTCAGCTTCGGAAGTTCCAATAGAGGGCTGATGTCTTGAATCTCATTTTGTCGCAACGAAAGTGTCTCTAAATTTTTCAAAAGCGACAGCGGAGCGATATCGGTGATGTGATTGTCGGGAAGATAAAGCGCCGTCAATTGCGTTAGAGAAGCCAGCGGCGCGACGTTGGAAATCTTTTGTCCGCCCGGCGGAAAATAAAGGGTTTTCGTGCGCGTTAGTATCTGCTCTGCTTCGCCGCAATCACGCGCGCTCAGTGTATTGAGAACTTTGGCGACGGTGATGGAGACCTCATAAGAGTTGTCATTCGCCTCACACCACTCGCGGAAACTGCGAGGACGGCAGCGACGTTGCGCCCAGTCGTAAAGCTGTGTTTCGTTGACACAGGCATAAGATTCCGGCGTGGGTGTGAAGCAGCGTCCGGTGAGTTTTTCGTATGTTTGTCCCGCGGCGCAGGGTGATGGCTTTGCCTTTTCAGGATCAGTTGGTTTCGCGGCTTCTTGCGAAGCCGGTGCTTTATCCTTCGGAGCCGTCGCTTTTTCACCCGGAGCCGTCGCCTTTGGGGCAGCGGCAGGCGCACTTTTCTTCGCGCCATCATCCATGCGCATCGCCTGTTTTTGTCGTTCAGCGAAGGTCGGTGCTTTTGTTTCAGGCGGCGTCACGGGGCGAAGGGGTGTTGGAAAAAAAGGGTTTGTGACACTGTTTGTGTTTTTCGCGGGTTCAGGTTTTTGAGTGGCTGGGTTACCGCAGCCCAACATCATTATGATGAAGATCAACCATGCGCGCATGTGAACCTCAGGCGGATTACCACGTGAACTTCAGGGCGGACTAAGCCGCAAGTGTCTCGATTTCTGGGCATAGATTGTCCCGTTTACAGGACATAACCATCCCAGCCTCGAAAAAAGATACCATAAAAATAGTGCGTTAAGAAAGGCGAAGCTTTGGCGTGGAGCTTGCTCAGACTGGGCGTCGGACTGACCCGACCCCCAAAGCAAGGATTCGCTGTGGCGCCTAAATCAACCATGCTGATTATCGAAGATATCCGCCTCGAACTCGGGCGGTATGTGCAATTTGGCAAAAGTCTTGGCTACGACGTGGCCGGGGTTAGCACCCTTGAAGAAGCTCAAGCGCTTCTAAACGTGAAGGCGTTTGATGTGGTGTTAACGGATCTTCATTTGACAACATCGGGTGTGCCGGAAGGATTGCAGATCCTTCGTCTGGTGCAAGAGAACGCGCCGCACACCGTCGCCATCGCCATGTCATCGGATCCTCACTTGGATCTCATTGAGGAAGCTCAGTCGCTGGGAGCGTTGGAATTCTTAAAAAAACCGCTCCTCACCGCGGATGAAATAGCCATCGTCTTACAGATGGCTCAGGAACGTCGCCGGCTACGCTTAACCCAACCCCGCATCTCCGGTGATCTGCAGCTGCCACAACACTTAGCGTCGCAATGCCCAGATGGTTTGGTCTTAAGCCGCGAGCATGATCGGTTGGTGCAGGTCGTGGCGAAGAATCGTGAAATTCCCGCCGTGATTTATGGTGAAACGGGAACAGGTAAAGAAGAAATAGCTCGCCTGATTCATCGTCGTCGCGCCAAAGCCGAAGGACCGATTCCCTTTGTGGCGGTGAACTGTGCCAACCTCAATACGGACCTATCCGTGTCACTGCTTTTCGGGCATCGCAAGGGGGCCTTCTCTGGCGCTGATCGTAATACCATGGGGCTTGTGGGCGAAGCGGACGGCGGGATTCTGTTTCTTGACGAAATTCACGCTCTGTCTCCGGAAACGCAACACAAGCTGCTGCGCGTTCTAAACGACGGTACCTACACACGCCTGGGTGACAACGTGCCGCTCACCGCGCGTTTTCAGGTGATCGCCGCAAGCACCAAAGATCTGGATGACGACGTGGATCAGGGGAATTTCCTTCTGGATCTACGCACGCGTCTCACGGGCATTGATTTCAATCTGCCGCCATTGCGGGAGCGCATGGAAGAAATGCACCTTTTTGTCGCCCTCTATTTTGCGCGCAAGGAAATAGCCATTAGTGATGAGGAGTTGCAAAAGTTGATTGCTCGCTGCAGTGAATTTTACTGGCGCGGCAATGTGCGCCAGCTCTACAAAGTTCTCGACGCGCTTATGGTTATGGCGATGTGTAACGACGAACCCGTGCGCGCGGAGAGTTTACCTGTCTACAAAACGATGCTGGCCCCAGGAGCCGAGAGGGTGGACGCGACCATCCCAGGCGTTTCGATGGATGCGTTTGATTTTTTCCGCCATGCGTTAAAGTCGGATGTGCCTCTGCAGAAGATCATGGATACCGTTGAGAAAGCTATGATTCAAGCCAGTCTCTACCGCCATAAGAAAATCGCCGATGTTTATCGGGGACTCGATATAGGGCGAAACACTCTTGACGTGAAGCGCAAAAAGTATGGCCTCTGATCGGTAAGGGCGCTTGCTTTTACGAAATCCCTCTTTTACCCTGAGAATATAAAGGGGGAACCGTGGCGAAGTTCAGACGTTGGCTTATCTTCTTTTTGTGTCTGACCGGGGCCATTCTGTGTCCTCACGCAAGCCACACGCTCATCGCAGCGCCCGCAAAATTGAAAATTGGGTTGGTATTGGATAAGGGCGGTCGAAATGACCGCTCTTTTAATGAGGGCGCTCTTAAAGGAGCGCTACAAGCCAAAAAAGAATGGCCCGACATTCTCGTCAAAGACGTTGTCTCAATGGACGAGGTATCCTTTGAATCCCTTCTGAAAAAGTTCGCGCGTCGCGACTTCGACCTTATTATCGGTGTTGGTTTTGTGCAGAAGGATGCCGTTGATAAAGTGGCGAAGCGTTTTCCCAAACTGCATTTCGTGTTGATCGATGCCATCGCCGATAATCCTAACGTGCGCAGCCTGATGTTCGCGGAGCATGAAGGGTCCTTTCTTGCGGGGGCGCTTGCCGCTATGGCTTCCCAGAAAAAAATGATCGGCTTTATTGGCGGTATGGATATTCCGCTCATCCGCCGCTTCAACATGGGCTACACGGCCGGCGCGCAATACAAAGACAAAAACATCAAGGTGCTTAACAATTACGTCGGCATGACGGGAACCGCGTGGAATAACCCACCGCGTGCGAAAGAGTTGACCATTGCCCAAATGGACAAAGGTGCTGATATTTTCTTCGTCGCCGCGGGAGCTAGTGGGACGGGCGTGTTTGACGCGGTGGAAGAGGCGGCGCATCGCGGTAAAAAAGTTTACGCCATCGGTGTTGATAGCAACCAAAACTGGATTAAGCCGGGGCTGATTCTAACCAGCATGCTCAAGCGCGTGGACACGGCCGTTTACGATACAATTCGCCAGCTGCGGGACGGCGTGTTCACCCCAGGTGTGCAGACGTACGGTCTGCACAATAACGGCGTTGATCTCGCCTTTGATAGCTACAATAAAGATCTCGTCAAACCGGAGTGGTTGGCGGAAGTTAATCGCATCAAAAAAGACATCATCGAAGGCAAAATAAAAGTTCCCGACTACTACGCGGAGTCAAAGAAGCCATGACCACGGATGCGCTGGCGCTTGAAAACATCACCATGCGCTTTGGCACCCGAACGGTGTTGGATGGTGTGAACCTTCGTGTGGCGCAGGGAAGCATTCACGGTATTATTGGCGAAAACGGCGCCGGTAAAAGCACTTTGATGAACATAGCCTCTGGTCTTTTGCACCCCAGCGAAGGGCGCGTCGTGCTGCGGGGAGAGCCACGTGTCTGGAAATCGGCGGGTGAGGCCATCAAGCAAGGCATTGGCATGGTGCATCAGCACTTTATGCTCGCCTCTCCTTATACGGTGTTGGAGAACGTGCTCGTGGGGCACGAAATCACGCCGCGTTGGGCTTTTTTGCCGACGTTTCTTCGGCCGATGCAAAAGCGCAAGGCTCACAAACATCTCACGGAGCTCGCCCGCCAGTATGATCTTGATGTTGATCTCGATCGCCGCATTGTAGATCTTCCTGTTGGCGCGCAGCAAAAAGTTGAGATTCTCAAAGTGCTTTATAAAAAAGCCGAAATCCTTATTTTGGATGAGCCCACCGCGGTGCTGACGCCGCAAGAAACAAAGGTATTTTTCGCGCAACTGCGTCGCCTTCGTGACGAGGGAAAAACCATTATCATCATCACTCACAAGCTGCGTGAAGTGATGGCGGTTACCGACGAGGTCACCGTGCTGCGCGCGGGGAAAGTGACTGCATCGCTAAAAACTGCGACAACATCGCCGGAACAACTCGCCTGCTACATGGTGGGACACGATATTGTTAAGCCACAACCGCAACGTCTCGCTCCCGGAGAAACGGTTCTTTCTCTTAAAGATGTTTCGGCGTCTCTTCGAGTGGATCACAGCGAGGCATTGCACGAGATTACTTTGAATCTCCGGCAAGGGGAAATCGTCGGTGTTGCTGGTGTTTCCGGCAATGGTCAAGACGCATTGGTGCGGCTCTTGACGCATCCCCATGCATTTTTCACCCACGGCGCCAAGGGCACGATGGAGTGGCGTGGTGATGACGTGCGTTTAAGCACATCGGAACAACTCCGTGATCGTGGTCTTGCCGTTGTTTTTTCCGATCGTCACCGCGAAAGTGTCTGCCTCGATCTTGATCTTCGCGATAACTACATCCTTGGTTACGAGCACCGTCCGCGCTTTTCCCACAAAGGGTGGCTGCGTCCTGGCGCCATCGAAAAAAACACGGTATCCGCGTTGCAAAGCTACGATGTACGACCGGGAATTCCGAGTGCGATGATGCGGGCGTTGTCGGGAGGAAATCAGCAGAAGTTTGTGGTGGGCCGTGAGCTCGATAGTGATCCGCAAGTTTTGGTGGCCGCACAGCCCACCCGCGGTGTTGATATTGGTGCGATCACCATGATTCACGAACTGTTCTTGCGCCTGCGGGACAAAGGGGGAGCGATCCTTCTGATCTCATCGGATCTCGATGAAATCATGACTCTATCGGATCGCATCGTCGTGATGTACCAGGGACGATTCGTGCGCGAGTTTACCCGGGGCGGTGTGACGGAAGAAGCTCTCGGCTTAGCCATGGGTGGACACGCTTGAATATAAACACCAGCCAACTCCTACGAAAATTCGCGCCGATTGCTTTAGGTGTGCTTGCGGGCGCATTGGTTGGCGTGCTGCTGGGATTGATTGCCGGAGAGACACCATGGGCCATGGCGGATATTCTGCGCCGCAGCTGGTTTGGTTCTCGTTTCGATCTTGGTATGACCCTTTATTATCTCGGACCGCTGCTGCTTACGGGTTTAGCGGTGGCTCTGCCGTTTAAGGTACGGCTCTTCAACATTGGCGCCGAGGGACAGCTCGCCATGGGCGCGATGGCGGCAGCCATTGTTGGGATTTTGTGGCCGAATCTTCCTCCGGTGTTCGCTATTCCTCTAGGTGTCACCGCCGCCTTTTTAGGCGGAGCTTTGTGGGGATTTATTCCCGGCTGGCTTTTGGTGAAACGTGGTTCCCACGAAGTCATCACCACCATCATGTTGAATTTTGTGGCTGCCAGCATTGTCAGCCTTCTCACCATGAATTTTTTTAAAAACCCCCTGTCGCAAAGTCCGGAATCGGCGATCATTGGCCCCGGATTTCGCCTGCCATTTTTTGCTTATTTTGATGAAGCCCCCTTAGGGCCGTCGATCCTTCTCGCTTTGCTTGTGGTCGTTGTTGTTTACGTGTTTTTGCAAAAAAGTGTGTTTGGCTATCGCATGCGTATTGTGGGAGCGAATGAAGACGCAGCCCTTGCGGCGGGCATTCCATCCGGGCGCATAAAAATCATCACGTTTGCGATGGCGGGAGGAATGGCGGGGCTTGTGGGCGTGACGGAGGTGATGGGAACCTCGCATCATTTCCGCATCGGCTTTTCTCCCGGCTATGGATTTCTTGGCATTGCCGTAGCCTTGCTGGCGCGCGGCCGCATTCTGGGACTTATCCCCGCCGCTCTCTTGTTCGCCATGCTTTTTAAAGGAGCGGGCGATTTAGAGTTTGAAACCGAAGCGGTCACAAAAGAATTCGCGCTTATCATTCAAGGTGTCATGATTCTTCTTATCAGCTCCGAAGGCTTGTGGCGTCGCTGGTTTGTGAAATCAGAGGAGAGCTCGCGTGGATGAACTATTAAGCATCGCTCTCGCAACCATTCGTATGAGCACGCCGCTTATTTTCGGCGCACTCGGCGCTTTGTTGAGTGAACGATCCGGTGTGCTGAATATTTGCGTTGAGGGTCTCCTTCTCATCGGGGCTTTTTTTGGCGCGGCGGCCGCCTTGCAATTTCATTCCGAATGGTGGGGCTTTTTCTTCGCCGGCGTCGCGGGCGCGGTATTGGCGGCGTTCTATACATTGTTCGTGCTGCATGCTCACGCCAATCAAGTTGTCGCGGGTATGGCCATCAACCTGATCGCGAGCGGTATCACGCCGTTTCTCGCCAAGCTTTGGTACGAATCCTCTCTGGGAACACCGGCATTAGGTTACGATGACCGTTTTTTTTGGTTTCCAAGTATCGCCGCGGCGGTCATCTTTTTTGCCTTGAATGCTTGGTATCATCACACGCCTTCAGGTCTGTGGCTGCGTTTTGCCGGCGAGCATCCGCAAGCTTTGGCGACCGCGGGTGTCTCCGTACAAAAAGTGCGCTGGGGCGCGGTGATTGGTAGCGGTATGCTATCGGGATGGGGTGGGGCGGCCCTTTCCCTCCAGCTCTCATCGTCCTTCGTTGCGGAGATGACCGCGGGACGAGGTTATGTTGCGCTCGCCGCCTTGATTTTGGGAAAATGGCATCCGGTGGGCACGGTATTGGCCTGCCTCTTTTTCGGGCTTACCGACGCGTTGCAGATTCGCTGGCAGGGTGAGGAGATGGGAATCCCTGTTCAGATTGTGCAGATGATGCCTTACGTCGTGACGTTGGTGGTGCTGGCGGTGTGGGTTGGGCATTCCCGCGGGCCTTTGGCGCTGGGACAAACCTCGCAAGGGGAAAAGTGATGGATAAGGTAAACGCGGCAGCCGAATTTGTGCGGCAAAAAATGGAAGGTTTTAACGCGCGCACGGCCGTTGTCCTGGGATCCGGTCTTGGGGATGTCGTGCCCCGCGATCCGCAGGCAAGGGTTGTTCCCTTCCAAGACATTCCCCACTTTCCAAAAACGCAAGTGGCGGGACATGCGGGTGAACTCTGGGGACAGACCTGGAACGGCTGTCCTTGTTTTGTGTTTCGTGGCCGCGTTCATTACTACGAAGGTCACGGCATTGAGGACGTTGTTTTTCCCATCCGTCTGATGGCGGCCCTGGGCGTCGAGCGTGTGATACTCACCAACGCCGCCGGCAGCCTCCGGCTGGAGTGGCGACCGGGAGAAATCGCCCTCATTCTGGATCACATCAATATCTCAGGCTTGAACCCCTTGCGCGGACCCGCGTTGAGTGGGCGAGGGCCTCGGTTTCCGGACATGACCATCGCTTATGATGAAGCGATGCGGGCAGCAGCCCTGAAAGTGGCCCAGGAATTAAAGCTACCCGTGCGAGAAGGTGTGTATGCCTTCATGCCTGGCCCAAGTTATGAGACGCCGGCGGAGATCCGCATGCTCCGAACTTTGGGGGCGGATCTCGTGGGCATGTCCACGGTTCCTGAGACCATCGCGGCGCGGCAGCTAGGGTTAGGGGTGTTGGGCCTTTCCTTTATCACCAATCACGCGGCGGGCATGGCGGGAAAACGTCTGAGCCACCAGGACGTGATGCAAGCAAGCGTTCTCGGGGGCGACCATGTGGGTCTGTTAATAGAAATGTTGCTCCCACGCTTAGAGAATTTCGACCACAAGGGCGCCTGATGTCCTGTTCTAGACTGTGTGCGTGTCCTGCGTCTGGAAAAGAGCTGTTGTTACATGAGCTTAGAACTGTCTAGGCTGGTCTTCGTCGCCATTATCCCGATGGTATTTAAATTTATGGCGTGAGAGCCCATTCCCTGTGATAAGAGCCCTCGAGACAGGAGGGCGGATGAAAGAACAACAGCTAAAATTAGCGGGCAATCCCGATCAACTATTCGCCGCGACGGGCTACCCCAAACCATTTGAATTCAATCGTGATGTGGCCGCCGTGTTTGATGACATGGTGAGTCGTTCCGTGCCGCTCTACACGGACGTGACACGACATGCCGCGCAGTGGGCCCTTCGTTTCTATCAACCTCATACCGCGCTTCTTGATATTGGTTGCTCAACGGCGACGTTGATGGAGTTGGTCGCGAGTGCCAGCACCGCGCCGATGCATTTAGTGGGCATCGACAACAGTGAAGGCATGCTGGAGAAAGCGCGGGAAAAAATGGCCGCCACCTCTGGTCATCAATGGGAACTTCATTGCGCCGACATTTCGCGCATGCCCCTGCCGCGTGCGTCCGTTATCGTCATGAACTACACCCTGCAATTCATTCCCGTCGCCGAGAGAAAACCGCTGATGCAGCGCCTGTTTGATGCGCTGGTGCCGGGTGGTTTGTTGTTTTTTAGCGAAAAGACACGCGGCGTGTGTCCCGAATTTCAGGAAACGACGACGTTGTTTTATGAAGAGTTCAAGCGACGCCAAGGTTACAGCGAAAATGAAATCGCCCGGAAAAAAGAGGCGTTGGAAAATGTTCTCGTTCCGTTTACGGAACCTGAATTGCGTCGCATGTTGTCGCAGTCGGGTTTTGCGCAGATCGAATCCGTGCTGAAGTGGAATAACTTTGTTTCATTGGTGGCATTGAAGGACGCATGAAGTACGAAGGTGACAGAAGTTCATTTTACGAGAAAGCGGCGGCAATGCCGTTTTATTGGGATGCTTTGACGTCGTCGCAAACTTCAACCTTAATGGAGCAGCGGTTGATGCGAGCGGCTCTTTTGGATGAGCCCGCATTCTACAAAATCCGTGCTCTGCGTGCCGCCCTGGATGAGGTTCACAGCAGCCGCAGTAAGTTGGACCAAGCGGTGATTGAGCTGGGAACGGCCGCGGATATTCCGGTGCATCTGCAACCCACCTTTCAACAGTTTCTGCATGAGCTCATGCCGTGGAAAAAAGGACCGTTCAATCTTTGTGGCGTCGAGATCGATGCGGAGTGGCGCTCTGATTTAAAGTGGGAGCGTTTGGCGCCGCACGTGGGTTCGTTAACGGGAAAACGCGTTGCCGACATCGGCTGCAACAACGGTTACTTCATGCTGCGCATGGCGGCACAATCGCCTGAGTTCGTGATTGGCTTCGAGCCCGTGGTGAAACACTGGTACACCTTTGATTTTCTCAATCATCTCGCGCGTCGTTCCAACTTGTTTTTCGAGTTGTTGGGTGTTGAACACATCGATCTTTTCCCGCGCCTGTTTGATGTGATGTTCTGCTTGGGGATTTTGTATCACCACACGGACCCTGTCGGACTGCTGCGTAAGATGCGTGGCGCCCTCGCTAAGGGTGGAACGTTGGTGATTGATTGCCAAGGCATTCCGGGTGACGAACCCGTCGCACTCACGCCGCAAAGTCGTTATGCCGGCGCGAAAGGCATCTGGTTTTTACCGACGGAAAGCTGTCTGAGGCATTGGCTCAGCCGCGCGGGCTTCCAAGAGATTGAAACGTTTTACAATGAGCCTCTAAGTACGGAAGAGCAGCGGGCGAGCCAGTGGGCACCCATAAAAAGTTTGGCGGATTTTTTAGATCCTGTAGACTCATCGCGCACGGTGGAAGGTTACCCCGCGCCCCGTCGCTTCTATCTCCTCGCTCGGTAAGAGGTGTCTAATGCCTTCTTTTCAGGAATACGCGCAAAATCTCGACGTTATCACGCTCCGTGATCTGGATGTGTTGTGTGTGGTCGGGCTGTATCCGCGAGAAAAATTAACGCCACAACCTCTTGTGCTGCAGCTAAAACTTTATCTCGATACCCGTCGCGCGGTGAGTGAGAACTCATTGCGTCACACCGTGGATTACGCGGCGCTGGCGGGCGAGATTCGTTTTATTTTACAGCATGCCCGTTATCTCATGCTTGAAACGGCGGCGGACGCGCTGGCTTCCTATTTGCTGGCGCCAGCATCTCCGGATGCCGCGCGTGCTCCCATTAAGGCCGTGGATTTAACGATTGAAAAACCGCACGCGCTTCCCGGACGAACCGTGGCTTCCGTGCGCGTGCGTCGCCAAGCCGGTGAGTACACGCCACGGCTTCTGCAAGAAGCGCCAGAGCATGTGGAAGTGTTGCATCATCACGCGGATTGCACCCTGTTTCGCATGACGCTTTTACCGCAAAGCCGCACGCAATCCTTCACGCAACCTCGGGCCACGATGGCCGAGATGCCGTTGAGTTCAGGTGTTCTCTGCAATGCGCGCCCCGCACCGGTGGGGGCTGGTCATATTTGGCAGCCGGGAGAGATGCGCTCCTACACAAATCCTTCCACCGAAGTGCGCACGCTCCTTGGTGTATCGCGTGATGCGTTGGAGTTGATTGAATGGCATCCGGTGGGAGTGAGCGCTCCCGAACCAATGATATTGCATTACTATCCCAGCGTCAGTGATATTCAAGATCTTGTCTAATCTCCGAGGAACCGATGTCAGCCCTTGATCCTCTTTTTCAACCGTTTTCCATCGGATCTTTGACGCTTAAAAATCGCATCGTCATGGCGCCGATGACACGTTCTTTTTCTCCCAACGGAATTCCTGGGGAAGACGTGGCCGCTTACTACCGCCGACGCGCGGAAGGTGGCGTGGGATTGATCATCACGGAAGGAACGTGGATTCCTCATCCAACCGCCAGTGACAATCCTCGCGTGCCTCGTTTTTATGGGCAGGACGCGCTGAATGGTTGGCGGCGTGTTGTTCATGAAGTGCATGCGGCCGGTGGACGCATCGTGCCGCAGCTGTGGCATGTGGGTTTGGTGCATAAGCCGGGACAAGAGACACCGAGTTCGTCGCCTTCTTTTAGTCCGTCTGGTGTTTGGCGTCCGGGAGAGGTTTACGCACGCGCGGCAACCGAAGACGAGATGGGTGAGGTGATTGGCGCTTATGGTGCCGCCGCCGCAAACGCCAAAGCGCTTGGCTTTGATGGTGTGGAAATTCATGCCGCGCACGGTTATTTGATCGACCAGTTTTTTTGGGAGAAGACAAATCTGCGCGAAGATCGCTACGGTGGAAATATTCTAAATCGCACCCGTTTTGCCGTGGAAGTGGTGGAAGAAATGCGGCGTCAGGTGGGAGCTGATTTTCCCATCATTCTTCGCTTTTCACAGTGGAAGCTGCAGGATTACGGCGCGAAGCTCTTCACATCTCCCAAGGACTTGGAGATTTTTCTCGCGGCACTCACGGCGGCCGGTGTGGATGTGTTCCATGCTTCGACGCGACGTTATTGGGAGCCGGAGTTTGCGGGCAGCGCATTGAACCTTGCAGCTTGGACGAAAAAGATTTCTGGTAAACCCAGCATCACTGTCGGTTCCGTGGGGCTTGACGAAGAATTCATCGGCTCGTTGCGGCAAGGAAAACCAGCAGAACTGACGGGGATTGAAAAATTGCGTGAAGGCTTGGCTACTGAAGAATTTGATCTTGTCGCGGTCGGACGCGCGCTGCTCGTCAATCCCGATTGGCCCAACATCGTGCGCCAAGGGCAAACCGATCGTCTGAAACCATACGAAACCAACGCGTTAAAAACTCTCTTCTAAAACACATCTAGTCCACATCCGGCATGTACTCATGCCGTTGGGAAGTTCGTCTTCGCTTTTGTACCGTCCGCACCTCAAGCATGAGGTGCGTATGGCGGATGCAAGCGTCGGAAAAACAATCTCCGGGAAAATTTATTTTTCCACGGTTCCGCTGGGTCAACGCCTAAGGCTGCTCGGCCAAAAAATTCCGCAAAAGTGCTCGAGGCCAAGTGAGCGAAGCCTGGCGTTAAATGGGTCTCTCAGAGGTTTCGCTTCGAGATGGAATTCAACTGCGTCGTAAAAGATTCGCATCACATCATCCCAATGTTAACGGGCTTATCGGAGGAAAAATGATGTGTTTACGATCCCGATTTCAGGACAACGCTGTCCCGAAAAACATGCACCTAACGCAATAGACGAGGATTAAAGAAACGTGCGACGGGCGGTACTTTTTCACCCAGAATAATATCGCATAATAATTTGGCGCTGCCGTGAGCCCAAGAAAAGCCGTGTCCCGTAAAACCAGCAACCGTAAAAATGCGCGGGCTATCGGTGGGGCCGATAAAAGGAAATCCCGTTTTCGAAGCCGCCATGATTCCCGACCATGAATAATCCCACTGCGGTTTTTCTTTAAAAGAATAGTGTTTGCTCACAAACTCTTTCAGCCCTTCTTCCACCACAGGATTGGGATCGAGCTCATAGGTTCCTGTCTCACCACCGGCTTGATGGCGCCAACCGCCAATCATCAAGCGATTATCTTGCGTGCGCAAAGCGTACTCATAACCGTGATCAAAGCTGTGCGGATAGGTCACGGGAATGGTTTCCCGCAGCGGCGCGGAAGTGATGATTTGTCCACGAAACGGCTCCACCAGATTGTGCCGCGCGAAAAAATCCGCCACCAAGGGACTGTATGCATTCGCGGCAATAACCGCCGCGTCATAGCGCAGACGGCCATGATTTTGCGTGACCACCGCCATGCCGTCGCTCGTCTCTTCCATCGCGGTAACCGGCACGTCGGTGTGATAAACCGCGCCGCCCCGCAACGCGGCGTTAAGGACGCCATTACGAAATTTCACGGGATGCGCTTGGGCCGAGGTGGGTTCAAAACGAGCTCCGTGAATATTGCGAAACCCACGCTTCTCAAGTTCGGCTTGAGCCATGTAAGAATTGGGGAATCCCATCTCAGTTAACAGGCGGATCGAGTCGTGAATCTCTCGCTCTTCCGCCTCATCAATGGCGATGACAAGATAACCATCGCGTCGGTACTCGCAGTCGAGGCCGAGTTCTTCAATAGTGCGTCGCACGTCCTCACAAATGTCCACGGAGAAGCCCCAAATTTCCCGCGCCACCTCGCGCCCGTGCAGACTCACCATCGCCGCCATGGATTCAACGGTGCCGTTGAGGATGTGGCCGCAGTTGCGAAAGGTAGCCGCCGCCAGCGGCTTGTCGTCCAGAATCACCACATCCCGGAACCCGGCCTTCGTCAGCCAGTAGGCGATGCTAGCGCCCGCGAGGCCCGAGCCGATCACGGCGATACCGCCCTCACGCGGCCGCTCACGACGGCCAAGAATCGGTGCGGATTCGAGCCAGTAGGTGGGGGCGCGTTCTTTCATGAGCCTGCCTCAACTTATGAGATTAGTTCCAAAATATCCCTTCGTAGGCCGGGGAAAAGCCATTTCCAAACGATCCTAAATGTTATAGATTCGCAAGTCCACGATGGGTTTCGTCCATATTATTCGCGCGACCGTCGCTACATTGCGGTCGTTTTTTTGTGTAGGAATGTTCCATGCACGTACCGTTTATTGATCTCAATCGCTCAGTGCAAAAGATCCGCGCCGCCGTGCTGGCGGATTGGGAGCGTTGTTTGGATCAGTGTGAATTTGTGGGTGGTCCCACCGTAAAGAAGCTTGAGAAAGCCCTCGAGGAAAAATTAGACGCGCAGCATTTTGTAACTTGTCACAGCGGAACCGACGCCATTGTTTTGGGCCTGCAAGCCTTGGGTGTGAAGCCCGGCATGAAGGTGGCCGTTACCAACATGACTTTCTGGGCGCCTTTTGAAGCCATCGTTGCTTGTGGCGCCACGCCCATTCTTATCGACTGCAACGAAGATGACTTGCAGATGGATTTTGACGAATTTGTAGCCGCCCATAAAAAATTTAAATTTGAGGCGGCTATTTTTGTTCACCTCTTTGGTTGGACATCCGCGCGACTCGGCGACTTCCGTCGCTACTGCGCGGAGAATAAGATCGCCCTGGTGGAAGACGGCGCGCAGTCCTTTGGCGTCGCCTTTGAGGGGCGATCGGTTTATGCGGACGCGGAAGTCGCGACCATCTCTTTTTATCCCGCGAAAGTTCTCGGCGCTGGCGGCGACGCGGGCGGTGTCGCCGCGAAGAACGCGAAGGTCGCGGATCTTGTGCGCGTGTTGGGCAATCACGGTCGCGCCGGTCACTACACTTACGATTACGTGGGCATGAACTCACGCATGGGCGGCCTGCAGGCCAGCTATCTTTACCGCATGCTCGAGCAGATTGATGGTTTTCTCGCCAGTCGCCTTGCGGCGGAGCGTTTCTATCAGAAGGCCCTCGCGGGTAATGACAAGTTGATGCGCGTTTACGCGGCGCCTAAAAACACCACCAGCAACGGTTACCTCAGCGTCATCACCTGCCAACATAAGAAGGCGGATGAAGTGGTGGCGGCCATGACGGAAAAAGGCGTGAGCTGCGGCCGCACCTACCCACAGACTCTTGATATGCAACCACCCGCGCATGACGCGCTGCGCATTTCCGATTTGACGCGCAGCCGCCGCTTAAGCGAAAGCGTGGTGAATTTGCCGTTGTTCGCGGGCATCACCGAAGAGGAATGCCGCTACGCCGCCGATACGTTCTTGAAAGTGATGAAAGCTTAGGAGATTCCCGTGAGCACAGCCCGTATTCCCGTCGTTCTTTTAGGTCTCGGCAATATGGGCCGCAATCACCTGCGAGTGATCACGGCGGACACACGTTTTGAGTTGGTGGCGGTGATGGATCCAATGGTGACGGAGCTGCCCGCGGGTCTTCCCTACAATCCACCGCTCGTAAAATCCTTAAAAGATATTCTACGTTTTAATTTTTCCGCTGCCGTTGTCGCCACACCCACGCAAACACACTTTGAAATTGTTGAAGCGCTTTTGCAGGCGGATAAGCATGTGCTGGTGGAGAAACCAGCGGCAAGCACCTTTAGCCAAAGCGTGGCTTTGCGCGATCTCGCGGCGAAGCGTAACCTTGTCCTTTGCGTTGGCAATATTGAACGCTGCAATCCCGCCGTAAGCAAACTCCAAGAAGTGGTGCAGAGTGGTTTGATTGGTACACCGGTTCATTGCAACGCCACCCGCGCGGGCCGTTTTCCCGGCGAAGTGAAGCCAGGCAATCACGTGATTCTCGATTTAGCCGTGCATGAACTCGACGTTCTCCGCATGGTTTTAGGACCGCTTAAAGTTCTTCACAGCGTTTGCCATAGCACACGCCTTAACGATATTTATGACACTGCGGAAATTCTTTTACAGAGCCACCACGGCATCAGCGGCAGCGTGCATGTGAACTGGCTTTCACCGCAGCGCATTCGCAACATGCGTGTGACCGGCTCCCACGGTGTGTGTGAAATCGATTACATCCAACAGGCCTGCACGGTTTATGGTCAGGATCTGAAATCACGCCGTCCGGCATCCTTCGCGGATGTGGCGGTGACGCGAGATGATTTCTGCGAGCGCATGGTTTTCCCCGTGACGAAGGCGGAATCCCTCAAAATTCAATTAGGTGAATTTCACGGGGCGCTCGCGCGTCAGCCTCATCGCCTTTGCCAAGGTGATCAGCTCACAGAATCCGTGTGGCTCGCGGAAGAGTGCGTGGCAAAGTCGATCGCCGGTGGGTTTAGCCCCGAGGTTTTTGCCGCGGTACCTGCGCTCACACACGTTTAGTGAGCGCCCCAGTCTTTCTGATTAATTTTTAGACACACCGCTCAGTCTTTCACACTTGGGATTTTTACCAAAACATGACCTAGGCTGTTAAGGCTATGGAACATTTCGCGATTTGAGCCCTAGCTTTTTCACCTTTAGGCGGAACAGGCTTTGCAACTCCCTTGGCATGAGTCGTTTTAGAGGAGTTGTGCCGTGAAAAAGTTGCTGGTCGCTATTCTTGGATTGTCTGCTCTCAGTCTTGCTGCATGTCGCGGTGATGGAACCGATCTTTCCGAAGAGGGCGTCGTTGCTTCCATCGATAATATTTCTCCAGCGCTCCAACAAAAAGAAGATCTGCGCTACACGTTGCTTTGCGCGAAAAGTCGTCAGGCGGCGCTTGTTGAAATCGACACCGTTGATATTAAAAAAGGTGCCGTTGGCGAGGCGGTAAAGCTGCAGTTTCAGCCGAAAAAACCCGTGCAGTCCGGTGATTTCTGTCGCGTGGAAGTGCGCGGCGCGAAAGACGCCGTTTATGGTTCGCAATACGAATTCCAAGTGGAAAAAGATCTCTTTTACTCCAGCACCAAAGGTGAGGTGGTAAAAGGAGATGGTGCGAAATACACCCTTCTCATCAAGATCTATAAGGTTTTCCTCGATCTCAAGGAAGAAACGCGCGCCGTCAACGCGGAGATTTCCTTTCCTGCTGGCATCGAGGGAAAATTCGCGCTGGAATTCATCTGCGAAAAGAAAACGTACCCCGCGTCTTTTATCCTTACAAAGGATTCCGGTAGCGTCTTTAAAGGCAATTTCACCATCCCATTCGCCGATTACGGTGACGCGGCGAAGATTCGCTGCACCGGCCTAAAAGCCATTCATGACAACAAGGAACTGCAATTAGAAGTGAAGATTGAGCCTGCGATTGAAATCGCGAAGGTCGATAAAACCCTCATCAAATCCACGTTAGTTCCCGTGGTGATTCCTGGCACCAAAGTGGAAACGCAGGTGATGAAAGGTGAGTGCGCGCAGGGTGAAGTTTTCAACCCCGTGACCGAAGAGTGCGAAGCTAAAAACAACACGGCTCCATAGAAGTAAGTTTTCTGAAAGAATCTCCTCCGCTGAAGTCACGCTGCCTTCTCTTTCCGTCAGCGTGACAGGCAGTGTCTAAGAAGTTTCCACCTGACTAAACTCTAAGCCTTCGACTTCCAAGCCAATCCTTTCTGGTATGACCCTTGCTTTATCCTCCAAGCAACAGAAAAATTTACGCCGCTCGTTCTTGTGGAACATGCCTTCTAGGGATTTAGGAGAGTCACGGTGCGAAATTTATGGGCGCTAGCACTCTTAAGCTTATGGACCTTGTCGGGTTGTGGACCACAACCCGGTGAGGATGGAGGATCCTCCTCTTTGAAGTGGGGGCACCTGGCATACCGTGAGGGTGGTACAGGTTGGTTCGTCAACGTAAAACCCACCGACAAGATCGAAGTCTGTACCAAAAAAGCAGCGCCTCCCGACGCCAACTTTCAAATCGCCGATTCATCCATCCGTAAATGGGTGAAGCCCTTGGGTCGCGATAAAGCCATCCAAATCGTTAAGTGCGGTGAGGCCAGCGGCACAAAATTCAAGGTGGATATCACCCTTAACTCAAACGATCCCGACTGTAGCGGCAGCGTCCTTGGCTGGACGATGGTGGAGACAGGTGAAATGCACATCTGTAAATCCGCGATGAGCAGTAACTCCCTTAAGACCAACGTAACTCTCCACGAGTTTGGCCACATGTTCGGCATGTGCGACCAATACAGCGGTGGTGTTGGCTGTGATAGCGCCCACAGCGCTAAGGTTGATAACAACACCATCATGGGCAACGGTATCGATGACGCCACGGATCTCGTTCAAGACGACATCGATGGCATTAATAACATGGCGAGCCGCTCCGAGTTTGCGGCCACTAAAAAAGCTTGGGAAGATTTCCTCAAGAATGGTGGCGGCACCGGCGGTGGAACCACACCTCCCACGGGTGGCGGCACCACACCGCCGACGGGTGGTGGAACGGGTGGCGGTACCACACCTCCCACAGGTGGCGGCACGACACCACCAACGGGCGGTGGAACAACACCACCGGGTGGTGGCGGTACGGGTGGTGGCAGTTCTGACCCATCCAGCGATATTTTTATCGGTTTCGCAAAAATGTCACTGTCCAATCCTGTTGGCTTTGTCTGGATGGCGACCAACGATTCCGTGGCACGTGTCGCTCTTTGCCAAGGCAACAAGGCAACATGCACGGCGCCAGGCGCATTGGTTATGAACCTTCAATTTTCTTGGGTTGATTTCCCTTTCTCCCAACGAAAATTCTTCCGCAGCAAGACCAAGACAAACGTGAAACAACTTAACGGCGTTTACACGCTGTTGGGCATGGATCAAAGTGGTCAAGTTGTTGTGTCACGACAAGTAACGTTAACGCCAAAAGCCTCATTGATGGAGCCATAATATGAAAACATTATTCTGCCTCATCGCAGTGATGGCTTTACAAGTTGCTTGTGAAAATCAGCAGAAAACCGCCGCGCGTCGCGTTGTTCCCAACGCACAGCAAGACAATGCCGTGCAAGAGTTGAATTGGGACGGCAACAGCGACAAGGGCAACGAAGTTATCTCGATCAGCAATTAATCAACACCGGGCTCAGGATGAGCCCTTCCCATGAAGCAGCAGACCGGCGGTCTGCTGTGTTGCGAGCAGACTTAGTGGTGTGCTGCATTGCGCGACTGAAAAGGTCCATCAGATCGCGTTCGCCATGGGAACATACATGCGTTTCGCCATTCATTTCTTGGCACTCACTCTCAGCGTTCTGGGATGTGGACCGGTGTCGTCTGAAAACAGCTCCACCCTCCAAGACATTTTCACGCAAGACACGGGACAACGTCGTCACAAAGCCACCAAAGAAGAAATGCTTTGGACCATCGACATGGGCGGTTGCTCGGGCCACCTTCTCAACACGCAATACATGATGACTGCGAATCATTGCAGTCCCAAAGCTGGCGCCACTTACCGAAGCGGCTCGGCGCTGGCCAAAGGAGGGGTTAAGGACATCACGGTTGCGAGCAAGGCGGAATGCAACGCCGATCTCGACTACTGCATTTTGAAAATTGACTGGAAAAATGGCGCCGCGCCGACGGATCAGCTTTTTCCAGCAAAAATAGCCACGGCGGAGAATCAGGTGAAAGCCAGTCCGCAAGCGGACAAGGGTGATTTTGTTTTCACCGTTGGATTTCCCGGCGACCAACCATCCGCGACTTATTCCGAAGGGCAGTTGAAAGAAACTTCCGGCAGCAAACTCGTCTACAACATGGGCATCATCAACGGTAATTCCGGCGGCGGTGTATGGCGAAAGTCCGACAAGATGCTTGTTTCCCTCACCAACAGCGGCCCCACCGGCCTGGGTGACGCCGGATGGAACAACAACGACGTCAAACAACGACGTCAATGACCAAGACCATTGGAATTCAGGCGTCGCCATGTGGAACGCCTACAAAGCGTCTTCCATTCTCAGCACCATCTTTCCGAACGGCACAAACACGGAAACCCCGCCCGGCGGCATGGGCAGCGGTGGCGGCGGCACGCAGCCCGGCAACGACGATGCCACGCCCGGGAATTCTCCCACCGATCCAGGCAAAGACATTTTTATCGGTTTCCCGAAAACATCCGCGAATAAGGCAGCAAGCGTCGTTTGGATGGCGACCAACACGGGAGTCAAGAGTGTGACTCTTTGTCGTGGAGACGAATCCGCGTGCACGGGCGATAGTGCGCAAGTTATCAACGTAAAGTTCTCATGGGTTGATTTCCCGTTCTCACCCAGAAAGTTCTTCCGCAGCAAAACCAAAATCCCCATGGACAAGCTTGACGGCATTTACACCCTTCTCGGTATGGATCAGTCTGGCGCGATAATTGTCTCGCGCCAAATTACGCTGACCATCAAGACGGCGAAGTAAAGACGCTTTGCGTTACCCACCCTAAATTCAGTACAACAAAGAGCAACTATTGATGCGAGTGCAACAGTGAAAAATGGCGTTTTAGGTCAATTAAGTGCAGAAGAGTTTCTCAAGGAATACTGGCAGAAAAAGCCTCTTTTACTGCGACAAACCTACAAAAAGGCCGAGGGGTTGATTGACCCCGACACGCTCGCGGGTCTCGCCTGTGAACCGCATGTGTCTTCGCGCCTCGTGCTGGAGAAGAACGGTGCTTACCCGTGGCAGGTGAAGCAGGGACCGTTTAAAACCCGCGAGCTGACAAAATTAGGCAAGGTCCACTGGAGTCTGTTGGTTCAGGCGGTGGATCGTCGTGTTCCGGAAATAGCGGCACTTTGGGATGATTTTAAATTTATTCCCAACTGGCGTCTCGATGACATCATGATCAGTTTGGCTCCCGATGGCGGCAGTGTGGGGCCCCATCTCGACCAGTACGATGTGTTTCTGGTGCAAATTTACGGGAAGCGTCGCTGGGATATTTCCCTCGAGCCGGTGGCGGATGAGTTTTATCCCGATCTGGATTTGCGCATTCTCAGAGAATTTCAGCCAGCGGAGAGTTTTGTTTTGGAGCCCGGGGATGTGTTGTATCTCCCACCGCGCTTTGCCCATCACGGCGTGGCGATCGGTGACTGCATGACACTTTCCGTCGGCTTTCGCGCGCCCGACAATCAATCCTTGTTGGATGGCTTTGCCGCTTACGCCACCGCGAAGGATGAATTGCAGCGCTTCTATATGGACCCCGAGCTGCGAGATCGCGGCAATCCCGGTGTGATCGATGCGTCGGCCGCCATGGCTTTGCGGGATCTGGTGCGGGGCATGCTCGATCGCGACGATCTTTGGCGTGATTTTTTGGGGCGCTTTCTCACAGTCTCCCGCGATGGCCTTTCCGATGAGCATGGCAAAAGCCCTTCGCTGCAGCAACTGCGTCAGTACTTAGCCAAGGGTGGTGATCTTCTTCGCCTGGAAGGCGGACGCCTTGCTTATACGACGATGCCGCCCCACGAGGTGTGGCTTTTTGTGGAGGGCGAACGTTTTGAACTGCCCGCCACTCACGAGTCGTTCGCGCAGTCTCTGTGCGCGCAGCGCATTTTAAGCCGCGAAGTTCTCGGGGGATTCCTTGAAGATGACGTGGCGATGGGCCTTCTAAGCACTCTTGTCGGTCGCGCTTACTTCTACAAGCCCGACTAGGCGCAAAAACGAGGCCTTTTTTTAGCGCAAAAAGTGAGGCTTTCCCGCGCCCGTTTATCCGAATACCCTTTAATATTGATATTGAGTCTCAACATCAAAAGTCAATGATTTCAGTTATTTAAATTTCAAAATGGTGGTGCTATTCTATGGAGGCAACAATTTCTGGATACTGATTTTTGCTGAAGGGATCTTCATATGGAAACAACCAATAAACGACGCGATTTTCTTAAAACAGCTATGTTGGGCCTCGTAGCAGTTCCAGCAGCCATGAGCGTATTGGGCAGCCGTGCATGGGCACAGGCGGCGAAGCTCGTCGACGCGGCAACGGACCCCGTTGCAAAAGCCTTGAAATACGTGGCGGACGCGAGCAAAGCGCCCGAGCGTAAGACGGCGAAGCAGGGCACGGCTCCTGATAAGCAATTCTGCGACAACTGCTCTCTCTACACAAAACAAGCTGATGTCGGCGGCAAAGCTGCTGGTAAATGCACCATGATCCAAGGCGGACTCGTGGAAGCAAAAGGCTGGTGTACTTCTTGGGCGAAAAAAGGCTAAGGCCTTTAAGCGGTGGTGTCTCGCACCACCGCAGCTCTCTTCTAATTCCCGCAAATCATTCGCTTTTACCAAACACAAGATGCCAGCGACCCGTTAAGGTAGGCCGATGCCCGCAAGGACTCGCCGCGCTCTGCTTTGTTTTTTCCGAACGTCTGAGGGAGAACTTTTTAAGGGTTATTATTCTCAGTACTTACATTGCGTGACGGTTTAGCTATAATTTCCATGCGAATGAGGGGGATTTTTGTTACATTTCGCCGAACCTTGAACACGACGCAGTGGGGCGTCCCGTAGGCAAAGCTGCAGGGCTTGTCAAAAGAAGGCAAAGCTCAGTGCTTTACTTAGCAGAAGCCCGGGACCCATAGCGTTTTAGCTTGAAGAATCTATGAGCGAACAACCTAGCGGTCAGCCTAAACCGAAACAACGGCAACAACGCGGCTATCGCGGACGCCGTGACCGTGGGCGCCTGGATCGAGATCGTCATCGTGCCCGCCTATTGTCAACGACACCGCGCGGAAGCGTCGATCATTTGCACCTGCCGCTGGAACAAGCGGCTTACGTGGTTTTTGATATAGAGACCACTGGTGGAAATCCGGACCGCAACGGCATCACAGAGATTTTTGCCATTCGTTATCAGAATGGAAAACCAGCCGAAACCTTTTACAGCATGGTGAATCCAAAGATTCCCATTCCTCCCATTGTGCGGCGGATGACCGGAATCACGAACGCCATGGTTAAGGATGCGCCTCTTATTGAAGAGGTGATGCCGTCCTTTTGTGAGTTTATTGGCGAGGACATTTTGGTGAGTCATAACACCATTGGCGACATGAAGTTCTTGCGCCACTTTGCTCAAAAAACCACGGGAAAAAACCTCACAAATTACTTCCTCTGCACACATTTATTGATCGAGAAACTGGTACCTGGCGCGCCGGACAAGTCGTTGAAGGGCTTGTCACAGTATTTCGCGCTCGGAAATGGTGAGAATCATCACCGCGCGGAAGCCGACGCCTATATGACGTTAGCGTTGTTTGAGAAGCTTCTCGCTTTGTTGGCGGAGCAAGAAGTTCCCGCTGTGATCGACGCCATCCGCTACCAAGGAGATTTTGAATCAGCCGCACGCTTGGGCTGGGGCGTTCCTTCGGAGGCGTTGTTAGCTGTGCCGCAAAAACCGGGAACACTCTTCCTTCACGACCATCGCGGTCGCGTGACATTCCTTGTGAGCACCCATAACCTGGCTCATGAGATCAATCGCCTGCAGCGGCTCACCGAGCTGCCCAAACAGCTTCTAAAAATTGTTCTTGCCAGCTCCAATCTGACTTTCCTGGAGGCGGCCAGCGCTTTTGCCGCGACTCTCCAAGAAATTGAACATTTGGAACAGCACGCGCCCCGCTTTGATCCAGAAAACTGGCATCAAAGAGTCGCTAACTTTATGTTTGTGGTGCCGGACGCGGATGGATTCCGTCTGGATGTGGGACCGTTGGAAAAAGGCAGCGTGTTCGCGCTGGGACCCGTGCAAGGAAACCGCGAGGCTCATGATTTTGTCGCTGCGACGGCCGAAGTTTTTGAAAAGAAAGTGCACCGCAACGGAGTTCGTCTCTCCGTCGAGGAAGGCCATCTCCTTCTTGGTTACCTTGAAAACCAGGGGCGCCTTGTCAGCAGTCTTTGGCAAAAGGTTTTTGGATTGCTGCCCGCATTGGGAACGGCGAAACGCGAGGCCCGCGCGCGAAAGCGCCGTCTCACGGATGTGCGCTTTCCCGCAAATCTGAAACGCCTCATGGACCACACGGGCATCTTGGCAACGCCGGAAGGGCAGCGCTGGAGGCTCTACGCCATCCAACACGGCCGTGTGCTGGCGGACCGTTCCGTGCCGCATCTGGATGACGCCTGGAGCGATAAGGAGTGGTTGCGTAAGACCTTGCGCACGCTGCAGGATGCGCAACACCGTCGTCTTGATCCTCTCACGCCCATAGAGGCAAACAGCGCCAACCGGATCTCGTGGTGGATTTACTTTGGCGTGCGTCGTGAACGCGGCCGTTTCGTGGATCTTCAGGAAATCAAAAAGATCTTATCGACGTAAAAAACCATCTTTCCGAGACGTAAAAAACCGTCTTTCCGATAAAAAAATCGTCATTCTGACCGAAGGGAAGAACCTCACTTATCAAGGCTCTTCGGGGGACAAGCCCCCTCAGAATGACGATTTGTTTTTCTTAGCTTACTTGCTGAAGTATGCCTTGAGGCCAGCAGAGTTTGGCTTCATGCTCTTCTCGCCTTTTTTCCAGTTGGCGGGGCAGACTTCGCCGTGCTCTTGGTGGAATTGCCACGCTTCGATGATGCGTAGGAATTCGTCAATGTTACGACCGAGTGGCAAGTCGTTCACTGTTTGGTGGCGAACGATACCTTCCTTGTGGATAAAGAACGCACCGCGGAGAGCAACGCCGCCGTCTGGAATCAAAACGTCGTAATCGCGCGCGATGGTTTTGTTGATATCGGAAACGACTGGGTACTTAACGCCCTTGATGCCGCCTTCGGATTCTGGTGTGTTCAACCACGCGAAGTGAGAGAACTTGCTGTCGATGGATACACCGATGACTTCGGTGTTCAATTTTTTGAAGTCTTCCGCTTTCTTTTGAAACGCGTGCAACTCAGTTGGACAAACAAACGTAAAGTCGAGCGGGTAGAAGAACATCAAGACGTTCTTACCTTTGAAATCGCTTAACTTGATGGTTTTAAAGTCGCCGTTGATGACCGCATCTGCTGTAAAGTCTGGAGCTTTTTTGCCGACTAATACACCCATGTTCCACTCCTCTATTGAACTTTCAAAAACATCTGAAAAACACAAATTTAACGCGTGTCTTTTGAGATTCCGATCAGACCATATCCACCCGGAAAATTCAATGTCTATGCTTCCGACATGAACGGATACGTGTAGTCCGTAATCGGAACAAAGTTGTCTTTAATCGTGCGGTGGCTCACCCAACGAAGGAGATTGAACACACTTCCCGCTTTGTCGTTGGTACCTGATTGTCGGCCGCCGCCGAATGGTTGTTGTCCCACGACCGCGCCCGTGGGTTTATCGTTGATATAAAAGTTTCCAGCGGCATAGGCCAACTTATCTGAAAGAGCCGTCACCACGCGACGATCGCGCGCAAAAATGGCGCCGGTCAACGCATACGGCGTACCGTTCGCGCAATGATCGAGCGCTTTGTCAAAGTCCTGATCCGCATATGGGTAAACGGTAAGAACCGGGCCAAAAAGCTCTTCTTTCATGGTTCTATAGTCAGGGTTTGTCGTTTCGATGACCGTTGGACGGATAAAGTAACCAACGCTGTCATCACACTCGCCCCCCGCGATAATTTTCGCGTCTTTCGCTTTACTGGCTTCGTCGATAGCGCCTTTTATTTTCGCGAACGCGCGCGCGTCAATCACCGCACCCATGAAATTACGGAAATCCTCGGGATTACCCATTTTAATGCCGTTGGTAAGCTCAACGAGTTTTTCCTTAACCGCCGGCCAAAGGCTTTTTGGCACGTAAGCACGAGATGACGCGGAGCACTTCTGACCTTGGTACTCAAACGAACCACGCACAAGAGCCACGACAAGTTCATCCACGTTCGCGCTGGGGTGCGCGAAGACAAAGTCTTTACCGCCCGTTTCGCCGACGAGACGCGGATAGGAGCGGTAGTTGTTGATGTTTTGACCAACCTGCTGCCAGAGATGGTTGAACGTACCTGTTGAACCAGTGAAGTGAATGCCGGCGAGATCGTTATGCTTCAGCGCTGTTTCGCTGATCATGCGTGCGTCGCCGGGAATTAAATTGATGACGCCCGGGGGAAGACCGGCTTCCTCGAGAATTTGTAAGCCAATGTAGCTGGAGAGCATCGCTGTCTGCGCGGGCTTCCAGAGCACGCTGCAGCCCATGAGCGCCGGTGAAGCGCAAAGGTTCACGCTGATGGATGTGAAGTTAAACGGGCCAATGGCGTAAACAAATCCTTCGAGGTCGCGCGCTTCGGAACGGTTCCACACACCACGCATCGACTGCGGCTGATGGCTGTAAATCTCTTGCATGAAGGCGACGTTGAAACGGAAAAAGTCGATAAGCTCGCAGGAGGCATCGATTTCGGCCTGATGAACTGTCTTACTTTGACCTAGCATCGTGGCCGCGTTCATGGTGGCGCGATATTTACCCGCAAGGAGATCGGCTGCTTTTAAAAACACCGCGGCGCGCTCTTGCCAAGGCATGCGTGACCACTCGAGTCGGGCTTTCTCCGCGGCGCGAATCGCTTCAGCCACATCCTTCGCTTCCACGGTGTGGCATTGAGCCAAAACGTGTTGGTGATCGTGGGGTGACACAACATTAAAAGTTTTTCCGGAAGTCAGTCGCTCACCGCCAATCACGGCGGGGATCGTGGCCTTCGTGGTTTTCTGACGCTGCAGTTCCTGCTTTACGGCAAGTTTCTCGGAAGAGTTTGGCGCGTAGCTAAGAACAGCTTCGTTGACCGGATGAGGTGTCTGGAATAAAGCGTTGCTCATGGAAAATCTCTTTCGGCTAAACGGATGTGTTCGCGTATGTGGCGAACATCATAGTGCCAAGACGTCGATTACTAAACAGTTAAATGCTCGAAAGGGAGCCCTGACGATTTTACGAGGCTTTTTGACACTAAGTCGTTGGAAATGTGGGGTTAGCAAAAAATGAGAGGCTGGCTTAAGCCGTCTTTTGTTGAACGGGCAAGGTTAGCGCCACATGCACCTGACTCGTGCCGCGTGACCGTGCTTCCCGGAGAGCATCCATCGCGGCGCCGAGCACATCATGGCCGCTGTCATGCCGTTCGGTGATGGGAAACGTCGCCACTCCCATGCTGGCGGTCATACCCATCGGCAGGTTTTTGGGCAGCATCTGCCGCAAATTCTCCGCTATCACCAATGCATCCTCGAGAGAGCCACCGACAAGAGCGAGCCAAAAAAGACCTGGCTCGGGCGCGGCGAGAAAAGGCGATAGGGAAGCGGTCTGGCGCGCCATGATGCGCGCGACCTCTTGTCGGATGGAAAGGGTTTCTCGCGGATGCCAGTGCTTGAGTCGTTTTTCCCACGCATCCAGCGCGAGAGTGATCACCGTGAGATTCTCACCCTCCCGCTGTGCGGTGGCGGCAAGATCAATCAGCGCTTCGAGGAAAAGAGTTTCCCGCGCGAAATGCGTCGCGGGATCAAAATATTCGGTGAGCCAGGGAAGCCAGCGCTCCCAGCTTAACGCTTCGGGTTGGGGCGGCGGAATCACGCGCTTCTCCTGCGTGTCCCCATTTTTTGCCGCGTGCAATTGCAGCGTGAGTCGCAGCCATTGCGGAAGGCTCTGCCGCGCTTCCTGCCAGGTGAGGCGAACAGCGAGGGGCAGCGTGCCATAGGGAAGCAGGGCTTCGCTTGTTTCTGCAGTGAGCACAACAGGCGGAAGATGCGCCCGTTGGCGAAGCCACATATCAATTTGGGCACCAAGCATCTCCGCGGCGCTGACGTCGATAATAAGAGTGGCCGCACTTTGCCCCAGAGCTTTGTGCGCGGCCGATGCGGTGAGTGCCACCGTGACTTCCGCGAACTCATGGGCTCGCAGCAGCCGCTCCCAGCGCTGTGCTTCTCGTCTGTAGGCATGGATAAGGATGATTCTCTGCAAGGCGGGACTCCTTACAACATTCACCCCGATCTTTTCGGCTTTATCCCGCTCGCGTTTGATGAGTTATAAATAGGCTATAAAAGTGGCGTAAAAACGCATGGATGCAATGGTGGGTCAGAATTGAAAGAATGCGGGGAAGAGAAAAAAACTTGCCGCACGAGATTCTCGCTGCGTGCGGCAAGCCTTAAGGCGCAATAAATGAAATGAGACTTTTTAGGAGCAAAAAGATTTTTTTACCAGAATCCGCCGCCGCCGCAGCCGCCGCCGAATCCACCACCGCAGCCACCGCCAACGAAGCCTCCACCGCAACCGCCGACGAAACCGCCACAGCCGCAGCCACCCACAAATCCGCCGCAGCAACCACCGCAGCCGCCGCCCCAGAATCCATTGAGACCGAAGCCCGCGAAGCCAAAGCCACCGAAGCCGCAGCCGAGACCAATGCCACCAAAGCCGAAACCGAGTCCGCCGGCGCCAAATCCAAGACCTCCGCCCCAACCGAAGAATGATTCGCTGGAATACGCCATATTGAGATCTTCATCGCTTTCGAGCGAGTTTACTTTCGTGGGTGTTGCACGGGAAAATCGCTCCGCCTCGCTCTTGCCGAGTGCTTGGCGCGCTTCTTCCGTGGAGAGGTCGTCAAAGTGTTTAGGAGCTTCGTTTGTATAGGCGTAATCAACAACGCCCGTTTCGTAGTTTGTTCGTTGGATGAGGTATAGGGGAACTTTCGCTAGGACCTCTTTGGGAACCTGCTCTTCCAACTTCGCAGCTTGCGCTTCCGGTTTAAGCACTTCTTCTTTGTTGGACTCATCTTTTTGAGCACCGCAGGCCGCCAAAAGGCCCATCACTAGATAAACTAAAAATGACTTCTTCACTGTTTTCTTCCTTTCAACGCTTGATTGATCAGTTTGTTAAAATCAAAGTGTGGAGAGCGGTGAATACTAATAAAAATATAAAATGCGCAACATGAAATTTAAAAAAATAGCATAATTTTCGCTGAAAATTGTATGTTTTTATGACGAATTCCAAGATCAGCATGTGTCGTTTTTTATGACACATTGCATCGCGCGATGGGTGTTAACACTCAAGAAAAAGCACGTGCCTCAACCGTGCATGGCCTGAACAAATGCCGGAAAAATCCGTTAAAAAGCCTGGATGCGCTCGCCCTTGTATGAATTGAAAGGATCTTCCGGCTCGGGCTTAACATCGTGGCCCGGTTTGCCGAAAAGAAGGATAGGAAGAAGAGGTTGCTCATGGGACCAAAACTGACATATATCGCCGCGCAATTTCGTGTGCGCGTCGAATTCACGCGCAGCGACACTCTTCGTACGCCGCAGCCGCCCGCTGATCTTCTCGCTCGTGCTCAGAAAAAACTCGCCGCGGAACAGAGCCAAGGGAATATTGCCTTCCACGTTTTTTTCGTGGATCGTTTGGAGCGCATGTGGTCGCTTCTCCGTAACAGCTCATTGAGTCCAGACACAGTGGTGGCCGTGACACTGGCTGCGGGCGCGCCAGCAATGAAGGGACTGCATCTTGAAGTGGTGGCCAACAAACATTATCTCGGAAAACTAACCATAACCAAATCTGCCGAAGAGATTCGTTTACTTCGTTTTGAAACATTCAAATTAATTCTTCAAAAACAGCTCCAAGAAAAGGGGGTCTCTGTTGTTCCCGACTTCGCGCATATTCACGCCCTCTACTTGCGCGCGGGCCACGGCGAAAAAATTCTCGATGAACCCATCGTTCCCATGCCGAAAGTTCCACCAGAAAAAGAGCGCACCGGACCATTTGATGTGGTGGTTAATCCTAGTGGCTCGGAATTGGCGCTGCGTTTTTACAACATTCAAGAGTTGGAGCACGAACGCGCCATCGATGAGGTTTTGCGTGCGGTGGTGAGTAAAGCGCGCGAACTTAAGGAGCGTCGCGGCGGTACGTACATCTTGTTGAAGGAACACATCATTCGCGTGCTGCGTTCCGCGGGTCGCGGCCCGGAACGTTACGGGTTGGACTTGCCGGTCACATTGCTGGCGGCCATTCATCAGTCGGCGCAAACCAATCAACCAACATTGGTATCCTCACCGCTTTTACGCGTTGCAATCAGCGGCGATGGCTTGAGCGCCAGCATCGCGCAAGTGGATCCAAATCTCTACACGCAGCCTGTGCCGGAGCTTCCCGTCTGGGAGCATTGGCTGCAGGTGCAAGGCGTTAAGTTTGGTGTCGATCAAGAAGCCCTAAAGGACGCGATGCGTCGCGTGCAGCAAAAACAAAGCATAGACCAGGTGGTCGTCGCTCACGGCGAAGCAGCGCATGCCGGCGTTGATCCGTATTTGTACGAAGCGTTTAAAGACAACACGCGTAAAGCGGGATCGTTGCGAGATCGACAGCAGCATGGATTTGTCAGAGCGGGAGAATTGATCGCGGAAATTCGTTTCCGTTCAGCGCCGGTGATTGGACGCGCCGTGACGGGGGAAGCGATTCACCCTGAAAACCCAGAGATTCCACTCTTCACGCCCGGTGATGGCGTCGTGGTGAAAGACGAAACGCGCTTCTTCGCGGAAAAAGATGGCGTGCCAGAAATCAATCACGACATCATTGGTCTGAAAGAAATTTTGGTGCTGAAACAAAACGTCAACCTCTCCAGCGGCAACGTCTATTTTCACGGACCTGTTGAAGTGTTTGGCAATATTGAAGCGGGAGCTGCGGTGGAAGTCGGTGGCGATCTCTTGGTGCATGGCGTGATTGAAGGCGGACGCATCAAAGTAGGGGGCAACCTTACGGTGGACGGTGGCATCGTGACTGATCGCAGCCAATCCGTCATTCGCGTCAAAGGGGATGTGAGTGCGGATTTCATTGAAAACACACGGATTGTTGCGGGTGGTTGTGTATCTGTAAAAAAATCCATCACCTCCAGCGATATCTATGCCGGAGAACACGTCGCTGTTTTAGATGGCAACGGTCTCATCGTTGGTGGGCACATCACCGCATGGGAAAAAGTCGTGGCATCCAACATCGGTCGGCCGCAGGGAGCGATCACCACGGTCATCGTCGGGGAAAAAGCGGCTGCTCGCCGCACATTTGCATTGCGCGAGCGACGAGCGCTTCGCCTGACGAACGCTCTCACGGAAGCAAAAGCAGCTTTCCGCACTCTGGCCGCAAAATCGGCGAAGCAATTATCTGAAAAGAATTCGCTGACGAAAGAAGACCTGAAGCAGCGGATGATGCATCTACAATCTCTGGTGAGCCGCGCGCAACAACATGCCGCGCTCGCCAAAGCCCGTATTGAAACTCATGAACGTCCGACGGTTCTTGTTTCCGGCACCATGGCCCGCAACTGTCACATTGAAATGAATGGCGCCCAACTGGCGTTAAAAGAAGATGTCGTTGGTGTGGCTGTCGTGAAAGACTCTCGGCGTGGTCTGCAAATCATTCCCATCAGCGATGCGGCTGGCACCACGCAAAAAGCGGGCTAGCTTCGCCTGTGTTCCGAGAGGACCCGCAGCCCTAAACCCGAGGGAAAAGCTAAGGGATCAAATCATCGATAATTTTGTCATCAACAAGATAAGGAAGTGTAATGTGATCGTCCGTCGTGGCATTCCATTCGGCGACGGTCGAAATGGAATTCTCATTCCTCGCCCACGCACGCCGCGCCACACCACCCATCACATCCCAAGGCATCGCGCGCTTGATAATCTCGTCGGTGGTGCTGCTGCCATCTAGCAGCAAACCAAATCCACCATTTATGGATTTGCCAATGCCCACGCCGCCGCCGTTGTGGAGGGCGATTAAACTCATGCCGCGTGCGGCATTGCCGGCAAATACATGTGTAGCCATATCCGCCATCACCTGCGAGCCGTCTTTGATGTTCGAAGTTTCACGGAAAGGGGAGTCCGTACCACCCGTGTCATGGTGATCGCGACCCAGCATAATTGGACCTACTTCACCCTTACGCACCATGTCGTTGAACTTCAACGCGATGCGCATGCGACCATTCGCGTCTTGGTAAAGAATCCGCGCTTTCGTACCGACGACCAGACGGTTTTTCTCCGCGTCCCTG
>CAYOJQ010000013.1:0-78440 GCA_964404325.1 uncultured Oligoflexales bacterium
CCTCAACACGCGAACTAACCTGGCGCTGGTTTACACAAAATAATTTACGCTCTCCGTTTTTACGTTATAACCCTCGGCGTCCTTTAAACGTCGGAATCATATGAATTCATCGCTGCAAACATCTCTATCGCCACAACTTGGTTTGTATCTGCACATTCCATTTTGCAGCAATATTTGCCACTACTGTGATTTCAACAAGACCGCGCGTTTTGATGCGGCAACGACAAACACTTACTGGAAAGCACTACGGCATCACACGGAACATTGGCTCACGCTTCTGGACCGCGAAGCGGATGAGGCCGTTCGGTTTCCAACCGTTTTTTTTGGCGGTGGAACACCCGGTTTATTTCAGCATGAGTTCACGGAACTACTCGATGCGCTTCGTCCACGGTTCACCACCGATGTTGAAATATCCATCGAAGCCAACCCACAAAATATCGCGCCGGATGCCTTGAAGACCTGGTTGGCGGCAGGCATCAATCGCCTCTCCATTGGTGTGCAAACATTTTCTCCCGAAGGGCTGCGTTTCCTCCAACGGGATCATGACGCGGCGGTTGCCCGGGAAGCCTTACAAGCGGCACAACGGGTTTTTAATAATGTGAATGCGGATCTTATCTACGGGTGGCCGGGACAGACGCTGGCGCAATGGCGGCACGATCTCGAAATGATGATCGCCTTGGGAGTCCCACACCTCAGCCTTTATTCTTTAACTTATGAAGAGCGCACTCCCATCGGCCGACGGGCCGCCCGCGGTGTCCTCCAACCTCAAGAAGACACGGCGCTGGAGGACTATTTCTATCTAGCCTGTGAGCTCCTAGCGGCCGCGGGCTTCGAACACGACGAGGTCTCCAACTGGTCAAAGCCAGGACACCACTGCCGCCATAACTTCCTTTATTGGCAAGGGGAATCCTATCTTGGGGTCGGTTCGGGCGCCCATAGTTTCTTGACGAAACCGGACCAGGTAGGGTACCGGCATGCCTACGGTTCGTCTCTCAAGGCTTTTACAGGGGAACTTCCCCCCCTTGGTATCGACCTGCTTTCGACCTGGGAGAATCTGCCGGGCGCCGATCAAGATCGGGACGCGGATTCTTGGTTATTAGAGTATGTAGGGTGCGGGCTCAGGTGTCGTGCGGGGATTGATCTGCACCGCATCATGGCGATCCAGAAAAAGCCCTTCGTCCCCCGGCCAGCGGTGGCCCATGCTCTCGAAAAGGGGCTGATGAAACAAAAGGACGGCCGACTTTACTTGGAACCACACGAATGGTTTCGTGAAACGGCTTGGTCAGTCGAGGTGGCAATGTCTTTTCGCTGACCCGTGAGTTTGCTATACAATAACCCAATCCACAAGACCGACCTCCCCCGGCGTTGGTAAGAAGACAAGGAGCAGCTGCATATGAATCCGATGGAACTATTGGCGGACATCCGTAAACATTCCGGCAAATCTGAAACATCCGGTTTGTCCGATGAAACGATACTGGAATTTATCAAACAATCCCCAGAACTCTCGGAAGCCATTGCCGAAGCTCATAGCCATCATCAAGAACTGCGCCAGTACTGCGGCGATTTATTGAAGATGCCGGAAAAAGAAACCATTCCCCTGCTCCAAAAAGACTTCGTGAACTTTTATCCTGAAGATCAGGTGAATCCATACATCGCCCTCACGGCACGTGGCCCCTGGCTCGTGACCGCTTACGGCGCAATTCTTCATGACTCTGGCGGCTACGGCATGCTCGGCTTAGGCCACGGCCCGAAACCCGTTCTCGCCGCCATGGCGAAAAACGTCGTGATGGCGAACATCATGACGCCAAGCTTTAGCCAGAAGCGTTTTACCGACAAGCTCTTTAAAGAAGTTGGCACTCGTCGCACGGGAGCAAAGAAAAAACCCTTCGACAAATTTTTGTGCATGAACAGCGGTAGCGAAGCCGTGACCGTCGCTGCGCGCATCGCTGATATCAACGCCAAAAATCTAACGGATCAGGGCGCGCGTCACGCTGGTAAGACCATTAAGATCCTCGCTTTGAAAGGTGGCTTCCACGGTCGTACCGAGCGTCCGGCGCAAGCATCGGACTCTACACGCGCGAAGTACGAAAACCTTGCTAGTTTCCGCGGCCTGAAAAATCTCGTCACGGTCGAACCCAACAATATCGCGGAGCTCGAAGCCGCGTTTGCTCAAGCAGATAAAGAGAACGTCTTCTTTGAGTGTATGTTCATGGAACCCGTGATGGGCGAAGGCGATCCAGGCAAAGCAACCACGCCGGATTTTTTCCGTCGCGCCCGCGAACTCACAGCGAAGATGGGTACGCTTCTTCTTGTTGACTCAATCCAAGCAGGCATTCGTGCTCAAGGATGCTTGAGCATCATGGACTACCCAGGATTCGAAGAACTCGACGCTCCGGATATGGAAACCTATTCCAAAGCGATCAACGCGGGCCAGTATCCATTGTCCGTGTTAGCGATGCGCGGCCCCGTGGCGAACATGTACGTCCGCGGTGTTTACGGTAACACGATGACCGCAAACCCCCGCGCTCTCGACGTGGGATCCGCGGTCCTTGATGAAATCACCCCCGAATTGCGTCGCAACATCGTTGAGCGCGGCAAAGAGTTTCTGCAGAAGTTTCAGCAACTTCAAAAAGAATTTCCAGATGTGGTCATGGGTTGCCAAGGTACGGGCCTTCTCTGTTCTCTGGCCCTTAAGCCTGAAGGTTATAAGGTGGTTGGCCTTACCGGTATCGAGACCTACCTCCGTCAGCGCGGCATTGGCGTGATTCACGGTGGTAAGAACGCCCTGCGCTTCACCCCACACTTCAAAATCACCTCGCAGGAAGTGGATCTTGTGATCAACAATGTGCGCGAAGCGCTGCGGCGCGGACCGGTTTACCACTAGGTATTAAAAAGGACAGATCTTTATCTGTCCTTTAAACTTTTCAGCTATGTTCGCCCCCGACAAGCTTGGAGTCGTCATGAAGAAGCCTGCGATTTTGCTTATCGAAGATGATCCCGACATTTTAGAACTTGCTCAATACAACTTAGAACGAGACGGTTTTGGCGTAACCACCGCGAGCGACGGTGAAGAAGGTTTACGCAAGGCCATGGGAACAAGACCAGACCTGATTGTTCTCGACCTTATGATGCCAGGAATGGATGGTCTTAAAGTTTGTCAGAAACTGCGCGCCGCCGATGAAACAAAAAACGTTCCCGTCATCATGCTGACCGCTAAAGGCGAAGAATCCGACATCGTTGTCGGCTTGGAAATGGGCGCGGATGATTACATGAGCAAACCCTTTAGCCCGAAGGAACTGATTGCGCGCATCCGTGCGAATCTCCGTCGCGGCCCCATGGAAGCCCCCACATCCACATTGATTGAAGCTGGGCCCGTAACCATTCATACCGACCGCCACGAAGTATTCCATCGCGGGCAGCCCATGGCGCTGACTCTCGCTGAATTTAAAATCATGCGCACACTCGCCAGTAAGCCAGGCCGTGTGTTCACGCGAGAACAGCTATTGGAAACCATCTCCGGAGGCGACACATTCCTCGTCGATCGTAACGTGGACGTCCATATTCGCGCCCTGCGTAAGAAGTTAGGTGAAGACTCCGAACTCATCGTAACGATTCGAGGCATCGGTTATAAATGCAAAGATTAAGCGCGATTCGCTCACGCTTCTTTTGGAAGCTGTACCTATCGCAATCATTTCTATTTCTTCTGATCGTACTGACGGTCGGTTGGTTCATGTACAAAGCGTACCAAGAATCGCTGACGCAGAACGTCAAGAACTCGTTGCAAGATAAGCTCGCGATCCTTGCTCCCGAAATCGTTCCAGTCATCGTCAACAACGATCGCATCGCCGCGCAGGAACGTATCGGTGATCTCGCGGCGCGCATTCAGATCCGCATCACTCTCTTGGATAAAGAAGGGCGTATCTTCGCCGACTCAGGTGCGGATCAATCCCCCGTGCCGCACCATCTTAATTCAAAAGAAATTCGTGAAGCCATCGAAAAAGACGTTGGCTATGCCATACGCCGCGCCGACGCTGATGAAGTTGAGGCCATGTACATGGCAAAAGCACTCTATTTTCATCGCGATCGCGTTGGATTTCTCCGTGTTTCCCTCCCTATCACTGAAGTTCAGTCTTCTCTCGAAGCCACACGCGAGGTGTTTTTTCTCGCCACCTTGGTGGGAACGTTCGCGGCTCTCGTGATCGGCCTTTTATTGGTACGCCGCGCCACCACGCCCATTCGTGAAATGATGCGGGTGTGTGAATCCATGCGCCAGGGGCGTTACGACCAAAAAGTAACCACTCTTCCCCATGATGAAATCGGACTTCTCGGTGACACGTTAAACCGACTTGGACAGGCCATCACGGAACAAATCGCCCGCATCTCTCTTGACCGCGCGCAGCTAAAAACCATTATGGCCAACATGGTTGAAGGCATTATCGCCATCGATAACGAAAACCGCATTCTCTTCTGCAACCGCGCCGCTTATCAATTGTTGCAGTCTCACTTGACCGACTGCCGCGGCATGAAACTGGAAACAGTGGATGGTTTTGACCGATTGACAGAACTTGTGGACGAAGCGCGGGTGACCAAACGCCTCGCGGAAGAAGAACTCAGAATCCGTAACGAACAGACCAACCGATTCTTGGAGTGTTACGCATCACCTCTCCGTGGCGCGGAAACATCCGGCATCATCGTTGTAATCCACGACATCAGTGACGTGCGTAAGTTGGAAGGCATACGACGCGACTTCGTGACCAACGTATCGCATGAGTTAAAAACACCTCTCACAGCCATCAAAGGTTATACGGAAACACTTCTTTCCGGCGCTTTGGAAGATGAAGACAATGCGCGCCGCTTTGTGGAAAAGATCGAAGCGAACACCAATCGCCTGGTCACTTTGGTCAAGGACATTTTGGGCCTTGCGCAAACGGAAGCGGAAAGCGAGCAGATCAAACTTTCACCTGTAAACTGGCAATTGGTGGCGGATGAAGTGCTGTCACGTCATGATGAAGACATCACCACCAAGGGCTTGCGAATCTCTGTTGCGAACGACGCACCCGATATGTTTGTGCTCGGACATAAAGAAGCCATGGTGCAGGTGCTTGAGAACCTCTTCAGCAATGCCATCCGCTACACGCCGCAGGAAGGTGAGATTTCTCTACGCATTTATCGTGAGGGCAATCAAGCTTGGTTGGCGGTAACGGACACAGGTATTGGCATTAAACAAAAGCACTTGGAGCGTATCTTCCAACGTTTTTATCGCGTCGACAAAGCACGCTCACGCGATCTCGGTGGTACGGGTCTTGGGCTTTCCATCGTGCAACACCTCGTATCGGATATGAATGGCACCATCACTGTGGAGAGTGACCTCGGTGTGGGAAGTGTGTTTAAGGTGTCCTTACAGGTCGCTTCCGTTTAAGCAAATACCCCGTTTATTTTCCTTTTATGTCTTCAAATTACTTACCCGCCCATTCGAAAAAACACCAAAAAATATGAGCGGTTACATAAAAATATGACTCCCGCTTTATCTTTACTCCCCTCCCGACCGATGCAATGCCTATAGGTATCTAAAACTATTTGAACCCTTACGAGATCCTTTAGGCATGAAGCGGTTGTTTAACGACAAATCCAGTGGCTTTTCTCTCGTCGAATCACTGATTGCCTTGGCAATTGGTGGTGTCGTGACGATGTATGCCGGCAATATGATCAAAGCGACACTCGATTCAAACAAGATCGCTAAGCGACTAAACATCCTTAGTGAATTGGAAACGCGGGTGCAGCGAGCCTTTCTCGATGCAAAATCATTCGCGAAAACAAAGGGCAGCAACGCAAAGCTTCAAGCATGTATCGATGTCGACAAGAAAACTTGTGAATTGAATAATACCGACGTTGACCTGTGGCTTGTAAAAAAGGATGGGCGAGAAGAAAATCTCACCGGATCTTACGATGCCGCGCTGAAGTCTTGTAGCACTGGGTGTGCGTTAGAGCTCAAAACAAAGATGAACGCGGGATGCGAAACCGGACCAAGCTGTGATGCCGCCGCGGTTATCTCCCTCAGCTACGAAGTTCTCGTCAATAAACAAGTGGTAAAACGCGGCGCCTTTTCGCGCCAAAACGTCGCCCTTGAAAAATCAGATACGAACATCGGGTGCGGCCTGGATAAAGATACTAACATCCCTCAATACGTTAATGCTGTTGACTCCGGCACTCTCACATGCGCATCCCTTCCCGGGATCACACGTCAACTGGACGGCGTGACACCCGGCGATTGTAAGCGCGGTAGTGAAGTTCTCGGAGGTTTTGATAGCGAAGGCAAAATCATCTGCGTCCCCATTGTGTTTTCTCCTGCGCAGGGAGAAGAAAAGAAATGAACGCTATGAAAAAAATTATACAAAAGCATAGACGAGAGAGCGGTTTTACATTGGTCGAAACCGTTATTGCCTTGGGCGTTCTTTTGCTCGTGGGAGCGGCTGTTGTTCCTCGCTTCCGCATGATCGAAAGATCCATGAATCGGATGAGTGCGCGACAAAATGCGGCAACACTCGAATCGGAATTGCGTTCCGTATTAAGCGATGAACGCAATATGAAGTACTCCGCGACAAAATCCGGTAACTCCGCCATTCAATCCTGCATCGTTGACAAGAAGAACTGCACGCACAAAGCCACATATCCCATTTCGGTCTATGCTGTGGGGCAGACAAAACCTATCGCCGGCCCCGATGTCTTTTATAAACGCTCGGGGGAACGCTGCTATACGGCAGGGTGCGGCCCTATTTCAGTAACGACAGAAATCGCCTTCTTCTGCACGAAGGGCGCCTCGCCTTGCAGTCCTTACAATGCAGTGGCGACTAAATTTGCCATTAGAGATAGCGAAAGCAAGGAGGCTAAGAAAAATGATAGCGACCTTCTTTCCTCTGATGCGGTCGAAATGCAGCAGAATACGGATCAACTTTCCTCGACTCTTTATCTGTCTTGTCCTAAGGGACAAGTTCTCCGCGGAATTGGCCTCAATGGCGGCCCAGCGTGTATAGCCATTAAGGATATCAAATACCAAGACGCGGAAAATCGGAACAACGGGAAGTTTACGGTCAAGAGAGAAACCTGTTTTGGAAAAGTGAAAGTTCAGAAACCGAAACAAGGCGGCGCTGAAGGGGAAATGGAAGAAGTGGAAGAAGATGACCGTAGCGATAAAAAATACGTCGAAGGAATTGACAAAAACGGTTCCTTAAAATGCAAAGAAAAGACTTGGTGATTTTATGCGACCAAAACTTTTCCATAGTGAACACGGTTTCGCTCTCGCGAAGGTGATGATTTTCGCGGGTATCGGCTTGGCCATCACCGCCGGATCACTGAAATTGGTGGATAGCCGCCTTAAGGTCGCCAAGATTCTTAACGTGCGATCACGCATGGATATGCTGCAATCCCGCGTGGAAAATTCTGGCACATCCCTGAATGCTTTTACGATTTCATCTAAGATGAAAGACAATCCGAAAGACCTCAAAGATTGTTTAAGTATGAATGGAACATGCGACGAATCAAGCAAAAAGAAATTTGAACTTTATAATTCATTCGGAAATAAATTGAGTGGCCGCTTCGACATCAACGGCAACAGTTGTACGCAAAATTGTGTGTTTAGAGTAACAACAGAATACCGCTTCAAATGTTCCAGTGGCACTTCCTGTTCTTTTCCGGAAATCATCACCACTGAATACGAAATCAGACACATTGATAGGGATTACACCGGCGGCTTTCTCTTTAAACCGATTACGGGAAAAGTCGATTTAGCCACTTACCTTTGTCCCAATAACCAGATTGTGCGCGGGATCGATGCCAACGGAAAATTTATCTGCGATCAACCCTCTAACTCGATGTACTCAACAACCTGCGCGAAGGGCGCCGCATACGGCATCACTCCAGAAGGTGACCTTCGCTGCGCTGACATCTCAAACTTCTGCAGCAAAGATATCGCGCTTGTGACAGTCATCGACACCTCGGGATCTATGTACGGTTCGTCGATGAATGAGACTAAAAAGGCTGCGCAAGACTTTCTTAAGTACCTTAAAACCGCCGACCAAATAGGTCTGGTAAACTTTGACGATAGTGCTTACATCCGTGGAGGTCTCACGAGTTCTTTCAGTTCCATCGAGAGCAAGATTTCCATGCTTGATGCCTATGGCGTCACAAATATGGATGGCGGCCTGCTTCAAGCCAAAACAGTTCTTAAGGCCGCTGCTCCCACAGCCATCAAGGGCATTATCTTCCTTAGCGACGGTTGGTACAATGTCGGCAACGCGCCATTTAGCACGGCGAATCTGTTAAAAGCGGACGGCGTCAATATTTGGACCATTGCTTTGAGCACAAGCGCGGACGTTTACACGCTGCGAAAACTCGCATCGACGCCAGATGACTATTTTTACGTTGCAAAAGCGGAAGATCTAAAAGAAACCGCATTTAAGCGGATATCAGAGTTTATGTGTCGCAGCAAGTAGTGCGACACGCCTTTAAACGATACTCCACAGCGACAAGCCAAAATCATCTTCCAACATGCTGACGAGCTCGCTCAGGGGAAGCCCCACAACATTGGAATAAGACCCATCGATGCGGTCGACCATAAACCCACCCACGCCTTGAATGGCATAACTGCCAGCCTTATCCAGAGGCTCACCACTCGCCACATACGCGGCGATCGCTGCGGGGGTTAATTTCTTTAAAGCGACAGCCGTTTCAACCACTTTCGTAACCATCTTCGGCGTCGGCATCGTTCGCACGACAGTGATAGCCGTCATAACAATGTGAGTTTGCCCACAAAGTTCGCCGAGCATCGCACGAGCATGCCCTGGATCACGGGGTTTTTCGTAGACGCGTCCGTCCAATACAACAATGGTATCGGCACAGATAATAACCGCATCTTCGCGGCGGGACGCGATGCGTTCGAGCACCCAGTCCGCTTTGGAAGCACTGTTTCTCTTCACGTAATCGAGTGGAAGCTCACCCGGCTGCTGTTTTTCATCGAAATCAGGTTTGATCAGCTCATAACTCATGCCTATCGCGGAAAGCATGTCGCGACGGCGCGGAGAAGAACTTCCCAACACAAATTTAACGAGATTCTGTTTTAACAAGGAGAGTCTCCTACGACTGAAGAAATCTGATCCTGTGAAACGTTGCCTGCCCGCAACAGCTTCCATCGGCCATCATCTAAAATACGAATGACCGTGGAGGGCGTGCCAGCCAAGGGTGGCGCGGAACAAGCAGGACGAAAGATGTCACTGTTTACGGTTAAACGCATCGCTTCCTCCCACGTCGCCGCGGCTGTTTCGCCGGAACGATTCACACTCGATGTGGGAAGAGGTAAACGAAGTTCACGAAGCACATCGCGAAACCATGCGACTTCTGACGAGAGCACGGGCGCGCGCAGGGCCACTGTTCCATCCGGCCCCTGCAAGGATGTGGGGCAATCCTCTGAGGCTTTCCACACAACGCTTAAAGATGCAGGCCAAAGCCGGCGCAAATAATCAGCCCAACCAGAAGGAAGGGGCAGCCAATATTGCAGGGCTACATCGAGATCAGCGATAAGACTGAGTGTTGGCTTAAGAGCATCGCGTCCCTTCCATTGATAGAGGGCTTCGCGTGCTTTTTCGCTGCGCGGATTAAACGTTAAACCTGGAAGCGAATCTGTCGGATGAAGGCACACAGACCCCGCGCGAAACGCGTCAAGAAATTGATTCGTGAGGATATGCGGCATTGTTAACCCGGCAAATTGTTCCCAGTGCTGTCTTAGCCGATGCCCGCATCTTTGGCAACTAGATGAAGTTACAAGGTTTTCTAGAGCTTCTCGCCGCCTCATAAAACGCATGCATCGCGGCAGCTTATAAGGGTTCCCATCCCTAGGATGGGTACTCCCCGCATGATAAAATTAAGGGAGAGAGAACTCTCTCAATTACCTTCCTTTTCCAGAACATAGCGAAATTAAGCGTCATTCAAAACGCGATGAAAATTGAGCGTCATCCACAACGCAGTAAAAATTAAGCGTCATCCTGAGCAAAGCGAAGGATCTATTTTTTCCTAACAAAAGGATGCTCTATGGGTTTTGGTCTGCACACCACCCAGAAATGGCAGAATCGGAATGCCATACTTATCACGGCGACGACAGGCGGGCTCGACAGCGAAATCACGGAACGCTTCGAACGGCGTAAGTGGACTGTTTCTCGTTCCACAAGCTCTGTTGAAAACGCGATTCAGGAGATCACGTCGGGTCGCGCTTCCTTTTTGATTGTCAACGACCATCCAGAATTGCCAGCGCCATACGTGCTGCGACAGCTACTTAATTTTAAGGTCGCTTTCTTCACGCCCACCATCGTTTTGTCCACGCACAAAGACGGTAAGGAAAAATCCTGCTTTTCGAACCTCATGGCACTCCAGATTTTAGAAAAACCCGCCGTGCCGTCGCGTTTCATCGACGTATTCGAATACATGCTCTTTCAGTGGTCCAATGCGGAACTCGCGGAGATGTACGCGGCCGGTCAACAGTTTCTCAAAGGAAACGTCCAGACGTGCGTGCGTAGTCTAGCGAAACTTATCGCTAACCGCGAAATCGCGGGACAGGCAAGCTGTTGTCTTGCCTTGTTCCTACGTGAAAATGGCGATTTCAAAACGGCCGAAAAGATTCTCCTTTCCGCCTTACGACAATCAGCAAAAAACGTCGGTGTTCTCGTCTCTCTCGTTGACCTTTACTTGAAGGCAGCCATGCCTTTCATGGCGCAGCGCCTTCTACAAAGCGCGAATACGGCCTACGACACACCGCTGACGCTCAGTATCGACACGCTTCACACACATCTTTTATTGAACGACTTAAACGGCTGCATTCCTATTCTCGAAAAGATGATTGCTCGCGATTACATGCCGGATTTTTCGCGGCAGGTGTTGTCACGCATCCTCTTCGCCGAGGGGTTACAGGACAAATTGCAACACCACCTTAAAAATCAGCCGTCCATTCTTGCGAAGATTCAATACAGCTGGTCCAGCAAAGCAGAACAAATGACGCTGCAGAAAACAGGCTAAAGAATGCAAGATTTTTTAAAATTCTGGGGTTTGCGTAAGCCGCTTTTTAAGGAAGCGGATCTTGTGCATGGGATTTTTGTGTCACAAGGATTTCATCGCGCGCACCAACGCATCACACTCGCCACTGAAACGGATAACCCGTTTATCTGCGTCACGGCTCCGACAGGCCATGGCAAAACCACGCTGGCTCGATGGATTACGCAACGGCTGCCTCCCCTCCAATACGAGTGCGTCACCTTCACGTTGATGATGCCGGAGGACCGAGCTGGTTGGCTGCTACGCCGCCTCGCTGAGTTTTTTAATCCAACAGCTCATGGTGACTACCTCGCGACCGTGGCAAAGGGATTGGACGAACTCGCGGAAGAAAAACGCCGCCTTCTTATCGTCATCGATAACGCGCACCATCTTGAATCCGTGGAGAGTTTCGGCGATATTCACTCGCTTCTAGCCCTCCAGGGATCGGGAACCGTATCCGTGGGTGTGGTGCTGTTGGGCACGGAAGAACTTCTCAAACGCGTGCTTAACTCGGGAACTCTACGCAATCGTTTGGCGCTGAAAGCAAAGATCGACCCTCTTTCACCAGCAGAAACCAAAGACTACCTGCGCACCGTTCTTCGCCAGAATGGACTGCCTGATGATGTCATGACAGACGGTGCCATGGATGCCATCGCGCACGCGAGCGGCGGTATTTACACCATTATCAATGCCCTTGCGGATAGCGCTTTTATGGAAGCATTTCTCGCGGGGGAAAAAACCGTGGATCGCGAGGCTGTTCAGGCCGCACGCGACTTCATGCCGCAAAATGAAAAAACCAACATGGGAAAAATTCCCGCACCCGATGAGGTTTTAACCGAAGCGCCTCCTCCAGTCTTGTCTTCTGTCCCGAGACCACCACCCAAGCCCGCGCGTCGCACGGTGGAAGAAGAACTGAGGGCAAGCAACTCCGATGAAGAAGCCAGCATCAAGCTCTCATCATTATTTTATAAAAACAAAGCGAAGTAAGCATTTTTGCAAGCCTAGCTAGACGTGATATGGTCTCGGCATGAAAATCAATTGGGGGAAATTGCTAGCCGCACTCGCAATTGCAGTGGGTGTGATGTTTGTGGCCAACCTCCTGGTAGATAACTCTTATAGTCACCGCTTGGTTAGGGCCGCAATCAACGAGAAATTGAACGCTCTCACGAAAATCAACGTGGAGTTTCAAGCTCTCGAGGTGCGCGTATTTCCGCTCGAGGCCGTTCTTTACGGTGTAAAGGTCACACCCAAGGCAGCCCCTCATGCCTCCCTTCTTGAGTCGTCGCAGCTTAAGGCACGCGTATCATTCACATCCCTTATCATGGGACAGCCAGCACTGAGTTTGTTGGAAGCCAACGAACTTAAATTCGCATTTCCATTGCCGGAAGAATTCGATGGCATTCTGATCGAACCATCTGATCCGAATGAACCTATTGTTTGGCCTCCGGACTTTCCTCTCCCAATCGAACGCATCGTGACGTTGAATTCATCCCTGGATGTCCATGTCCCAGCGGCAAAACCAGGTGATCCTGATGAAATTCATCTTCAGGCCAATGGTCTCAACCTCGATTTTGAATTCGACAACTGGCAGAGCATGGAAGCGAACCTCGAAATCAACTCCCTCAACTTCTTTGTATGGAATCGCCACCTCGTTAAAGACGCCTCACTCAATACAGAGATTGAGCTTTACCGTAACGAGATTCTCACCAATCATCTGGAACTCGCTTCCCAGACTTTAAATTTCTCTGGCAAGATGAAAGTGCTGCTGGACATCTTGAAAGAAAAGTCGAAGGACATCAAAGCGAGAAAGCTCGTTCGCAATCTTCTGCACGGTGTGAAGCTCGACCTTACCGCTGACGTAAAAAACTCCGACCTAAGCGTTTTAGGATCCTTTCTCGACATTGGAGAAACAGGCGGCCTGGTGGAAGGACAGACCACTGTTAAGGTCGATATTCCGATTCAGAACCCAGGCCATGAAGTCACATGGTCGGTTAACGGCAAAGGTAAATCTCACAACGCGCAACTGTACGGATTTCTCCTTTATGATTCCGACACGACGTTTGAAGTGGATGCCAATGAAATTCGTTTTCCGGAAATTACCGTTCGCAAGGATGATCACGTCTTTGGCAAGGGGCGCGGTAAAGTAGGCTTTGACGCCAACGTGCCATTCGACTTCACCGCCGCGCCCGAAGGTCTCCCCCTCACGACACTACTCACGGCACTGAAAGTCCCTAATTTTACTGTTCTCGATGGCAGCATTGTTAGCCCCGCGCTGCGTGTCCACGGCGCGGGAACGCCATTCCGTCTTGATGTGGCGGGAATAGCGAATCTAGAAAATGTCAGCGTACCCATCATCACTTACGATCAAAGTAAATTCCCCACGCAGCCGGCATGTCAGCTGGAAGTGAAATTATGGGCCGATGACAGCAAACTTGATTTTGCCAACAGCCACGGCTTCTGCACCCTTAGTAAAGACGGCCTCCCTCCCATCAAGGATGCGCTTGAATTACCCGCGGGAGCATCGGCGCTGAAACTTGCTGGCTACACGAGCTTTAACGCGAAAAAGGGCATGGACCTACAGATCGACGCCCCCAATCTCCAAGCGAAGTTTGGCGAGCATTTTGCGCAGATCGCTTTGGAAGGAGACGCGCAGGTACGCACGCGTGTCCACGGTCCTTACAACGACATTAAAGTAACAAATACCTTTACAGGAAAAAATCTCGGCGCCGCGGGTATCCCTTTAGGAGAAGCAAGTGGTGAAGTCACGGTTCTTGCCGGCAAACCGAAAGTTGAAGTTCACTTTAATCACGTGCAGATGGCACCGGAGAAAGACGCGGTCGCCACAATTGAAAAGGGCTTTCTGCGGCTCGATGATGAATACTCTTTTGAAGCCGACATATCCGGAAAAAACCTCTCCGGCGCCGTCATGAATCAGATCGGCAAAGCCGCCGATCCCAACATCGACCTGCAATTTCTCTTACGCTCTCTCAAGGCATCCATCAAAGGCCCACTCCTTTACCCGTTTGCATACCAAGGAGAGATCACGGCGGATGCTCAAGAATTTCGCTTCAATGGGCAACAGTATTTTAGCCGTTTACAGGCCCATCTCCTGGGACAAAAAGGTGGTTGGGAGCTACGTGAGGCAAACTATGAGCTGGGTCGCCTGAAGGCGCTCGTCAAGGGAACTCATAAACGCAAGCGACCGTTTTCCATTGCGGCGGCGAAAGCGACGACGGAGTTTCCGGAAAATCTCGGTCTATCTCTGAATGACAGTGTGCAATTTTCGGTTGATACGATCACGCCCGATGATCCCGTATTGCGCAGCATGGTTGTCGATGATCAGAGAGATCATTTGCGCAACTTACCCTTCGCGGGAGCTCTTCTTAAAGACATTGGTCTCGGTGGAGAGATTGTTTTCTCGGGAAAGTTCGACGGCACATTTAAGAAAGTCCAAGGTCAGTTCAATGGAGCGTTGGATAACCCCGTGCTTTTCGGCAGCGCGCTCGCGCCCGTTCGCTTCAAAGGCTTTGTGGACGGATCGCAGCTGGAGATCCCGGAGATATCCCAGGGCGGAAACGCGCTCGTGGGCCGCATGTCGATGGACTTCCTTGCGCCGGGAATTCCCTATGAGTGGTATTTCAGCTTCAACAGCTTTGACCTCCGCGCGTTTACTCCGGACGCTTTCTATACCGACCCGCGTAACTTCGCTTACCTCAACGCCAACTGGCGTATGAAAGGCAAGTTCCAAGATTTCTGGAAATCAAAGGGTGAACTGAATATCCAGAACATCGAAATCGTCTATGTGAAAGACAGCGGCACGACAACGGAAAAAGTCGTGATGCGCCATGAGTTTCCAGTGACATTAAAAATGGACGATTCGGGTTGGGTGCTTCAGGATCGGCGCGAGCTTTTCCTCAAGGGAAATTATGGTGCGCTGTTTATTTCCACACCCGGGAACGCCCCGCCCGAAAAACTCAATATCCGCTTCCACGGCAGCATCGATATGGCTGTCTTTAAGCAGCTATTCTCGGTGATTGAAATCGCACGCGGTAAATTGTTGTTTAACGGCAGTATCACGGGCAGCGTGAAAGACCCCGAGTTCAGCTTTCAAATTGAAGATAAGAAGGTGGATCCATTTAATGCGGCTGGCTGGGAACCCGTCAGCGTGGGCTTAATGGACGTTCCTCCGGCGTTCACCAACATTCGCGCGAATATCATCTTTCGCAACAATCGTCTGGAGATCAACCGCCTCACCGCCGACAAGGGAAAATCGGGACGCCTTTCCGTTACGGGATACTATCTACCCTTCAGCGATGACAAGGACGCATCCAACATTCTTATTTCTCTCCAAGATATCGAGTTAAACCGGCTGCCTGTTCCCGTCTTTAAAAGCGCTGATTTTGTTCTTGATGGCGATCTTGTCTTGAGCGGTAATCAGCTTCCCCTTCGCCTTGCGGGCAATATCGACGTCAAACGTGGACAGTCGTTGAGCAACTTCGACATTCGCAATCAGATTCTGGACATGATTCGTCGCCGCCGGATCAACGCTCCCTCTGCGCCCAAAAAACCGCTTCTCAATCTTGATATCCAAGTTGGCTCTGATAACACCATCACCGTCAAAAACCGCAACTTGGTCGCCAAGGCGGCAGCGGACCTGCGCATTATGGGAACGGATCAAGCCCCCCTCATCCTCGGGCAGATTCAAGTTCCCAAAGGAAAATTTAACTACAAACGAGACTTCAATATCACGCGCGGGTTGATTCAATTTGACGAGCCGGTCAACCCGCCGGATCCACGTCTCGATATCATCGGTGAAAGCCAAGTTAATCGTTATCGGGTGCAGGTAATGATTAGCGGCTACGCCTCGGATCCAAAAGTTTCGTTAGCGGTGGAGCCACCCAATCGCCCGGACGGTACGCCCATCACAAAAGTGGATATTTTACTTCTTTTGAGCTCGGGACATTTACCCGACAGCGAACGTAACATCGGTGCGGAAGGCAGTGCGGCACGCGCCGAGGCCTTAAACCTTGTGATTGGCCAATTTGAAGAACCTATCGAAAGACTTTTTGACCTTTCAGGACAGACGGTCATCCGACAGGTCTATCTCGATACGTATACAGCGGAACAAGACGGCGACCCCGTTGCGCGTCTCAACCTTCCAATCAACATTTCTGAAGACGTCAACCTGATATTTCAGGTGGATAACGACGCGAATATGAAGATATCTTCGGAGTATTCAATCCACGACAGCATTTCGGTTTCGGGAAGTTTTGACAAAAAGAAGGAACATGAGGGACAGAAGACGAAAAACCTTCCCGCGGATACTGACACGGGCGTTGACCTTAAGTTTAGGTTCAGCTTCCCGTAATCTGGTCATGTTCTTTGCGGTCTTGATTCTCGCCGGTGCTGCCGAAGCGAGTCCATGGACTATTGTCCCGGAAGACAGCCTCACCCCTTCGAAGCTCAAATTTTTTCAGAATCGCTTTCCCGACATTACTAACGCCGAGAAGCTTGAGGAGCTGTTGCGCGAATTAGGAAAGGCGGAGTCATTTCTTGAACTCGAGGCATCATACCAAAACGGAGCCTATCAAATCAAAGCGCAGCGCGCTCGCGTGATCGGCGACATCGAACTAAACCTCACCACACGCGCCTTTCAGAACCCGCTGCAAACAAACCTCTACAAATATATTGGACAGGCGGATTCTCCGGAGATTCGCTCGCGCTTACAAACTGAAGTCAAAGACTACCTGGCTTATCGAGGTTTCTACGATGCACAGGTAAAACTAGCGTTATCTGATTATGGCGAAGAAGGGCTTCTTCGTTACACATTTAATATCGAGGAAGACTATCCGTGTCTCGTGCGGGAGATCAGCACGGGATTTACGTTACCACGCTTCAAAAGTCTTGGATTCAGCGTTGGCGACATCTGCGATCAGGAAGCCATCGAAGAATCCATCTTGGAGTTGGAAGACGACCTCCAAGGTGACGGCTACAACCAGCAAAAGATTCTCAAACCAGAATTAAAGTACGACAAGACCTCGAACTCGGCGGCTGTCTACGTTCCCGGAACGCTCGGCAAAAAGATCACGTTTGAAGTCGATTCACCCATTCAAGGTTTTTGGCAAAATGATCTTGACGACATCGATCAGACCATCGTTGAGCCGGATGCCCTTGGCAATGAAATTGTGCGTAAGTATCGTAACGAGGGGTATGATGATGTGGCCGTCGATGCGCCACGACGCGAAGAAGTGGGCGATGATGAAATCAAATACGTGTTCAAGGTTCACCCCGGCACCCATTATCGCATTACGAATATCCAAATAGAAGGGATGGAACACTTTAGCCGTGAAGAAGGGCTAAAGATCATGGACTTCGATTCCCTTCTCCGTCTTGATTCACCCCCGCTCAACCAAGACTCCATTCGTAAAGGGATGGATCACCTCAAGGCTGCGTACAACGCGGATGGTTACTGGGATGCGCAAGTGCATTTCCCCCGGATTGCCAAAGATCGCTCCACGGGCCAAGCGGGTCTCGTTTTCGTTGTCGTTGAGGGAAAACAGCGTGCTCTCGAAAAAATTGAAATCACCGGCAACACCGTTTATTCCACCGATGAATTGATCGAGTTGTTTGATCTCGAAACCACCAAACCTCTTGTATGGGGCGATCTGCTCGGCTTTGAACAGAAATTAAAAACAGCCTATGGGAAAAAGGGCTACATCTACGCCTCGTTCAAAATCAACTTAGTACAGAAACCTGAGTTTCGCAGCATTCCCACCACAGTGACGATCACCATCAAGGAAGAAAAACGGGTGAAGTTTGGTGAGATCACCGTCAGTGGTCTTGTGCGCACCCAACCCGAAGTGGTGCGACGGGAACTGCGCTTTCAAACAGGCGATTGGTATGATCCCGAGAAAGTGGAAGAGACGCGCGCGGCATTGATCCGCCTTGGTTTATTTAGCTCCGTCAGCATCATTCCATCAGACAGTGACGCGCTTTCGGAAATTCGTGACTCCATTCCTTACTCGCTTATTTTTCGCGAAGGTAAGCCAGGAAACGTTTCTTTTGGACCAGGATGGAGTTTTGATCAAGGGGGCCGTTTTGCCATCGAATCCTCTTACAACAACATCAGCGGCCTCAACCGCCAAGTGTTTGTAAAAGGCTCCATCAGCGAAGAACGACGCCAGGACGGTTTTACAAACAAAACACTCTTGGGGCGCTCCCTCGGGGGTGGCTATATCGAACCATACATCTTTGATTGGCCCATCAACGCATCCATCTCATTGAACCACCGCGCTGAAGCCGGCATCAAACGCTGGGAGCTCAGCCGCCAAGGAGAGCTCGCTTTCGAACACACGCTCCGTCGCTGGGTCACTGGCGCGAAACTGGTGGGATTTTACGGCCAAAAAATCACTGATGTGGAAGCTGAAAACGCGCTGATGCAAAATCTAATCGAGACAGGTGACGTACGCCAAGGACGCGTGGGTTTTCGTTTCAATTTGGATCGCCGTAACAATCCCTCTTGGCCAACGAGTGGCTACATCCTCAACATCGAGAACGCATGGGCGCGTTACTATTTCGGCGGCGATTTGCAGTACTATCGCTGGAACGTCGCGCACAGTGTGTATTTCGATGTCGCGCAAGACTTCGTATTCGCGGCGGGCTATTCCTTTACCGCATTTGAAGACGTGGAACGCCGCGGCTCCATTCCTAACGTTCTCCCGACAACGGAACGCTTGCATGCGGGTGGCGCGGAAACAAACCGTGGCTTCCGTCGGCAAAAACTCGGGCCGAAAATTAATTATTACAACACGGATGAGGGAAAGAGGGACGAAGTCGTATCGGGTGGATCTCGCCTTGCGGTCTTTAAACTCGAGCTTCGTTATCAGTTGATTCGCGACACAGCCGCGATCACAACGTTTATGGATGCCAGCAACACCTTCTTCAACGAAAAAGAATACGGGCGCTTCCAAGACACATTCGCCAAAAATCCTCCGCCCGGCCAGCAGCCCGCCGAGATGTTGGAAAATGCTCCCTACGGCTTTCAGGACTTAGTGGCACACCCGAATTTAATTTGGGACAAGAACTACGTGTCTTATGGTTTGGCGTTTAACTACCTCACGCCGCTCGGGTCGTTTAACCTGTCTTACGGTTTACCCTGGAAACGTTGCGCGACGGCGACCAACAAGTGTGCCGACCCACGAGGAAACCTCATTGAACATGGAATCTTAGGCGGTGTGTTCCATATCAACGTGGGCGCCAACTTTTAGATTCTCCGCCGCGCGCTCAATCTCTTACCAGTCTTTTGCCGCCCACATGTAAACCGATGCATTGCGGAAATCGTCGGCACCTTCCGTCGATAACCAAAGATTGTCCTCAGCATCAACAAAAACGGAACGCAATTTTCGCAGCTGCTCCGGCAGTTCAATTTCGTGTGCCAACGTGATGTGGAAACAGTCTTTAAACTGATAGATTTGTAGCGACTGTCTTTCGCGATTCCCGACGATGAGCCATTGACGTTTTTCGCTGATGGCCAGTCCCTGGCGAGCAGCGGCCTCTTTCGGCGGAAAACCCTGAACGAAACACGCTCTTTCTATCTGACACTGCGTGCTATCAGCCTGCTCGCAGCGCATCGTTACGAGTGGGAAACTCGGCAGACGTGTGAGCAGCAGGTAGGATGGCTCCTTTTTCCCCGCCCAGGCCGCGGGTAACGCCACCGCACCCGTGATAATATTTTTTTCACCACGCAACGGCTTCATCTCCGTCGCTAACTTTTTTCGCGCTGCTGTTGTCTCCACACGAGTGGGCTCCCCCCGGGAATCGGAAGTGGGGCGAAAAAGATCCACAACGATATTGCGATGCGACACGAGGGACCATTTTCTCGTTGGCTCGAAAGAAGCCACCGCGAGATTCAGACCGTCGATAAGAAGTGTCATGCCATTATGAATCGGAAACAATCCAGACCAGGCTGGAGTGGGAATCGATTCATCCAAAAGAAAACTTTCCGCATCCGCGACATCGAGAGTGGACGCCGCCATGAACCTCGCATCCTCGGGCGTGAAGGCCGTTTGCAGCACTTGTCGTTGCCGCGGTGGAAGTAGGCAAATTTTTCCCCCATCACGATGCACAACCGCGACATCTCGCACTGGCGTGATCTGGGAATAACTGATTTTTTCGAAATCCAAGAAATTGGCCGCGTTTTTGTCTTTGGCAAAAATCGCGCTTGTAGCGCTGCAAAACAGAAGAAAAATTCCAATGGTGTGAGCGAGATAGAACTTACCCGGCATATCATCCCCCTTTTCTCTCTACTCTCTATTATATGGTAAAATAGAGAAGAACAGACCCACCCGCATGCACATGCATTGTGACTCCAACGGAGAAAAAATGGATCTCGTCGCCCGCTATCTGGGGGCAGCCAATTCCCAGGAACGTCTCGAAGTTTTGCAAAACGCTGGACAGGAACGCTTGCCGCTATCACTGGCACGCGATCTTATGTATCTGAATCTCGCGCCAGCAGAACACATCGCCATCCTCCGCACCACGGACCACAGCGATAAACTCGCGTATGAAGATTTTCTCACGCGCGGGCTTTTCGATTGGCAACAGAATGCCGTGAGTTCGGCGCTCTGGGATTGGGCGACAAGAACCGATTGCTTATTGTGGCATCGCACTCACGCCTTAAGCCTTGATCCTGCTATTCCTCAACGCGTTAGTTACACCTTGTTGGACTTAGCTTGGTTCGGCGCCGCCAGCCGTTTGATTGATCGCTTCACCAGCCTGGACGGTTTGGAAGATATGTCACCGGCGTTTCTCGCGCTTCTTTTTCAGCGCGCGTTGCAATGGAATATCGAAAGCGATCGCCTCATTACCATCGGTCGCAACATCCTGACACAGATCGATGCCAGCAACTTCACCAAAGACAAAACCATTCCCTATTCCATCGCCTATCTCATTCGTTATGAACCAGATGACATCCAGAGTTGGTTGACGCAGCACGGTCAATTCAATCTGTGGCACGACATCAGCAAAAGTCTTCTACAAGAAAACGCGGATCGCAAACAGCTTCGTCTGATTCTGCAGCGCCCGTATAGCCAACGCGCCCACGGAGACTTGGTGCTCGCATGGCCATCCCTTTGGCACCGCGATCATTTGGAGCCCGAATTGGTTCGTTCGGCGTTGCTGTTCTTTGGCGCTGACAAAGGCATCCCAGGAACCAATACTTGGGAACTCTTCGCCGGCATCCCTCACGCGACCTTGGCGGAAGCTGTGCGCGGGATTGAGAAGGACGCACCTTTCGCACGAAGTCTACGCCTTCTCGGACAATTGATTGAAGAAGACACACGCATGGATCTTCTTAATGATCTGCGTGCGCGAGTGGGGAAAGCGGAAAATCCAGCGGCGATTCTCGAGGAGCTCAACCAACGAGACCGCATCGAACTCAATCCTCCCGGTGGCAAAGAATCACGCTTTGGCCGCCTTTTCCAAGAGCGCGTTCTTGTCCTCACCATGAACAAAACCGGTGATAAATTCCCTCGTTTTGAATCATTCGAGCAGGGCGCTGGAGATACAAAAGACAACGCGCGTCACCGCTTTATCGACCTCGCGTATCGCGGCGGCATATCGTCGAAACCCTCCGATGATAATACCTGGGACCGCCTCGCAAAGTACTGGCAGCAGCCAAAGGAAGAAAATCTCGAGCAGCTTTCCAAGGACGCTCGCATCACCGAAGCTGTTTTCCGCGTGTGCTTCATTGATACTCTCGGACGTTTTAAGGGTATCGACAAAGCAGCCTTAAAGCTCCTCGATTACATCCGAAGTTTCGATGAGGATATCGTGCGCGCGGTGATTCGCGCCCTCGCTGGTATCGGAACTCCTCGCGCGCATCAAGAGCTTGTAGCCTTCTTAACTCGTCCGAACGTGAATGTGCATCGCCAGATGGAGATCGCACAGCTTCTTCGTGACGCGGACCTTAGCAATCTTCAAGCGGAATTGCGCAGTGCCATCAATGACCTAAAAACCGAAGGTGATACCTCGGGTGCTGTCCTGGAATTGAAGGAAGCTTTAACGGCACTCTTGGCCTCAACACCGCAGACGACCAACGCATCATCAAACACGGCGACGGCATCCAACGCGCCGTCCACCAACGAGCTTGAAGAGCAATTGCTACAGAAGATTCCGGAGTATGGACGTCTTTCGAGCGAAGCAAAACGCGCGCTGCGCACGGCCCAGTTCTTTCATCTGCAGGTCGCATCCGCCGGCAATGGACATACCATTGACCTAAGTCCGGCGATTGATATGCAGTACAAGGCGCTCGAGCTCACTTTCCGCGAAATGTTTGAAGAACCGGTAAATGAAATTCTTCGCACCGGTGTGATGCAGCGAAAGCTCGACGTCATTGGTTACGCACGCCCCATTCCTAGCGCTATGGACGAATTTGAAGCCTATGTCGCGAACTTGCCGGTGATCAAAACCATCCCCTTCTTCAGCCATTTTAAGTTGCGTAAGCTTCTGCGCGCGATTTGTCAGTTCCGTCCGGGGAAACGCTTCACGCTCGATGGCCTAAAAGCTTTTGCTCTTTTCTTCTTATGCTTTAGCCGCAAGCAATGCCGTTACGGTCTGGAGAACTTTTTCGCGCTTCCTGGTGTGGATGACGCCAATCTGTTTGAGTTCTGTAAAACCCTTCACATCTTTCAGGATTTTCGTAACCGCGCGGCTCATGAAGGCTTCCATCCGGACGCGGCGGCCGATCTCGACCATATTTGGCGTGAAACGGCGCAGATTATCCAACAGGGTCTCGTGGTCCGCCAGGCCTGGGAGCAATCGAAAAAAAGTGCCGACAACCAACGTGGCGGGGCAGTCAAGCGCGTTTCTTGATTCTAGCCGCCTTCTGAGCACTCTCTTGAGCACTTCGCCGCCTCTTGAGCACTTCGCCGTCATCCTGAGCAACGCGAAGGACCTTCAATCCCTCAAAAAGCCGGTTTTTACCGGCTTTTTCTTTCCCCCAACCTTCCGTAACCTTGGCATTTCCCCCCAGAAGTGGTAACCCTTTCAGATTGTTTTTCTAAGAGCTCCCCAACTGGACTAACGCGGCTGTTAGAGCATTGTTTTATCAGCCTCAAAGGAGACCAACTGAAATGAGTGATAAGGTTGCCTTAGTAACTGGTGCATCCCGCGGCATTGGCAAAGCCTGTGCGCGCGCTTTGGCGAATGCCGGATATCGTGTTGCCGTTCATTATCGCAGTGGCCATGACGAAGCCGTCGCGCTTTGCAATGAATTGAAAAATGCCATGCCGTTTAAAGCGGATTTAAGCGTTGAAGCGGAAGTCACCGAAATGGTGAAAACCGTGAAAAGCGAAATGGGTCGCATCGACGTTCTCGTGAACAACGCGGGCATGAGCATTGATCAGGTGATCGCGTTCGCGAAACCCGAAGACTTCCAAAAACTTCTTCAGGTAAACCTCTTCTCTACATTTATGACGACAAAACTCGTATCGAAGATCATGATCAAACAAAAAGCTGGTCGAATCATCAACATGGGTTCCGTCGTCGGACATACGGGAAACGCGGGCCAAAGCATGTACGCCGCCACCAAAGGAGCGGTGACCGCGTTTACACAGAGTATCGCTCAAGATCTCGCGCCATTTAATATTCTTTGTAACTCCATCGCCCCAGGTTTTATCGAAACCGAAATGACTGACGCTTTGGGAGCTGAAGTGCGCGAAGGCATTTTGACAAAAGTTCCCCTGAAGCGTCTCGGCCGCCCCGAAGAGATCGCGGATGTTGTAACGTTTCTAGCTTCGGATCAAGCCAGTTACATCACCGGCTCTACAATTCACGTAAACGGCGGTATGTACACTAACTGAGGTTGACGAAGAGGGACGCAATGGCTGCGACCAATAAAAAGCCCAGCATCATCATCACGGCGATGGGGCACTATCATCCGGAAAACAATCTCCCCAACTCGTTCTTCGATGGCTTGGACATCGATTCGGATGCGAATTGGGTTTTCGAGCGTACGGGCATTGAAAGCCGACGTTCTGTCCTCAACCCGGACGACATCGTGGCTCTGCGACGCGAGCAGACCACGTTGCACGACCTGCGCAAAGAAGGTCGCGTGACCCCCATTGCCGATCTTGCGGAAAAAGCATGGGACACGTTGAAGGGACGCACGGCACCGAACGCCACGGAAAACATCGATATGCTGATCTGCGGCACTTCGGTTCCCGATTTTGACATCCCCGCGAACGCATGTTCCGTGGCGGCAAAAATCGGCGTGGAATGCCTGTCGTTTGACGTTAACTCCGCATGCAGTTCATTCGTGACGAATCTGCACGTTGCCAGCAGCATGTTGCAATCGGGCGCGCACCACAAGGCGGCGATTTTCAATCCGGAGCGCTATTCGTTGCGCATGGATTACCGTGATAAGCGGACGTGCATTCTCTTTGGAGACGGTTGTTCCGCGGCTCTGTTGGATACGACCGAGGGGGCGAAGGGACTCGAACTTATCGATACGGTCCTTCACTCCGAACCGTCGAAATACGAGATGATTACAATTCCGGTGAACGGCTATTTCGACCAAAATGGTAAGGCGGTGCAGAAGTTCGCCATCACGCGCACCATTGATATCACTAAGGAAATCCTTGCGCGCAACGATATGACAACGACCGATCTCACTTACTTTGCTGGCCACCAGGCGAACCTACGCATGGTTTCATCGGCGGCGGATCGACTCGGATTGCGCCCCGAACAGCATCTTTTCAACGTTGATAAGCTCGGCAACCAGGGGGCGGCCGGCGCGCCAGCCGTTCTTTCCATGAACTGGTCTCGGTTCCGTCCGGGTGATGTTGTGGCGATTGCCGTGGTGGGAAGCGGCTTGACCTGGGGTGCGGCTCTGTTCCGTTGCGTCTAGGAAACCCCATTTTTAATGAGAAAACCGTCCTCAGGGCGGTTTTTTTTGCATCTTTGATCAAATTTCAAGCGGCAAAAGTTGCCTAAACGGCGCCCTTCTGTGCTATATGCTATAATGAAGTCACAACCCATTCAGGGAGTTTAATCATGTTGCACGCATTGCGACCAAAGTTTTGGTGTGGCCTCATGAGTCTTGGCGGCCTTTTTACAACGATGGCCCGAGGCGAAACGTACGAGAACGACTATTCTCCTGAGCTCGGCCGCTTCCGTTTTGAAGTGAAAGAACAAACGGGCAACGAGCCGCAGATTGTCGTTCAACATGATCCGAGCCAATGTCAGTTCACGGCTATTGGATCAGCTTCCCCATGCGAAGCCCAATTCGCGCCAACGACCTGGGAACCTCGTCTTGTGGGTGATGGTGTGGGTGTGGATCACATTGAAGGACAGTGGAGTCGCTTTCGTTTTGATGGCGTGAGTGAGTTGGCGAAATTTCGCATCATTCGCCTCAATCCACGAGGATCGCAGCAACCCGTCGTTCGCTTGCTGCAACTGGACGACACCGGACGCACCGCGAAAGTTTATCGCCTCAATAAAATCGCAGAATAAGAATCGGGGTGCTGGATAAAACCAGCACCCCGTTTTTTTACTCGACGTTGTCATTCCACTAAGTTCTCGCGACCAAAAATCCTTCAGCATTTCCCGCATTCAAACCGTCCGAACGCTTAGCGAAATAGCGTTGATAAAGATCATGTGCGGAAACGTATTCCGACGTTTTGCATCCAGCCTCTTTTGCCAGCGCCAATATCTTCGGCGGCGAAAAAAGACTGAGGAAAGGCGTCCCCGCCTCGCGTGCTTTTTTCATGACGAACTCTAGACTCGCCCTTTCTTCAGGATCGAGAAGATCCAGTGAGAGAAGAAACGTCATCGCGAAGGTCGAGCCTGGGGCTAGTTTCGCCACCTGCCGCAGCATGGCCGTGGTCGCCTCTTCCGTGAGATACATCGAGACTCCCGTCGATACAATAACCGCCGGCTTTGTTGGATCGAAACCCGCCGCGATCAACTGTTCCCACCAAGACTCTCCCGCTTCAAAATCCACCGGCACAAAATGCAACCATGCGGGCATGATGTAGCCCATTGCGCTTAATCGCTTTTGCTTCCATGCCTGTGGTCCTGGTTGATCAACCTCAAAAACCTGCAGACGCGCGGCCATATCAGGACGCCGCTGCGCGAAGGTGTCCAAACCCGCGCCCAAAATCACATATTGAATCGCGTTTTGCTTTGCTTGCTCTTCGACGATGTCTTCAATGAAACGAGCACGACCCACGATAGACGCGCGCATGCTTTTCGAGAACTCAGGATTCATATCGGGGCGACGACGCCAATCATCTTCCCCAACGAGTCTCACACCGATCTCGTCCGTAAGCACATGCGGCTTGGGATCAAGCTGAACATGCAGGGCGCGCCATAAGGCAACACGTACCGCGGTATGCTCTGGCGCTACAGTATTCTTATCTGATCCCATAAGACTCACCATGTTGAAGACGTTAGGGGAAGAAGAGGGGTGAACTCGAAGCTGTTCTTTCGCGTCGCAACGGTGGTGCCGGATAAAACCAGCAGGCTGGTCGCGCGCCCGGACCTTTTAGACATGATTGCTGCATCGCTTGATCAAACGCTTCCTGGCTTTGCTGTCCATTCGCATTGAGGCGTCCCGGAATCACCGCGTTATCAAACGTCACATCACACAAAGCCCCCGCCACGTAGGTATCAAGGCGACACTGTGCTTTAGGGTAATAGTTGTGATTGGTGTAATCCACCACGGTAGGATCAAACGTTTCTAAACTCGCTGTTGTTTGATCGATACTCGCCCACGTTTCCGCAGCGGATTTACCCGCATGCACAATCCGGTAACAAAGTTTTTGTTCTTCCGTGCTCTTCCAAGCGGCATCGCATTTTTCGATGATGGCTTTGGGGAGAGTGCTTGTATCCACCGTATTATCTTCGCCCTTCCAAAGATCACGCAGACACGCCTGCGCGGCGTAATAATCCGCTTGTCCCTCGGAGGAGAGTGAATTGATCATGCCCCAATCGCCCACATACATCGGATAGCCAGCAAGATGATGTCCCAGCTCATGACACACGACTAACGTGAAACCATCCGCTGTCATCAGGGGGTGACGTGCAAGACCACCGTTGATGAACGTTTTCCAAAATCCGCCGCCTTCGCCCTGCTGCGATTGGGCATTGGCCTCGGGATTGTCCCAGTTGGCTTCAATGGAAAGGGATTGTTGATGGGCCGCGGCAATCGGCTGATAGAACGTATTCACTGTCTGGACAATGGTAGTGAAGGTTTCCTCGCTCATAGGCGCGGCCTGTCCGAGCGAACCGAAGACGCTTAGGGTTAGTAGGCTGGCGGAACGAAGAAACAGTCGACTCATAAACGAAAAACGTCTCTCGGGGCAGTAGAAACGCCCATCCTACAACTCCTTTGCCGGAAGAGATAGCGGACCATTGTACGGAGCCTGAATAATTACGTTTTTTTGCCCTATGCGGCGAGGAGACACTCCAAGCGTCGCGGCACCTGGGATCCTTTGTAAGAATAAAAAAGGCGCCCCAGGGGGCGCCGCGCTTTTTATAACTCACTCTTATACAAAGGCCCGGACCAAGATGGGGTTTGTGCTTCGTAAAGCCCGGTATTGATTTTCATCTGACCGCTACCGTCTTTATTCATCATCCAAAGTTGCGCCACACCTTTGGAATCACCATCGCCGATGCGGTTGGACTGGTAAACGATGAGCTGACCGTTGGGAGACCAGCTAGGACTTTCATTATCACCCTTTTTCAAAGTCAAACGTTCAAGCTGGGTGCCATCCGGGTTCATCATAAAAATGTCCCAACGATCGATGTCCTTGTCATAACCGCCAAAGGCGATCTTACTGGAATCCGGAGCAAAGTCGGGAGTCGCGTTGTACCACCCCGCATAGGTCAGGCGCTTATCCGATGTGATGCGAACGCCATCCCCCACCCACTCCAGCGTGGTAACGAAGATGTGAGGATTGCCGTAGCGACCGGATACAAACGCCAGCCACTTGCCGTTGGGAGAGAACTTTGGATCCACATCCAAACCGCTCCCCTTGAGGAGAAGCTTACGCTGCCCACCCGCGGGAGTGATCGTGTAAATATCCGTGTCACCCGATTCCGAAGCCGAGAAAGCAATCAACTTGCCGTTGGGAGCCCAATGAGCGCCACTGTTCAAGCCTTTCTTTCCAGACAACTTACGCAGACGACCGGAAGCCAACTCGTAGATAAAAAGATCCGGGTTGCCATCACGGAAGGAAGTGAAAGTGACAAACTTTCCATCCGGACTAAATTTGGGTGAAACATGCGGGGCCGCGGCGTTGGTCAGCTGCACAACATTGGAGCCGTCAAAGTCGGCGATAAAGACCTGCTTGTTCGCGCTCTTTGTTTTACGGCCAATGAAAACAATCTTTGAAGCAAAGATCCCGGGGCGGCCCGTATAGATTTCCATAATCAAGTTGGCATAGCGGCGCATCAAACGGATGTAGTCGGCTTTGGTAACCTTGGTGTAACGCTTTGCCAAAAGAAGTTCGTTGCGCGTGATGTCGATGGTGCGAATTTCGAGAGTCAACCCGCCCACGCCATCTTCAACCTTCGCCACGTTCACACTTTCAACACCCAAGGCTTTCCACGCCTGCACGTCCACACCTTGTGTGGTATTTGGCACCGCTTTGGTGATGCTTTTCTTGGCGTCTTCCTGGAGCATCAGACGATTCATGTCGGCAGCCACTTCACGATAGCCACCTTCATTCATCACATTAAAAACCCCAGAAAACTGCAAAAGGCGACCAAGCTCTTGGGAACCAATGCGCGCAAATTCCTTAGCCTCAGAGCTCGTGGAACCTTGTGACACGTAAAACGTCGGTGTTGCGGCCACGAGTTTACGGAAATTGGGATTATCAATATTGATCATCAAGGGCGCTTTCGCAAAAGCGACTTGTGAGAATCCTAAACAGACGAGCAAAAACAACACGGAGCGTCGCAACACGTTTGTCCCCTTTCTGAGGCTAGCGTGAAAACACCAAATGAATTTCCTTACCCACCTGCGATTCGGGTGGTTTTGCGTAAGGAGCCGCCGCTTTAGCGGCACGAATCGAATATTCATCAAAAGTAGGGTCATTGGATGATGTCTGCACTCGTACAGCGACCAGCTGCCCCAACTCATCCACTGTAATGGCCAAAATCACTTTGAGGCTTGCCACGTTCGATGTGAATGTCTGCGGCAACGAATAATGTTTCTGGATCGCCTTCTTTAACAGAGCGCCGTACTTCTTTTCTTCCACTCCCGTGCCGCCGCCACCTTCCGCGGCGTCACCCACTTTCGCGGCTTGCAGCTCAGAGCGAAGGCGCGCCATGGCATCCGATTTTTGCGCCTTGTATTCACGCCCCTTCACATCCTTCTGCTCTTTGCGCAGCTTCTCTAAAGCCAATCGTTTTATCGCCTCTTTCATCGCGACTTTGTTGGCATCCGTCTTGTCGTCTTTGACATCGGGCGCCTTATCGACTTGATCAGGCTTCGACTCACCGACCTTAGCGTTTTTAAGCGGCTCAACCTCACCATCTTCCTCGGCCTTCTTTGGCTGTTCGATGGCGAAATTTTTCGGCAGCTGCGGAAGTAGATTGTCGGGAACTTTGACTTCATCCGATTCAACGGCCTTCGGCAAGGTCGTCTGCGTCACCGCACCCGGGTTGTCCGTCATGAGATCGGTGTCGATACTCCACTCCTCCACAAGAGGCTCTGGAGTCGAGCTGAAAAAATCAAATTTATCGATGGTGAAAAAGACGAGGTGTCCTAACACGGAAAAGACAAATAGCTTTTTAAACAGCCGATCTTCATCCATGACGGGCAGTCGTATGAGGGTTTTGAATTGTGAGGTAAGTTCGGCGCGCATCACTTCTTCTGAACGTGCTGGGTTAACATGCTTAACTTTTGCACGCCGGCGATTTTCGCCGCGCTCATTGCATCCACGACTTTACCGTACGCCACGCTTTTATCCGCGCGAATGTACAAATCCTTCTTTTCACGCAACTCATAGATGGCTCGCAGTTTTGCTTCCAAATCGACGGCCTTGATCTGCGTTTTATCGAGGAAGTAGCCACCGTCCTGATCAATGGTAAGCACGATACGATCTTGATCAACGCTGACACTCTTCGCCTTGCTATTGGGAAGAGCCACGTTGATACCACCAATGGAGAGCGGCGCCGTCACCATGAAGATAATCAAGAGCACCAACATCACATCCACAAGAGGGATGATGTTAATCTCCGCCATTTCTTCCGACTCGTTGTCCGAGACTTTAAAAGCCATGGAACCCTCTTAGGCGAGTGGCGTGTGGTGCGCTGATGGATTTGGTTGCGATTTACGATCCGCAACCAGATAGCGCTCAACGATGTTTAGGAAATCCGCCATAAAACCTTCAATCATGGTTGTAAGACCACGAATCTTCGCGTTGGCCATGTTGTAGCCGACGACGGCGGGGATAGCGGCCGCGAGACCGAAAGCCGTCGCAATCAACGCCTCGGAGATACCTGGCGCAACAGCGGCTAAGCTGGCGCTTCCTGTTCGCGCGATCCCCTCAAACGAACCCATGATCCCCCAAACTGTTCCAAAAAGACCCACGAATGGACTGGCGGAAGCAATGGTCGCGAGAATGGGAAGATATTTTTCCATGCGTTTGCGTTCGATGCTCTTTGCTTTATTTAACGCTCGACCCAAGTTTTCGATCGCCGCGTTAACCGCGAGCTGCGTGGCGGAGGTCTGCTCTTTCAAGTGACTTCCACGCACCAATTCCGCATAGCCGGCTTTGAAAACTTCTTTTGCCGGACTGTAAGGGTGATCAGCCAATTTACCGTTGAGATCGTTGAGCGAACGACTTTCCCAAAAACTTTTCACGAAGATTTCGTTGGTGCGTGAGACGCGACGGAGATGAAGAAACTTCGCCACAACGATGGCCCAACTGAGGACGGAACAAATCACGAGACAGAGAAGCACCATGAACACGATGAAGCCGCCTTGCCAGGCGCGAGCCAGGATGGAGTGCCCACCGACGTCGCTTTCATAAACAACGCTTTCCTGAGTCGCTCCAACCGCCGCTCCACCACGGTCGCCTTTGGCTCCCTCGACCGTCTTCTCAGCAACCTTATCTTGAGCCCGAGCTTCTGGAAGAGCCATGGCCCCTTGAAACGCCCCGAGCACCGCCAGGGTGAACGCTATTTTCTTTAATTTATTGAAAAAACAATAAAATCCCTGACGCTTTTTCATGGATCGTCGGTCTCCCCATTTGCGATTTTCTACTAACAGTATATAACCCCCAGCCAGCGAGAGTCAAAGTAACTGCCTTATTTGATTTCTCATTACGATCTCATTATTCGAACTCGCCAAGGCTGGGTTTTTATAATAAGAACGTCGGCATATTTCCGGTTTTTAAGGAGGATTTGCGTGGACCGAACGACTTTGCGACAACTTGAAGAAGGCCGTTTACGCTATGATTATTCCCGCGAAGAGATTCGCGCGATTTATAACCTACCCATCACCACGTTGATCCGCGTCGCGCAGACCGTCCAGCAAAAGGCCTTTGCCGAGGACGAAGTGCAAATGTGCACGCTTCTTTCGATTAAGACAGGTGGCTGCAAGGAAGATTGCGGTTATTGCCCCCAGAGCGCGCACCACAATACCAATCTCAAGGCGGAAGCGCTTTTGGACGTCGATACGATCCTTAATGCCGCGCAAGCGGCGAAGGACAACGGCTCCACACGCTTTTGCATGGGCGCCGCGTGGACAAGCCCACCTAAAACCGAATCGCCCCAGTTCCAACGCGTGTTGGAAGCCGTCCGCGGCGTGAAATCCCTGGGCCTAGAGGTCTGCACGACTCTCGGCATGCTGACCCACGAACAGGCGGTGGCATTGAGAGAAGCCGGCGTCCACTCTTACAACCACAACCTCGACTCCTCACCGGAGTACTACGAGAAGATCATCAGCACGCGTACCTACCAGGACCGCCTGGACACATTGAGCCACGTCCGTGACGTGGGTATGACCGTCTGCTGCGGCGGCATCGTTGGCATGGGCGAATCCCTGGACGATCGCATCGGGCTCTTGGCTCAATTGAGCCAAATGAATCCTCACCCCGAAAGCGTTCCCGTGAATCTTCTTGTAAAAGTAGAGGGCACACCGCTTCAGGATGAGAAAGATCTCGATATCTTCGATATGGTCCGCACCATGGCGACCGCGCGCATTCTTATGCCGAAGTCGCGGGTACGCCTTTCCGCTGGCCGCACGGAGATGAGTGATGAGGCGCAGGCCCTTTGCTTCTTAGCGGGCGCCAATTCCATCTTTACGGGCGAGAAGCTCCTTACAACCGCTAACCCAGGCGCGGACAAAGACGCGATGCTCTTCTCTCGCCTTGGCCTTAAAGCCGTGAAGGAAACCGAGAGCTTGGACGCTTGCGAAACCAAGCCTTCTTCTTGCCACACCCACTCTTCCCACGCTGAAGAGTCCATGACTCTCCACTAGGAGCTCGACGGGCTGTGAACGATCGCACTCAGGCTGAGGGTTTTCATACGCTGAAAGAGCGCATGAAGGACCACTTATCTCAGCTTGAGGCGCGGGATCAGCTCCGCTGTCTTCAGCCCATTGATCCGACCGCAAAACTCATCGATTTCACCACCAATGATTATCTCGGTCTGCGCGACGACGAAACGTTTCAACAACGCTGTCGCGTCAGCGCTGAAAACCTTCCGGTTGGTTCCGGCGCCAGTCGTCTCTTAGGGGGCGAACATTCTGTTTTCGGCACCGTGGAAAAGGAATTCGCCGCGTTTAAGAAAGCTGAGAGCGCGCTTTATTTTAATTCCGGCTATGCCGCCAACGAAGCTATTTTCGCGGCGCTGCAACAAACCGATTTCCATCTATTCTCGGATGCATTGAATCATGCCAGCATGATTGATGGCATTCGCCTGAGTCGCTGGCCAAAAGAACGATTCACCATTGTTCCTCATTTGGATCTAGTCACTCTCGAAAAAGAGCTGGCCGCGTCGCGCGCCGTTTGCAACGTGATCGCCATTGAATCTGTTTTTAGTATGGATGGTGACGTCGCACCACTGCGCGCATACGTGGATCTTGCTCGTCGTTATCGCGGCGTTCTCGTGATCGATGAAGCGCACGCACTGGGTGTTTTTGGCGAGCGGGGCAGCGGCTGCTTGGAAGAAGAAGGACTGAACCACAACGCCATCATCACCATAAACCCATGTGGCAAAGGGATGGCGGCGAGCGGCGCTTTTATCTGTGGCCCGCACTGGCTGAGGAACTACCTTATCAACACCGCGCGCCCGTTCATATTTTCCACCGCACCGTCTCCATGGGTCGCCGCCGCCTTGCAAGAATCCATTCGCACAATTGAACGGATGAAAGCGCAGCGAGAATCCCTCAAAGAAAAAGGGAATGCTCTTCGTACCAATTTAAAACGTTTGGGTTATGACATCGGCGCATCCGCTAGTCCGATCATTCCCGTGATTATCGGTAAAAATAACGACGCTATGCGCGCCGCCGAAATTCTCTCCACCAAAGGTTTCAAAATCAAAGCCGTGCGCCCGCCCACGGTGCCGGAGAACACGGCGCGGCTACGCCTGTCGCTGCGCGCATCCATGACAAACGAGGCGCTGAAACAGCTAACGCAATGTTTTGCGGAACTGCGAGATATCTTATGAGTGAAGTCTTTTTCGTCACAGGCACGGGCACCGATGTTGGCAAGACGGTGATCACAAGCGCTCTTGCTCACGGGTATTCGCTCCAGAAAAAAAGAGTGCTCTATTGGAAGCCGATACAAACGGGGACGGATCTTGACGCTGACACCGTGCGAAAAAATGCCGGCGCCCTTACCATACATCCCACGGCTTTTCATTTTCCATTACCCGCGTCGCCCGACCAGGCGGCGCTCGCCGCGCGTGCGACGGCACCAAGCGTAGCCGCGCTGAAGGAGAGCTGGGCCAGCTGCCCCACGGCTGACGTGCGTCTTGTGGAAGGAGCGGGAGGATTGCTTGTTCCTCTCAATGAAAAAAATGAGTCTTGGCTCCATTTTATTCGCGAGCTGCAACTTGAAACGATCGTGGTGGGAACCAGCGCGCTCGGCACCTTAAACCACACGTCCCTGACGATTGAAAAACTTTTGAGCTCCGGCGCCCATATTCGCGCGGTCATTCTTCAAGGCGAAGCGCATCCCGCCAACATGGATAGCCTGCGACGCCTTTATCCGCAGATTTCTTTTATCCCGTTTGATCGGCAGGAAAAATTTTCCGGCCCAACATGGGACCGTGCATGCGAAACGTTGGTGGCCAGTATTCCACCCGCGAAAAAATCGTTCGCTGACAAAATCATTGCCGCGGATCGCAAACATGTTTGGCATCCATTCACACAGCATCAAAACGCCGAACCTCCCGTTGTGATTGAACGAGCCAAAGGTGTTTGGCTCCAAACTTCCTCGGGCGAGCGTTTATTGGATGCGGTGGGTTCATGGTGGACAAACACCATTGGCCACGGCGTCGAAGCGGTTGGTCGAGCGATGCAACGGCAACAGCAGACTCTCGATCATTGCCTCTTTTCCGGCCTTACTCATGAACCGGGAAGTTTATTGGCGCAGCGTCTTAGCGCCCTTAGCGACCATAAATTTTCGCGTGTCTTTTTCAGCGACAACGGTTCCTGTGCATTGGAAGTCGCCCTAAAAATGGCGGCACAATATTTTGTGAACCGTGGCGAAAAAAATCGTGACCTGATTCTTGGTTTCGAAGGCACTTATCATGGCGATACATTTGGTGCCATGTCTGCGGCGGGGAATGATTCCTTCCACGGTGCGTTCCGTCCCTTTTTCTTTAAAACACTCCGCCACGCGCCCGTGACAAAACATCCCTCCGCGGTGTGTCCCGATGGTGCTGACGCGCTTGAGAAGCATTGCGCTTCTTTGGATCGCCTATTAACCGAGAACGCATCCCGGTTAGCCGCGGTGGTGATTGAACCATTGCTCCAGGGTGCTGGCGGCATGCTGATGCAAGATGCACGCTTCCTAAAGTTTGTGCGTGAACGCACGCGCGCATTAGGAATTCCCCTTGTTTACGATGAAGTGTTCACAGGCATGGGGCGATCGGGTGACTATTTCACGTTTAGACGTTACCCTGAACTCACTCCGGATATCGTTTGCATTGCGAAAGGCCTCACCGGTGGCAATCTCGCGCTCGCCGTGACCTTAGCTTCGGAAGAAATATTCGCGGGCTTTCTGGGGCCTGATAAAACCAACGCCTTCTTACATGGCCATTCCTATACCGCGAACCCCATCGCTTGCGCCGCGGCTTTAGCGACGCTTGAGTGCTACGATGAGATGCGACTGATCGAACGCGCGCAGCGCCTCGAAAAACGTTTCAATAGGTGGATTGAGGAATGCGGATCTCGTGTTAATCTCGTCCATCCTCGTGCCTTTGGTGCTGTGCTGGCCTTCGAACTGCCCAATAGCCAGCAGGGCGATTATCACGATCCACGAGCCACGAAGGTTCCCGCCATCGCGCGGGAACAAGGCCTGTTCCTTCGCCCATTGGGAAACACCGTTTATACGTGCCCACCTCTTTGCATCACGGATGAAGAGACTGAATTTCTTCTCCGCGGTCTTGAACAAGTCGCTCTACAGCTTACTTAGAAAACAAAAAAATCCCGCCTCGAGATGTTATCTTAAGGCGGGATTTTTTATTTTTAGACAGTGCTAGACGTTATTCGTCGTCATCATCTTCGTCTTCATCTTCATCATCGTAGTCATCATCGTAGTCATCATCGTCGTAATCATCATCGTCATCGTCGTAGAAGTCGTCGTCATCGGCGTCGCCTTCTTCTTCTTCCTCTTCTTCTTCCTCTTCTTCCTCTGCTTCTTCTTCCTCTTCAGACTCTTGCTTTTCTAGGAACTCATTGACCTCATCGTCATCCATCTCTTCAACGGTGAAGTCTTCTTCTGGGCTGTCATAACGTTCGTCCAGCCATTCTCTCGCATCGTCTTCGGTTTCAAATCCAGCCTTGAGGATCTTACCGGTTTGAATGGCGTAAATCTTGAACACGATCGCACTCCGTCTAAGTCGGTTGAGTTTTTTGTCACACAGATTGGCACCAAAGCTAAGTGCCATATCCATGCAGTTAACTGATTTAGGCCCCGTTAGTCAAATGAACTTGCTTCCGATACTTCAAAAGTAATATCAGGTGCTTCGGAGCACTAGGAGGCCTGCTTGACGACTAAAAATAGAATTCTCGTCTGCCTGACCCTCGGTCTCTTTTTTGGACCGATTTCTAGTGTTTTGGCAACACCCGTTTTTATTTTTCGCGCCGCCCCATACATGGGTATTGGGCTGAGCGATCAGAATGAAGATGTGGCGCAGCTTCATGGCGCGGAGTTTTCGGTGGCGCCTAGCTGGGCCCTTTCCGAAGCTCTCATGGGTGGCATCGAGTTTGGCGCTGAGGGCGCTCTCCTCGTCACCCAAAATGATCATACCACGAATCGTGAAATGTTAACTTGGACCACCCAGCAAATTTACGGTGGCGCATTTGCCACACGAAGCTTAAACGGCCCTTGGTCCATTCAGGCTGGTTGGCGGTATGGGAGCGGCTCTCTGAGACAACGAGGTCACGAAAACACGCCTTCTAGCCACACCTCCATCAGTGCTCGCGGCGCCGCGACGAAACATGTCTTTCATGCTGGCCTCAATTACGAGCTCAGCCATACATCGGGCTGGTATCTTTCCTGTGCGCAACAGCATTGGCGTCTACGCCCCGACAGAGACTCCCAGAAGGTCTCCAGCGAGATTGCGACGGGAAATGGCCTACGTCTCGCGAGCGAGCCCCTGGAAGCCAATGATCCCTGGCTAAGAACACGATCCATATCAGGGCAAACAATCGCTCTAGGAATGTGGTGGGCGCTTTAGACGGACTCTGGTTTACCGAGCTTCACAATCAATTTCCATTCATCCGCAGACACGGGCTGAATGGAGAGGCGTTGGCCTCGCTGTAAGAGGGGCATTTTTTCCAACCCACGGGTGCCGCGGATCGTTGCTAAAGAGACAGGCTTTGAAAACCGCGCTTTCGCTTTAACATCCACCATGACCCAACGTGATTCCCCAAGATTCTTCGATTTTTCATCGAAATACTCGCTTTTGGGATCGAGGGCGCTGGGGTCGGGATAAGCTTCACGCACCACTTCAGCAATGCCGGCAATAGCGGGGATATCGGTGCTCGAGTGATAAATAAAGACCTCGTCCCCTTTACGAAACTGGTCGCGCATAAAATTGCGCGCCTGGTAGTTTCGCACGCCATCCCAGTGCTCAGTGCGCTGGGGGCGACGGACGAGGTCATCGAATGAAAAAACGTCCGGCTCAGTTTTCATAAGCCAGTAGGCCAACACTAACCCCGTTTCTCGATGGGAACGTATTTAGTTTCTGTTGGGCCCGTGTAGATCTGACGAGGACGACCGATGCGGTTGTCACCTGCCATCACCATTTCACGCCATTGCGCGATCCAACCTGGCAAACGACCCAACGCGAACATCACTGTAAACATGTCTGTTGGAATGCCGAGAGCGCGGTAAATCACACCGGAGTAGAAGTCCACGTTTGGATAAAGTTTACGCTCAGCGAAATAGGGATCTTTAAGCGCCTCTTCTTCAAGCTTCTTCGCGATGTCCAAAAGAGGATCTTTCACGTGCTTTTTCGCAAGAACTTTGTCGCACTCTTTCTTAATGACTTCGGCGCGTGGATCGTAGTTCTTATAAACGCGGTGACCAAAGCCCATGAGACGGAAGGAGCTATTCTTGTCTTTCGCCATGGCGACAGCTTTTTTCACATCGCCGCCGTTGTTGTGAATCTCTTCAAGCATCTCAACCACAGCTTGGTTTGCACCACCATGCTTTGGTCCCCAAAGAGCGCAAATACCCGCGGCAATGGAGGCAAAAAGGTTCGCGTCGGAAGAACCAACGAGACGAACTGTTGATGTTGAACAGTTTTGCTCATGGTCCGCGTGAAGAATCAAAAGAGTATTCAGCGCGCGCACGACGTCAGGATCGATTTCATAAGGCTCGGAAGGAACCGAAAACATCATGTTCAAGAAGTTCGCGCAGTAGCTGAGAGCGTTGTTCGGATACACAACAGGCTGCCCGATAGACTTTTTGTACGAATAGGCGGCGATGGTGCGGATCTTGGAAAGCACTCGCGTGATCAAAAGATCGCGTCCGGCTTCATCAGATGGATCAAGATCATTGGGATAGTATGCTGATAAGGAGCAAACCATCGAAGATAGGATGGCCATTGGATGCGCTGTCGAAGGATAGCCGTCATAGAAATGCAGCATGTCTTCGTGAATCAACGAATGGCGCGTCAGCCCTTGGCTAAACTTTTCCAATTCAATTTTTGTAGGGAGGTTACCGTAAATCAGTAAGTAGGCAGTTTCAACGAAAGTGGATTTCTCAGCGAGCTCTTGGATGGGAACACCGCGGTAGCGGAGGATGCCTTTTTCGCCGTCGATAAATGTGATGGCGCTTAAGCAGGACCCTGTGTTTCCGTAACCGGAATCGAGGGTGATGTACCCGGTATCATCGCGAAGCTTTCTGATGTCGATCGCTTTCTCGCCTTCGGTACCAACGATGACCGGAAATTTATAGGTCTTTCCTTCGACCTTTAATTCAGCAAAATCATTCATAAATTCAGACCCCTTGCCAACAATTGGCCTAACTATACAAGATATTACAATCCTTGGCAACGAATGCGGCACCGTGTCAAAACGCTTGAAAGACTGTTATTTCGCGCACATGATGGGGGGTCTTTTTCCCGGCACTCTGACAATCCATGGAAAGGATCAAGCGCATGGCGGCCAAGAGACTCTTTATTATCGATTCCATGGCAATGGCGTTTAGAAATTTTCACGCTTTTGGCACACGCGGAGGACTAAGCACCTCGCAAGGACTCCCAACCGGCGCTGTTTTTGGCAGCCTGACCTTTTTGATGAAACTTTTGCGTGAAGAGCGCCCTGACTACATCATCGCCGCCACGGATTCCCGAGAGCCAACGTTCCGCCATAAACTTTATGACAAGTACAAGGCAAACCGCAGCGAGATGCCGGAAGATCTGGTCAAGCAGCTCCCTTACATGCGTCAGCTTTTCGCGGCCCTCAACATCCCTCTTCTTGCTGAACCCGGTTTGGAAGCGGATGATTTGATTGGCAGCCTTGTGACACAGCACAGCTCCCCCGACCTTCATTGTTATATTGTCTCCGGCGATAAAGATTTTATGCAGTTGGTGAACGACCAGATTTTTCTCTACAGCCCGAAGAAAGCTGAAGAAGCAAAAATCATTGATTGCGCCGGCGTGCGCGAGAAGTTTGGCTGCGACCCGCATCAGGTCATTGATATTCTCGCCCTCATTGGCGATAGCTCCGATAACGTCCCCGGAGTGGCGGGCATCGGTGAAAAGGGCGCCGCCCAATTGATTCAAAAATTTGGTTCTTTGGACGCCATCTACGAGCGCCTTGCTGAAATCGCCAACCAGCGTCAACGTAACGGCCTCGAGCAGAACCGCGAGATGGCCTATCTTTCACGTCAGCTCGTTACCATCAAAACGGATGCGGCTCTCCCGGTCAGTCTCGATGAAATGGCATGCCGCCCCGAGGAGACTCTTCGCTCGCCGCTGCTGCTAGAACTCGGTCAAACTCTCGAGTTTAGGGGCATCATCCGCATGTTTGAAGGCCCGAAAGAGGAAGCTGCGGAAGAACTGGTTTTGGGCGCTCCTCTTCCATCAGAAAAAAGCTCTCCCGTGGAGAAAGAGGTCCCTTGTTTTGCCACGTTGGGGCATGAATTTAATTACCAGCTGATTAACCGTCCCGAGCCTCTGAAAGAGCTTCTGGCGCGGCTTGAGAAAGCCTCCGCGTTTGCTTTCGATACGGAAACCACGGGCTTGGATGTGGTCGGCGATGAACCCATCGGCATCAGCTTTGCCCTGCGAGAAAAAGAAGCGTTCTATATTCCACTGATCGAACCTCATCTGGAAGGGATTCGCGCCGAGGACGTGCTTGAAGCGTTGAAGCCCATTCTCCACGACGCCACGAAATTGAAAATAGGCCACAACATCAAGTTTGATTGGCAGATGATGCGCAATGTTGGCGTCACGGTGGCTGGACCCTTCTTTGATACAATGATCGCCGCTCACGCCATCAATACATCCGAACGACAACACAATATGGATTCCTGCTGCCTTCGTTACTTCAACTACGCGAAGATCAAGACAAGCACTTTCAAGGGAGCCGATGGGCTCATAGCCATGGTTAACGCTCCTTTGGATCAACTCACGACCTATGCCTGCGAAGACGCTGATTTTACGTTCCGCCTCTACGAGCATCTCCATAAAGAATTGATGGCGTCTGAATTGATGGACGTGTTTGCAAACGTGGAGATGCCGCTCGTCCCTATCTTGGCGCGCATGGAACAAGAGGGCGTGTTTGTGGACTCGGGCATGCTGGGGAATTTATCCGGTGAACTATCCGGGCACGAAGACCGTTTGTCGGCGAAAATCTATGAAATCGCCGGCGAGGAATTCAACATCAACTCCCCAAAGCAGCTGCAATCCATCTTGTTTGAGCGCTTAAAAATTCATGAGACCGCTGGGATAAAAGTTAAGAAAACGAAATCGGGATACTCAACGGATGTGAGCGTTCTTGAACAGCTTTCGGACCACCACCCTCTTCCGGCAACCATTCTTGATTTCCGCTCCGTCACAAAGTTGAAGAGCACCTATGTGGATGCGCTGCCACAGCTGATAAACCCAAAAACCACACGGGTTCATACCAGCTTTCATCAAACGGGAACGGCCACGGGGCGGCTCAGCTCAACGGAACCAAACCTGCAAAACATTCCTATTCGCTCCGAAATGGGACGTAAGATTCGTGCGGCTTTTCGCGCGCAAAAGAACGATTACGTTTTGATTTCAGCGGACTACTCCCAGATTGAATTGCGGATGTTGGCGCATCTCGCGGATGACGCGAATTTGACGGAAGCCTTTCAGCGGGGTGAGGACATTCACCGCTCAACCGCGGCGCGTATTTTTGCCGTGGAGCCGGAGTCTGTCACGGCGGAACAACGCTCGGCGGCAAAGGCCATTAACTTTGGCATTATTTACGGCATGGGTCCCCAGCGCTTAGCGCGGGAAACAGGCGTAAAAATGAGCGAGGCCAAAGATTTTATCGAACGCTATTTCGCGAGTTATCCTGGCATCAAGACCTACATCCAAAACTGTATTCGCGAAGCCGAGGCTCATACGTTTACCCGAACCATTATGGGCCGCCGCCGTCATTTGCCGGAGATCCTCTCCAAAGATCGCATGACGCTTAAGAACGCACAAAACATTGCCATCAACTCGCCGGTACAGGGCAGTGCCGCTGATTTAATGAAACTTGCCATGGTGGCCACACAGAAAAATTTCGAAGCCCGAGGTTTGGGCGCCAAACTCCTTCTGCAAGTGCACGACGAACTTTTGATCGAATGCCCCCGAGAGGAAGCCGCCGAAGTGCGAACTGTGGTCAAAGAAACAATGGAAAACGCTATGAAGTTGCGCGTTCCCCTGTTAGCAGAGGTGGGTGAAGGACTGAACTGGCTCGAAGCACATTGAGGGAACCGTGAGTACCGAACAAAAAGCCGAAACCACAAAAGATCCGAAGTTGATGACCCTTTGGGGCCATCTCGATGAACTGCGTTCTCGCATCGTTAAGAGCCTTTGGGGTGTAACGATCATCTTCTTCGTCGCCGTCTCATTCGCCAGCGACCTAGTTAACTTCCTCCAACAGCCGTTGTTGGAGGCCTTACCAGTAAGCCAGAGGGTGATTCACTTCACGGGGCCGATGGATGTGTTCGTCGCCAACATCAAGGTTTCACTTCTCACGGCGATTGTTCTTGGCTCGCCCATTTGGCTTTATCAATTCTGGCGTTTTGTCGAACCCGCACTCTACGACAATGAGAAAAAGTGGATTTTTCCCTTTGTGGTCACATCGATCTTGCTGTTCTTATCGGGCGTGGCCTTTTGCTTTTTCGTGATGATGCCGGTGGCTTTGAAGTATTTGATCGGACTGGGTTTGGAAATTGGCGTGCCGATGATTACCATCACCGACTATCTTTCCTTGCTCATTATCCTTCTGTTCGCTTTCGGATTGGTTTTCGAAACACCGCTCATCCTTGTGCTCCTCTCTCTCCTGGATCTTGTTTCAGCGAAGAGTCTTTCCGAGCACCGTAAAATTATCATCGTCGTGATCCTCGTGGTCGCCGCGGTTCTTACGCCACCGGATGTGATTTCCCAGACCATGATGGCCGTCCCGATGTACATCATGTACGAAGCAGCCGTTGTTATTATTCGCCTGCTCGAACGCGGTAAGCGCCCGAAAGGGGAAATCGTTCATGCGCCCTAAACACGGACTCGTTTTTTTGTGCTTCGCGATCAGTGGCTTTGCTTTTGGGATTGAGTCTAAGACCAATCTCGAAGCGCAGCAGAAAGCTCTCGGCACAAAAAACAGTGTCTGGGTTTTCGGCATTGCCGGCGTTGATCACGAACTTGCGGAAGAAGACGCCAGCAATCTCACCGGCGGCAGCGTCATGGTACAAATTGGTCGCGGCTACATTGGCAAGCATTGGTTTGGCCAAGGGGCTGTCGATATTATCGCGGGTCCCTATCAAACACCACAGCGTTCAAAACCTCGCTTGGATCACTCAGGCACAGGCTTCTACACGCTATGGGGCTACAGCTTTAACGAAGGCGGCATGCGCAAAGAAGGCGGCTCGTTTGGGATGTCTCTTGGCTTAAGCTATGCGGATATCGTGGGTCGGAGTACTGACGTCTATTCTTCGGGAACGGAAACCATCGATCAGTTTGTGATGCGCGTTTCCAGCTTTGCCGCGACTCCAGGACTTTTTTACGCTTGGCTGGAAAAGGCACGTCCCGATGGCAATAAACCGGAATATCTCATCACACGCATTGAAGGCGATGTGGTTAATTTAGGACTGGCTCTCCCCCTTCTCGCGACGCAAACCACGAAGTATCAAAGCTACACGCCCACGAAACCAGAAGGGACCAACGAAAGCCAAAGCGGCCGTATGAAAGGCTACAGCATTGTCCTTAATCTGACGGCTCTGCTGGGAGCGTAACCTCTTTCACCAACACAGCTTTACGACGCCTTTTTTAATTTCCTTAAAAGTTATTTCTCAAAACTATCACCTGTGAGACCGATAACAAAATCGGTCCTTTATCTCACAGGTTGATATGTCCGCATCTAAAATGCATCGCTGGGATTTTATTCAACGCATGCCAGTTATCCGTCGGATAATTCGCAAGGCGGGGCAATTTGTTTGCGGCATTTGCAGACAGGAATTCGCCACCTACAACGACGCCTATCAGTGCCTCGATGAATGCTGGCATGAAGTGCAAAACCTGTCTCCCGTGGTGATAAAGAAAGTTTTTGGCGTTGGCATGATGTATCGCTGCCGTTATTGCTCACGCGATTACAACAGCGACTCCTTCGCTCGCGGCTGCGCGGCCGAATGCCGCAAAAAACAAGGCCTGGCTCACCAACAAGATGCCCAAGCCGCCAATATTCCTCTTCCCGAGAAGAAGCGTGTCCGTCTCGCGCGACCACAGCCCGTTCGCATGGTAGCGCCACGCCGGGAGAAGAAAGTTGTCGCAGAAAAACAAGAATTACAGATCGAAGAAAGCCTTTTAAACGCACCGTCTATTCCGGAAACGTCGGCCGCAGCCCCAGCACCCGCGGCGTTAAATACCGATATTCCACCGGTGGTAACAACCACAATGGCGGGCAACGAGGCAAAGGACATCACAGCCAAGGCTCGCAGCAAGAAGGAATTTAAAGACCTGTTTTATCGCAAAGGCGCGAAGTACCTTTGTCGATATTGCAATGCCGAGTTCTTTACGAAGATGGAAGTGGAGGCCTGTTTTAACGGCCACTTTGACGCGAACGGCTACGAAAAAAAATAGGGACGAAACCCTCTGTCCCAAATGAAAAAGCCCCGCTCTAGGCAGGGCTTCTTTTTTAAACGGTGAAACGGGGACGGAGGAGGGCTCCGCCCCCAATTTTTATCCTATGCGACGTTTGGCGTGCTCGAACTTGACGATGTCAGCGGCATCGACTTCGACACCATCGTAATCGCCTTCGCCCTCTTCATATGAATTGAAGGCCGCTTTCATGGTAGCGCGCCCTTTGTGTTCTTTTAAACGATCCTTTTTACGCTTCAATTGGGTTTGCAATTTATCAATGATGCGATCAACTGATCCATACATGTCCTCGCAACTATGTTGCACCGAGAATGTAAAACCATCACCACCAAAAACATCGCAATGCACGGTGTGCAAATGACGCTCGACAGAGAACGTCACCGCAGCCTCAATGGGCTTTGTAACGAACTTATTCACGACTCCTTTGATTTTTTCCACTGTGTAGTTTTGTAGGGCGGGTGAAACTTCCATGTGCTTGAAAGAAAACTGAAACCGCATTATGGCCTCCTGATAGCCTGCAATGAACACAAGAAATTATCGGCTTTTTTGTCTTTTTCTTTAGACACCCTCCGGTAAGCCCCTAGATTCACTTGTTTTAAAAAAACGCACCTTCCGCTTTGTCACTTGCTTGATCAGGAGCTTTTTTTTACAACTATTAAATCAATGGGTTGCATTCTGAGGGGGGCTGCCACGGAGACTGGCACAGAGCTTGGCGGCGAGGTCGATCGTATCGCTTTCCGAAATGAGGATAGCGGCTGGACAGTTCTGCGCTTAAAGCATCAAAAACTTGGCCTAGTAACGGTTACGGGAAGCTTCGCGCAAATCCACGAAGGTGAATACGTCGAACTCGAAGGTCTCTGGACCACCCACAAACAGTACGGCAAACAATTCAAAAGCACACGCCGCCTCCCCTATTCCACTCCCGAGGGAATTAAAAAGTATCTCTCGTCACGATTTGTGCGCGGGATTGGCGAAAAAACCGCGGATAAGATTGTGGCGCACTTCGGCGTGGACGCACTGCACGTTCTGGATCAAGAACCGCACCGTCTGCGCGAAATCTCGTCCATTGGTGAGAAAAAGGCTGAAACGATTTTAGCGGCGTGGCGAGAAAATCGTTCGCAAAGAGACGTCGAACTCTTTCTTGTCTCGCATGGTCTGAGCCACAATCTCGCCATCAAAGTCATGAATCGTTTTCAAGAAGAGACCATCACGATCGTGACGGAGAATCCCTACCGTCTTGCGGCGGAGATCCCCCGCGTGGGTTTTATCACCGCCGATAAGATCGCCATGAAAGTTGGTATTCCCGCCGACTCCATTGATCGTGTGATGGCGGCGATCATCTATTGCTTAAAAGAAGCGGAAGATGACGGACATCTTTTTTTAACAACGGCCCAGCTTCTTGAAGAACTGCAAAAGCGCCTGCAGCTGGCAACGGATATTCTTTTAGATCGCTTGATGGAAGGCCTCAAGCAGCTCAACGTCAACGGAGTCATCGTTTCCCAATCTTTTGTGAACGACTCTGGCGAGACTGAAAACGCCCACTATCAAACGGAATTGTTGTGCGCGGAACTTAACGTGGCGCGTAAACTGCGACAGTTGACCAACTATCCCCATGAGGTTGATACCTCGCGCCTTGAGAACTGGATCGAAACGTATCAGGAAAGCGCACAGATTCCTCTCAGCGCGGCACAGGCGGAAGGGGTGCGGCTGGCATTTCAAAATCGCGTTTTTATACTCACGGGTGGCCCAGGCGTCGGTAAGACAACAACCGCCAACGCCATTATTCGCTTATTTAAAGCGATGAATTTTACCGTGGCTTTGTGCGCGCCCACGGGGCGAGCCGCACAGCGTTTATCGGAACTCACGCAGCTGCCGGCGAGCACGATTCACCGCATGCTGGAATGGACGCCCATGTCCGGTGGATTCCAACGCAATGCTCAGAATCCCATCAACGCGCAGGTCATCATCGTCGATGAATCATCCATGCTGGATATTCGTTTAGCCGATGCATTGCTGGATGCGGTTTCTGAAAAAGCACAAATTATTTTTATTGGTGACGTCGACCAGCTACCGTCCGTGGGACCTGGTAACTTTTTGCGTGATCTCATCGCGTCGGAAAAAATTCCCTATACGAAATTGACGGAAATTTTCCGCCAGGCGCAGACGTCTCTCATCATTCGCGCCGCTCACGCCATCAATCGTGGCGTTTATCCGGAATTCGGCTATGAAGCTGGTAGCGACTGCCGTTTTATCGAAGTCGAAAATCCCCTAGCGATACGCAAGGTGATTCTGGATCTGGTGAGTGAAGTCTTACCGCGAAAGCTCGGCTACGATCCCATTAAGGATATCCAAGTCCTGGCCCCCATGAATAAAGGGGATCTTGGCACGCAAGCATTAAATGAAGAGTTGCAGAAACGACTCAATTCGGAGCGCAAAGATCTCCAGGAATACAAACGACAGGGACTTATATTGCGTCCGGGTGACAAGGTCATTCAGATTAGCAATAATTATGATCTCGGTGTGTTCAATGGCGACATCGGTTTTGTGATGAACGCGCGTGTCGAGGGCGGAAAAGTTGGCGTCAATTATAATGAACGCCCCGTGCAATACGACGCTGAAAGCATTCATGACGTGCGACTGGCTTACGCCATCACCATTCATAAGTCACAAGGCAGCGAGTTTCCTGTCGTGGTGATTCCCGTCACAATGCAGCATTACATCATGCTTCAGCGCAATCTGATTTACACGGCGTTGACACGCGCCAAAAAACTAGCCGTATTTGTCGGCACGAAACAAGCGCTGGAATTCGCGATCAAGAATCAAGACAGCCTCCAGCGACAAACACGATTAGTTGAACTTCTCCTCGAAGGTGATGCATGAAAAATGCTTGGCAGACGCTCGCCCACTTTGGGCGGCAACGCCCTATCGCCGCGGCCTTTTGGGGCTTGCTCATCATTCATTTGCTTTTGGCCGCGCTGTTTCCGGTCATTCAAGACGAAGCCTATTATTTCCTTTGGGCTCGGTTTCCGGACTTAGGATACTTCGATCATCCACCGATGGTGGCTTGGTTGAGTTATCTCGTTAACATCGTTCCTGGTTCGCCACTTCTCGCACGTCTCGGCACGATTGTGCTGATTACCGCTTTGTTTCCGATCTTCTCGCGCTTGATGGTGGCAGCTGGGGTTTCAACGAAGAGCAGTCTCCTGGCGGGGATTATCTGTCTTTACACAAGCATCGCTGGTCTCGTGTTAGGTTTTATCACGACACCAGACGTGCCGTTGGTTTTCTTCTGGACTCTGGCTTTGCATGAAGCGGCTTACGCTCTCAAGGGACAGCCGGCGCGCTGGCTCACAGCGGGCTTGGTGACGGGCCTCGGTATTTGGGGCAAATATGCGATGCTTCTCATCGGCCCGGTATTTCTTTGGCCGATGCTCCGTCGTCCACAAATTCTGCGCACACCATGGCCTTACTTAGGTGGCCTCGTCTGCCTTCTCACCATCGCGCCGCATCTGTGGTGGAACCATAAAAATGATTGGGTGCCGTTTCGCTTTCAGACAGCGCATGGCCTTATGGATTCTCATGAGATCGATCAAGCCACACACCTGAAGCTGTCTCGACCGCAGCCAGCCATGGAAGGTACCTACGAAGCTTATCTCGGAAAATTTTTCTTACAACCTGAAGACATCAAAAAGCGCGAGATCCCCAAAACACCGATGACACGATTCGCGCAGCGGGTGGGAGATTTTGTCGGTGGCCAACTTCTTCTTTGGGGTGCTCTCCTCATTCCTTTGATCGCGGGGCTTTGGCGATATTTTCGCGCGGAAGAGCACCAGTGGTTTAAAACATTTGATCCCGCGGTTCGACCGCTCTTAAACGCGGCTTTCCTATTCCCTCTCTTGCTGTTCGGCATGGTGGCCTTCTCACAACGCGTCGAAGCCAACTGGGCCGCCATTCACATGGTCGCCGCCAGCGTTTTTGTCAGCGTTCTGCTGCAAGACCGCATGAAAATGTTACTCAAAGCCGCGGCCTTTAACGTCGCATTGCTTTTTATCCTCTGCTTCCATGCCCACGCTCCATTGCCCTTTGGCAAACCAAGCAAGGATCGCGTTCTGTCAGAGACGCATGGTTTCGCCGAGTTGGCGGAAAAAGTCGCGGCGGTGGATGGCATCGTTTTCGCGGACACCTATCAAACGGTCTCCATGGTGAAATACTATCGCCCCGATGTAAAAATCAGCCAATGGCCTGGCATAACGCGCCTGTCTGAACTCACACGCCGCCCCGAAATGGTTGAAACGAGCATCGAAAAACTGAAAGAGGCTCGACGCTATTGGTTGGTCTCAAATCTGGTGATCCCACCGCGTCTTCCTGGTTTTCACCCTTTGAGTCACTACGAACTAAGGGACTGCTGGCATGACACCATGAAGGTCACCAAATCCCAGAGTCAAAGCCAATTTGTCCCGCCATGCAAACCCGTGCATCGCTGGTTCTTAACGGAATATGATGTGTTGGATTCACATGATGAAGCGGAAGAGATGGTGCACGACGTGCCGACGTCTAAAGAGCAGACGCCACAGGCACCTCAGCTGCCCCCGCCTTTGGAAGAAGAAGGAACGTAGAAGCCTTTGTAGATGTCCTGATTGATTTTCTTCGCCATGGGTTCCGTCAATTTTTGCTCGAGCAGGAATTGATGGATCGCATAGCGCGCGAAGCGAATGTGATGCATTTTCAAAATGCTATAGACGTCATAGATCATCGCCTCCGCGTTGGGATAACGGCGGCCCGGCTGCAATTTCAAAGCCGTCTTAAGCAATTTGCGCAGCATGTTTTGTAAACGACGATCCGAGCAGACGATTCTGTTGAAGTCGATGCCCTTCATGGCTCGTAGAATGTCTTTGCGATTCTTTGAGGGCGGAACCGCCTTCTCTCCGGTCAGCATTTGATAAAGCAACAGACCAACGCAGTAGAGATCGGACTGAGCGACGATCCCCGTATCCGACACGTGCTCGGGTGAGTAGTACCCAGGCGTTCCCACCATGTAGTTGCGATAGTCTTCCGTCTTATCCTGCGCCGCAAGACCAAAGTCCGTTACGAGAACACGTCCCGTCTTATCGAGAAGAACGTTTGGCGCGGAAAGATCGCTATGGATCGTGTCATGCAAGTGCAAGTAATCGATGCCCTGCAAAATATCGATGGTGATGCAAAGCGCCACCATCGGCGGTAAGCGCGGAAACCGTTTCATCAGGGCGTGGAGGGACCAACCATCCACAAATTCAGTGACAATGAAACAGTGAGGGGGCTGAAAGCTCGCATCAAGAAACTCAACAATGTGCTTATGACGAAGGCGTGAAATGATAAGCAATTCACGATGAAAGATGCCGAGGAATTTACGACTGGTCTGATAGCGCTGATGCAAAAACTTAATAGCCACCACACGACCCGTTCTTTGGTCGACGGCTTTGAATACCTGCCCTAACCCGCCGGATCCAATCTCAGCGAGAATGCGGTAGTGACTAACGTCATTTAACTTAGCGGTCAAAGCTTGTTACTCGTCATAAAGTTTGGCGCATGGATTGATCGGCACAGCCACGCCTAAACCTTTGCGGTGCAATTTGACGAAAAACAAAAGAACGGATGAAAAGCGGGGGATTATTCTAAGTTAGGAAATTCATGGAGAGTGAATAATTGAACCCAATATGGTCCATGAAGGTGAGAACTTCATCAAACAGATAGTCCGCGTAATAGCCGAGAATTCCCAAACAATCAGAAAACGCCTCATAATTGAGACCTGAGGCGAGTGCTTCCAGAGTCAGACCAATGTGCCCCTTTTCATTGAGCACCAACTTTACCATCTGACTGCTATGATTTAATTCGAGAAGAAATTTCGCTAGCTCGGGCCAGCATTCCCAATCAACGTTAAGCTTTAGAAATGGATGGATTTGAAAGGTGATCCAGGTGTCTGAAACAAGGAGACGAAGCGGATACGAACGGTCTTTACCCTGAAAGCCCGTGACCCAATGGTTATCGTCCATTTTCCTAAAGGACCAGCCGTAGTCGCGTAAGTATGACTCCAGCTGCCCGGATACTTGCTGAACCATACTCGAAATTTCCATGCTATTTGCTCTAGGTACAAAGCTAGCGGGGTTAAATGACAACGTCAACAGAATGGTGCAGAAAATGAGAACAATAATCGCTCACCCGCTCCTGCAACGCTTTGCGCCGACGCTTGAGAAGTATGGCACCATGGCGGAGATCCCCTATGATCGTCTCGCCGCTGGCGGAGAGGTCTATGCATTCAAGCTCACGCCCCACAAGGATTTGCGCGGGACTGTTCTTTTTGTGCACGGCACGGGCAACGATGCGGCTTACCCATTCCTTTACTTGTTCTTAACGCTTCTTAAAGCCGGCTTCGCTGTGATGAGCTTTGATCTTGATGGTCACGGGCGGTTTAGCAAAACGGTGGGAAAAAGCACCTCTTTCGCAAGCTGTCTCGCGAGTGCGATGGCGAAATGTCAGCATGAGTTCCCGGACCAACCGCACTTTCTTTTCGGACACAGTCTTGGCGGTGCGCTCGCGCTGCATTACATGCGCATGCATCCACATAAAATTCGTGGCGCGGTGATTTTGTCCACACCATGCGTGTCTGAATTTTCGTGGCGCATGATGCTTCCAGAAATTTTTGGTTCACTCGATCCTGCGTGGCTACGACAGTGTTATCTGTATGGCTGGCTTCATGTTTGGCCCGCGTTCGGACCATTTGGAAGAAGGGCATATCCCCTTCGTTTGGATGAGACAAATGGGTCAATGGGCTATGTGTCATTCGTTGGCAAACAATTTCAACAGCTTGCACCTCTCGCCTATGCCCCTGCGGTGAAAGACCAAGTTTTATGCATCTACGGAGAAAATGATTGGATCGCACCCGCGAAACACGGGAACAAGTTAGCTAGCACACTTGCAAAAGGAAGTTTCAAAGAGATTCCTCGCGCGAATCACTTCACCACACCTTTTCTCCCCGCAACCGCCGAGGCAGTGACAACCTTTTATCAGTCCCTGCTATAATAAACGAACCACAATCTCCAAGAGGTGAACTATGGAACGACGTGATTTTTTCGCCAAAGGGGCGAGCTTAACAGTAGGAAGCCTTGTTGCCGCAACCGCGGGTGTCGCGTTTGCACAAGGAAAAAAAGAGAAACCCTCCACACACAATCACAGCGCTCCAGCGGGTGACAAAAACAAAGCCGTCGCCACGGCGAGTGCTAATTGCGTGCAAAAGGGCGAAGAGTGCCTTGAGCATTGCATGGAAATGCTCAGCACGGGTGACAAGAGCATGGCTGCCTGCGCCAAATCAGTGCGCGATATGATGGTTTTCTGCAACGCACTCCAAAAAGCGGCAAACCAGAATTCAAAGCGCACCAAGGCGCTTGCTAAACTAGCTGCCGAGGCTTGCAAAGATTGCGAAGACGAATGCCGTAAGCATGAGAACATGGAAACCTGTAAAGCTTGTGCGGATGCATGTGCGGAATGCCAGAAGGCATGTAAGGCAGTAATGGGATAAGATCCCTTTGTCGGGTTCAGGATGATTTTACATCATCCTGAAACCCCGTATTCTGAGCAAAGCCGTCATTCTGAGCAAAGCGAAGAACCTTAAGAAGCCAACTTCCACTCAAGACGCCGACGCAAAGCTTGGTAGCTGTCTTTCAAATGAAGAAATTGCTCATTTTTTCCACCATGATCCGGGTGCGCGGTCATGGCGATCAACAAATAACGCTCGCGCAAACCTATGGTACCCAATCGTAGTAGTTCCTGTTCATCGTGCAGCGAAAAAAGCTTTAATGCCGCCTCAATTCGTCCTGGCGAAGAATCTCTCTTCCAAACTTGATACGAAGCCCAAAACTCGCTTAAAAGTTTTGCGAGCTTCGCCGCATCGAACTCGTGAAAATTTTTCGTGGCGGCAAAGAACCGATACATCTGTGCTTGTGTCGATCCCACTTTGCCTTCGTGGGCCCACCACACTTCGTCTTGATGCTTCTCGCAGAACGTACCGGCGGTCGGATGACCACAGTGCACCTCATGGCGATCGAAGGCGCGACAATGTCCCACCGGCTTGGCAAGGATGTGCATGCCCGCGGGACTAAAACCAATGACCGGTAGATACATGGCATCGTCCACCGCTCCGCCTACCAGCCAATGCTTCGCCGCCAGCATCGGCGCCAAATTCAATCGATCGCTGCTTAACTCACGCCCAAAAATCAAATCCAAAGGGGAAAAGTCGGTCGCGATGTGTTGTAAAGCTAAAGCCTGCGAATGAAAGAGAGTGTTGATGTAGGTAAGCCTATGACGCAAAGCGAAAGTTAAAGCAAACTGCCCCATTTCGTTGCGCTCATACATCAAGCGAAAAAGTGTTTCGGGAAGAAGGGATTTCAGAAGGGTGACGTCACCAATGGTCGGTAGATCCGTGTGAGCGGCGGGAGGAGTCGCTCCCCGCCATTGCCACATTTCTTGGTAGTGCCGGCGCAGAACACCGATGAGAGTTTCCAAATCAATCGCATCACAGATCGTCTCAAGAAACATGCAAACTCCCATTAAATTTTAGAAGCTTCAATCTCTTCAATCACTTCACGATGGCCTGACATTTTTCGCAACTGACCTAAGAAGACGTTGATATTGGGATTTGTTTCGCGACGAGATCCCTCGATGAAAGCGACTTGGATGGAAACCGGCATGCGAGAAAGGGCTAGAGCCAACTCTTCTTTGTAGCGTGGAAAGTTTTTTTCCAGAATCGAGTTAGCATATTCGCCGAGAGCTTGATTGCGTGATACCGCGTACAAAAATAATTTGTCCACGTGTTGATGATTGATCGGCAACGCGTTGGCATTGATATGACGCAAAATCACGATCGCCGTGGGAACATGAATGGTTTTTTGGTGCAATTGACGCAAGTCTTCGATGTCGGCGCGCGCTAAATAGTCGAGAAAATCACGGGTCGCCTTTTCGGAATCAAATTCCGCCATCGCTTTGGCAAACGCGGGATCACCGTTGTTAAAGAGGCCAATCCGCACCAAAGTATAAACGTTGCTGAGCTGGTTGGCGCGAACGGCTTCCGCCATCTCAGGCATGAGCATGCCGACTTCTTCACCGCGGGCAATCGCGTCTGTTAACACCTTTTCACAAAGCTTTGCCATCTCACGGGAAGGATAACGAGCCGCCAGCTCCCAGCCAAGGCGTCTCGCCATGGGACGCTCCGAGATCACGAGGGTCGCAACAACGTTTGAAGGCAAAACGGTGCGATGCGTTTGCAAAAGATTCACGGCGTTCACGAGCGCTGGATCTTTGAGCTGCGCAAGATTGTTTTCAAATTTCGCGTCCAAATACTTATGCGCCTCGGGCCACGCCTTCTTACGAGTAAGGGCCTTCTTCACGTCCTCTAGCGTTTTATCGCCAAACGCGAGGCCGGCATCCACGAGCTGAGGAACATCCATTTCCGCGGCAATAACAGGCGGCTTAGAAGCTTCCTCCTGAGTCACGGAAACACAAGAAGCGAGGCTCATGGCCGCAAGCATAACTAGTCCAGCGATTCTCATGGGGAAGACTCCTTTTGAATGTTGAAACGCACAGCCTGCCGATTCCCGAGGGCCTGCCGTAACTCGGCCTCCCATTTTGGGTCACAAGCGCCCGCCAACCTAAAATGAAAACCTGTTTCGTCCTGATGGACCGACTGCACAGGGTTTTGCGCGAAAAAAGAAATGATCACCTTTGGACGGAGCCGCGTGGGGCGCGTGTCAGCTCGTCGAGCCCCCTCGAACGGAACGTCGATCAGACGACACCAGCGTTTTAAAAAAGCCTCGGGCCAATCCGCGTAGACACGTTCACCTTGGGTGGCGTTAACCCACAGCGACCGAGCCCAACGAATATCCGACTGAGCGCGCACCCACTTCCAGGCGAGCCCGACAAAGGCCACCAATGATATCAGGTGGAAAGCAAGACTGAGGTCCACGATGAGGCATCCGAAAAAATAGGTCTTCTGCCTAAAATACCAGGTTTCTAGCCGATGAGCGAATCAGATTGCGGTTGGAAATACGGAAAAAAATTGCTATTTTCCCGCGACTTCACTTCATTAAGCTGATCCAGAAGGAGCACCGATGGCTTTACGCAGCATGACCGCCTTCGGCGCGGGGGAAAGCACTCAGGGGGACGTTCGCTACCGCTGTGAGATTAAGACCCTCAACTCCCGCTTCATCGACACCAATGTGCGTATCCCACGGTATTTAAATGCGATTGAAACAGAAATCATCGCGAAGACCAAAGCCGCTTTAATCCGCGGTAAGGTCGATATTAGCTTCGACATCGTGACGCCAAGCACCACTGAGCGCCTGCCACGGTTTAACCAGGCAGCAATGGACTACTACCTTGGCATATGCATGCAAACGCAGCAGATGTTACAATCAAAAAGTGGTGAAAAAACCCACGCCCTTCCAGAAATAAGCCAGCTTTTACGCCTAGAAGGCGTTCTGGAACCCTTACAACACGACAGCCCAGAAGCAACGATAAAGAAGCACCGCGCCGGTTTGCTCCAAAGTTTGGAAAATGCCCTTGCCGAGGTTAATAAGACGCGTGCCAATGAAGGCAGCTCTCTTAAAAAAGCCTTACAAGAAATCGTCCAAAATTTGGGTCAGGATCGTCAGGCTCTCATGAAAAAAGCCGATGAGATGCAGATAGCGCTCTTTGCGCAGTATAAGAAGCGCCTTGACCAGCTGATGGAACGAATCGGCGAAACCGGACAGAAAGTCAAAGATCTTGTTCCAGACGAGCGCCTAGTCAGCGAGCTCGTTGTCCTCACGGATAAGAGTGACATTGCCGAAGAACTCACCCGCCTCGAGATTCACGAACGCGAGTTTCTGAAACTCCTGGATCAAGGGGACGATGTCGGCAGAAAGCTCGACTTCATGTGCCAAGAAATGCATCGTGAAGTTAACACGATGTCAAATAAACTCACTGCGGTCGAGGCGTCTCAGCACACGCTTTCCATGAAGCAAGCGATCGAACGAATCCGCCAACAGGTGCAAAATATTGAGTGATTTGATGCCGCAACAGATTCCTGATTTTTCCGCCGTCGTTGTGTCTGCACCATCAGGCACCGGAAAAACCACGCTTAATCGCCGCCTCATAAAAGATTTCGATAACATACATGTTGTGGTGAGTCACACGACGCGCCCTCCCCGGCCGGGTGAGACTGACGGCGTCCACTATCATTTCATCAACGAAGAACAGTTTAATGAAATGATCGCGGCGGATGCCTTCATCGAGTGGGCGCGCGTTCATGGATGTTTATACGGTACAAGCCGTGAGGAGTTGGAGCGCATCCAAGAAAGCGGTCAACTCCCGCTGCTAGAAATCGATGTTCAAGGATGGCTCAAGGCCCGCGAGAAGTTGCAGAACGCCATCAGTATTTTTATCCTTCCCCCGACCTTGCAGGCCTTGTGGAAACGCCTCGAAAAACGCGCTTCCGATTCCCTTGAAAACCGCATGATCCGCTTACATAATGCTTACCACGAGATTGCGAAGGCTGAGCATTACGACTATTTCATCGTCAATGATGATCTTGATCTCGCCTACTTGAAGCTCAGATCCCTCGTCGTGGACCGAAAGCCCGGAGACATTAATGCCACCAATGGCCGGGAGTTATGTGAGCGTTTAAAGAACGAATTTCATAATGCCGAATGGATTCGTCAGGTCCGTGAAAAAATAGGTGGTTAACGGACCTATGGTCTGACTAGAGTTAAAAGAGAAAGACCATGAGTGGAAATGTAACAACAACAAAACCAGCGCCCCAAGGCGAGGCTTCCGGTATCACAACGCCGGAAATCGAATACGCACGTCTTGTTGAAGCTATGAAGGCCAATCTTCCCACCGCGAACCTCGATACAGTGGAGAAGGCCTATCACTTTGCCGCGAACTTCCATTCACATCAAATGCGTAAATCGGGCGAGCCCTACATCACTCACCCCCTCGCCGTCGCCGCCATCGCCGCTTCCATTAAATTAGATTTTGCCTCCATTATCGCCGCGATCTTACATGATACGGTTGAAGATACGGATTGCACGCTGGAGGAAATTGATAAGACCTTCGGTTCCGAGGTAACGCACTTGGTCGATGGTTTGACCAAGATCAGTAAAATCGAGTTCCGCTCCAATCAGGAACGACTGGCGGAAAATTTCCGCAAGATGATCGTCGCCATGTCGAAAGACCTGCGCGTGATCCTGATCAAGCTCTGTGATCGCCTGCACAACATGCGCACCATTGGCTGCATGCCACCTGAAAAAAGCCAACGGATTGCACAGGAGACTCTAGACATCTATGCGCCTTTGGCTAACCGCCTGGGCGTTTATAACATTAAGAGCGAACTAGAAGATCTCTGCCTTAAGCAGCTGAAGTACGATATCTATCAAGAGATTCGCTCGAAGATTGCCGCCAAGAAAAATGCCCGACAGGCATATATCGACGACGTCAAAGGCATTCTCGAAAACGAATTACGCAAATACGGCTTTAAAGACATTTTTGTTTATGGACGCCCTAAACACTTCTTCTCCATCTACAAGAAGATGCAGGAACGTCATCTTAACTTTGAAGACATTCATGACCTTTTTGCCTTTCGCATTATCGTCAACTCCGTAAAAGACTGCTACGAGGCTCTCGGTGTTGTCCATGCGATGTGGAAGCCGATGCCGGGACGTTTTAAAGATTACATCGCGATGCCAAAAGCGAACATGTATCAGTCGCTTCATACGACGGTGATTCGCCCCAACGGTGAACCAGCCGAAATCCAGATCCGCACCAAAGAGATGCATGAGATCTGCGAGAACGGCGTGGCGGCTCACTGGGCCTATAAAGAAGAAGACTCCGCATCGCCCATGGCGCAGACCGACTTACAGAAGTTTTCTTGGCTCCGTCAAATCATGCAGTGGCAAAATGAACTACAAGATCCCGCGGAGTTTCTTGAAGCGGTTAAGGTCGATCTTTTTGACGAAGAGATCTTTGTTTTCACACCCAAAGGCGACGTTTTCACGCTCCCGCACAACGCGTCAGCCCTTGATTTCGCCTTCGCGGTTCATACCGACGTTGGTTTAAAAACCATCGGCGCAAAAGTTAACAACCGTCTTGTGCCCATCAAAAAGAATTTGAATTCAGGCGACATTGTCGAAATTCTCACGTCACCAAACCAACGCCCAAGCAAAGACTGGTTAAGTTTTGTCATAACCTCGAAGGCGCGCAACAAAATCCGCTCCTATCTTCGTAGTGAGCAGCGCGAGAAGAGTCGTAAACTTGGTCAAGATTTGCTGGACCAAGCGCTCGACAAACGTGGCCTTGATCTTGAGAGCATGCAGCGCCATGGCGAGATCGAAAAACTCACCAAAGGCTCAAAAGAAGCGAACTTTGATGATTTCTTGATTGCCGTCGGTTACGGCAAGGTTAACCTAGCGGACCTGCTGGCGCGCAATTTTCCGGAAGCGCCAGTTAAAGAATCCATCACGGATCAGATCAGCCGCTCAGGATTATCTGAAGAAAAGAAGCGCAAACCCGAGCGTAAACAAAGACAGCAGGTTCTCGTCTCTGGATATGAGGACGTTCTTGTTAACTTTGGTCGTTGCTGCTGCCCCATCCCCGGCGAAGAGATTGTTGGCTTTATCACACGAGGCAAGGGCGTTACGGTACACCGCTCGTCGTGCGCTCGCGCCTTGGATAGTGATCCCGCGCGTCGCATCGACGTTAAGTGGACGGTGACAGATCCAACAACGCCGAACAAGCATCGCAGTTATCTCAGCATCATCACACAAGACAAGCCGGGTGTGTTGGCGGAGGTAACGAGCAAAATTTCCGAAGCCGGTGCGAACGTTCAGAAAGCCGAGGCAAAGGTCTCCAAAGATTTTACCGGAGTGTTGGAGTTCGAATTGGGCGTAAAGGACCTCCAACAACTCGAGCGCGTTATAAAACTTTTGGAAGGAATTCCGGCGGTCGTCAGTGTCAAACGCCGGACTGTTTTACGTCATCGTCGTCTACGGAGAGGTCATTATGATTAAGTCCCTTTTTGCGGGATTGCTACCCATGTCCGTTCTTTTGATGGGCCTCGCGGCTCCCAAACATTCCACGGTTGAAATTACACCGCAAAAGAAAGGACAAGAACTTGAGTGGACATTTAAAATCATCGCGAAGCCAGGAATGGGCGCGACCTTTGATGATGCCCCCTGGAGCCTGACGTTGAAGGATGCGCAAGGCCTACAGTTTGACGGTGCCGACGCGAAAACGGGTAGCGTGAAATTTGGTCACGATAAGCTCGATAGAAATATCCCCGGCTACAAGATCAAGGCTAAAGCCGATGGCAAGTCAGGCAAGATGAAATACGAAATGCACACCTTCATCTGTAATGTGGAAAAGACCCGCTGTTACAGAGAAGTTCATAAAGGTGACATTGATTGGGGTGTTTAAAATGAATCGGGGACGGGAAGCCGTCCCCGTTTTTTATTCGACTCGATTTATGATCTGAACCGTGCAGCCGGGAGGAAGCGCCTGATCAATGTAGAATTTACTTCCTTCTCGTCGGTATACATTCAACACTTCATTGTTAACCCGTACTTCCCATGTGCCCATTTCTGGGTTAGGAACCTCCGCCACGGAAAACAACTGCAAGGAGGTATCCACATAATCATATTTCATCGTCACAGACGGGTTATCAAAAGCCGCGCACGGCACGGAAAAAGCCTTGCCGTTGGTAGTCACGCTTGCGCCTGAACATTGCGCCAGATCGACCTTTACACTGCCAGGAACCGGATCAAACTTCAGCGCCCCTTGAATAAGCGCATCTTCCTGTAGATAAAATTTGACGGTGAGTCTCTGCCCTGCGGAAAGACCGCTGACATTCAAGATATTGCCACTAAATGACCCAGAAACAGTCGCACCGCTTGAAGCGTCAACAACGCTTAAACCGATGGCGCCTGCATTCGGCGAAAAAGCATAAGATGTGTTCGTACCACCGTTCACGCGGTAACGAGCAATAACGGGCAAACCGTAGTTGACATATTTGCCGGGGAAGTAGAGCGAATTGTTCGAAGAGTTGTAGGCATAGTCACTGCTCGCCATCGCTGTGCCGTTAACATAAACCTCCTCAAAAGTGCCATTGGATGGCGTGGAGGTTAAAAGGAATTCATAGTATCTCGTTGTATTACCCTGAACGAAACGATCTTCCTTTAGAACCAACACAGCGGCAATTACGACAGTAGCCGTCTGCGACTTTTGGTTGTTAGTGATTGCTTCAATCGTGCTTTTCGTATTCGCTACTTGGAAGGTCTTACTGTAATTCTTTCCCTCACGCTTTCCGACGCCCTTCTGGCCCGCAATATCGATATTTTTCCCAGCACTCTCAAACCCTGGCCCTTCTTCGGTTGTTTTGGACAGAGTTGGCATAGTCCCGGGTGTACCGCAACCCATCAGGGTTACAGCCAAAATTCCCACGACCGATGCAGTCCACGACAAGCGCATATGAACCTCCCATGACCTTATCGACATAAAAAAAACGGCCTCAACGGACCGTCTTTTTCACGAAAGGATACAGGTGGTTATCCGCGGTAATTAATCTTCTAAATTAGGTGAAATATGCATGCTGCGGGTTAAAGCCCCACACAATTTATAAAGCATGCGCGCGCCGACGTTGGCGTCCCACTCACTGCCATCCTTTGAGGGAGCAACTTCACACAGGTCAAAACCAATCACCTGTCGCCCACTCAAAGCCAATTCTTCAATCAGATAGATGGCCTCATTATATTCCAAGCCACCAGGAACGGGTGTTCCCGTCGCGCCGCAAAACGCGGGCTGAAGACCGTCAATATCGAAGGAAATATAAACTTTCTTTGGCAACGTTTCGATAATCGCGCGCGTGATGCCCGCAAAATTTTCCCCCATGGCTTTACGACGGAAAACATCTTGATCGTAAAACGTTTCCACGCGCGGGCTCTTACGGGCATACTCATGTTCAAAAGCACTGAAGTCACGAATAGCCACTTGAGTCAGCATCTTAATCGCCGAGATTTCCTCCAGGGCGTTGTACATGATGGATGCGTGGGAATATTGAAAGCCTTCGTAAGCCTTACGAAGATCGTGGTGCGCATCGACGTGAAGAATGCCGTAGTCACCGTGCTTTTCCGCCAGGGCGCGCATCAAGCCCAATGGCGAGCTGTGATCGCCACCAACAACCGCCACAAACTTTCCATCTTCAAGCGCGCTGCGAGATGCCTCGTAAACGATGTGATTGATTTCGGCGCTGGCCTTGTTCACCAAACCGAGATCTTCGGCAACGGGATCTTTTTCTTCGATCAATGACTCAATCACACGAAGAGCCGCTGGCTGCGACTTTTCATTCCATGTGGCAATGCGAGGATCCGCATCCAACATGGTGATGCCGGCAAAATAGGTTTTGCCAAGGCGCAGATCCGTCAAATCCAATTGATGACTCGCGGCTTTAATAGCATCAGGCCCCAAGCGTGTGCCCTTACCGTAAGACGTGGTGACTTCCCATGGCACGGGAATAAGCACCAATTGCGCGTCATCATACGGGACGTTGGCGCCAAAAACATTGGCGTCAGCAGGTGGGGGATTGCCCGCTTCGAGCTGTCGCAGTTGTTCCATAACAGCGGGGCTTGGGTGAGTCATTCTCTTCTCCTAAGTCGTAGCGCCATCCAAAACATGCATCAAATGATCTTCAGTCCAGATGGGAATATTCAGTTGTCGCGCCTTCTCCATTTTCGACGAAGTGGATTCGGGCTCATTCGTCACCAAGGCGAATGTGTTTTTACTCACTGAGGACGCCGGCTTTCCGCCCGCCGCCTTAATCAGCTTTTCGACTTCTCCACGAGGACGGGTCAAAGCGCCGGTAATGGCTATATGTTTCCCAGCCAGGACGCCAGACTTATTTCCTTTAAGATGCTCTTCGAGAAAGGGCTTTACCCCGAGTCCAAGCAGCTCCTCGATCAACGGCTCGCGAGCGACAAGACCCTCCACGATCTGTGTCGCGGTCTTTGTCGCGAATCCCTCCACGGCGGCAATGTCTTCAACCGATGCTTTTTGGATGGCTTTAAGAGATTGGAACTCCGTGATGATTTTCTCCCACGATGTGAGTCCCGTACCCGCGATACCCAAGCCCGTGAGAAAGCGGGCGAGGGCAAGCTTACGGCTGCCCTGGATGTTCTTTAGCAGCTTCTCCGCCATCTTATCGCCCATCAACGGCAGCGTGAGCAGATCTTCTTTCGTCAGACGGTAGAGATCGGGGACACTCTCCACAAGTCCCGCATCAATCATATTGTCGAGACGTTTATCGCTGAGATCGTCGATTTCCACGGCACGAATCCAATTAAGAATCGCGCCACTTTGTTGCGTGGGGCAGTCCGTTTGGTTGGGGCATTTTAAGCGCACGTCGTCAAATTCCAACGGCGTCTTGCAAGAGGGGCATTCTTTCGGGAACGTGTACGTCCCTGGCGCGGACTGTTTTACTTCCAAAAACTTTGGAATGACCTCACCCGAACGAACGATCTCGATCTCATCTCCGGGCTTTAAGTTGTAAGCCTTCACATGCTCGGCATTATGCAACGTGATGTTGGAAATGCTCGCGCCACTTAAGAAGACGGGATCAATCACCGCAACGGGCGTCACAATACCCAGACGGGAAGGTGACCAAAAAATTTCCTTAATCGTCGCGATCGCTGTATGGCCCTGCCACTTAAACGACATTTTATAGCGAGGATGATGGGATGTGGCGCCAAATTCTTCATGCAGGTTCATATCATTGTATGTGAAGACAACCCCATCCAGGCCGATTTCACTTTCTTGCATGTCATGCTTCACTTCGATGAGGTAGTGCTTTACGGCATCCTCATCATTAAGCAACGCCGGTCGCGGAAGAGCAAAACCCTTTTCTTCGAGCCACTTAAATTTGGCCATTTCCGTTTTGAAAAGACGCTGCCCATTGTTTTCAAGAACATCAAAGGGAAGGAAATTGAAATAACGAGCAAGATCAACGTGTGACTTACGTCCCAGCAGGCCGGAAACGATGTTACGCGCGCTCGTGGGGCGCTCAAGCCCACGCCCGAGCATTTCTTCAACAAGCTGCGCGAAATGGTGTTCTGAACAATAAAGCTCACCACGAATCTCGACGGAAAGTTTTTCATCCAGGTTGGGAATGATATCCGCCACCCATTGGGCTTTGTCGGTAACATCCTCGCCCACACGGCCGTTGCCGCGCGTTTTTGCAAGAGTGAGTTGTCCTTTTTCATACACAAGCGCTAAGGCATTACCGTCAATCTTCCACGTTCCCACAAGCGGATGCTCTTTCATCCAGCTCAAAAGCTCATCCTGCTCATACACTTTCTGCAACGAAAGCATGGGCACCGCGTGTGTGACCTTGGGATTTGTTTTGGAAGTGACGTCCGTTCCCACATAGTGCAGCACGGGATGATCCGGCGCCAGGCGTCGAAGCTCCTCTTCCATCGCATCGTAGGCCGGGTCGCTGATCTCTGGCTTGCCTGCGTAATAGAGGCGTTTATGGCGCATAATCGCATGAGCCAATTCCTGTGTGCGCTCACTCGGCCTTTTTTTTGCCATAAGCATTCCCTCTAACGTCGGCGTGCAATGATCAAAATCTCTTCGAGGATGATCGGAGGTTGTGGCGTTCCCGGTACGGTTACGGCGTCACAGATCGTAAAATCGTCTTGCAACAGCTTGAACAGCTCTTCGATGCCAATCGCAAAGGGGGGACCACCCACATATTCTGGATTAAGTGCTCCAAAAATAATTCCCATAAACAGTCCGCCAGACTTCAGACGCTCGGCGCACGCCTTAATGTATTTCTCACGGTCCGCAGCGCCCAGAGCGCAGAGCATGGCGCGGTCGAACACGGCATCAAAGGTGGCTTTATCCGCGGGAGGCACTTTCATCACGTCTTCAACCGCAAGCTCAAGCCGCGGATGCTGATAAAGTTTTTTTGCTTCCTCGATGGCTTCTGGCACAAAATCAACCGCTTTAACCGAATACCCATCGCGCACAAATTCCATGGCGTTATGGGCGCGACCACAGCCTGGTTCAAAAATACGTGCGCCATCCGGTAGCTGTCCCGCTTCGCGCGCCATGGTCAAAAGGCGCTGACGATGAGGGTGTCCCTGACCCTGATCCCAGCCCGTGCGTTTCGTTTGCCAGCGTTCCGCCCAAGCATCCTGGGGATTTACGTTTTCTTTGCTCATCTTATCTCCATAAAAAGCGTCTGATTATGGCACTTTACCCACAAAAAACCAAGCCGAACGGGTTCCTTTGCCAGCGCCAATATGCCAAAATTCTCGGAAGAAACTCATTCACAGGCACGGGGGAATTGTCATGCGCCGGCTGAAGTTAAGCATTGTTCTTTTTGCGGTATGGACGCTGGGTTTCAGCCAACATCTTCGAGCCCAAATCGATCCCGATTTCAAAATTGGCGTCATTCTTCCGCTTACCGGTCCCATGGAGCCCTATGGCAAAGATGTGATGCGTGGCGTTCAGGCCGCATTCGCGGATTTCAAGGAAGAGCAGGCGACACTGGCCGCCCGCGTTCATCTTGTGGTCCACGACGATCAAGGGATGATGAAGACCACTGAAGAGGGAATGCAGGATCTGGCGCAGAAAAAGCGCGTCCACGTTATCTTGGGGCCACTTCTTGGCGTTAACAGCGTCAAGGCCGCTGAACTTGCGGAACAACTCAAAAAACCTTTGATCATTCCGGCGGCGTCCGCTCCCGAACTGCAAAAAAAGTATGAGATGGTATTTCGTAGCTGTTTGCTGGATCGCAGCCAGGGAGAAATTCTCGCGGAATTCACGATAAATAACTTACGTCGTAAAAGTGTGGCGATCATGAAAGAGCAGGGAAGTTCCTACGCCGAAAGCATTGCCCAAGCCTTTAGCCAACGCGTGGAAAAATTAGGAGGCTCTGTTCTCGATACACGAACCTACGCGCCAGGAACGACGGACTTCAAAGCCCAACTGGAAAGCCTGCAGCGGCAGAATGCTTCCGTTGTTTTACTTCCCGCGCGCGCCAAGGATGCAGGAGAAGTTCTCAAGCAGGCGCGCGCACTCGGGTTAAAGGCTTCATTTTTAGGCACAGACACGTGGGATGCCCCCGAGCTGATGGAAACCGCGGGTAAAGACGCTTACCGGGACAACTACTTCGTCACCCACTTTTCAACGCTGGATCCAAACGCCAAGCTGCAGAAATTCGTGAAAGCTTTCCAACAGCAAAATCAGGAAGAGCCCAGCGCGTTCGCGGCCATGGGCTATGATGCCGCGCGCGTGGCTCTTGATACGTTTCAACGTGTTCAAGACAATAAGGCGCCCTTGGTTCTTAAGGCCATCAAGGAAACAAACGACGCGGGCACACTGCTGGGAAAATTTACATTCGATGCGTCCGGTCAAGCCAATAAGCCCGGCGTTATCCTCGTAACAACATCCAATGGTCCGCAATTCATGGCGCGAATCAAACCTGAGTAATGTGATGAATCACGAAGAAACAACCACCAACGCCGTCAACGCCTTTTATGAGAGATTTCCTTATCCATCGTATCCACTTTTTGCGGGCTTACGTTGGCAGGAAGGTTACCTGGGGGCTTCTCTTTTCGCGGCGAAACTCTATGAATCCCATCATCTGGGAGCACGTGCCGCCATCAACACCACACCGCAAATCCTATTGGCGGGCTGTGGTGAGGCGTTGCCCTATGTATTGCGTAAGATTGAACCACGCGCCCATAAAATGACTTGCGTCGATCTTTCGCGGCGCAGCATCAAGCGCGCACGCATTCGTCTTCTCACAAACATCAAGCCCACAGAACTCGTCGGAGCGGATCTTAAAGAGTTTCTCCTCACGCATCCGCCCGCGCGTTATGCGCACATTGATTCCTACGGCGTGTTGCATCACATGCCTCACCCGACGGAGATGCTGACGCTACTAAGCGATCGTTTACTACCGCACGGCACCTGCCGCTTTATGGTTTATAACGATCCCGCTCGCTCCTGGTTGCGTCACATCACGAAAGTTTTGAAACTTTTAAAACTGGAAGCGCATCGCGTGGAAGATCGCGCCCTTGCTTTGCAGCTTTTGCAACAAATGCAAAGCCACTCCCCCACGATTAGAGAGCGTTTTGCTGGAATGGGATCGACGACTTTTAAAAATACCGCCCGTTTTGTGGATACCTTTTTTCACGCTTGGGAAATCCGGAAATCCATCAGTGATTGGTTTAAAGTTTTCACATCCGTCGGACTCGCCCCACTCGGCATCATCGATCGTTACGCGGAGCTAGATGACCTTCCCAACCCCCTTTGGCAATGCCCTTCCGATTGGACTTTGCAGGAGCGCGGAGAAGACCGTCGTTTTGAAAACAATCTAGAAATCTACTGCGCGAAATGGGGCGCGGTCGTTGATGGTCAGGCTCGGGGTTATCGTCCACGGACGTCATCCCATCTCTGGTCCCTCCGCCGCGTCACGCCTCCCAAACGTTGGTTTAGTTACATCGAGACCCACGGCATTCGTTTGATGCACCGCGAGCACATTTGGCTGCAGCACATCAATCATGTTTACGGGAAAAGAGATGGATTCTTGGATAACCTTTGCAAACACTATCCACTTGAAACTTTGCAACGCTTGGCCCGCGTCGGGGCGATCCTGCCGCAACAGATTCATTCGGATGAGTTGAAAACCGATTTACTCAGTCCCATGTCGGGCGTTGTCGACACGCCGGACATCTCAGAGCACATCGATTTCGCCGCGACTCCGGTTTCTTTCACCATTCAGTCTATTATGAGCCGAAAGAATATGGACAACATTCGTTTGGCGGAACAGATCTTGCGACGATTGAATCAGTCGCAACGTTGAAGTGAGTTATTTCTTACCATCGAGGAGATCAGGCCGCTTCAGCTTCGTGCGCTCGTAAGCGGCTTTTTCGCGCCATTTTTTAATGGCGGCGTGGTCGCCGGATAAGAGGACCGGCGGAACTTCTTGTCCTTCAAACACGGGAGGACGTGTGTAACTGGGATATTCCAAGCCACCACCCATTCCGTCCGCGAAGGAGTCCTCCGTCGCGCTCTCCGCATGCCCAAGAACTCCCGGAACAAGACGAAGGATCGCATCAGCAATCATCAACACCGGAAGCTCCCCGCCCGAGATGACAAAATCTCCGAGAGAAAATTCCTCATCCACGTACTGATCGATAAAGCGCTGATCCACGCCAGCAAAACGCCCAGCAATAAAACAGATGGGCTTATCAAGTTGACTCAGGCGCGCGGCATCTTTCTGCGTAAACGCCTTCGCCCCGGGTGCCGTAAAAATCACATGCGGCTTCTCAGGCAAAACCGCAATCGCATCACGCAATGGCTCGGGACGCATCACCATGCCATCACCCCCGCCATAAGGAGGCGCATCAATCGATCCATGCTTATCGACAGCGTGTTGACGCAAATCGATGATGTTTAAATTGACGAGGTTTTGTTTGCGCGCGCTTTGAAAGACGCCAAACTGCATGTACGCGTTTAAGAAGTGCGGATGTATGGAAATAAATGAAAAGCTGAGGGGACTCATGGTTGCCAAGCTTCCTCAAAGATAGCCAATGGCACCGTCATCGTGACGACTTCACCCTCAGGATCAAAGTTCATATCAAAATACATGCCCACAAAGGGAACAGGAAGTTCGCCGCGTGTTTCGTCCACGATGTTCACGAAATCACTCGCGCCGTGGTTGGCGACATCGCGAATCACCCCAACGGCGATTCCATCCACGTCCACAACCTTCTTGCCGATAAGATCAGCCCAACAGTATTCGCCTGGCTTCAGGCCTAATTGGTCCCGTCGGCACCAAATCTGTTGGCCCTTGAAGGGATCTACAGCCTCCCGGGCGGTGATTTCTTCCACCTGCAGAAGGGGCCGACCGCTTTGCAGCTGTTGGCGCGCAACCTTAAACCGTCGACCGGCTTCGGGACGCTCACCCACCACGACTTCCTTCAGATCTGGAGGGAGGGGCTCTTCCCGGCTTGAGACAAAGAAAGCCCCGGCAAGGCCGTGGGCCTTACCAACAACACCCAAACATATCCATCGAGATTGCATTGAGGTTGAGATCCTTCGCTCTGCTCAGGATGACGGAAGTCGCTCTGCTGACGAAAATCGCTCTGCTGACGAAAATCGCTCTGCTGACGAAAATCGCTCTGCTGACGGAAATCGCTCTGCTGACGGAAATCGCTCTGCTGACGGAAATCGCTCACTGACGCAAATCACGAACAACAAGAACGTCTGACGCAAATAAAAAAAGAACGGTCACCGAGAAAATGATTCCGGCGCTCCGTTCTGCTTTTTAGTCGTAGGAAGAATTACTTCTTCTTCGGCGCAACTTTTTGTGCACGCTTAAGTGCGACTTTTTTCTGACGCAGAATGTTTTGCACTGCATCGGAAACTTCGGCGCCGCGGTCATACCAAAACTGTGCGCGATCAACGTTGATTTCCATCACGGATGGCTCGCAGTTTGGATCGTAGTAGCCAAGCTTCTCGATGAACTTGCCGTTGCGAGCGCGGCGATGGTCAGCAGCCACGATGTGGAAGAAAGATTTGTGGGTCGCACCGTGACGGGCTAAACGCAATGTAACTGACATTGAATCTCCTAAAAATACAACCTTTTCAGGCTTCTACAGTATTTCCGCTATTTGTTCCGGCCTGTTTCTGGCTTCAGGAGCTGATCGTATAGCAGATTCGCGGGGTTGGATGCCAGCAGAAACTGGATTAGACGAAAAATCATTCATTATTCACGGCTTATGCGCTACCATGGAGTATAAAGCCATCCATAACAGGGAGTTGCGGCCGTGAAGCTGAAGCTTTGGGGTACCCGCGGATCGCTACCTCGAGCGATCGGCAACAATGAGTTTATTGAAATTGTCGATCGCCTCGCACGCAAAGCCGAGAAAACCGGCCTTAGCTCTATCAGCGAATTCCGTAACGCCATGCGGGACGGTGACCTAGCCACTCCAGTGACCCTCGGTGGCAATACCATGTGCACCGAGATCATTCACGGCAACCATCGTTTTTTTGTCGATATGGGCACCGGAATCACTGACGCCGGCCATGAAGCCATGACCTCGGGGCGAACCGAGTTTCATATTTTTCAGACCCATATGCACTGGGACCATATCATGGGCATGCCGTTTTTCATGCCCCTCTATATCCCCGGCAATAAAATCATTATCTACCATGTGCATGGCAATGCTCCTGAATACATTCGCATCCAATTCAACGGCATCAATTTTCCCGTGAAGTGGGATGCCTTGTCGGCCACCATCGAATTCCGCAAAGTAAAACTCTACGACAAGCTCAAGTTCAACGACATTTCCGTCTCGCCCTTTGCCCTCGACCACCCGGGAGGCTCGTTTGGCTGGCGCTTCGATGCGGGTGGAAGGTCAGCGGCTGTGGGCGTCGACGGCGAGTACAAACGCACCACCAAAGAAGAATTGGGGCGCGATCTTCAGTATTACCAAAATCTGGACCTTCTGATCTTTGACGCGCATTATGAGATGGATGAACTCGCGAGTCGCTTTGATTGGGGGCATTCAAGTCCACCCATTGGCATCGACCTCGCGTTAAGGGAAGGCATTCGCAACCTTGTTCTTGTTCACCATGATCCACGAGCTTCGGAAGAGCGTGGCGCTCGCATGCTGGAGCATGCCCAGCACCATCTCAAAGATCAACTGCCGCAGCACCAAGAGATCTGGAAGAAGTTAGGACAACAAGGCCCCCGCGTCATCAGTGGCTATGACGGTTTGGAGATTGATCTCAACAAGCTTTGAAAAGGAACGCTCGCCATGCGAATCATTGGTCGTCTGCTTTTTTCACTTATGTGCGTGGCCTGGAGCGGATCCCTCTTTGCGATCAGCATTGACGTAAAAGGCAGCCTTGAACGCGGCGCCGAAGTTAAACAAATGCCTCTGGAAATCTTCCTTTCCGGCGTTGACGCGACGGACTTGATTGATGGAAGCATCGATAAAACGGTGCACCAACGTCTGGCGATTTTTATCGCCAGTCACACGGATACAACTTCTCGCGTCCGCTATGAGGACGAAACTCAAAACACCAACGTTGAGTATTTGGACGGCTTCATTCTTAGAAAAACCGCCGAGCCCGAGAAATCCAATGATTCATCTTCGGCAACACGTTTTAACGTGCGCCTTTTCTATGTGCTCGAGGACACGGGAAGCAGCCACGGCTTCAAAGAGATTCTTGCCGCGAACAGCCAGAAGATAAAAATCCGCGCCCGCTACATTCCCGCTCCGCCGGCGGAAGAAAAAGAACAGGAGTTCACGTTTGATCAACAAGTGGGTGTGGCGAATGTCGCGCCACAAAACTTCGTCATCGCATCCGAGCATCTCGGCTTGAAAATGACTTGGGACGCCGTTGAGAAGATTGCCTTTAACAAAGGTGGAGATGCTAAACCAAGCTCCACCAACGTTATTTTCATCGACACAAGCGTTCTCAATAACGCCACGGGCGCGGATGGACTTAAAGCCATCACCTACAAGGAAGACAAATCACTCGAGCAACAAGACGCCACCTGTGAGTTTACCGCCGATGACGCGGGGTGCCGCATTGATTGCCCCGAAGGCACTTACCTTGATATCGCCAATCTCAAAACCCACGCGGGTGTGACGGTTTTAAGTGTCATTCATCCTCGCAATACAGTTTCTCGCATTGGTCTCGACACGACAAAAACCTACGCGGCCTTTGCGAACTTTGCACCGGATGGCTTGAAACAAAGCGCCTGCGTGATTGGCATGCCTAAAGAAAACAGCAGCCTTTCGGAATTGAATGGTGGGGAAGCGGCAAAGCCTGGTGACCCTAACTGTTTTATCGCCACCGCGGCTTACGGTAGCGCCCTGCATCCACATCTTGTGGGCTTACGTTGGTTTCGCGATCGCATCCTCGTGCTGACAAAACCAGGACGTGCTTTTATTCGCTTCTACTACCAGCACGGCCCCGGTTGGGCTGCCTGGCTTAAACAGCATGAGACGGCACGCCAAGCGGTTCGTTACAGCCTTTTCCTTCCAGCCGCATACATTTCATCCTGGCGCATACAACCGTGGCTCACGCTGTTACTGACTTTGGGAGCGATCGGTGGCTTAAGTTTATTCTTGAATCGTCCGCGACGCACTTAACATACCCGGCAAACTTTCCACATGAAGCGATTGGGTGGGGAACGCAAAACTCACCCCCACTTCCTCCGCCACGCGCGCAATACCGTAGAGAACTCTCTCCCTGATATCGAGCTCCGTGTCCGTTGCCGTGGGCTTCACAAAAACAGTCACCTGAACATCCAAACTCGAGGCACTGTAGTCAAAAAACACGACTTGATTGGGGTCGGATCGAATGGTGGGGTCCTGGGCAAACAAGTCCCGCAGCTTCTGCGTAAACTTCGCCATCTTCGCGGATGGCGTGTCATAAGTTAAGCCAAGCATAAAGCGCAAGCGCCGGAATTGGCGACGCCCCATGTTGTCGATGTTGGCATTGGCCAAGGTCGCATTGGGAATGGTGACCAATGAATCGTAAAATGTGCGAATCTTCGTGGAGCGAAAGCCAATACTTTCAACGTTCCCCTCAATGCCGTCGAATTTAATAAAATCGCCGACGCGGAAGGGCTTATCGCCGAAGATCATCATGGAACCAAAGAGGTTCGCCGCCGTGTCCTTCGCGGCGAGAGCAAGGGCCAAGCCCCCGAGACCCAAGCCCGCAATCACGGACATGACGTTGATGCCGAGATTCTGGATCGCAATAAGAGCCCCCAGAACCACCACAAAAAACTTCAGGGTCTTTCCCAAAACTTCGATGACATCGCGGTCTAAACCCAGATCTTTTTTCTGCGCGTACTGGGTGAAGAATAAAATGAAAACGGTGCTTACGTCCAGAAAGCACCAGATCACGCAAAAACTCACCATGATCTTGAGGATCAGGGATAAGAAGGTGAAGAAAAAGCCTTCAATGTGCAGGATGTAAAGAGACAAAAACCAAAAGAGCGAGGCAAACAACCAGCTGAGTGGGCGTTGGATGGCCTGCAACGTCTCGCGCACCCACACTCCACGGGAAAACCGAGCCAAACGAACGCTTAGGCCGACGAGATGGAAGGCCGCGAACTGCACCAAGAGACCAATCGTAAATGCAAGACCAATGCCCACCCACTGCCAATTATGAAGACTTAGGAACTCTTCTTTAAAAAAGGGCGGCAATTGTTTCTGAAACCAGGTTTCGATCTTATCGGGAACGATTTCTGCGGCAAGGGCAGCCGGCTCCGCGGCTTTTACTGGTTTAAACAGCTGGGAGAGAACAGTATTTGCCATGATTTTCCTCTCGATGCTCCGTAGCGTTTCCGACGATTATCTTATAAAACAACAAAGCGCACCCATGAACAAGCCATACGGGTAAAAAATGCGAACTGAAACACCTCAAACGATTCTTTTAAAAGACTACCGCACACCGCCTTATCTCGCCAAAAAGGTTTATCTCACTTTCGATCTCGGAAATGAGGAGACTCTTGTGACGGCGAAGGTTCGATATGTGAGATCTCCGCAAACACCCAAGGGTGACCCCCTGAATTTGATGGGGGGCGAACTTAAGCTTGTTGCGGCGCATATTGACGGCAAGAAACTTGATCTCACTCAGCTGGATGTTTCCCCCGACCATCTGACACTAAACGATCTTCCCGATGATTTTTCATTGGAACTAGTGACGCGACTCCGCCCACAGGACAACAAGGCCCTCGAGGGTCTTTACATGTCTAGCGGAAAGTACTGCACCCAGTGCGAGGCGGAAGGCTTTCGCCGCATGACTTATTTCCTCGACCGCCCCGATGTGATGGCCGAATACGAGACAACCATTATTGCCGACAAAAAAAGTTTTCCCGTTTTACTTTCAAACGGCAACTTAATCGCCTCGGGTGATAAAGATCAGACGCGCCACTTCGCAACCTGGCATGATCCGTTCCCAAAACCCTCTTATCTTTTTGCGCTCGTTGCCGGAGACCTTGCATACCTCGAGGATAGTTTCACCACACGTTCAGGCCGCAAGGTCGCGCTGCGCATTTACGTGGAGCCTTGGAACATCTCGAAAACAAAACACGCCATGGAAAGCGTGAAAGCCGCCATGAAATGGGACGAGGATGTTTACGGGCGCGAGTACGATCTCGACATTTTCATGATCGTCGCCGTCTCCGATTTCAACATGGGCGCCATGGAGAACAAAGGCCTCAATATCTTCAACTCGAAGTATGTCCTTGCCGATCCAAATTCGGCGACAGACGGCGATTTCGAGGGAATTTTGAGTGTTGTTGGCCATGAATACTTCCACAACTGGACAGGCAATCGCGTCACGTGCCGGGATTGGTTTCAGCTCTGTCTGAAGGAAGGTCTCACCGTTTTTCGCGACCAGGAATTTTCATCCGACATGACGTCGCGTGAGATTGTGCGCATTCACAACGTTGCCCAATTGCGCAATCGTCAGTTTCCGGAAGACGCCTCACCCTTGGCACACCCGGTGCGACCTGAGGCTTACATCGAGATTAACAACTTCTACACGACCACTGTTTACGAGAAGGGTGCGGAAGTGGTGCGTATGCTCCATACCATTCTCACACCGGAAGGGTTTCGCAAGGGCACGGATCTCTATTTTGAACGCCACGATGGTCAAGCCGTTACCATTGAAGACTTCTTGAAGGCCATGGCTGATGCCAATGGCGCGGATCTGCAGCAGTTTAAACTCTGGTATCAACAATCCGGCACACCGGAAGTCGAGGTAACGGAGGAGTTTTCGCCGGAGAAGAAGACGTATCAGTTAAAGCTGCGTCAAACCCTCCCCCCCACACCAGGGCAGAAAGATAAAAAACCCCAAGTGATCCCGGTGCGCGCGGGTCTCATCTCTCCTGACGGAAAGATGTGTGGCGCGACTTTGAAAGAAACGGGGAAAACGGCGCAGGAACACATTCTGCTCCTAAAGGATTGGGAACAAACGTTTACGTTCAACAACGTCACGGAAAAACCAGTACCAAGCCTTCTGCGCGGCTTTTCCGCACCGGTGCGCCTTAAAACGACTCTAACGGATAATGACATGCAATTTATCATGAGTCACGACACGGACGGATTTAATCGTTACGAGGCAGCGCAAAAGCTCGCCATCAAAACGATTCAAACTCTAAGTCGTGAAGGGCTGAAGGAAGGTTCGTGCGAAATATTCGCCAATGCTTTGGGTCAGCTGATTAAGGACGATCGCGCGACAGCGCGCCTCAAAGCACAGACCATGACGCTTCCTAGCCTCGACTACCTTGTGAGTCTTGAAAGATCAGCCGCGCCTGTCGCCACTTTGTTTGATGCGATTCGTTATCTAACGCGTTTCTGCGCGCAGCGTTATCAGAAGCAGTTCAAGGAACTCTATCTTTCGCTGATGGATAAGGAATACAAACTCACACCCGAGGCCATGGGCCGTCGCGCACTGAAGAATGTTTGCCTCTCTTATCTTATGGAGCTCCAAACTCCTGAGGTACTGCAGCTTGCCGGCGATCAATACCATCGCGCCCACAACATGACGGATACCATCGCCGCATTGGCGTTGGTAACCAATGTTCAGACGGAACTTCGCGAAGAACTTCTCGAAGACTTCCATAAAAAGTGGCGCAACGATTCTCTCGTGTTAACAAAATGGTTCGCGGTGCAGGCGGGCTCGCGCCATCCGTTAGTTCTTCACCACGTGCGTGCCTTGGCACAACACCCTGACTTTGATCCCATGGTGCCAAACAATGTTTACTCGCTTTATGGCACATTTGGACGAGGTAATCCTTTGGGCTTCCACCACGAGTCAGGAGAAGGGTATCGTTTCCTCGCGGACTTTATTGCTCGCCTGGATGCAAAGAACCCGCAGGTGGCGTCTCGTGTCACGGAACCACTTTCTCGCTTCCGTCAGTACGATGCAAAACGCGCCGATCTTATGCGCAAGGAATTGGAACGACTCAAACGAACTCCAGAGATTTCGCGGGATCTTTTTGAGATCGTATCCAAGAGCTTACAGGACTAGACGGAATTCTTACGGCGGGTAATAAAACCCGCCAAAACCTCAATATAATTTGTCTAAAAACCTCTATTTTTTAAAGGTAAAGAAGAAGCGCCAACTGACCGATAAGACTGATAGTAATAGCAAGTTTGGTCAGGTTATGTTGCGTTCGTTCTTAACATCGCTCATGGGCGCATTGAGCGTCGTATTGATTTCTTGCCACTCTGGCGGGAAGCTTCCCCTTTTGAACAAAAATAAAAGCGATACATCCGATTCAGTCGGCAACTGGTCAGGCGCTAACCTGCAAGCGGCACGCAATCAATGCATGATCGATTTTGTTACGACGGATAAAAACGCGAAAGCTGAGAGCGTTGAAGCCTTCTGCACCTGCCTCTCCGACAAGGCCGCACAGCGTTATAAATTTTCCGAATATATGCACGACCTCGCGACATTTCGCGACCGTCAGGAACAAGAAGGTCAAATGAACGAATGCCGCACCCTCGCGGGCATGCGTTCGGAGAATTTCCGCACTTGGATGAAACCCGTTGTGTTTAATAAGGACAACGACGCGGATGAAACCAATCCCGTCTCTCATGCCACGCGTAGCGGCCTAAAGATCGTCGTGTTCGGCAAGATCGTAAACGATTCTTTTTCCATTTTCGCGACATTGTTTGACGGCAAGGCGTGGAGCATGCCCAAACAGATAGCCACGACCTACGGCTTCCGTGATCCGTTCATTGCCTCCAATGAAAAGGATCAGATGGTTATTGTCTTCTCAACGGCATCCTACGACATTGCGGCGCCGGATCAGCTTTGGGCCATTCAATACGATCCAAACATAGGCTTTACACAGCCGTTCCAAGTAAACAAAGAAGACATGCGCGCGAAAATCAGAAACTTCAAAGCAGCCATGGATTTCCGCGGCAATATTATCGTCGCTTGGGATGATTGGATGGAAAACAGCAAAGACCCACAATACGGACGCATGATCAGCGTTTGGCGTTCATTTATCGTGGGGAAAGGCTGGGGACAGCGTTTTTACGAAGATATGGCCTACGCCCCCCTTGTCGCCGTGGACAAAGATAACGTCATTCACACGATCTTTCTTCGTTGGGACTCCAAGATCCGTGCGGCGGAGGGTGGCTTCTCAACCGGATCTTTTGATACGGAAACTTGGGACAACGATACTCCCGATCCTTTTCAGAAGAAGGCGAATCAAGACGTCTCCGATCATGCTTTGGCGGTTGATACGGAAGGCCTCGTGCATTACACCGTCGGCCTCATGGACGTATCCACAAACGAACCCAATGGCAAATTACACACGACCATCTTTAGCGCCACAAAGAGAGCGTGGACGCCGCTGAAGCCGCTAAGCCCCAACGAAAAAGGTTTGACCTCTTATCATCAACTTTATTCAGCGCCAGATGGAACCATGTTCGCGGTATGGTTGCAAAACGAAACCACACGGCAACTCGTGTGGACAGCGCGTTACGAGCCCAAAAACGGTTGGCAGATTCCGACACCGGTTGACCATGATGCCGCGACCGCATCACAGTTTCCGCGTCTGGCGGTAAACAACAAAGGCCAAGCGCTCGCTCTGTGGATCAAGAAAATTCCAAATACCGAGGACAGCTGGGTCCTCTGGGGATCCTATTACAATGGTTTCTACTGGCAGAAAGAAACAAAGATATCCGATGACTCCCATGGGTTAAAAGCCTGGGGACCGTATGGAATCATGATGGAAGATGGTTCCGCTCAAGCTTTCTGGCAGCAAGGCGCCCCATCGGGAGATGAGGACGGCCTCTTTACCGCCGAGTTCAAATAACCCTTCTAAGCACCTGTGCATTTCACCACGGTGCGACCATGCGTTTGCCGCGCAAGCATCTTCGTAAAACGATCCGTCAAATCCGCTAGCGTGATGGTCTCTGTCACCAAGGCTTCAAGATTCGTGGGACGAAGATCTGTCGCAAGACGCTGCCACAGGTTGGAGCGCTTCTTGTTTGGATAATTGGTGGAACTAATCCCTAAGAGACTCACCCCACGAAGAATATGAGGCATCACCGTGGCCTTAAATTCCGCGCCGCCCGCCATGCCAATGGACGCCACATTTCCCCAAAGATTGACGTGACGCAAAATACCTTCGAGAAGCAAACCGCCGACGTTATCAATCGCACCACCAAATTGAACGGATTCAAGAGGGCGCGTGCCTAACTGAAGTTCATCGGGACGCAACACTTCTTTCGCACCGAGACGCTTAAGTTCGGTCGCAAACTCAGGCTTGCCGGAAACGGCAATCACTGGGAACCCAAGACGTGCCAGCATGGCAATGGAAATCATGCCCACGCCGCCCGTCGCCCCCGTGACAACAATCGGCCCCATTTCAGGCGTTTGTCCATTGGCCAGAAGACGCTCCATCGCGATCCCCGCCGTAAAGCCAGCGGTACCGTATATCATGGCTTCGTAGGTGGTCAGACCTTGCGGAATTTTCACAACCCAATCCGCCGGAACACGCACCATCTCCGCATAACCACCGTCATGCGCCTCGCCCAATCCACATCCTGTCACGAGAACGGCGTCGCCAGCTTTAAAGCGCGCGTCATTGGATGAAACAACTTTACCGGCGACATCAATGCCAGCAATGATGGGGAACTTTTTAAAAATACGCCCGCGGCCTGTTGCCCCTAACGCATCCTTGTAATTGATACTGGAATATTCTGCGGCAATAACAACATCGCCTTCATCCAAGTCCGCCAGTGTTTGCGGCACAAGTTTCGCGATAACAGTGTTGCCTTCTTGAAAACAACGATAGCCCAAAAAAGTTTCTTTCATTTACCCCTCCTCATGCCGCCAAAGATCTTCGAGACTCTCACGCCGTCGAATCACTCGCGTCTGATTTCCTTCCACCAAGACTTCAGCCGCGCGTGGACGACTGTTGTACTGGGAAGCCATGGACATACCATAGGCGCCGCACGTCCTTACGCATAACAGATTTCCTTCTGTTTGTACGGGGAGTTTGCGTGATGGAGCTAAAATGTCGCCCGACTCACAAATCGGTCCCACGACATCGTACACTTGTTCATGAGCGGAAGGCGCCTCCACAGAAACAATCTCATGGAACGCGTCGTAAAAGGCGGGGCGCATTAAATCGTTCATGCCACCGTCCACAACGACAAATTTCTTATGGGACGTCTCCTTGACGCCAATCACTTCCATAAGCAAAAAACCAGCGGGAGCAACAAGCCAACGCCCGGGCTCGAGAACCAATGTCAACCCACATTCCCGCTGCAGTTTTTTCATCACCTGCGCATAAGCGGATAGGGAAGGTGGATTTTCATCTTGGTATCGCACACCAAGTCCACCGCCCATATCGAGAAGGGAAAGCTCATGCCCCAACGATCGCAATCGTTTTAGAAACTCAACGGCCACACGTCCGGCTGCTTCAATCGGCGCGAGAGATGTTAACTGACTGCCAATGTGACAACTAATACCGCGCAGACGCAGAGATGATTTTCGCCGCGCCAGAGCCTCCGCGGCCTCAAGAGTCAAACCAAACTTCGCACCGTGATGACCCGTCGCGATTTTGTCTTTTGTATGCGCGGCCACATCCGGATTGATACGGAGACAAACATCAACCGCACGCTCTTGCGTGGAAGCCAATGCTTCAAGTTGCTCCCATTCAAAGACCGATTCCACGTTGATCGCCACCAGTGGCAGCTTGATAGCTGCGGACAATTCTGTTTTTGTTTTACCCACCCCAGAGTAGACAATGCGCGAATGAGGAATGCCCGCGCGCTCGGCGCGGCGCATTTCCCCCAAACTCACCACGTCCGCACCCAAACCAAGGGAGCAAAAATCCTTTAAGATATTTAGATTGCTGTTTGCCTTGACCGCGTAACAGATGAGATGGGGGATATCCGCGAGCTCATTTTGGAGTTGCCGTGCCCGTTCGCGGTAGACTTCACGGGCGTAAACATAAAGAGGCGTTCCGTGTTGCTTCGCCAACTCTTTTAAATTGATATCGTCCACGTGCAAGACGCCCTGGCGGCGTGTCATGGGATCTTTTTCCAGTGTCATCGGGTAATCCCTCTCACTTTCACCAATTTATTAATGATAGTTGAGCATATTGACCAACCTGTGCAAACTTAAAAAAAACCACACACGCAGGAGGGAGGTTCACCCATGAAGGGAACACGCTTAATACTCGCGGCCGCCCTATTTTTACAGGCATC
>CAYOJQ010000014.1:0-53691 GCA_964404325.1 uncultured Oligoflexales bacterium
ATGCAGCCTATTAAATAGAGATACCCCGAGGAGAAATCCTCGGGGTATTTTTTTTCTCAAGAAGCAAAAAGAAAGCCTGGGGCGAAAGTCTCCAAACTTCCTCCTTCGATCTCCGTTCTAAAGAATATACTTCTGCGACTTCATCCGAATAATCTGCTTATTGTCGTTCTCATCTAAAATTTCCACGCTTCGTAATTCAATTCCTTCTTCAGAAACTTTCACACTTTTGGGGTGAGCAATTTGGTGTTCGAGAGTTGTTGCGTGGACGAAGAAGGTGTCGTGATGGGGATCATAAGAGAGGCCGGTGAGAGGAACGCTCTCTTCTTGAAAAGCATCTCCGATATCCGCACCAATGATTTCTACATCCACTTGTTGTCCGAGCATGTTTTTTGTCGCGCGATCAAAGTAGTGCTCCCATTCTGGCTTAGATAATTCTTTCGTTTCCATCGCCGCTCCTTGCAGAACCAAATTTTTTCACTTTCCGTTGTGCAAATGGAGGTCCAAGACGACGCAAAAAAGCCTCGGGTAGTTTCCGAGGCTTTCTTTTTACTGAGTGACTTTTGTTGCTTTCGTTAAGGCCAAACTTCCGTCGGTGGGTTTTTCTATACTCAAAATAATGTTTTCACCCCAATCCGTGGAGAATGTCATGGTGCCGGTTAATGTTTCAGCCTTCGCGTCACATTGCCAAGCGGCTGCGTTAAGACCCATGCCGTCGTTTGTGTATTCCGTCCAAGTTATGGTGCCCGTCTGATTGGGGCCCATTTTAATGGTGTGAGTGATCTTTCCTCCGACACCTTGAGCTGCTCCTTCACATAGAAGCTCAACCTGGGCGTTGGTTTTGTTTTCAACCCGCCATGTGGTGGAGTTTGTTGCGAGGGCTGGAAAAGAAATCGATGCCAGAAAGAAAACGAAAAGCGAGTTTCGCATGGCAGAAACCTTCCGTGTCGTTGAATAGAGAGAATTATAAGATATTTTACACGGAAGCTTTGCCCATGTAACGGAAAAAGGCCCAATTAGTGGGCCATGCCTTCAGGAACAAAGTTCTCGGCGCTGAGAATTTCGATGGGTTCTGTGAAGAACGCCGATGTTTTTTGCTCGAGGAATTTGCGGAGTGTTGGGTTTGTTTTCATAAAGTCACGGCTGACAGCAATGAAACGTCCATCGTGAAGGATGTAAACTTTTTCTGGAAGTTTTTTGGCGACCGCGCGTTCTTTAAATTGCACGAGCCCACCAATATAAGCCGTCGCGGCACCTCGATAGATCGCTTCGGCGCGAAGAGAGGTTCTAAGGCGATCCATGTTTTTTGCGCTTCCGGGCTGCCCACCGATTTTTCCAATCAGAGTGTGATCTCGAACGATGAAGATGCCTCGTCCTTGAATCTCATTACCAGAGGCTTCAACGGAGAAGCCTTGGCTGGAGGGGAGAAGCCCCTGGACGTTCGCAAAATCCGCGGCGTCTTTGATGTAGACAAAACTGCGTTCAGAAAAATTTTCTGGTGTTAAAAACCATGGGACTGACTTGGTTTGCATAACGAATTGGGCGAGACGCACCTTGAGTCCTGATTTTGATGCAGGCATGGTCAAGGCTGAGCGAATGCGCACGATGCGCGAAGATGTTGCGGCTTCGCTCATCTTCTCGTCATCCTTAAGACGAACTCCAGCTGCTAGTTCGATCTGATACTCCTCCGCCGAAGTTTCTTGGCGCAGGAATCCGCGATCACGCATTTTATCTAGTCGTAGTCCCAGAACCTGACGGCGAAACTCATCCTTACCCTGTAGAACGAACACGCGCTCATCGGGTTTTTCTTTTGTCGCGCTCGCGATGACGGGCTGCCAGACGGACTCTGGTTTCTTATTGGGTGGCTCAATCACAAGTTGCAGCGGTCGCGAGAGTAATTCCTTCCAACTCAGTGTGCTCCACACAATAGCACCCGCGGGTGGGAATGCGAGCACGGGGAGATAATCGATCCCCTTTTCGCGCGGCGCGGTCAGAGCCATTTTTGGATCTTCCACCGGCTTCACTGGTTCAGGAGCTGGCGCAGGTGGAGGAGCCATCACCGGGGGTGGTGGGGGAATAGGAGTTATTTTTACAACAGGCTTAGGAATAACTTTCTTTTCAGGAGCAGCCGGAGGGGGTGTTGGCGTATTGAATATTTGCAAGTCTTCGTTTGCTTGTGATGCAAGAGAAACATTTTCTCCATCGACCTTCACACCAGTCTTCGAACTATCAGCTCCCTCGCGGAGAATCTGTCCGAGGGCGAGGAGGATGTCCCCTGCGCCTTCACCGCGACCTTTTTTCAGAACAAGTTCAGCTTGGCGATTAAGAGAGAACGATTCACTCCCTGAGTGAATGCGCATGCCCTTTTTCCCGCCTTTGATGTTTTCATCGCTTTCCGAACCAGGACGAGCGGCTACTTGACCACGTAAGAGATCGAGTTCGAATTCATCACCATCTTTTCCGACGGGACGAATGCGAATTTGCGTCTGTGGTCCGAGTTCGATGGTGCGCGAGTTACCGAAGTTGATGCTGGCAAAACTATTCGGACCTGTCGCGATATTGTCGTTCTCAAAAACGTACTGATTGATCTCGGCTGAATGCCAAAGGATGTCATCGTCTGTTCGGTACTGGATATCCCCGACTTGTTCTGTGATGCGTGCTAACGGTGTGCCTGATTGTGTTCCAGCTGAGTTCTGGAAAAAAAGCCACCACACGCTTAGTGCCATAAGCGGTGTCCATACAGCTAAAAATGCTAATTTTCCGCGCATCCCGTTAATGTCTCTCGGATAGTTTACTGATTCTCAGTAGGTATTCGGCTGGATTTTTAAAGTTCTTTACGCAGGAAAACAATTTAGGGCGTTTCGCGCTAAGGCCACGATTTGTATGTGATTAAAACGGCGAAGAATTGTGGCTTTTTTTGTTTTCACCAAAAGGAAGTTCCCTCAAGAACGGTATGAATTTGTCCGACATAAGAAGGAATCGGAAAACCGGGAGTTTTACCTGTGCGTGTAAATCCACTGCGATCCATTGCCGCAAAGTTGTTTTACCTGACCATGATTTTGGTTATCGGTAGCACCGCGGCTATTACGTGGAAAAATAGTCAAGTCGTTCGCGATCAACTAAGTCGACAGTTTCAGCGCATTGCGATTGATAACAGTGAAAACTCAGGCAACGCGGTTGAATCCATCTTGGGTAATTGGGAATCACAGCTTCGCCTGGTTATGCAGAATGGTTTGAATGCGGATCCCGCACGCTTTGATCAGCAGCTGGAACAATTCCTTGCCACCGATGCAAACTTTGTCGCCATCCAGGTTTTTCATCAGACCGCGGAAGGAGTCCTTGAGGAAAAGGCGTACCAATTTACAAAACGCGAACATAACAACTTTGAGAATGTCGCTCTCCAAATCGTTTCCGAGAAACTGCGCCAACAAACCCAAGAGTGGTTGGCCAATAAGCAAAAAGCAAAGAAAGACCAAAGCGTTTTTGTCGCGGGTCTTTATCGTCAGTTAAAGCTGCCGGTGATGCGTTTGGCTCGTGGCTTTAAAACATCGACTGAGAATGGCGGTACCTACTGGATCGTTCTTAACGCGTGGCAAACGCCACTTATTGCGAGTCTGAAATCATCTAAGACGATGAGTAGTGTCATCATTGATGGTGATGCGCGGGTTTTTGCGAGCAAGAACATCGATGAGATGAAGAACAACAAGACACTCTCTCAACTCGAAATCGTGAAAATGTCCCGTGAAGGTGTGATTCGCACCGGTTATCGCGGTGGATATTTTGATGAAGGTGGCCGCGAGTGGTTAGGCGCGTATTACCGCATCAATAAGTACGACCTAACAATACTGGTGCAGCAAGATGCCGAATCCGCGTATGCGGCGATTCGTGTTCTTGTCACCCAGACTCTTAAGTGGGTTGCCTTCTTTGTGTTGTTGGCGATCTTCTTCAGCTACTTCGGGTCAACGGGCATGACCAAAAGCCTTAGAGCTTTGACAGTTGCGACGCAAAGAATCGCAAGCGGTGACTTTAGCTCATTCGTGAAGCCTAAGTCCCCTGACGAAGTGGGGATGCTTTCCGTGTCTGTAAACTCCATGGCGCAACAGATTCAAAATCTTTTGTCCGCACAGGTTCAAAAGGCTCGCTTTGAAAAAGAACTCGAAACAGCTCACGCTGTGCAGGATACGCTCTTTCCCAAAGAGACGCGCAAGAAAAAAGGCATTCTAAATATCTCCGGATTCTCGACACCAGCCACCGAGTGCGGAGGCGACTGGTGGGGGCACTTCGTCGATGATGAAGGAGTAGAATACATTTTTGTCGCGGATGCTATGGGCCACGGTGTTCCCGCCGCGCTTGTTACCGCGATGGCTTATTCAAGCTGCATGACCATGATTTCCATGATGCAGAGCATGAAAAAGGAAGAGAAATCACCGAAAGCTATTCTAGAGCGCTTCAATAAAGTGCTTTATGATGCAGTCGAGGGCTCGATCAGTATGACCTTCTTCGCTTTGGTTCTTGATCCTCGTAAAGGCAAAATGACCTTCGCCAACGCGGGTCATAACTTTCCGGTGCTCATGCCTATGTCCGCAAACGATGATCGCATTAGCAAGAAAGCGAAAAGCAAGCAGAAGGATACGAATGCCGTGACGCCTATCTCATTGAAGGCTAGCGGAAGTATCCTTGGTGTTGAGCGAGATGCTCATTTCGAAGAGCAGACGATGGTACTTCGTCCAGGTGATAAGTTCATACTATTCACGGATGGTTTGATCGAATGCACGGCGCCAGATGGACAAGCTTGGGGACGAAAAGTCCTTCTCGATAAGATTGCAGAGCATGTGAATAAGACTGCCGCGGGTTTGAAAGACGGGCTTGTCAAAGACGCTTTTGCCTTCTTTAACAAGCACCCACTGAATGATGACGTGACGGTTGTTGCGGTAGAATTTCCAAAAGATGCCGTTGTACCGCCGATTCCAACTCCGGTCCCCGCAACCGATAAGCAGAATGGACCGGTTGTGCTCGACCTGGGAGCTTAATCGTCAAGCTTGAGGATGGCGAGGAAGGCCTTCTGTGGAATTTCCACAGTGCCAATCTGCTTCATCCTCTTTTTACCTTCCTTTTGTTTCTCCAAAAGTTTGCGCTTACGACTGATATCACCACCGTAACATTTCGCCGTAACGTCTTTGCGTAGAGCAGAAATCGACTCACGTGCCACAATTTTGCCACCAATCGCTGCCTGCAGGGCAATCTGGAACATTTGGCGAGGAAGAAGTTCCTTCAACTTCGCGCAAAGTTGTCGCCCGCGTGTCGCGGCATAAGACCGGTGAACAATACATGCGAGAGCATCGACGGGTTCGCTGTTCACAAGGATATCAAGTTTAACGAGATCCCCTTCGCGGTAGTCGATCACTTCGTAATCCATCGAGGCATAGCCGCGAGAAATACTTTTCAACTTATCGTGGAAGTCGAAAATCATTTCGTTCATGGGCAGTTCATAGGTCAGCTTTACTTTCTTTGCTGTCGTGAACTCCATGTTTTTCTGAATGCCGCGTTTCTCGGTCAAAAGCTTCAGAAGACCGCCCATGTACTCTTCCGGTGTACGAATGGTCATGAGGACGTACGGTTCTTCGATGTGCTCAATGTAAGTGACATCGGGAAGTTTTGCCGGATTTTCGATCTGAAGCTCTTCACCCTTTTTGGTGAAGACTTTGTAAACAACCGTTGGCGCGGTGAAGATCAGATCAAGGTTGTATTCGCGTTCAAGGCGCTCTTGGATGATATCCATGTGGAGTAGACCTAGAAAACCAACGCGAAAACCGAAGCCGAGAGCGTTGGAACTCTCCACTTCTGTTGTTAGTGATGAATCGTTGAGTTTCAACTTTTCAATCGAGTCTTTCAGCAACTGATAATCGCTGGCATCGACAGGGAAGATACCACCGAAAACCATTTGTTTGGCTTCTTGAAACCCTGAAAGTGGCTCAGGCGCTGGGTTGCTCGTTTCGGTGATCGTGTCACCCACGCGAGTATCGGCGACTTCTTTAACAGCGCCTGAAACTATGCCTACCATCCCGGTTGTGAGTCTCTCCACGTCAACTGCTTTTGGCGTGAGCACACCGACCTTATAAACTTCGAACGACTTGTCGATCGACATCATGGTCATTTTTTGTGTGCGATAGAGCTCCCCAGAGAAAACTCGCACCAAGGAAACGGCCCCCAAGTAAGGGTCGAACCAACTATCGAAGATGAGCGCACGGAGGCGATCGTCTTCGGGTGGCTTTGGCGGTGGAATGCGCTTAACGATGGCTTCCAGAATGTCATCGATACCGATGCCTGCCTTTGCGCTTGCTTTCACGGCTTCCGTTGCTTCGATTGCCAGTTCGTCTTCGATTTGAAGCATCACGCTTTCGGGGTCGGCACTCGGAAGGTCGATCTTGTTGATAACGGGAACAATGGCGAGATTGTTGGAAAACGCGAGCTCAACGTTTGCGACAGTCTGCGCTTCAACACCTTGCGTCGCGTCCACAACGAGAAGTGCACCCTCGCAGGCCGCGAGGCTGCGTGAAACTTCGTAACTGAAGTCGACGTGCCCTGGGGTGTCGATAAGATTAAGAAGATAGGTCTTACCGTCTTTCGCGCGGTAGTTCATGGAAGCTGTCTGAGCTTTAATGGTGATGCCGCGCTCACGCTCAATGTCCATGCTATCGAGAAGTTGATCCTTCATCTCCCGGGAGGTCACGGCTCCTGTCCGCTCGATCAAGCGGTCGGCCAGGGTGGATTTCCCATGGTCAATGTGTGCAATAATGCAGAAATTTCTAATTAAATTAATATCTTGCATAGTCTTCCGATCTCCATCGGCTTTCGCGTTGTTTAGGTTCGAGGCAAAAAACGCCGAAGCCTATGATGATCCTGTTCATTATTTTTAGAGGGCGAAACGATGAGCCATCCTGCCTCCAGGGGCTTCACCAGCATCTCCGTTAAGACCTTATTTTGGCTAGGCGTTTGTAGCTTACTCACGCATTGCGCCACAACCGAAAATTCTGGTGCCGAAGTCCCCTTAAAGGTCGTTATTGAGCCAGGTCTCTTCGAGGAAAATCCCGAACCGATGCCGGCCTATCAACCAGTTTGGCGGCGTTATATGCGGGGAGACAAGGAAGAAAAGCGCGAGCTTGCCTTTAAGGCTTGGGATTTTAATGGAGATAGAATTCCTGACCTTGTGGAAGTGCTCGATGCCTCGGGAAAGGTCACAAAACGCATGTACGACTTCAATTTGGACGGGAAACCAGACATAGAAGAGGATGTCGATCCGACCGCCCCGTGAGCTCCCTTTTAAAGACGGCTAATGGTGCCCGAGATATCCTTTTCCTGGAGAAGCTTCTGGGCAATGGTTTGGGCCTGGGCTTCGTTAGGAAAAATCCCCAGCCGAACACGATAAAAGACTTTTCCGCGGATATGAAGGGGCGTGTAAAAAGCGTCCAACCCAAGTTTTTGTAATTCTTCCACCCACTTTTCGGCTTCAATGGGGCTCTTTTTCTGGCCCAATTCAATCGTGTATTGAGTGATTTCGGGATCATTTCCGATCTTCTGCTCGAAGTTCTCGGGCGTAGTCCCTATTTGTTGATAGAACAAGCCGGGGGTATTTTCACGACGAGCAGCCGTTTCTTTGGGAATGGGCAGTCCCGGGCTGTAAAGCCACCATAAAATGGCAATAAGAGCGGCCATGAAAAGCCCTGCAGCCAAGGCGATTCTGCTTGGTCGAATGCTTTGCGCCGATTCTCGGTTCATGACTCTTCCCGGTTGGAATGGTGTCTGAAATTCATTATACAGAATTCTCCGCTGGAATCCGGCAGGAATATTAAAAAAAGGGATGGTTTGTGAAGGAAAGCATTGAGCTCGGCTCTGTCACGACCAACAACCTGAAAGACCTCAATGTCAGCTTCCCACTCGGGGAGTATACCGTTGTCACGGGTGTGTCTGGATCGGGCAAAAGTTCATTGGTGTTTGATACTCTCTATGGTGAGGCCTACCGCCGCTATGTTGAGAGCTTGTCGAGTTTTGCCCGCCAATACCTAAAGGCCATGCCGAAGCCGGGTGTGAAAGAAGTTCGCAATCTTCCGCCAGCCATCGCGGTGCAACAAAGTCGAAGTGGTCTCAACAACCGATCCACAGTCGGTACGCTGACTGAGATGATTGATATCGTCCGTATCCTTTTCACTCACATTGCAAACATTGTGTGCCCGGGCTGTGGCGAAGAAGTCATACGCGATACGCCCGAGACCGTGGCGCGAAAGCTTGTACAGAAATGGCCTGACAAAAAAGTCATGGTCACAGCACCGATGCTTCAGTGGCAAAAAATGAAGGTTAAGGACCTTAAATCTCAACTTGAGATTCAAGGTTTCACGCGACTGCTTGTTGATGGTCAGGTTGTAAAGCTTCACGATTGCAAAGCAACTGACTTGAAAAACGCTTCAGTCATCATTGATCGCGTCACTGTCAGTGATGCGGAGACACCGCGTCTTGCCGAGGCTGCCGGACTAGCCTTCTCCGCTGGACGTGGGCAGTTGGGAGTGGTCGCGGACGACGGCGCGATATGGAAATTCGCGACGGATCTTCGTTGCATGTCGTGTGATAAAACCTTTCAAGAACTTTCGTCACCGGCCATGCTTAACTTCAACCATCCGCTGGGTGCTTGCCCTTCATGCCAAGGCTTTGGGCGAGTCAGCGTTTTGGATCAGAAGAAAGTCATTCCCGATCAAAATGGAAGTCTAACCGCGAAGGGTGTTGCTTGCTGGAACTTTGGCAAGCATGTGGTTTTTTATACTTGGGCGAAGAAGAGTGCCAAGGTCCTTGGTATTGATGTTGATAAGCCGTTTGCAAAGTACACCAAGGATGAATGGCAATGGCTGTACAGCGGTGCCAAAGGCGATTCCTTCGTCGGCATCAATGGTTACTTTGAATATTTGGACCGCAAAAAATACAAAGCTCATTATCGCATTCATGCCGCGCGTTATCGCACTTATGACACATGCCCTGAATGCCAAGGGCATCGACTTAATGCCAACTCGCTCGCCTTTCGCGTGATGGGCGAGAATATTTCCCAAGTTGCGCAAAAACCAGTGCGACAGCTTGTGCAATGGTTGGCGGCGTTGCGCGGCGAGTTGTCCGAACGTGGGCTTTTGGATCTCGATAGTAAAGACGGCGTGATGGGATTGAAGGAAGCGCTGGAAGAAGGTGAGGCGCGCGTCGCTTACTTGATGAAGATGGGGCTGAGTTACCTCACTTTGAGCCGATCGGCTCGCACACTTTCGGGCGGCGAGTTGCAACGCATTAACATGGCGCGGAGTCTTGGTAGCGCGTTAACAGGCACGCTTTTCTGCCTGGATGAACCCAGTGTGGGTTTGCATGTGCGCGACAGCCACAACTTGTTGGAAGTCATTCACGAGTTGAAGGATCAAGGTAATACCGTTGTTGTTGTTGAGCATGAGAAAACCTTGATCAATCATGCGGACCATTTGATTGAGATCGGACCTGATGCAGGCCACAAAGGTGGCGAAATGGTGTACGCGGGTAAACCGCGCGTGGAAAATAACGATTCCAAATGGACCTCCTCGCGATCGATTGATGCGAGCTTCAAAGATTTTATCGAGCTCAAGGGAGCGCGAACGCACAATTTGGCTGGCGTCGACGCTCTTATCCCGGCAGGGCATTTAACGGTTGTTTGTGGGGTAAGTGGCAGCGGCAAAACCAGCCTTGTGCAGCACACGTTGTACCCGATGTTGGCGGAAGCTCTCGGGCAGTCTCTAAATGATTTTGAAGCTTATCCGATAGCAGACGGAATTAAGCCCGCGCGATTGATTCAGAAACACCGCGAGGTGGTTCTTGTGAGTCAGCAGGGGATTGGTCGCTCCGTTCGATCCAACATTCTGACTTATCTCGGCATACTTTCGCCGATTAGAACTCTCTATGCGTCCTTGCCCCACGCGAAAGCCGCGAATCTAACGGCTTCACACTTTAGTTTCAATACGGATGCGGGACGTTGCGAACACTGTCGCGGACTAGGCACAGTGACGGAAGATTTATCCTTCTTGGGTGAAATGGATATCATTTGTCCTGAATGTGAAGGCCGTCGCTTTAGTCCCGCTGTTCTCGCTATTGAGTACAAGGGCAAGTCTCTTATCGACTTGTTGAACATGACAGTCGCTCAAGCGCGCGAATTTTTTTACGACAAATCAGCCATTACAAAAACACTCGACGCCGTGATTGAGCTTGGTCTCGGTTACGTGACGTTGGGGCAAAACACGAGTTCCTTTTCGGGTGGGGAGGCGCAGCGCTTAAAGCTGCTCAATCTACTGAAAGAACAGCGTGAAGATAAACCGTGCATTTTGATCTTTGATGAACCGACGACAGGTCTGAGCGACAGGGATGTGCAAACATTCTTGGCTCAAATGAGAAATTTAACTTCTCACGGCCATACGGTGATCGTGATTGAACACCATTTGGGCGTTATTCGATCAGCGGATTGGCTTATTGAAGTAGGGCCTGAAGCCGCGGACTCTGGTGGGCAGATTGTGTATCAAGGGCCACCGCGTGGCTTGAAGGACGTTAAGAATTCTGTGACGGCTCGATTTCTTTAAAGGGAAACGCAATGGGAAAATACCTTGGTGAATACCAGCCTGTAACCTTGCCTAGTTTGTTGAAGAAAAAACAACAGGGCGAAAAAATCGTTATGGTTACCTGTTACGATGCCGCCTTTGCGCGTCTCGTCGATAAGAGCGATGTGGACATGGTGCTCGTCGGTGACAGCATGGGTAATGTGGTATTGGGATTTGAAAATACATTGCCTGTTACCATGCAGATGATGATCCACCATACGAGTTGCGTTGTTCGTGGAACCAAAAGAGCTTTTGTTGTGGCTGATATGCCCTTTGGTTCTTATCAGGCATCGCCTGAACAAGCGGTCACCAATGCCGTGCGCTTGATCCAAGAGGGTGGTGCGCAGGCTGTTAAGTTGGAAGGTGGCGCGGCTGTTATTCCCGCGGTGAAGGCTATCGTTGCCGCGGGCATCCCGGTGGTGGGCCATCTAGGATTAACACCCCAAAGCATTCATTCAATCGGCGGATATCGTGTCCAAGGTCGTGAGGATGAAGGAAGAAAACGTCTTCTGAGCGATGCGAAGGCTCTTGAAGATGCGGGAGCATTTTGCATCGTGCTAGAACTCATGCCGGCGGCTTTAACGGCTGAACTGTCAAAGCTTCTTCGTATCCCGACGATTGGCATCGGAGCAGGCGTAGCGGATGGACAGGTGCTCGTAATCCATGACCTTCTTGGCTTTAACGAGGATTTCAAACCAAAATTCTTAAAACAATATGCCAACATGGGGCAGGATGTTGTAAAAGCGTTAAACGCATATGGAAAAGACGTTCGCGAGCAGACCTTTCCTGGTCCCGAGCATAGTTTTTAAGCAGAGAAGAATTGTTTAAGCGGAGTTCTAGATGAAAAAACGCGACTATTACGAAATCCTTGAGGTTTCTCGCGAGTCATCGGCGCAAGAGATCAAAAAGGCCTATCGCCAGCTCGCGTTAAAATATCACCCGGATCGGAACGGGAATAGCACCGAGGCTGAAGATAAATTTAAGGAAGCCTCGGAAGCCTACGAAGTTTTATCCAACGAAGAGAAGCGACGTATCTATGACCAGTACGGCCATGCTGGGCTGTCAGGACAAGGATACCAAGGGTTCCATAACGTTGATGACATCTTCTCTAGTTTTGGTTCGATCTTTGAGGATTTTTTTGGCTTCTCAACGGGAGGCGGTGGCGGACGTCGGCGTGCACGGCGCGGAGCTGATCTTCGTTATGATCTGACACTTGAATTCGAGGAAGCGATCTTCGGGATCGAGAAAGAAATTGAATTTGAAAAAGAAGCTGTTTGTAAGCCGTGCGGTGGTGATGGCGCTGAGCCAGGTACCAATAAAACAACATGTAAAACTTGTGGTGGGGTCGGTCAGGTTCGTCGCAACCAAGGATTCTTCTCTGTCGCGATGGAATGCCCCACATGTCACGGCGAAGGGCAGTCCGTTGAGAAAGCTTGTTCCGTGTGTCGCGGTAAAGGCGTCGTTTTTGAAAAGAAAAAAGTAAGCGTTAAAATCCCCGCGGGTGTGGACCAAGGTGTGCGTCTCCGCGTTTCTGGCGAAGGTCAACCAGGTCCATACAATGGCCCAGCGGGTGACTTGTATGTATTCCTCGATGTCAAAGAGCACGAGGCTTTCATTCGCGATGGCTCGGATATTCTTTTGCGTCAGACCATTGGGATGGCACAGGCGGCCCTTGGAGCGAAGGTCACGGTGCCGCTATTGCAGAATAGAACGCAAGAAATGGAAGTTCCGGCGGGAACACAGCACGGCAGTCGTATTGTCCTTGCAGGTGAGGGTGTTCCTCGCTTGCGTGGCCACGGCCGCGGCGATCTTTACGTCGAGTTCGCCGTGCAGATTCCCAAAAAGCTTTCGAAAGAGCAGCGCGAGCTTTTGGAAAAATACGCGGCTATCAGCGATGAATCAGTCGCTGGTCATCATGGGTTTTTTAACCGGATTTTTGGTGATTAAAACGAAGCCCCGCGATCGCGGGGCTTTTTATTTGAGATGTAAAAGTTTTTTGTGAACGGAGATGACGCTTTCGATATCGAAGATATTAAGGCCTTTGATGTTGTAGATATACTTCCCTAACTTGGCGCCTTCTTCGTGATCTTCAAGATGAGCTTTTTGTGTCACGCGCAGGTTCTTGATCTGCCCGATCAGGTCGTTGCTAAGGAAGATGGTCGCTGATCCGTCATCGAATTTATGATGCATGGAAAGAACGTTATAAAACTTTCTATCCACCGAACAGTTCTTACAGAATTTCCACAAATGCCGTGGTTGGTCTGACTTCTTATTCTTTTCTTCACACGCTGGGCAAAATTTAAGAACGCGGAAATTTTTTGACGTCAGGTACCAAAAAGCCACCTTCCGACGCGTATTAAGGTTCCCGGCGATATCAAAAAAGATCTGGTTCTTTAAATCGAAGATGCGCTTTCGTTCAGAAGTCTCCTGAACTTTCTTGGCGTGTCCCGTCAGAATAAGAGCGATGAAAAACTTATAATTAAGGAGGCGTTCCTCCTTAGGCATGTTCGCGAGTTTTTCTAAGAGCGCTTCGTACTTTCGAAAAAGAGGAAGAGCTTCAGGATCAGATGGCCGCGCGAGCATAAGATCCCCTGCCATCTGCAATTTGACACTGCCAGGCTCGATCTTGCGCTTTTTAGCTTCTTCGGTGGTCAAACCCCACTCCTGACGAAGAGGCGTTGATCTGAGTTTTATTTAAAGTAACACCAATAAAAATAAAAGGAAAGAATATTAAGCTCTTAACCCCACTTTCATCTTGAGGGCTAGAGCCTGTAAGGGTCGTCGTCTTAAAGAGCTTCGCCAGTTCCTCGGAACCCGTCCGTTGGTCGGACGCGAGCGGCAATGAAAGCTGGGTATAGTCCAGCAATGATGCACACGATGACTGCGGCAAAAGCGATTCCTAAATACACCGTCGGACTGTAGTGAACAGGTAGGTGTTTCAAGAAATAAGGCTCGGGAAGATCGATGAATTGGTACTTTTCGAGGGTTTTGGAAATGATAAACGCAAGGACGATCCCCACCGCGCTGCCAATGGTGCCGATGTAGATGCCCTGATTTACGAAGAGCCCGACGATCTGACGGTTTGTGGCGCCCAAGGCTTTTAAGATTGAGATGTCCCGCTGTTTCTGACTGACCGACACAAATATCGTCGTCAAAATGTTGAATGCGGCGACAAGAACCACCATGGCGACGATAAGGCTAATGACAAAACGTTCCTTCTCCATCGCTTCAAACAAGGGGCCGTTGAAGGATTGCCATTCGCGGAAAGTCAGATTGTATTTCTGATCCATCTGCTGGGTGATTTTGATGCTGTCTTCCGGCTTGTAGAGGCCAATTTCCAAACCAGTAACCACATCGCCCATCTTGAAAAAACGTTTCGCGGCGACAAGACTCATGGCGGCGAGGCGGTTGTCGTAGTGTTTTAAGCCGGAGTTATAGGTACCCACGATTTTAAACGGGTAGAGCTCGGTGTATTTTTCTTCGCTCGGTGATACGAGCTGGATTGTATCGCCCACTTTTGCATCAATGATGCCGAGAAGACCTGAGCCGACGATGATCCCGGGGATCTCGGGAACAGGTTTACCCGCGGCAACATCATCGATTTCCTGCTGAAGTTTATCGAGTGCGTCTTTGGGCTGAATCAAGTCACGTAAGGATTGGACTTTTTCTCGTTCACGAGGCTCGATGCCACGGACCAATACGCCGTGCATCGCATTTTTGCTTTTGAGCATGGTTTCATAGTGAATGAATGGGGATGTTCCCTTTACCTTGCCCTTAAAGTCTTTCTGAATGATCTCGCCCCACTTGTGGGGATTCTCCATTCCCGCGGGGTAGCGGTACGCCATGATGTGAGCATTCGCGTTAAGAAAGCGCTCGCGTAATTCGTGTTCGAAACCATTGATAACCGAGATCACAACAATGAGCGCTGCAACGCCGATGGCAAGTCCAGCGATGGAAAGAAAGCTAATCCATGAGAAAAAGCGATTTTCCTGACTGGCCTTGAGGTAGCGAATCGCTATGAAATGGCTTACAGACATTCATTCACCTCTAGCGCGAGCGCAGCCACTGAGCGGCTTCGAGCGCATAATAAGATAAGACAGCGTCAGCGCCGGCACGTTTGAAACTCAACAGTGCTTCCAAGGCGCAGGCTCGTTCATTGATCCAGCCGTTTTGAGCAGCGGCCTTCAGCATCGCGTACTCACCACTCACGTGATACGCGAATGTGGGAACACCAAATTCCGTCTTAACGCGGCGTACGATATCCAAGTAAGGAATACCTGGTTTAACCATAACCATGTCAGCGCCCTCGTTTAGATCTAGCGCCACTTCTCGGATGGCTTCGTCGCTGTTAGCGGGGTCCATTTGATACGTGGCTTTGTCCGCTTTACCCAGGGCCTTGGCGGAGCTCACCGCGTCACGAAAAGGGCCGTAGAAAGCGGAGGCATATTTCGCCGCGTAAGAAAGAATTTTTGTTTGGGTGAAACCCGCATCATCCAGAGCGCTACGAATCATCCCGATGCGTCCATCCATCATGTCGGAAGGCGCGACGATATCGACACCGGCGGCGGCGTGTGAGAGCGCCTGCTTCATCAACACGGCGGTTGTCTCATCGTTAAGAACATAACCGGTGCTGTTGATAAGGCCGTCTTGTCCGTGGCTGGTATAGGGATCTAGTGCGATATCCGTAATGACACCGAGTTCTGGAAATCTCTGCTTTAATGCTTTCACAGTGCGAGGAACCAAACCGTTCGGATTATAACTTTCCTTCGCCGTTTCATCTTTGAGGTTGTCTTGGATCACTGGAAAGAGAGCTAACGCGGGAATTCCCAAGCTCACGCATTTCTCAGCGGTATGAAGAAGTAAGTCGATTGTTTGACGCTGAATGCCTGGCATCGAAGCAATCGGTTCTTCGCGCTGACTTCCATCAATCACAAAAACCGGATAGATCAAATCCTGCGGCGTCAATTGGTTCTCACTCATCAGCTGGCGTGAGAATGAAGACGCTCGCATGCGACGCATGCGTACTTGCGGAAATTTACCGGTTGTTTGGATCAAGGGGTGCTCCTTTCTTAGGCCTTGCCGGGACCTGGGACGGCAACGAAAACTCATGAAAACAGAGTCCCAGGGAAAGAGCAACCGCCAAGGCGTCACTCACGTCAAAGGGGAGTTTCCCCTGCTCAAACCGAAGGAGGAGTTTGAGTGCGAGGCTGATCTGTTGTTTGGATGCGTGGCCTTGCCCGGTGATTGTTTTCTTCACTCTCGTTGGCGTGATTTCGTGAACCGGCACCTGTGCGCGACGCACAGCGGTGATGAGAGCGCCGCGCGCTTCACCAAGCTTGAGGGCGGAGCTGATATTGACGCCGACAAAGGCTTTTTCGATACCGCAGACGTCGGGGTCCCATTCACTTGCCATTTTAAATAGCGCTTCGTGCATGTGACCAATGCGCTCGGAAAGCGGTTGGTTTGCCTGCGCTCGGAGAGCACCCGCCTCAATGATGCGAAAATCTTGCGGAATATACACGTTCTTCCGTGGGGCTTCGATCAATGCAAAGCCAGCCACCTGGGAGCCAGGGTCGATACCGAGAATGCGGAAAGTAGAAGCCACTTTGCTACTTTTTTAAAGGTTTTGGAAGCGTAATGCCTTAATTTCAATGATTATTTATGCATAACAAAAAGATAGCAAGGCAAATTCCCCCGCTCCACCATTGAGCCGCGCTCGATTCCGCCGATAATCCAATAAAGCCCGTCAATTGCAGGTTTACCGTGAATATTAAAAGTCTCGCTATTCTACTTTTTTCTTTGGGATTCACATCTCAACTGATGGCTCGCGAAAAGGATGATTTCGCGAGGTTTGCTCCGACATTTTTTGTCGATTCGACGTTTGGCTTGACGACTTATAAAAGCAAACTCATCGTTAGCAATGATACCGGTACAGGTTTGAGCTATTCGATTGGTGGTCATGCGGGTGAAAACCGCGAATATGGCTTTTTGGTGCGAACGGATACCAATCGCACGAGCTTCCTCCTTAACGAGAGCTCCATCACAACAGCGTGGCAGGATACGATACTGCGCTACCGCTTGTGGGCTTTTTACGTGGGCGGTGTCTTTAGCCAGCTCGATCTCAAGGTGAATAGTCAGGGAACGGAAATACTCGATGTTTCTGGTAGTGGATATGGTGGTAACGCTGGATTTTTGATTCCGATTAATCGCATCGGCGTTTTCTACTTTGATGCGTCTAGTGTTAGTGTTGGAAAGTTTCGCAATGTGTTAACGGAAGAAGTGAAGAGTGGTACACGACTTGATCTGGACGCGGGCGCGAACTTTGATATCACGCGTGAGTTTCTTGACCTCATGGTGGGTTATAAACAGCGTACTACAAGCATCCAGCTATCGAGCGGAAACGTTGAGAGCTATTACATAACCTATCTTGGTTTTAGAGCCGCCCTTTATTTCTAGGCATCTCATTTATTAACCACAGTAATTTCTTGTTCGGCGTCTTGGTATTTGCCATCGGCCTTAAAGAAGCGTACGAGATAGCTTCCTGGCGGCAAGTGGCTCAATACGTATTTTTGATTCTGGACCGGCGCTCGTGCAAAGGCGTTATCACATTGCGCGGTTTCATCCTTCACGACGACGTCTTTTGAATCAAATACTTTGGGTGGGCGCGCGGCCGAGCCCAAACGCCCCGGTCCCTTATCAATCATGAATCGGGAGAACTGTTTATCCGGTCTGTTTCTATCGTCCCCTTGAGGGGAGAACGGAGGAGGGGGAGGCTGTATAAAGCCATATGCATAAGCGCAAACAGTCACAAACTCCGCCGAGGGTGCAGTTCCCTCAAAGCGTGATTCTTTTGGTTTCGGAAACGCACCACCCATCGGTTCAAACACCATATTTCCAGGACGATCTTTTGAAGCAATAAGTGAACGACGCGGATCAAGGCTGACGAGAACTTTTGTTTCTTCGCCCTCTTTCACTTCGAAGCTTTCCGCAAAGTAGAAGGCACGATCTTCCAAGTGGTCAATCTCCACACGCATCTCTTTACCATCGCGACCTCGATAGACCGGTGGCCGCTTTTCATCCAAGCGGACATATATTTTTGCGTACTTGCCCACAGCGACCTCTTGTCCTTTCACGGCAAGAACATCATCTGCTTGGGAGCCAGAGAATAATTCGATTTCGTTCACATCCGGATTTAAGGATGCTGTGGTTGTATCATCCGCTGCGAGCTCAATCCTATTAATCATAAGCTGGAAGCTTTGATTCTCACTGTCTTCCGTCTTTGCGAATTGAACGCTGACCGTGCCGGTTGGTTTTTTAGTCGAAGGGTTGCCCGCTTCCACTGCACAGGAAAGCAACAAAACCACAAGGTTTAGGAGCATGAGCCGTTTCATTCTTTTTGGCCCTTCTTGGAAAGAGGGAACAGCTGAAAATTCACCTGGAGGATTTCTTCACTCGCGCTCGATTCGTTGGCTAAAGCAATAAAACGTTTCCTGAGGGCAACGATTTCTTCTTTCATTTGTTCACGAAGCTGAGGACTCACGCGGAGCGTGACGGCGCTGATGTCGCGCTCTTCAGCTGGGATGATATCCATGGCTTGGGTTGCTAGCTCCAGCATTTGGCGATGGTAACTAAAGATCGCAAGGCGTTCGACTTCATTGCCTGTGGAGATTGTCGCTTCCGTTGGCACGAGTCTGCCTTTTTTAGGATCAAAAGCGAGGTATTTGAGTTCCTGAAGAAGGTCGAGGCTTTGCTTTATCTTCGGAACGGAAACACCGGGTCTAAGGTGTTCCGCGATCCACTCTGGTTTGTCGGAGGCCTTTTCCAATCCAAGCAGTTCCAAAATCGCCGCATTGTACCAGTGTTTAAAAAACGCAAGCTGGCGACGGTCGGTATCGCTAGGGAGCTGGCGCTGTTTGATTTCGATAAGCTCTTGAAAAGCCTCTTCGCGTTCCACGCTCGTTTTTGCGTGTTCATGCTTTATAAGAGCGAGGAAATATTTTTTCTGTGCGGCTGAATGTTGCAGTCTCTCACTGATACGCGTGGCTGTCTTTTCCGAAAGATCACGTTTTCCTTGGATGACTGAGAAGCCATTTGTCGACGAGAGCCCAAGATCCAGTGAGAGCAAAGCGTATGAGTAAGATGAATTGCGCGCTTTTGCGGCTTGGTAGAGAGCGGCAAGATAAGAGCGATAGTCGGGGTAGTCGCTGACGGCGATGCCGATAGCGATGTCTTTTAAAACGATTTTTTCCTTAATCGCGCTCATGCGGACCCCTTCCACATTTGTTCTTATCGGAATTTTTCAGGATTTCTTTAGAAAAATGAGTATTCAAAAAAAGGCTTCGAGGTGGGGTTGTCTATCCTCAAATTTTTTGAATATGGCGAAAATTGTGCCCATCTAACTGCTTGATATTTTTGAATTGTTAGTGGCGCTTAAGTTTTCAGTAAAATATGCCGATAAGATTTCAACTTTTCGATTTTCGGAAGGGCTGGAAGTAGGGCCTGAGTCGAAACTTGAAGATGGAAACCGGGTGAGACCCTAATAACAAAAAGGTGATTCCCATGAAGCTAAAACTCCTGACTCCTTTGCTCTGCTCTTTGACACTTGTTGCTTGTTCCATTGAGTCTAAAGACGAAAATGCGAAGAACACCGAGACAGCAACAAACGATACCGCTGACGATAGAGCGATTGACTCCTATCTCAGCGATGCTATCGAATCCGCATACAAAGACGAGTCAGGGGAAGTGGATGACTCTGTGATGGACGATCTTAAAGAAGAGCGTCTGCAGAAAATGGCGGAAAAGATGATGGCAAAACTTGATGCCGATTCATCCGGAAGTCTTTCTGAAGATGAATATGTTTCAGCTCCTGAAAAGTTCTGTGGCAAATTCTCTTCTCTTCCAGCGGAAGTGCAAGAGAAGATCAAAGCGAAGTTAAAAGAGGAGTTCGCAAAGAATGCGGGCGATGACAAGCTCCTCTCTGTTGATGAACTTAAGGTTCTGCTTGCTTCCATGGCGCCACGCGTGGGCGGTCATCGCAAAGGCAAGGGTCATGGCCCGGGTGATTCATCTCATGGCGGAAAGCATGGCGGCGGCGACAAAGCTCCCAATCCATCATGGGAAGAGATTCTCAAGAAATATGACAAAGATGGTGACGGCAAACTGAGCAAAGAAGAGTTTGAAGCTTTCCTTGCTGATAAGAAGAAAAATCTTCCTCAGAAGCCACCCATGCCGCCAATGCCTCCGAAGGCTCCTGGAGAGAAACCCGCTGAAGGCGGAAACTCTCAGGGGACTCCATAAATAACTTCGGTTTTGTTTCAAAAGAAGGGTGCGAAAGCACCCTTCTTTCTCCTTACCTGAGAGTCTTTGGGAGATCTTATGCAGAAAAGAGATCGACGTAATTTTTTTTACGTCCTCGGGAGCACCGCGTTAGCTCTTCCGTATATTTACATGCAAGCTTGCAACTCCGAAAAAGCCGGACAAAATCCAAAAGGGCGCACGAGCCCCGCGGGAAATAAGGGTGGAACATCTGATCAAACACCGGCGGATGACACTACCAATCCTTCGACAAATTTGCCCTCTGGCGATGCTTCGACGCAGACGCCAACAACGCAAACTCCAACGACACAAACACCCGCAGGTGACAGCTCAACGCCTTGGGCTTCCGGTGGTACCACGGTGATGAAAGGGAATTACCCGGACCCGTTTACCGATGGTTTGGGAACCACCTGTGCGGTGTACAAGGCCGCAACGCTTGGGCCATGTTACGCAAAAACGCAAGAGCGTCAGGACATCAGCGAAGGAGAAATGGGACTTCCCACACGTATGACCTTTCTTGTTGTCGATAGCAAATGCAAACCTGTTTCAGGTGCTTCCGTTGACATCTGGCATTGTTCATCCGTCGGTTTGTATTCGGGGAATGATGCGAATAGCATGTGCACCGGCAACAATAGCGGTGCAAAAGCCAAGCGCTACTTCCGAGGCGTGCAGACGACAAATGCCCAAGGTCGCGTGGACTTCGATACCTGCTTTCCTGGCTGGTACTCGGGCCGAACGATTCACGTGCATTTCACCATTCGTGTGAATGGAACGGAATACATCACCTCGCAACTTTTTTTCGAAGACACGTTGAATAATGAAATCATTGCAAGCCAACCTCTCTATAAAGATCGAGGCGTCAAAGACACAACGAATACAAATGACAATGTGCTTAAACAAAGCTCTCTGATGAACTATTACTTTCAAACGCAAAAGATGGCGGATGGGGCAATGTTGGCTTGGAAAACACTTGTGATCAAATCATAGAGTGTTTGTTTTGTAGGGTAAGGAACGCGGACAGATAGGCCGCGTTCCTTTTTGTTTAGTTGCGATATTCTTTGGGGTCGATGCCGTATTTTTCGAGTTTGCGCAGCAATGTGACTTTTGTCATCTGTGTGTGCTCCGCAGTCTGATTGATACGACCATTGAAAGCACGCAGCGCTTTCTGAATGAATTCCTTTTCGAACTTTTCTTTAAGGGCCGGGTACTTCAGTGCATCCACGTTGCCGATTTCTTCGGCGGCCGCGAGAAAGTCTTCAGTGGCTAACGCCGTGGCTCCCACGGGTAAATCCAATTTTTTGTTCTGGATATGATGTGGAAGCGATTCAAGGTGAATCCTAACGCTTGTTTCAATGATAAACGCATGCTCGATGACGTTCTCAAGCTCACGGATATTGCCTGGCCACGAATAAGATTTCAATGCCGCCAAGGCGTCCGGTTGAATGTCCGCAATTTGTTTCGCATGCAGTTTATTAAATTTTTTAATCATAAACTGAATCAGCGCATGAACGTCTTCCCGACGATCCTTCAAGGAAGGAAGCTGAATCGGTAGAACATTCAACCTGTAAAAGAGATCGGCGCGGAAGCGGCCGTCTTCGATCATTTTTTCCAGAGGTCGGTTTGTCGCGGAGATCACGCGCACATCCGCTGTAAGCTCTTGGTTGCTGCCCACGGGAGTGAAGCGCTTTTCCTGGAGAACGCGCAACAACTTCACCTGCATTTGTGGGCTGATGTCGCCAATCTCATCGAGGAAGAGAGTGCCGCCGGACGCAAATTGAAACTTGCCAATTTTGCGACGATCAGCGCCAGTAAAGGCGCCTTTTTCGTGGCCGAAGAGTTCACTCTCAATGAGGTTCTCAGGAATCGCGCCGCAGTTTACCGCAACAAAAGGACCTTTTTTGCGGTGGGAGTTATAGTGAAGAGCTCGCGCCACAAGTTCTTTACCTGTCCCGCTTTCTCCACGAATAAGGACCGAGGTCTCAACTTTTGACAGTTTATAGATAAGGTCGAACACTTTGCGGATGGAGTTCGAAGAGCCGATCATGCTTCGGCCTTCGTCAAACTCAAGTGTTGGCGCGGAGAAGGCCGCGACCTCCACCATGGAGCTTGCTTCGAGCGCGGAGTCGATAATTTTCAGAATGCGCTCACCATCGACGGGCTTTTCCAAGTAGTCGTAGGCGCCATTTTTAATGGCTACCACGGCGTCTTGAAGTTTGGTGTACGCCGTTAAGATAAGACAGCAAGTTTTGGGATTTGTTTCTTTAATGCGTGTGAGGGCGTCAAGGCCGTTCATGCGCGGCATGTTGACATCGAGAATCACAAAGTCGAATGGACCATTTCGTTCGAAAACTTCGAGAGCGGCTTCACCGTTTTCTGCTTCTTCCACGACATAGCGGCGGGTTTCCAACGCCGCGCGGACTGTCATGCGGAGCGCATCATCATCATCAACCAGCAGAATCTTTAACATGGAGGTCCCTCTTTGAACCGGCTTTTGCTTCAAGGTCTTGATAAAAAAACTTAATTAAAACCTGTGATTGCTTTGCGTAGGTATAACGAATTTAATAGTTAGTCAAATTAATTTTTATATTTTTATAAAAAATTAAAATAACTATGAAAAACTGACTAGTTACCCTCACATTAATGAAAACCCGGACCTCACACAAGTTCATTGGCCAGCATGGTAAAATAAAAGAGATTTTCCCCTTACAGCACGACCCTCCAAGACAGGATTCCCGGTATGGAACGCGAAATTCCTAAGGATCAGCTGACGATGTCCGCTTCAAACGGGGTGGAGACGCCGAGTCCCCTAGCTTACGCGCGCGCCCTTCGTTGGGCGGTCCAGTTGGGATTGGGGCCAAAGGAGCAGGAACACATCGAGCGCCTGATTGTGGGTGAACCGGAATCGCTTGAGGTCAATGAGCTACCGCGGCTGAAGCAGATCGAGCTCAGAATCCGTCAGTGCGTTGAGGAGGATGGATCGTGGGAAAGCATCGAGCCATTGGTCTGGCAGATCTACCAGCTGCAGCCAGGGAGCCAGAGCGCCGCACGTGCGATCGAGCTCGCTTTTCTCTATGCTCCCGCGGAAGCCTTGCCCGGTGTGGTGGCACGAGCCTGTGAGTTGGAAGAAGATTGTTATCACAAGATTCAAGACGGCATTCGCATCTACTTACTTCTGCGTTTATGCGTCGATGATAAAGTGACGCTTCTAAGCTCTTCGTTAAGGACGCTTGAGCGTCGATTGCCTCTCGAACAACTGATCTTTTTCATGCTCGAGGCAAAACAAGATCCGAATCAAGCCTTGGTGTTCTATCAACAGTTTGAAGAAGAGATCAATGACGCGGTGGAGGAGTTTGGGCACTCACTTCATTTGTCCGCTGATTTGTTCACTGTGCATGTGGCCAAGCTGGCGATACAGATGGAATACGAATCGTTGGCGCGAAAGCTCCTGGCGAAGATTCGCAAAGATTCCCCACAATATGACGACGCGGTTCATCTTCTCTTACAAGTGCATGTGCAGCGAGATGAAGATGGACTTTGTACTTACGGGCGTCAGCTTAAAGCCGAAAATGATTGGCGCCAACGCCTTAAGCTTCTTTACGACTTTTTAGCGGAAGCACGGCGTCTTGAAGGCCCGGCTCATAAGGGACGTGCGGCTCTCAATGAATTGTTGCGCCATCCCTTGGAATGGGTTCCGGGTGTCCCTGAAGCATGGGCCGCGGTTGGAAACATGCTGGTGGCGAATCTTGATCTCGAACCACTTCTTCCCCAGCTTTTTGAAGTCTATGTGGACGCAGCGACAAAATTTCAACCTTCGCCTCTCGACGTGGCCCTCTGGTATCCATGTTTGAATCTTCAGACGGGAGATCAGGCTCGTGATCTTTTCTGGCGAGCCATCGCGAACTTCCATCTCTTTATGACCGGACAAGAAAACTTCCAGGAAAACCTTTGGGATGCCTACAGCCTTTACCAGGAAGCGCAACGGACGACGACACGCGCCTTCCCGTTTGACTGGAAGTCTTTGCAGCGCACGGCGATCGCCTGGATTGCAAAAACCCCAGCGCTAACGGAAAAACGACGCGTCGTGATGCAGCGGATCTTAAGGATGGCCGCGGATCCAACCGATCTGACGACGACTGAGATTCTAAGCTTCCTAGATGATGCGGAATTGCCACCTCTTCGTGTCACGTCGAAGTTGTTAACGCTCGCGCGCCAAAAGAAGGATGACAATCTTCTGCTGGAAATCATTCAACGCAAGGCGCGCCTTTCTTATTACACCAACAAAGAGTTGGATGAGTTGTGGGGAATCTGCGCTCGTCTTAACAAGCATGATCTCGCATGGCGCGTGGCTTCGCTTCTTCACGCGCGTCAAAGCTTAGATGAAAAAGTGGTTCATCCTTGGGCTATATCTGGTGAGAACCGCAACGAGTACGGTTTAAATCCGCTGTTGGCTGAACACGCTGTCCTAGCGATTCGCGACATCAAAGATGAAGAGCAAAAGTTTCTTCTCGCGGTTCTGCAGGTGGGATCTCTCCTGCCGGACTTGCTTGCCGTTCTTGATGATGGGGCGAAGATCGTAAAGGTCGCGGCGCCCAAAGCCCATTCGCGTGAAGCCATCATTGAAAAGTCTCTTGAGCACATTGAATGGATGGCGGACTCAAAACGTCAGTATCGTTTCAGTCACGAGAAACATGTGTTGGGTCGTATGCACGTGCCAACTTTTGTTCAGGTGTTGCCCAACAATACATGGAGCCATCTGATGCTTCGCCTCGGCGTGCGCCTAGGGTGTGCTGCTTGGGGCTGGAGTGTGACCTTCTTGCATCAACAATTGGAAGGTCTTGTGCCACGCCTTGCTCAGGGGCAAGAAGCTCGATTACCCGGTAAGGTTGGGAAGTGGTTGCGCTCGTTGTCTCCCGAACAGCGAAAATCTTGGTATGATCTCATCACATACTCGGGGCGCATTCGTGAGGAGCGTGGCGTCGAGCTGTTAGGTTTTATGCTGATGCGTCTTGCGCTTATCATGAACCAGAATCATTACCAGGCGATCACTTCCTTGCATACCATGCGTGCGCCGGTATCGATGCTGCGATCTCTTGAAAACTTTATTTTGTCTCCGGAATATTCGCAGATAAGACGCAAACAAGAGACGAATAGCAAAGTTCCTGTTCCTCTCGCTCTTCTCAAGCTACCGACAATTCTAAAGCCCTAATCAGGCCGCGCTTGCTAAAACCTTGCGGAGCGCGGCATCCAGCTGCTGTGTTGTTTCTTCCCAAGTTGGAAATTCTTTGGCGCGACGCCGGGCTTCCGGGCGCATCGCGCTGAGGAGCTCCGGCGTATCAACCATCTGTGAGAGATAAACACGAATACGATCATGGTCATGGGGAGGAATCAGAAGACCTGAGACTCCATGTTCGATAATGTCCCAAGGGCCTCCTTCACTCCAAGTCGTCACGGGAACACCGAGCCCCATCGCTTCAATCAATGCAATACCAAATGATTCGTAATAGGCTCCATGGAGCATGACGTCACTTTTTAAGATTTCTTGCGTGACCAAATTTGATGGCAACGCCCCTAGGAAGCGCACGTGATTGTGAATGCGTCGCTCCTCGCAAATGCGATGACACAACTCTTTATAGTCCTGAGGGCCGTCACCAATAATAGTGAATTCCCATTCGTGATACCCCTCATCCTTCCAACTGGCGAGTTGCTCCAAAACCTCATCCACACCCTTCTCACGTGTCAGTGATCCAACATTTATAAAACGGAGTTGGTCACTGAGAGGCTTATTGGCGCGAAAACTAAATAGGTTCTGTTCGAGATGATTGCGCCCAGGAAAACAGATAAAAGTTTGCAGTGGTAGCTCCATCACATCCAACACATCGTCGAGGTGAGCCTCACTGACAAAAATAGCGGCATTGAGGTTCTGAAGGTATGCGTGTTCCTCATGCAACCATAAACGATGTAGGCGAGGGTCTTCGGTTAAAAATGCGGAAAGAACATGAACAAGGCCCACACGTGGGCGCCAGAGATTGTGCGGGATTTGCGTCCAGAAGGACAATTCCCGCCAGCAGAGTTCGTCTTCGAGGAAGAGGTCAAACCTTCCCTCATAGATAGACTCCTGCGCCCGACGGGTATCGTCTTCGCTGTTGAGGGGTATCTTCGTCACTTCCCAATCGTAGAAGGGAAGGTGATGAAGGATCATCCGATCGTAAAGGTTTCCCCCGGTCGGAGAGTTTAAGTCGCCTTTATAGAAAAATCCAATCTTCATAGTGCCTGAGAGTAGGAGGCATAAGCATTCTCATCCTCCCACATGCGTACGGTTAACGTTTCGACCTCTGGGAATGGAACTTTCGCCATTAGCTGCACAAAGAAGATGCGAGCAAAGTGCTCGATACTGGGATTTAGCCCCTCGAATTCAGCGAAATTGTTTAAGAGTTCGTTTTTGAAGCGGCTGATCACTTCGTTGATGCCATCCTTGAGGGCGGCAATATCAAACAAGTAGCCATGGAGATTCAGTGACTTCCCCGTCAGCAATACCTCAACCGCGAAATGATGCGCATGAGGCACATTCTCCGCTCCCCAGTCGCCGCCGATTAATTGGTGCAAGGCTATGAATGATTGTTTGAGGCCAATTTGGTACATAATCCACCTCTCTTATGCCGCATAGTCAATCACCCAGTGGAGATGTTTTTGCGGTTGTTCGCATAAGGATGTGTAGATCTTCGCCGCCTCTCGCATGGGAACAACGGCAGTCTGCAAATCCTTAAAGGGAAGCTGATGCAATTGTCGTGCAGCAAATTCGAGACGGCGTCTTTTATCGATTCTTCCGGCGGATGGCCCGGTGATGCGACTCACTTGACTGCTAATGAGTTGCAGGCGTTCTCGGTGAAACCGTCCGCCTAACGCGAGTGGCATCGACTTGTTACCGTAGAATGAGCCTACAACAATGCGCCCGCCAAAAAAGGCCGCGTCAATACAGTCGTTGAGAAGTTCTGGCTTTCCACTTAACTCGAAGAGCAAATCAAAGTGCCCGTGGCGATGAAGTATAGGACTCACCCCAGTGGCGCCCCATGCTTGAGCGCGTGCTCTGCGTTCATCGTCCGTGTCGATGACAGCAACTTCCGCGGCGGGAAATCCTTTTAGAAGTTGTAGAGTGAGAAGGCCCACAAGCCCAGCACCGACGATGGCGATGCGTTCGCCAACCAACGGAGCCGCGTCCGTGACAAGACTGACGGCCGTCTCCATGTTGGCTAGCAGCGTCGCCTGCGTGGAAGGAAGAGATGATGGAACTTCGAAAAGTTCACTCCTTCGCGCAACATGCCATTCCTGATGGGGGGCGAAAACAAAAACCCTTCGATTCATCCACTGCCGAGCTCCCGCGCCCGTATCGGCGACATGAGCAACAGCCGCGTAGCCATACCGAAGGGGGTAAACAAGTTCACCATCCATATTTTTTATGTTCGCATCCAAGGGGAGATTTTTCGGGAATTCTCCCTGATAGAGAAGGCGTTCTGTTCCAGCGCTCACGGCGGATTTTTCTGTATGTAAGAGCACTTCGTCATCGGCTAGTGTGACATCGATTTCTTCTTCTTCAACTGTGACAGCGAATGGCGCCTTAAAAAGAAGAAATCGATTTCTCATGACGCGCGCTCCTCAGGGTAGCGTATCTTTAAGGACAATGGATGCCAAAGAGGTTCCCCCCAGAAAATAATATCCGGCCCCAAAGTCTGGGAGTTGGCGTTGCGCCAGCTTAAGTAGTGATTCGCATTGTTTAGACGATAACGAACAGCAGCCTCATTGCCGAGAATCATGGGGGAGATTGTGACAATGGCGAAGTCGACGCATTCGTTTTCAATAAACTGCGAGATGATTTCCGCACCACCTTCGACCATCAGGTGCTGGACCCCTTGTTCCTCAAGAATTCGCAGGATGTGGGGGAGAGAAAGCCCCCTGCCATTGTGCGGAACCGACCAAAGATGCACTCCCATGGCGCGCAAGCTTGCAAGGGAGTGACTGTTCATGTCTTGTGCATAAAAAATCCAAGGCTTCCGCCCGTTGTCATTGAGAAGGCGTGAGCTTAATTGAATGCGCAAACTTGAATCGAGAATAATGCGTTGTGGTGTCGGCCCGTCAACAAGGCGAACGTTGAGCTGCGGATCATCCGCTAAAATGGTTCCGATGCCGACAAGAATGCCGTCATGGCTGGAGCGAATGGCGTGAGTGAGTTTTAAGGCGGCTTCGCCACTCAGGGCGAAAGGAAAACCACTGCGAGCTGAGAGACAGCCGTCTAAACTTTGGGCAAAACTTAAGGTGATGAAGGGGCGACGCTTTCTCTTGCCAGATGATCTTGCGAAACACTGGCGCAAGTCATCTAACATTTGAAAGGCATCAGTCGGCAAAACAAACCTCATCTAGGTTTAACAAATGCCGCATTTTTTGTGCTTTGACGCGTAGGTAGGAGACGTTTTCTTTGTTCACGGCAAGGGGAGCCGAGATGCGTTCCTTCACGAGAATATTGCCTTCGCGTAGGGCTTTAACTTTATCGGGATTGTTCGTGATTAACCGAACCGAATGGATTCCGATCTGACGGAGTATGTCGGGGACCATGCCGTAGTCTCGCTCATCCGCTTGATGGCCTAAGAGTATATTGGCTTCAACTGTATCGTGACCTTTGTCTTGAAGCGCGTAAGCCTTCAATTTCTCGAACAAGCCAATGCCGCGACCCTCCTGTCTTAAGTAAACGAGGATGCCTGCGCCTTCTTCGACAATTTGTTCAAGGGCGTAGTTAAGTTGAGCGCCGCAGTCGCATCGCAAGGACCCAAACACGTCCCCCGTAAGGCATTCTGAATGAATGCGCACGAGTACGTCACGTCCAGAGGAAATATCGCCATGGACCAGGACGATGTGCTCTTTGCCGTCCTTGGGATCCATAAAAAGCTTCATTTGGAAGTCGCCGTACTCGCTGGGGAGGCGTACGGAAATATTTTCTTTAATCATTACGATGCCTTGATTTTTTGAAAGCACGTTCGTCAGCCCTCTTTAACAAATCACCCCCACGCTGGCAAGAAAGGCCCGGCTGCAAAAATCATGCGCGGGGTTCGGCCAAAGCGGTCCCTCCTAGGCAGGCTGTCTCGAGGGTATGTCTTCCCAAAGGTCGCTCAGGAAGGAGGCTGTCAGAAGAAGGGCGGCCATGGCGCTGACAAACCACTTAAATTCCAGCGGTACAGGCGGCATGAGATCAATAATTAGGACGGCTTGGATTAATACACAAACGATTTTACCGCGCCATCCGCCCTTCTTAAATATCGGCATGGGGCGAAATTGTTGTCTTATGCTCAAGATCACAACGTAGAGATAGCGCCAGGCCGGCAGGATCAGAAGCCATAGAGGAAGCTTTTCCAGGGTGATGGCTAGCATCGTAAGCGTTGTAACGAAGAATCCGTCGGCCTCCATGTCAAAGACCGCGCCCGTGTAAGTTGGGCCCTGGCGCCGTGCGAAATAGCCATCCAGGCCGTCCAGGGAAAGGATGAAAAGGCCAAAGAGTGGATCTGTCCAGTTTAACGGAGCGCCCGTCGCTCCGCGCAGAAGGAATAATATCGCTAACAGGATGCGTAAGTAAGTCACCCAGTCCGCCATGCGGCGTTGAGAATGATGAAACATCAACACGGTAAAAAATGCGCCGCCAATCATCGCGAAGACAAAACACAGCGCGTTTAAAGACACAAATGGAGAAGCGAGGAGGGCGACAATGTTTGTAGTGGCCAACAATAAGGACCATCGATCCAAGAAGTGGGCATTGAAAGAAGACTGTGTTGTGCTCATCGTTGTGGCCATTCTGCCCAAATATCTTGGTGCGGAATAAAGAGAGATAACTGAGCGAAAGCATTTTGTTGCTGGCGGTGGGCGATCCACTGTTCGAAAAAAGAGGCCCAAGGGGTTAGAGGCAGCTCCTGAAGACACGAAATCACGAAGTCCAAGTTGGCGGCAGCAAATGAGGGATCATTTTGGATCATCCAGGGGCTTGCGCCGATTTTTATGTCATAGCCCGCTTTTCTAAGAATTTTCATCATGCGATTTGCCGCGCATGCTCCCATGGCTCGGCCAAAATACTGAGGGCGACGCATGTGATTATGGAAAATAGCGCGAACAAGTTCATCGTGGGGATGGGCTGGAGAAAAAAGAATATTCGTATCGAGATTGAGAGTGAAATAGAGATGTGGTGGCTTTGATGAGCCTCGCTTTATGGTCTCAACGAGCTGACGAAATTGTTTGCTGCTGCTGAGATCAAAAACAGCATTGGCCACAATAAGATCGTACTCCTTGTGAAAGCACGTTGCATTTGCGGCATAAAAATCTTCGTCAATGATCTCATAAGTTATTTGTGGCAAAACAGCGTCGGTAAATGTTTGAAGGTTTGTCGCGACTTTATGAAGCAAATGGGCGTCACGGTCTACGAGTGTCCAATGCTGAGTTCCCGTCAGGAGGGGGGCAAGGTGCAGCAGGTTGGCGCCACTGCCACAACCTAAGTCAAGAATGCGGAGATTCGACTTCTGGGCTTTTGCGATAACGTGCTGTTGGATGGAGCGGTTGCGTGCCGCGGAGTCATAGGCAAAACGTAGACTCAACCAGTCAAAGTCCGCGGGAATAAAGGGAGAACGAAGTGTCGAAAGAGTCATGCGCTGAACCTCCAGGTCCAGCGCAGGCAAGGATCATACCATTCATTATTTTCATTATTTTCTTTTTGCTTTGATGAACGTTCCGCGTTTGAGCTCAGGTTGCACAGCGTTCCACACGTAATCCGTTCCGCCTGTTGCCGCTATGCTAAAAGCACTTGCGGTGATTGCAGCCGCAAATCGTTCCTGACGTTCCCCCGAGGTCCAATTCGCACCAAACAGTTTGCCGATAGAAAAACTATCAGGGTACTGCGCATCATTATGAGTGGCGTTTTTCACGGAAAGCTCGACGACGTTATCTTCCTTAAGTGAATAGAACAACCTGCGTCGTCGTGACTCAAACACATGCATATCGGCGCCAAGGATGACTGCGGGCACTTCTAGATCGCTCAGGGATTTTTTAACTTTATTGTTCACCATCGCCGGATCGAGGAATACGAGCCCTTTGACGGCGTCATTTCCCGCGGCTGCGATGGCAATGGCTGAACCGCCGAAGGAATGGCCGACAAGGATGATGTTGGATTTATCAAAAGAATTATTCAAAAGGGTTGGCCACATGTGTAGCAGGTTAACCAGCTTCTGGAGAACCTTGCCATTTTTCACCCAACGATTTTCGTTGGGTTGCTCCACAACCATGGCGTTCATTCCCCAACTGGCAACTCGTTGCGCTTGGTAGCGATGTTCCGCTTTTGAGGCTAGGTTGCCGTGTTGGAAGACGACCAAAGGAGCGTCTTTCAATCCTTTGGGTAAATAGACATCCGTGTTAATAACCTCATCCCGTTCGACGCGAATCGTAAAATCTTCGAGACGGTCTATTTCATAAGGGCCAGTCCTCAAAAACATCTCGACGTCAGGAGACTGACTTATGAGACGTGCTTTAAACTCCTTAAAGGTGCTGGAGTCAAATGACTGATTGCGGTCGTTTGTGGTGGCGCACGCAACACCCAGCGCCATCATCGATATTATTGATATTGTGTGTTGCCAACGGGCCATACGCTTACTCCAATCAATCAAAAAACATGCGCTCTTGTTTCTGTTTGGCATTTTGCCAACTTCTGTATTCCCATTCCTCCGTGGGAGGAAATAATAGAAAGATGCTTCCCGCGAGAGTGATAGGAACCACTAAAAAAATCCAAGGCGTACCCACGGGAATTTCTTTGTGCAAAAGTGAGGTAAACAAGATGACGCAAATCAAAATTCCTAGGAACAGGGATAGCTTGCGTTTTGGAAAAACAAGAAGCCGCGTGTAATTGTTATTTTCGTTGCTCGGCTTCGATTTTAATTGGGTCTTAGCCATTTCCTTTTCCCTTTTTTGGAATCATGGCTTTCGCCGGCACAAGTTTAAAACGATTCGCACCTATCACCCAGCGAGCGGCGCCAAGGACGGCGACAACAAACAATGTCGTCAGCAGTGTTCCCCAGTCCGAAGTCTGTGTTCCAAACGATTGTGGCAAAGCAAAAAGAAGAATGACGGTGGCCGCGGCGAGAAATGCGATAAAATCCAACCCCGCAAAGTAGTCGCGTCGATCGACGCCCTTTAGAGGAAGCAACAAGAGAATGCCGAGAAAACCAAAGAGCACTGGTCTCGTCATGTCGCTGAGCTCTAGATGCGTTAGCCAAATTTTTAGATCGCTCTGAAGCAAACTTAACCATTCAGGCATAAAAAAACTCCCTATGACTCTTTATGGGCATCGGAGCGAAGGCGAGTTGCTTAATAGGTAAAAATTTCCGTGCGGGAATTGGAATGGCAGCGATGGGAGCAAACAGGTAGAATGGGAAAAGCTTTTTCCATTGAGGGTAGAAATGTTACGTATTTTTGCTGCCTTAGCTATTGTAGGGTTTGTCGCGGCCACACCTATGTCTGTTGCTGAGGAAAGTGGTGAAAGCACTCAAATCAACGAAGCCCCCAAGGGAATGTTGGATTTTGACAGCCTTAGTCGCGATTTCGGCACCGTAAAAAGAGGGATGAATTTAAAGCACCGCTTTAAGTTTAAAAATTATGGCAAGGGTCCGGTTACCATCCAGGGCATTCACTCAAGCTGTGGCTGTCTCGTGATGGAAATAGAAAAGGGCAAGGAGTACAAGCCACAAGAATCTGGTTTTGTAACCATTGCACTCGACACCACTCACTACCGAGGCCCGATTACAAAAACCGTCACGCTCTTAACAAATGAGTCAAAACGCCCCTCACGCGCTCTCAAACTGAAGGTCAATATTGAAGAGGAAGTGACAGCGGAACCGCCGATTGTTGATTTTGGCGAAGTGAGCTTTGGCGAGCTTGAGGAAAAAAAGGTCGTCATACGTGCTGTTAAGATGGATAAGCCTCTTGAAATTAAGAATCTCTCTTTTGACAACGACCATCTTGAAGTGACCTCCATAAAAGAAGGCGCGCATTATGCGCTGCGGATCAAAGTAAAGCCTGAGTTCGGCTCCGGATTTATCAAGGATACAATCCTCGTTGAAAACAATTCGACGAATCTTGGGAAACTTCCGATCTTGGTGCGCGGTCACATTGTTGGTCCCATCGCTTATGCCCCTGACTATTTAGATTTTGGCGTTGTTGATAAGGATCGCAAAGCGGCTAAAAGTATCACGTTAAAAGCTCCTGTTCCGTTTGCGATCAAATCAGCGCGCGCGGAATTAAACGTGAATGGAAAGCCAATCGACGCGGAAGATCTTGTTGAAGTAGAGCATGCCGACAAGATGAGCGAGCAGAAGAGTATTAAAGTAAAGCTAAAAAATGCCGGGGAACCCGGGAGCGTCCATGGACGTTTGATTTTGGAAACGTCTGATAGCACCCAGAAAGAGCTACAGATGGAAATTTACGCGTTTTTTAAGGGGTAAATGATGAAGTTTGAAGGCGCTTATATTGCTCTTCTCGTAATTTTAATCGCAGCAATCGCGGCTTATGTGGTGCTAAGCCGCAAAGTTGTTGAGGAAGTCGGTACGAGCAACTAGCGAAAAGAAGTCTTAGATCAAGCGGCCGACCAGGGCCGTTTGATTTGCCTCAGTGATTTCAGCCATCACCATTTGACCCACTAAATCCCTCTGTGAAGCAATACGAACGAGGCGGAATTCCGGCGTGCGGCCGTAGTAAATTCCTGGCTCCTTGCGGCTTTCGTAATGGCAAAGAACTTCCCTGACCTTACCGATCTCGGCGAGGTTTTGTTTGACGGTGATGGCGCTTTGCAGATCGTTAAGGCGCTTCAGGCGCTCGTCTTTGACGGCTTCGGGAACTTGGTCGGTGAAGCGCGCGGCTGCCGTACCTTTGCGTGATGAGTACTTAAACGCAAAAATAAATGAATACTGCACTCGTTCCACGAGGCGAAGCGTATCTTCGAATTGCTCATCCGTCTCACCGGGGAAGCCCACGATAAGGTCAGTGGAGATGGCAAATTCGGGATTTATGGCACGCAACCACTCGATGCGTTCCCAGTATTCCGCGACGGTCACTTTACGGCGCATGCGAAGAAGAACTTCATCATTGCCGCTTTGTACTGGGAGATGAATATAGTTCCCCATTTTGGGTTTCGCGGCGAATAGATCCGCGAGGGGTTTTGTAAAGTCGTGTGGGTTTGAAGTGGTGAAGCGCAGGCGTTGCAATTCAGGGATGTCCGCGACAGCGCGCAATAAGTCAACAAAAGCACCATCCGCGGAGGGGGTGAGTTTTCCCTGCTCCACGAGATCAAGGCCGTAGCTGTTTACGTTCTGGCCAAGAAGGGTGATTTCTTTTGCGCCTTCATGAACCAATGCCGCCGTTTCGGCAACAATGTCCGCCGGTGTGCGTGAAATTTCGCGCCCACGAGTAAATGGAACCACGCAGAAGGTGCAGAAGTTATTGCAACCCTGGTTGATGTTCACATAACGAGAAATCTCGTTTTTACCCGTTGTGATGGGATTGGACTTAACGGCGACCCCTTCCGTCGCCTTCTTTTCTTCCTCGTGATGATGGTCGCCGCGGTTTTTTTCAAAACCGATCGCCATAACGCGCTCACCACTTTGTTCGTGTTTCGCGAGCAACTCTGGAAGTTGTTCAATCTTTCCTGGTCCCAACAAAATGTCGATCGTTGGCGAGATCTCCATGAGTTTCTTGCCTTCCGCCTGCGCCACGCAGCCGGCCACGGCAATTTTCATCTGGGGATTCTTCGTCTTGTTTTCGCGAAGTTTTCCAAGGCGGCTCACCACCTTGTGGCGAGCTTTTTCGCGAATGTGGCACGTGTTCAAAAGAACAAGATCCGCTTCTTCCGGTTTTTCGGTGAGTTCGTAGTTACGATCCATCAGCATGCCGAGCATTTTTTCGCTGTCGGCAACGTTCATTTGGCAACCCCAGGTTTCTACTAGAACCTTTTTCTTTACGGGGGTTGAGATGTCGCTGGAAACGTCCTGCATTGTGTTCACCTAGTTACTTACGGTTTTTCTTGCGGGCCTTTTTAGCCAATTTACGCATCTTCTTTTGCTTTTCACGATCAACCGGTTTGTGCGCAGGAGCTGAGCCGCCGCCGAACATGCCGCCGAGATCGCCCATTCCTGGCATTCCGGGGAGACCACCGCCGCCCATGCCTTTGGCCATTTTGCGGAGATTGTTCATCTGGTTGAGCGCACCCATTCCCGGAATTTTGCCCATGAAGCCACCCATGTTCTGACCGAGCATGCCCATCATCTGGCGCATCGCGGTGAACTTCTTCACGAGTTCATTGATTTCTTTTTCCGGGCGACCTGAACCGCGAGAAATACGTGTGATGCGGCTAGAGCTTAGCTTATCCACGCACAGTCTTTCTTTTTCCGTCATGGAATCGATGACGGCTTTAATCTTGGTGAGCTCGCGATCATCAATGTTGGCGTCTTTAGGAATCATATTCTGCATGGGCATCTTAGCGATGATGTCCTTAAGAGGGCCCATGTTTTGAATCATCTGAATCTGCTTGTAGAAGTCGCGGTAAGAAAACTGCCCTTGCAGCATGCGCATCGCGTCTTCTTCGTGATCTTTCGTGGCAACGCGTGAGAAGTCATCCATCAAACCAACAACGTCACCCATGCCGAGAATGCGGCTTGCGAGACCTTCGGGGCGGAACTCTTCGAGGCGCGCCAGATCTTCGCCCATACCGAGGAACTTAATGGGCTTACCGATCACTTCTTTCACACTCAACGCCGCGCCACCACGGGCGTCACCGTCGAGTTTTGTCATGATAACGCCGGATAGAGCGAGGCGTTCATCAAAAGCTTTTGCGGTTGTCACTGCGTCTTGACCCATCATTGAGTCGCAGACGAGAAGGATGTTGTCCGGAGACGTTGCTGTTTTAATGTTGGCAAGCTCTTGCATGAGAGCTTCATCAACCGTTAGACGGCCGGCGGTGTCGAATAGAATCGTATCGCGTCCAAGCTCATAGGCTTTTTGAACGGCACCCTTACAAATCGTAACGGGGTCAGCGCCTTCGATGTGAAAGACCGGAACGCCTACTTTTTCACCGAGAACTTTAAGCTGCTGAACGGCGGCTGGACGATAGATGTCGGCGGCAACGAGCAGCGGCTTACGCTTCTTACGATCCATCAAGAACTTTGTGAGCTTTCCGGTGGTTGTTGTTTTACCGGAACCCTGGAGACCGACCATCATGATGATCGATGGGCGATTGACCGCAAACTCAAGCTCCGTGTTAACGGGGCCCATGAGAGTCTCAAGTTCTTGCTTACAGATTTGAACGAAGTGATCCGCGGGTGTTACACGCAAGCGGTCTTGGCCTTTGCCGGCCTTGAGGTTAACAACCTGACCGAGGGCGCTCTCTTTAACGCGGCCTAAAAAATTTCTAACAACGCCATACTCAACGTCGGCATCTAAAAGGCTTTGGCGAATGACACCAATAGCTTCATCAATATTTTCTTCGCTTAAGGTAGCCTTGCCCTGAAATTTTAGTTTGGCTTCCTTAAAACCATCACTCAGGATGTCCAGCATCGAAATCTCCGGTTTTCAAAGTCATATTCAACAGGTGGGATAGGGACTGATCCAGGCTCATGGATATATATAAAAACCGCCAGGGGGGCAACGGTGAAGCTACCGGGATAATATCACTAAAAATTGAGCCATTGCCCGGGGACGGGCTTCGGTATTTAATGGGGGCTCGTTATGGCATGAAAGGTCTATCCCATGAAAATTGCTTTCATAAGTGGCAGTGGTCGTAAAGAATCGCAGAGCGGCAAGGTTATTCGGTTCGCGGAGGCGATGTTTCGTAAAGATTTCCCTGAGGTGGAGACTTTTCTCTTCGATTTAGGCAAGACTCCCATGCCTCTCTTTGATGAAGGGCTCTGGGATAAGGACGAGCGCTGGCAGAAGGCCTGGGGCCCGACCTCGGCGCAGCTAAAAAGCTGCGATGCCTTTATCATAGCGGTTCCTGAGTGGAACGGGACGGCCCCTGGGGCGATAAAGAACTTCTTTCATATTTGCAGTGAAAAGGAGCTGGCCCACAAGCCGGCGATGCTGATTGGCGTGAGTTCGACAACAACAGGAGGCGCTTATCCTGTCGCGGAGATGCGCATGAGTACCGCGAAGAATTCCTTCATTGTCTATATCCCCGACCATGTGTTGATTCGCAGCGTGGAAAAAGTTCTTAATCCGGGCGAGCCCGTTAGCGATGAAGATCGTTACTTCCGCGATCGTCTGCAGTACAGCATGAAAGTTTTGGCGGAATACGCGAAGGTGATGAAGCCTTTGCGCTCGAGTAGCATCATTGATCTTAAAAAATGGCCGAATGGGATGTGACATCCTTCCCTTCACGCTGTTCAGAGTCGGATGACGAGATAAAAAAAAGCCGCATGGATGATGCGGCTTTTCTTTTTAGTCTTCTTGTTTTTGCAGGCTTGCGGGAATCACGGGATGTTCCGGCGGTGGCGCTGTGACCAGTGGTTGTTGCTCCCACTTATTAATCACCGGGCGTGGACGTGTGGAGCGCCAGTCGAGTGTGCCTTGAGAGACTTTTACCGGCGTGCCGTTCTCACCCCAAGGATCTTCTTCTAAATGTTCCTTTAGAATGTACTCGTATTGTCCCTCAGGCAGGCGCAAAAGTTTCGCCTGGCCGTTCGTGATCGGGAACTCGGATTCGCTCGTGATGCTGCTCAAAACATAATTGGTTGGGATTTTATCTTCCGATACGACGGCCACGGCACTCTGTTGGCATTTCAAAGATTTCTCTTTGGCCACGATGCCGAGTTGCGCCGCGGTTGCGTTAAAGCTTGGGTTTTCCGTGTACAGAGGATGCCAGCAAATGCTTCCAGCTTGAAGGCGCGCCACTGTCGCCGGGTCCATGTTTTCTGCTTGAAGTGGGCTAAGCGTCATCCAAAAATCTTTTGACGGACTTTCGCTGAAAGGAATGCGTACGGCGAGAGTTCCAAGACGGCTTGAGCTCTCGAGTTCTTGTTTTAGATTTTTGATTTCCGCGAAGGCATCCGTGAGGCCTACTTTCGCAATCTCAAGGCGCTCCTTGGAAGGTTCTTTACACACTTCCTTTTGCCAAACCTGCGCGCGCAGAGCGAGTGGAAGCTCTTCCGGAAGAGAGAACGATAGAAGGCGACAAAACTTATCAAGGCTCGCGTCAGGCTCTTGTTTTGAAAGGGCGCTTGCGAGAGAGGAAGCCATCGCGACACGACGCGTGAGGAGATAGGGATGGCGACTCCAGCGCATCACCATGTCTCGTTTTACGTCATTAAGTTGTGTGAGTGTCTGCTGCGGCTCCGCGAATTTGAGTTTGCATTCCCAAACGCCGTCCGCATCTGGTTTTGTGAAGTTGCAGCCGGGTGCGAGTGTTTGCAGAACTTTTTGCGTTTCGGTAAGGATTTCAGGCCGGCTGACAACAATTTCTTTGCTGTTGTTTTGCTGGGCCGACGCGCACGCCTGGCGAAGATCTTGTTGTGAAACCGGGTGTTCAAGCGGCACCAAAAAAGCACTGCCATCGACATTTGTTTGAATCGCTTCGCCAGCAGCGGCGAATGCATAATTCACGCGGACTTTATGATCTCCAAACAAGCTTGATACGCGGTAGAACCATGTTTCTTGACCAGTGCTCGCGATATCACAATAGCGGCTATCGAGCTTTGCGAGCAGTGTGCGTGGTGCTTGAGAATTTTCTTGGTAGACGAAGTCTAACGTTTCAGGCGGAGGCTCTGGGAGAGTTTTTGCGGAAAACTCTTGCCGTAAGCGACAGCTCACGGGAGCGATGAGCATCCCACCGACAATAAGTCCGATAAAATAGGGTGCTTTTTGCCGCGGGGATTTAGAAGACAGAAATTTCTTGGACTGCGAGATCAATTGTCTCATTGAATCCGCCGAGCGATGGGTTCGTGGCCTCTACACTCCAAGAGAGAGGCTGGCATAATCTCAATACTTTGCGTGAGATCATATTGCCACGTTCGTCAGCAGTGATCAAATGGATATCCTTTTGGCCGAATTTACGACTCATGCGCTCTTTCGCCCAAAGGTACAAAGAAGGATCCGTGACAAATTCACGGGACAAAGTGATTTTTGTGTAGGTGCTTTTTTGATCGATCGGAGAGCCATTTTCGCTGAACTTATCGAGACCAGCGATATAATCGAAGGGGCCGTAATCGACGCCATCAATTTCAACGCGCGTGTGTGTCGGTGGAGTGGTAAAGCCAGCGGCAAGTTTTTTTACGGCGAAAAAGCTCAGCGGTCCTAATGCAATTAGGACTGTCGTTAAACGCACGATGAGCTTGCTTCGCGTCACGTCAAAACCAACCTAAAAATTCCTGATCGATAATTCGAGCATACCATAAATCCCGAACAATGACATAGCTTTCACGAGGATAAGCCAATTTTTTGAACACGTCGGGATTCGTTGCTTGCTCTATAATCTTCGGAGTTTTTAGGAAGATGCTTTAGCGACCGCCTCGATTTCGACTGCGGCATCCATGGGAAGGCGTGCAACCTGGATGGTGGCGCGTGCTGGGAATGGTGGATGGAAGTACTCACCATAGACCTGATTTACGGTTTGAAAATCATTTAAGTCTTTTAGGAAAATTGTTGTTTTCACAACGTCCGTCATTTGACATCCGGCGGCTTTCAAGACGGCCTGCAAATTCTTTAAGACGCGATCTGTTTGTGTCGCGATATCTCCGCTGACGAGTTTTCCCGTATTGGGATCTAGCGGAATTTGCCCAGAGCAGAATACCATACCGCCGGCAATAATTGCCTGGGAGTAAGGGCCAATCGCCTTCGGTGCTGACTCAGTGTGAACGGCTTCTTTCATGGGCTTCATGGCATCTACTCCTTGCAACAACTAGTGGGGCTGATTGAACTGCTGATTCTCGGTTGTAACCTGCTCGTGAACAGTTTTGAGGTCACGAAGGATGTGTGCTGGAAAGTCGGAGAGTTTTTCTAGCTTTTGGATGACTTCGTTTGCCTGATCTTCTTGGTTCAAGGCGAGATAGGCTTGAGTTAAATGAGCGTGAAGCTGCCAAGGCATTTTTACGCCGGCGAATTTTTCCGCTTCCCAAATGATGGGTGGAATTTTTTCAAATTGACCAGCAACACCTAGAGCCGCAGTGAATTCAATCAAGAATGTGGCGTTGCGCTCGCCCTGTTTGTAGCACTCGTTTAAGTACTCCGCCTTCAAGAGGGCGTCGCCGGGGGAAAGTAATTCCGCCGCGAGTGACAAGCCGTAGAAGGAATTGTGTTCCATGGCGACGGCGCGAAGCTTCTCGCCGGCTGAGGCACGATCGGCGTGGAGGAAAACAGAGCCGATGATTTCCCAAAGACGTTCGTTGTTGGCTTCGAGGCGAAGCGCATTCTTCGCGGATTCAAGAGCTGCTGCGTCATCATGACGCGCATAATGCAGTTCAGCTAGGTTGCGATAAGGAGTGAACTCTTCTGGACGAAGGGCTTGAGCGCCATTCAGAAGGTTAACCGCCTCGTCGAGCTCGCCTTCGAGCATCGATGCAGTCCCTAGAGCGAGTAGGGCTGGAAAGCTTTCTTCGACCGTAAAGGTGCGCCAGGTTTCCGCAAGCTGAAGGGAAAGGCTTGGTAGGCCCATGGCTGTGAGCTCTTCAAGGAGAGTCTCAAATTCACTTTGATTCGCGGGTTCATGCTCAAGAATGTAGGCGCTCATGGCGCGCCAGTATTCTTGTTGGCGCTCGGCGGAAGGCTTCGGCGCTTTTTCGCCTTGATAAGACTCTGGAGTAATCGCCAAATATTCACGCACGGTTGGACCCATTGGATAATCGGCCCATTTACTAATATCGAACGCCTGACCCATCGTAACTCTTACTCCAAAGTCGGAATGTGTACCCTGATATGCAGGTCCTTAAGTTCTTGCGGGGCCACCTTATTCGGAGCCTCCGTCATGAGGCAAGCGCCTTTATTGGTTTTCGGAAACGGAATCACGTCGCGGATAGACTCCTCGCCCGTGAGAATCATGGTGAGGCGGTCGATGCCGTAAGCCATGCCGCCATGCGGAGGCGCGCCAAACTTCAGTGCATCGAGTAAAAAGCCAAACTTATTGCGTGTTTCCTCTTCAGATAGACCCAGAGCGCGGAAGACGCGGGCCTGAATCTCTGGGTCGTGAATACGAATGGAACCGCCGGCTATTTCGTAACCGTTCAACACCAAGTCGTACGCGGAAGCCTTAATTTTCTCTGGCTCTGTTTCTAAAAGCTCGAGGTGCTCGGGGCGCGGCGATGTAAACGGATGGTGGCAAGCCATCAGGCGGCCAGTATCCGTGTCGCGTTCGAAAGCGGGAAAGTTATGCACCCAAAGGAAGTTGAATTTACTTGGGTCCGTCAACTTCAGGCGACGTCCCAACTGCAAGCGCACCGCGGAGAGAGAGGCCTTCGTGGTCTTGAAGTCACCCGCGCCAAACAACAGGAGGTCGTCTTTCTTCGCCCCAGTTATGGCGTTGATTTCATTGATGAGTTCGTCCGACAGGAACTTGCCGATGGGCGAGTTCCAGCTGTCTTTGCCCTGACCGTCTTGGATTTTTGCCCAGGCGAGACCTTTTGAGCCGTGGTGCTTCGCAAGATCTGTCAATTCATCCAGATCCTTGCGGCTGAAAGAGGCGCATTGATCCACCTTGATGACATTAACGATGCCGCCCATGCTGACGGCTTCATCGAATACCTTGAAGCCGGACTTCTGCACCTTCTTAGTAAGATCCTGAAGCTTTAAGCCAAAGCGGGTGTCGGGCTTATCGCAGCCGTAGTGTTCCATCACTTCGTCGAAGGTCAAGCGTGGGAATGCCGAGAATTTTTGACCCGTGAGTTTTTCAAACGCGCGAATGGTCACGCGCTCAAAAGTTTCCATCACCTTGGCTTGGTTCACGAAGGACATCTCGCAGTCGAGCTGCGTGAACTCGGGTTGGCGATCGGCGCGGAGGTCCTCATCGCGGAAGCACTTCACGATTTGATAGTACTTATCAAAGCCAGCAATCATTAGAACTTGTTTAAAGAGCTGCGGACTTTGTGGGAGCGCATAAAAATTTCCCGGATGGATGCGGCTTGGGACAATAAACTCCCGCGCTCCTTCTGGAGTGGATTTATATAGAAATGGTGTTTCGATATCGAGGAAGCCTTCATCCTCCATCGCGCGACGCAATTCACGCACCAAAGCCATGCGTGTCATGAGATTGTTCTTAAGTGAGGGGCGGCGCATGTCCAGGTAGCGATACTTCAATCGCATGGATTCACTGGCTTCTGTCCGCTCTTCGATCGGGAAAGGTAACGGCTCGGACTTATTCAAGATGCGGGCTTCCATGCCGATGACTTCGATTTCACCCGTGATCATGTTCTTATTGACCATTCCCGTCGGGCGAGCGCGCACGCGACCTTTGATCGCAAGAACGTATTCGTTGCGCAATTGGCTGCCAACGCTGTGAGCTGCTGTCGAGGCCGCGGGGTCAAGAACCACTTGAGTGATGCCATAGCGGTCGCGCAAGTCGATGAAAACAAGGTTGCCATGGTCGCGACGTGATTGAACCCACCCCATGAGAAGGACTTCATTGTCCAAATTTTTGCTGCTGAGTTCGCCGCATGTGTGAGTCCGCTGCCAGTCTTTTAAAATATCGATCTCGCTCATCGCTAGGTGCTCATGGTGTTCGGGATTTTCGGAAATAGACTATGAATCCTGGAAATTTATCATTGCTTTTTCTAAGTGACTATAGTTTTCATGACGCATGTGTCGGCAAAAATCCCTGAATGCTTGCGCGGCTTTGACCGAGGTGGTAGTTTAGGACCGATTCGGACCGACAAAGAGCGATCTTTTCCGGATTTTTCTTCCAAGCGCGAATATAGTTACTGACGGAGTCCCTTCCGATATGACAATTGAGGCTCAGCACTCCGAGGAATCGGTACGATTTTCGGACGAAGTCTTCCAGTCCCTTCATAAGCAGTTTCCTAACGTCGACATTCAGCTGGTAAAATCTGAAAAATATGCCGATGAGGACTGCATCATCGTTCCGCGCGACAGCGTGTTGGCTGTAACGAGGAAGCTGAAAGATTTCTTTCCGTTCTTGATGGACGTCTGTGGCGTTGACTACCCAGAGCGCGACAAACGCTTCGACGTTGTTTATCATTTCGCGGATCCCGAAAAAAAACATCGCCTGCGCATGAAGGTGCAGATCAACGAGGACGAAGAAGTCTCCTCTGTGATCTCTGTTTATAAATCAGCGAACTGGTTCGAGCGTGAAGCTTTTGACATGTTCGGCATTAAGTTCGCCGGTCACCCGAATCTTCGCCGCATCCTTTGTCACGAAGATTTTGTGGGTTATCCCCTTCGTAAGGACTACCCGGCGGACGGCAACCAGTCTCTTACCACGCCGCTCCATCATACATTCGAAAAAGATCGCGAACGCATGATGGCGGAAGAGGAAGATCACCTCTCCGATCGCATTTGGTTGAATATTGGTCCCGCTCACCCCGCGACTCACGGCACGCTTCGCTTGATGGCTGTGCTTTCCGGTGAAACGATCGAAGAGTGTGATGTTGAGATCGGCTACTTGCACCGCTGTTTTGAAAAGATGTGCGAGAGCCACAACTACAATCAAATTATTCCTTACACCGACCGCTTGAACTATTGCTCGGCGCCGTTGAACAACAACGCTTGGTGCCGCACGATTGAAAAAGCCCTCGGTATTGATGTGCCTCCGCGCGCAAAAGTGATTCGCGTTATTCTCGACGAATTTGCCCGCATCATGGACCACATTGTTTGTAACAACGTTCAGGGTATGGATCTTGGCGCTATTACGAACTTCTGGTTGGGCTTTACAGCACGCGAAGCGATTTACGACCTTCTTATCAAGCTGTCCGGAGCTCGTTTGACTGTATCCATCGGTCGCGTGGGCGGACTTGGGTTCGACCTGCCGAAGGACTTCGTCAAGCAAGCACGTGAAACATTAAAGGTTATCCGTCGCTCGCACTTTGACTTGGATAGCTTGCTCAGCCGTAACCGAATTTTCACCAGCCGAACCGTCGGCATCGGTGTAATTTCTCAGGAAGATGCGGTTAATTGGGGCTTCACGGGACCTTGTTTAAGAGCTACTGGTGTGGCCCGCGACTTACGCAAAGATGAGCCGTACCACAACTACAACGACTACAATTTTGATGTGGTCGTGGGTAACCGTGGCGATGTCTGGGACCGCTTCCAAGTGCGCATGCTTGAGATTTTGGAATCATGCAAAATCATCGAACAAGCGCTCGACAATATCCCCGAAGGTCCTATTTGCGTAGACGATCCGTTGATCTCCTTGCCTCACAAGGAAGATGTTTACGGCAACATCGAAGGCCTCATGAACCAGTTCATGTTGGTTATTCGCGGCGTTGAAGTGCCCAAGGGTGAAATCTACTGCGCTTCAGAAGGCGCCAACGGTGAATTGGGCTTCTACGTTGTGAGTGATGGTAGCGGTGTTCCATATCGGGTGAAGTGTCGTCCGCCTTGCTTTGCTGTGTTCCAGGCGTTCCCTGAAATGGTTAAAGGTGGGCTCCTCGCGGATGCCATCGCGTCTCTTAGTAGCGTGAATATCATCGCCGGCGAATTGGATCGTTAAAAACTCTGTGATCGAGGTTTCTTAGATGCACGTCTTTTCCGAATCGTTGCGGAAAAAAATTGAGGGATATCTCACTCGTTATGAAACGAAACGATCCTCAATTCTGCCGATTCTTCATGTGATCCAAGATGAAGAAGGTTGGATCCAAGGCAAACACATCGATGCGTTGGAAGAACAGTACGGACTACCGCGTGTTGAAGTGCGGGAAGTTTTGACGTTTTACTCCATGTATCGTCAAGAAGAGCCGGCGAAGTTTCGCGTCCTATTCTGCGACAATATTGTCTGCTGCATGATGGGTGCGAAAGAAACCATGGCAAAGATTCAGAATCGAATCGATGCGTGCGCCGCAAGTGGAAAAGAATCGCCATTCAGCTTGCAGGGCGTTCCTTGCTTAGGTGTGTGTGATGGTGCTCCCGCGATGTTAGTGAATAAAGATCGCTACCTCAAGGTGAGTTCCGAAAACGTGGACGAGATTTTAAACAAGTACGCACCTGTCTAGCGGGTTGAGACATAGGAAGGCTGAGCTATGGGTGATACCAACACCAAGGTAAAAATTCTGACGACTTTTGAAGGCATGCCGGATAGCCGTTCGCTTAAGACATATATGGCTCATGACGGCTACGAAGCGCTGAAAAAAGTGCTGAAAATGAAGCCGGAAGAGATCGTGGAGACCGTAAAAGCCTCGGGTCTTCGTGGTCGCGGCGGCGCGGGCTTTCCCACGGGTCTTAAGTGGAGTTTTGTGCCGAAGAATGACCCCGGTCCTAAATACCTTCTTTGTAATAACGACGAAGGCGAACCGGGAACATTCAAGGATCGTTACATCGCTCAGCTAAGTCCGCACATGCTTGTCGAAGGCATGATTATCGCGGGTTTTGCGATTGGCGCGAACAAGGCTTACATCTATACCCGCTGCGAATTTTACGATGAGATCGCGTGGCTCGAGACCGCGATTAAAGAAGCTTATGAAGCCGGATTGCTTGGTAAGAACATTCTTGGCTCAGGTTTCGATTTTGACCTCGATCATTATACCGGCGCTGGCGCTTACATCTGCGGTGAAGAAACAGGTTTGATTTCTTCTCTTGAAGGTAAAAAAGGTCAACCCAAGTTGAAGCCGCCTTTCCCCGCGGTGTCTGGTTACCTCGGCCGTCCAACGATTGTTAATAACACTGAAACTCTCGCGGCTGTTCCCTGGATTATCCGTAACGGCGCTGACGCATACAAAAAAATCGGCACCGAAAAAGCCGCGGGTACAAAACTTTTCTGCATCTCCGGGCCAGTGCAAAGGCCAGGTGTTTACGAGCTGCCTCTTGGTTACAGCTTCGACAAATTCTTTAACGAAGATGTTGGTGGCATGCTCCCAGGACGTAAGTTCAAAGCCTGCATTCCTGGTGGCGCATCCGCACCGATTTTGACGGTGGAAGAGATGCAGGGTCTCACCATGGATTACGAAAGCATTGCCGCCAAGGGCAGTATGCTTGGTTCTGGTGCGGTGATGATTATTCCCGAAGAGCAGTCCATGGTTGAGCTTTTGAAAGTCATCACGGACTTCTTTGCCCATGAGAGTTGTGGGCAGTGTACGCCTTGCCGTGAAGGCACGGGCTGGTTGGCGAATATCATGGCGGGCGTCACCATGCGCACCGCGAAAAAAGACGATGTTGATCGCTTGGGAACGATTGCCAGCTTTATGGGAGGCCGCACCATCTGCGCTCTCTCCGATGCTGCTGCCATGCCGGTGATGTCCATCGTCAAGAAGTATGGTCACGAAATCAAAGCTTACCTTGACCGAGGAATGACAGCGTGAGCGAACAAGCGAAAGCACAAGATACAGTAACGTTCGAACTGAACGGTAAGCAGGTGACCGCTCGAAGAGGCATGACGGTCATGGAAGTGGCGCATCGCGAGAAGGTTAAGATTCCGCATTTTTGCTGGCATCCGGGACTTACTATCGCGGGTGTGTGCCGCATGTGTATGGTGGAAGTTGAGGGGCGTCCGAAGTTGGAAATTGCCTGCAACTTACAAGTTGCCGAAGGCATGAAAGTTCGCACGGATTCAACGAAAGCAAAAGAGGCGCATAAGTGGGCTCTTGAATTCCACTTGGTAAACCATCCTCTCGATTGTCCGATCTGTGACCAGGCTGGTGAGTGTGGTCTTCAAGATTATTATATGTCCGTTGGTCGCTATCACAGTGAGATGACGCGCCCGAAAGTTCTCAAGCCAAAAGCCTTGGACGTGGGTGGCGATCTTGTTCTTGATACCGAGCGTTGCATCCTTTGCTCACGCTGCGTGCGTTTTGAAGAGGAAGTGACAAAAACGGGCGCTCTCGGAATTTTTGACCGTGGCGATCGTGCCGTTATCGGTACGTATCCTGATAAAAAAATCACTCATAACTACACAACCAACTTGGTTGATATCTGTCCAGTCGGCGCTTTCACATCGAAAGACTTCCGCTTTAAGCAGCGCGTTTGGTTCCTTAAAAACAAGCCGGCAACATGTCCGGGCTGTTCGACAGGATGCCAGGTGGATGTTTTTGCGAAACCTCAGGTGCGTAAATTCTTCCGTCTGAAGCCGCGCGAATCTGAAGTGAACAAGTTTTGGATGTGCGACAAAGGTCGCCACACTTACGAACACCTCAATAAAGAAGAACGTCTGCTTTTTGCGAAGGTAAAAGGAAAAGCGGTTAAAAGCGAAGAAGCTCTCAGTGACCTTGTACAACGCATTAAGGCTGTTGGCGCTGATAATGTGGCTCTTCTCGTTTCCGCGCAATACACCTGTGAAGAATACGATGCGTTCTTTGATGTCTTCGTAAAACAACTGGGCGTGAAAAAAGTCTTCCAGTGGCGTGAACCAACGGAAAAAATCGAAGACTTTGATGGTATGCTTTATCGTGGTGACCACAACGCGAACACACGCGGTCTGATGGATGCCATGAAGAAAGCCGGTCTTTCCGCAACCGTTAAGAACGAGTTTGACGCATTGGCCCAGTCTGGTGTGAAGACGGTAATCGCGCTGGTGCCAGAAGTGCCAAGCACATTCCCTTCTCTTGAAAATCAACTGAAGAGCCTTGCGGAAATTGAATATGTATCCGCTTGGGGTTTGACTTACAAACTTGAGCAATATCCGTTTGCGAACCTTGTTCCGTTGAAAGGTTTCGCGGAGAAAACGGGTACGTTCTTAAACTTCGAAGGCCGCGAAGGTCGTTTGGAGTGTGAGTTCCCAAGTCCAGCGGTTCACGCGATGTCGGTTGCAGAAGCCGCCGCGCAGACCCAGAAAATTTTTGGAAAATAATTCAAGGATACGGTGAGACATATGGGTGTTAAGCACGTAGCGCAACCACCAAAAGACGGGAACATGTTCGCTTCCGCATGGGGATATTTTTCATCCATCATGGGTGGTTTAGGACATACGATGAAGCTTTTTTACCGAGGTGTTTTGAAGCTTGATAAAGCTGTCACCGTCCAGTGGCCTGAAGAAACTTACGATTACGGTGATCGCTTCAAGGGTAAGCATTTTTTAACCCTTCGCGAAGACGGCCAGGTTCGTTGTACAGCATGCTTTCTGTGTGCCACCAACTGTCCGGCGCAATGTATCCATATCGAAGCAGGACAACATCCCGATAACGATATTGAGAAATTCCCCGTACGGTTTGAGATTGATATCCTCCGCTGCGTATTCTGTGGTTTCTGTGAAGAAGCGTGTCCCGTGGACGCGATTCGCCTAGGGCCTGAGTACACAATGGCTGGTGGTTCGGACGAAAAATGGGTGTATACGAAGGAATACTTGGCGAAGCGTCCGGAATTGAACAAAGGTATCTTGTCGATTAAGGACGAGAACGTGAAGCACACCTCGGTCGAAGAGCACCGTCCGGTGCAGAAAGACGGCTACACGGCGGAAGCGCCACACGGCGGCCAACATCACTAAGACAAAGAAAAAGCCGCGAAAGCGGCTTTTTTATTTTCTTAATCACCCTCGATGCACTGTCTGGTCAGTGACATGGCTCCTGAAAGCAAGATTCAGCACCTCAATGGCCAGCTCACAGCGGTCAGTGCAATTCACGAGCGGCGCTAAGGTCTCAAGCGTTTTTTGGTTCGCGAGAACAATTTCAAGAATCGTATCTGTAACTTTTTCTCGCTCTTCAAACAAAATCTCTGAGCGGTGAAGTCTTTCCTCTAAATTGCCGATCCGTTGGTCCATCTTATCGAATCGTTGGTCAACTTGTTCGAATCGCTGATCAATTTTATTGAGTCGTTGATCAATTGTCTCAAACCGCTGGTCGTGACCATCGAGGCGTTGCTCCAGTCCCCTGATTTCTTCTCTAACGATTTTACGCACGTCTTGTTTCGTCAGGGCACCCATACATCCTCCTGCTTCGTAGGAAGGCTCATTAAACATCAAATGCCGTCGTCATGGAACGGACATCCCGATGCTTTCTGATTTCTGAATGATGCCCCGAATCCGGGACTTAGAGCACAGGAGCGAGCAGATGTTCTAGTTCTAATTTACCAATCACCGGTTTGAGACCAAGGATAAATACAGGCTTCTTTTGTGTGCGAAATACATGCGGATCGCGCCAGAAATCTTTTTCCGTGGTGAGAATCGCATCGCAGGCTTCCGCGGCGGCTGTAACTTCTTGCGCGGAAAAACGCTGATGATCTCCCTTAAACAACTCTTTATGCTCCGCCGCCTTCAGCGCATCACGGATTCGCTCGGGACGCGCGATCGCGGCGACAAGCAGAACTTTTTTACAGTCCTTAAAGTCGCATGAAGGACCTGAGATCTGTTTAGGTTCTTCTTGTTGAAACGGTACAAGCACGAAGGGCTTCTCGAATGCTTTTAATTGTTCGCGTATGGCGGGGGTTGGGTGATTTTCGTCCGCGCGTGTCAGGATCAGTGCATCCGCCCGTTCGAGATGGGCGACGGGTTCGCGCAAAGTTCCCGCGGGAAGAAGTTTGCCGTTACCAAAGGGATGTTTGGCATCCAACAGCACGAGGTCCAAGTTGCGCTCAATTTTCAAGTGCTGAAAACCATCGTCCAGCAGCCAGTGCGTGGGAGCGGGGAAGTGTTCGAGATAATGTTTTGCCGCTGCATGTCGTAGCGCTCCCACAATAACAGGAACTGTTTTTAGACGCGCTGCTTGAAATCTTGCTTCATCGGCATGAAATTGAGGGTTTAGTTTTGAACTTAGGATAATGGATTCACCCTTGAGAACAAGCCAATCGGTTTCTTTCAGGCCGCTGCGATAGCCGCGCGTTAAGATGGCTGGGCTCTGTCCTTGGCTCATGAGATATTCCGCGATGGCAATCGCCATGGGCGTCTTTCCGGTGCCACCCGCTTCAATATTCCCAATGGAAATAATCTTTCCAGGTAGCTTTAAACGCGTCCACGCACCGTTTTGAAAAAGGTTTGCGCGTCGCCTGACTGCTCCACCATAGAGGATGCTCAATGGATAAAGAAGTGGTTGCAGAAGTGTCTGAACGATGGGTTTCACTTCTTTTCTCCCAGCACCTGCAGCCAGTGCCATAAAGATTTTTCCGCCGCGTAAATAGACTTTCGGTCGCGCGTGCGCAGACGATAAGGGGATTGAAACTCTTGTTTTCCTTGTTTACGGCCGCAACGCCATTCGACCGTCCACGATCCATCCTCACGAACAGGATGGAGAATAAAAACCCAATCGCTCTCGATACCCGCATCCATGGGCGCGGTCCCAAAAATTGATTTCACAAGAACGGGGGCTGTATTCGCGTTTTCCACGCGTTCAGCCAAAGCCTTTTTTAAGCGCTGCGTAAGATATCCATCGCTTGTCGCATCGTGCCAAACCGCTTTTTGCGTTGGTGGAATCAAAGCGACAAGTTCTTTGGCGATATCTGTGTCGCCCTTGCAGACAAGCCAAGGCTCAAGAGCGACGTCAACGGCATCAAGAAAATGCTTTCGATGGAGTAAGTCCTTCCCCCAGCACCAAACTTTCGTTTCGATGTAAGGAAAATGAGCTCTGAAGCCCGTTGTGAGTCCGCTGCCTTCCAAGGTGGCTTCAACAAGCTCGGCAACGTCTCCCTCGCCTTTGCCAATGGTATGCCAGCGCATGAGGTGCAATGTGTCATCGTCTTGCGTTAGCGCCGTTAATTCTGGTCCCAAATATTCGCGCCATAAAGCATGCAATTCAACGGGCACACCCGGCAAGCAATAACCAAGGATGCTTCCATGCGAGAAAGAAAAAGCGTCCGCCGTTCCGTGATGGTTGGGTAACACGCGGGCACCCTTTGGAAAGAGGGATTGCTGTTTGTTGGATTGTGGTGTTTTTAAGCCATAACTGGCGAGGCGATCCTGTACTCGTTGCCAAGATGATGCGTCCAACTCAAGAGGAGCTTTCATCCACGCCGAGACAGCGTTGCGTGTGAGATCGTCGCGCGTTGGGCCTAGTCCCCCAGACATGATTAAGACATCGCATCGTTCTTCAGCCCATTGGAGAAGATCGATAATATCTTTTTCCGTGTCCGCGACCGAGGCATGAAGAACAACGTCCAGTCGTAGGTTGATGCATTGCTCCGCTAACCAAGCGGCGTTGGTATTCGTGATCTGGCCCGTGGTGATCTCGGTGCCAATCGTTAAAATTCCAACTTTCTTTGCTGAACTGGGCATTTACCGTCTCCCTACTCACACTTTGAAGATATCCAGGTGTCAAGTTTTTGTCACCGGCAAAGGCTTTGTTGGGCTATTTTTGCCGGTTACTAGGCGTCTGGTGTCAGGTTTCCTACAATAGAAATAGGTCGATTGTTGAGCTCCTTCGCTTTGCTCAGGATGACGGCAATTCGACGGCTGACATTTTCCGCACACTCATATCGTCAAATTCCAGATATATCCGTTAGAGGTGAAGCGTGGCGACGAATAAGTATTCAGGCGCACAGAAAGCGGCAATTCTGCTTCTTTCCTTCGGTGAGGAAATCTCCGCCGAGATTTTCAAAAACATGACGGAATTTGAAATCAAACGCATCGGTAGCGCGATGAGCCGCCTCGGTCGTCTCGAGCAGGATGTGATTGATGAAGTGATGATGGAGTTCTATCGCATCCTGCAGGAGAACAAAAAATTCTTCTACGGCGGCAACGACTTTACCATGAAGGTTATTGGCAGCGCCTTTAAAGGCGGCGAGGCCGACGACTTGATTGAACAACTATCTCTCGGCTCACACGCGAATCTTGATGCTCTTGAATTGATCGATCCGCGTACGCTCTGTAACTTTATTCGTAACGAACACCCCCAGACGATTGCCCTGATTCTCGCTCACCTTGACCCGCAAAAATGCGGTGAGGTGTTGAAACTTCTTCCAGAAGCCCTCCATACGGAAATCATTCTTCGTATCGCCAATCTTGATGCCGTGGCACCGGAAATCATCGATGAAATCGATGACGTGCTCCGCAATGAGATTCAAGCGATGGGTTCAATCTCCAGTCAGAAAATCGGGGGCGTGGAACCCATTGCCGAGATGCTTAACCTTATCGATAAAGCGACGGAAGAGCAGATCCTCGATAACCTCGAAGAACGCGATCCAGATCTTGCGGAGCAGATCCGTCAGCTTATGTTCGTTTTCGACGACTTGGCGAAACTCGACGATCGTTCCGTTCAAGAACTTATCAAGAACGTCAAGAACGACGATTGGAAGATCGCTCTCAAGACGGCATCCGAAGCTGTTGCCGAGTTGGTTTTCAAGAACATGTCGGAACGCGCGGCGAAAATGCTACGAGAAGATATGGAAGCAACAGGCGCCGTCAAGCTCGCCGATGTGGAAACGAAGCAGTACGAAATCGTCCAGATCGCTCGCAAGCTCGAAGAAGAAGGAAAGATCATCATTGCTCAAGGTGGCGAGAACGCCTTGGTGTAGCAAGATCCTTCGTTTCGCTCAGGATGATGAAAAGAAAGCCTCGCACCACGGTGCGGGGCTTTTTGCTTTAGTGCGGAAAGCAGGCATCACCGTAGTCGACAAAGTTGTTCAGGGCTTGTTGCGTTCTGTAAACTTCTTGGCCCATGAGATCGTTGATCACCGTGGCCGAGCGCCAAGCCATAAGGCTGGATTGGGGATCGACGATGCCATGCTGATGGCGGCTGAAGTTTAACGCGTAGATGCGATTGCTTTCGGGGCCATTCCATCGCACGCCATAGGCTCTATTGAGATTGAAGCGCCCCTCGGCATCGAATGAAATGCGTGGCATAAGGCTTTCGATCGCCATGGGGACGCGATTTTCAAAGCCGGTGCAAAGGATAACGATATCCCCGTGAATGTCTTCTTGGCGATCGAGGAATTTGTTCTCCACAGCGAGCGTAAAACCATCTTGTTCGGGCTTCACGGCGGTAAGCTTTCTGCAGGGCATAATCCGCAGACGTCGTGGATCGCGCTCGACATATTTTAGACGATAGAGGTCGTTGTAGAGATCAAAAAGGTAAGAGGGCGTGTTGCCATCGCTGGCTAGTTTCTGTGATGCCACGAGGGCGGTTTTTTTATCCGCATCCAAGCGCCAAAAAGTATCAACGTAGTTCGGTGTGAAATAGTCGTTGGCGAAAGCGGATTCATCCAGGGGCTCGAGATTGTTCCGGCAGGTGAGGAGCTGAACATCTTGGGCGTGACCCCATTTGCCTAGGATCGCGTTGCGGAAGATTTCGACGCCCGTCTGCCCACCACCGATGATGACAACAGACCGACCCGCAAAAGAGATGTTTTGGAGCGCTGGATCCTTGCAATGAAAAAGATTCATTCCCAAATGGGATTTCGCGCAGTCGGGAATGCGCGGTGTGAGACCTGTGGCAATGCTTAAATGCCGACTTTTAAAAGAGCCTTGGCTTGTTTCCAATACAAAGTGATCCTGATGAAAGGATACTTGTTCGACAGTGGTGGAGAAGCTGACGCTGTCCCCCAATTTTTCACTCACCCAGATACAATACTGCTCATATTCCTTTCGCGAGATCACGGTCCGTCGCGTGTTGAGAAACGCGAAAAACAATCCATTTTCCACCAGGTAGTTGAGAAAAGAATGAGGATTGCTGGG
>CAYOJQ010000014.1:53701-77856 GCA_964404325.1 uncultured Oligoflexales bacterium
GATCAACCGGCGTCACCATATCCTTTAGATAACTGGTCTGCATGACCGAGTCTGGAAACATGATTTCGGAATGCCAATCAAAGCGTGCCTTCTTCTCGAAGAAGTGACAGCTGAAGTCTGGCACCTGTTTTAAGAGAGCCGCGAGACTAAGATTGGATGGGCCGACGCCAATGCCTGCTAAATCCGACATTTTCACGAAGGCGTTCCTTGAAGAAGAGGGTTTCATGGCGCTCCTTCCGCAAAAAAGTCGGCGCGCTGAGCCATAAGCAATGCGGCGCGTTTATGGGGAAAATCGAATTCTTTTATGAGCCGCCATCCGGGGACACGGAAGGCATATTTCAGCACGAGTTTGTTGTCGCTTTTAGGCTCCGCCACGATGCGTTCGGTACGAGGATCGTCAAGGTAGAGGAAATGCATGATGGAGCGCACGACAGCATCCGTGTTGGCCGTGCCAAGAAACTTGCGGTTGCCGATCAAAAAATGGAAGCCTCGGTCATAAGGCTCGTATTCGTAATAGGGGCCGAGCCGATCTTCGGCAGCCCAATAGATTTCGAAATAGCCAGCGCTCTCGCCGTCAATTTCCAAAATGATGGGAATTTGATGGGGATCGCGTAAGCCGTCTTCAAGATAGGTTTTGAGTTTCTCTTTGGACCAGTTTAGTTCCCACAAAGCCGCAACGCGTGGTTGGTTATGCCATTCGTGAAACGTATCAAGATCTTTATCGAGATCGATGCCTCTAAACGCTAAGGTTTTTTGAATGGATGGAACATAACGACGATAGTAGTAGCCCGCTGACGTAACGGGACGCACGGGGTGAGAGCGCCCGTTAGTCTCCGTCCACTGATCTCCAGATCTCTGTAGGTTCTCGTTTACATGCCATGCGCAAGGTAGTTGATAGAAATCTTGTCGGCGGATTTCGATTTGCGACGGAGCGCTGACGAACAAAAAAAATGGGGATGTCTCGGGAACGTTATCCCAGCCTCTCAGTCGAAGAACGTCGAACGAGGGGAGTTGGCTAAATAAGTATTCTATCACCACAGCGGTACTGGGGCTGTGTTCTTCTACTTGTGGAAAACTTCTTATCAAAAGGTCGATCTGATTGTTCTCTAGGGCTACTTCGCCTTCGAGTATGTTCGCCTCTTGGGCCTCGATGCGTAGCAGCGATCCATTGCAATGGACCTGATAGCGGCGATCATTAGAAAGCAGCTCATATGTCGTGCTTGGAAGACTTTTAAGCATGGTTTCTCCGCTCGAATGGCGCCAATGGGTTTGGCACTCGGGTGTAAATCGCCAGCGGATCATCGATGGTGTTTTCGTTCATGTTTTTAAATGAGCACAAAAAGTTCCCTTTATGCATAAGGCCCTTTTTTTCATACAGCAGGTAGCGAAGACAGGATTCGTCCCGGACGCCCTTTGCTAATAGACGACCCAAACAATCTTTCAGGTCGGCAAGGAGTTCTTCCTCTTGAATCCAATCATTCTGAGAAAGCGCGGTGATCACGTTAAAGGTTGAATTCAGAATGACATAGTAGGAAAGCAACCAGTTGCCCATGTCTTCACCGAGAATGTTGCCGTTACCTTTGCTAAGCAATGGCACATCTTCCGCAAAAAGAGACCAGCCAAGTTCCGTGTAACCCGTGCCCTGGCAATCTCGAAAGAAGGAGCCAACCGGATATCCATTCTGAAGATCCAGAATGAGGTTTTGTTGATGAGCCCCGAGCACAATGCCGTAGTTGGCGTGCGCGGCGAGGATTGGCGCAACGGATGCTTTTAGAAAGCCGTCAAACCACAGTCTTGCCCTTGTTCGTAGCGACTGATTCGCCTCAACGGTACTGCTCAAGATCAGTCTCTGAATGAGATTTAACCCGCCGAAAGGATGATCTTGGGTCAGGGTGGCCAGCACAACCTTATTTCTTGCGACGGTGTTTTGAAATGGATTCTCTCGACAAACAACGATGCTTTCTGAAAGGGGAAGACCTTGCTCGTCCTTGAACGCAACGAATGCTGGCTCGGACATCATTTGAAATGAAGGGTGCTCACGCAAAAAACGTTGCCCCGTTGGTGTTGCGAGAACGTCGTGGAGCTGCTGTCCCCGCTCCACTTCGTGGAAGAGAAGATGACGGATCGAGTTCGTGAGTCTTAAACTGATGGAGAACTTCAGCATAAAATCGGCGTCTTCGCGGTAGACGCTGCGAAGGGATGAAGTGGCGTGCCAGACTTTTGTTGACTCATCACACTCACGGATGCGTCCATCGCGCATGTAGCTTTGCATGTCTTTCCTTTTTAGAAGGACATGCTTCTGCCAAGGATGCATGGGGACGGGAACAAAACTATTTTCGCCGTTCAAAGTGGGGATTTCATCGCGCGCGAGTTCATGCAACCACCTTCGTGAATTAAACGCATTCGAGGAATGTTGATAGAGAAGAGTGGGGTCGACGAGAAACCAGGCCAGTTTGAACTGTCCATTCAATTCGGGTGAGTACTTGTACATGTCCTCGTTGCTGAACTGTTCTCGGCTTTTGGGAGTCGGGTGAAAGTTGTGACCGACAAGAAGTCCCTGCTCTCCGTCTTTAAAATTGAGGTTTAGCTCCGAGAGTTCTTTGCGAAAGGAAAGAAAGGTATCCGTGTTGCGCAGACTGTCGCGAACGCGTGCTTTAAATTGTTCCACTTTGGCAGGGAGAGAATCTAGTTTTTTCGTCAGGAAATCGCATACGAGATCCACGGAGGTGTCGAAACTGATTTCATGGAGAGCACCACTTTTGCGCAGAAACGTTTGTTTTTTGTATTCGTGCCGCCCTAAACTCGAAAAATGTTTCAGGGGCAGGAGTAAATCTTCTCCTGGGTTAAGCCGTAAACAAATATGACCATCCTGTCGTTCATATTCCGTCCATTCGCGTAGGAGGGAATTGAAGAAGCAGGTCTTCGCGTGGATGATGGCTCTTTCTTCAAAAAGGCTGCCCGTATTCATAAATCACCCTTAACTTTGCGTCGGTTCTTACGAAAGATGATGAAAATGGGAACAAGAAGGATGCTGGTTGCGAGGTGCCCCAGCAGCCCTTCCGTAAAGAGAGACCCAACGATGGCGAGAATGCTTGCCAATGCGATGGTGATGGGAACGGGATATTTTCGGTGCTGCCGCCGCGTGATTTTGTTTGCGTTTTTTTGCACACGTTTAGGTTTGAATTTTGCACGCTTGAAGGCATACGCAGCGACGCCAAACCCAGCGACGGCTAAAGAGCAAATGGCAAACACGGCCCAAATTATCTTGAGGAAAGGCCCGCCATAATCACCGAAATGCAGCGGCTCGGAGAGTAATAGGATTTTGAGATACACGGGCAAAGAAATCGTTTCAGTGAGAGATCCGGTGTTTGCGTTGACGACGACCATCTCGCTCAGACGTTTCGTGAAAGCGTCCATGCCGTTTGTCAGAATAAGGTAGTGACCTGGGATGCCGAATTCCGTATCCGGGAATGCGATGTAAGACACGACAGAATCGGGTCTCACATGAAGCGCTGTTTCAACCACTCGCGACATGGGGGCGCTCGCTTTTATACCGGAGTTGCTGTTTTGATATTGGAGAGTGAGGTGATGGAGACTCTGTGCAAGGAATAGTTTGATCAGCACATTGTTGAAGGCGAGGAAGACCCCCGTGAGTCCGACCACCAGTCCCCAGCCAAAAGTAATTACTCCCACAAACTTATGAAGATCAACAAGCCGAGGAACAGTTGGGGTACGCAGGTCGCCCAGCGCGCGTCCCTTCATAAACTTGCCGTAAATAAAAAATCCGGAAAGCAGCATGAATACATAGGCTAGTCCCACAAAGCCCACATAAAGCTTTCCGGTGCTGCCCATGAGCAGTTCTCGATGCAGGCGCAGCAGCCAGTCGAGGAAACCCGCCGCGGCTTGTTGGGTTTGAATTTCCTGAAGGTTGGCGGAGTCGAAATGGAATCGTCGCGCTCCGCGCAAGTTTGCCGATTCATCCGCCCCGAGACGAAGGCTCAAGATGGTTTCGTCCCCATCTTTGGGAAAGATATCTAAAGGCTTTTCACCGGGATATTTTTGCTGCGCTCGCGTGAGCGTCTGCTCATAGGCTCGGGCGACTTCATCAGGCTTTCGATGCGGCATCACGGTGGTGGATTTTTGTTGTCCCTGCAGCTCGTCCTTAAAGAGAAGGATGACTCCTGAGAGGGCGAAGACTGCAAAATGGATGGCGACAAAAATTCCCGCGAACGTATGCGCCTTGTAGGCAATTCTGAACAGGGATTTTTTCAGATCCATGAACGTCCCAAAATTCTCTCATGGCAGCATGGCGTAAGTTTTCAAGCGCATTGAGCGCCTACATCTTTAAGGCTGAAAAGCTCCCTTTGTCAACAAAATTGATATTGATTCTCATTATTGTTTATGGATCGACGAGGTGTCTAAGCTGCTGTTTTGCGGAAGCGGGTAGAAAAAAAGGCCAACTTGATGGTTGACCTTTTATCTTTATTTGACTGAGCGCCCTTGTTTAGGCCGTGCCTTCGCCGAGATAGATTGCGCGCACACGGGGATCTTTCGCGAGTTCAGAGCTGGGACCGCTGACACGAATCTCGCCGTTAGCGAGGACATAACCGCGTTGAGCAATTTGCAAAGCTTTGGCGGCATTTTGTTCCACCAGGAAAATCGTTGTGCCTTCGCTGGCGATTTTCACGAGATTGCGGAAAATTTCCGCGACGATCAATGGCGCGAGACCAAGGCTCGGCTCATCCAAAAGTAAAAGCTCCGGCTCACTCATGAGGGCGCGGCCGATGGCAAGCATCTGCTGCTCTCCACCCGACATGGTTCCCGCGCGCTGAAAGCGACGCTCTTTTAAACGAGGAAAAAGCGTGTAGATGCGTTCGAGATTTGTCTCCCAACGCTCCTCGCCGCGGACAATGGTGCCCATGCGCAAATTTTCTTCCACCATCATCTTCGCAAAGATGCGACGTCCTTCTGGAACGAGTGCAATTCCGCGTCGTGCCACATGAGAGGTCGGAATGCGCGAGATATCCTCTCCCTTAAAGCGGATGGCTCCCGCGTGAATGCGTGGCTGTCCAAACAAACTCATCAGTAGAGTGGATTTACCCGCGCCGTTGGCGCCGATAAGAGTCACGATTTCGCCGCGATCTATTTTTAACGTTACATTGTGTAGAGCCTGAATGGCGCCATAACTGGCGCAAACTTCATCGATTTCTAGCAGAGTATTCACGCGTTCTCCTCCTCACCAAGATAGGCAGCGAGGACTTTCGGATCTTTTTTGATTTGTTCGGGTGCGCCCGTTGCAATGACTTCTCCATGATCGAGAACGACGACGTGATCGGAGATTTTCATCACGAGGCTCATATCGTGTTCGATCAAAAGAATCGTTGTGTTGAAATCATCACGCAGTGATTTTATCAGCGTCGCGAGCTCCGCGGTCTCACGGTGATTCAATCCAGCGGCGGGTTCGTCCAAGCACAAAAGTTTAGCGCCTGTGCACATGGCGCGAGCAATCTCAAGACGGCGCTGTAAGCCATAAGGAAGCTCCGCTGCGAGGCGATTCGCATAAGGAGTGAGCTGCAAACGCTCAAGCCAGGCATAAGCTTCTTTCACGGCGTCGTTCTCAGTACGGCGATACGCGGGTGTGTTTAGCACGCCAGCAATAAGACCGCGCTTCAAGCGTCGGTGTTGCGCCACAAGAAGATTCTCCACCACCGTCATTTCGGCAAAGAGACGAATGTTCTGAAAGGTGCGCGCGAGGCCGTAGGATGCAACAAGGTGAGAGCCGCCAAACATTTTATAGCGTAATTTTTTTAGGAGATGGATGGGGTGCAAAAAATCAGACGCATGCAGACGTTCACCTAGGAGTACACGCAGCACATAAGACTGTTCAGCGGGTGTAAAGAAAATGTCACCAGCCGTAGCACGGTAAAATCCGCTTAAGCAGTTAAATACGGTTGTTTTGCCAGCACCGTTTGGACCGATGATGGCACTGATACTGCCGCGTTTGATTTCAAAGTTGATATTCTTGAGGGCATGAATACCCCCAAAGCGAACCGAAAGATCTTTTACGGAAAGAATCTGTTGATTCATGCAAGACCCTCCTTTGGCTCCGCAATATATCGTCTCTTCGCCAGAAGAAGACCGCGCGGACGCCATACCATCATGATCACCATAAGCATTCCAAAAATAACCATGCGGTATTCACTAAATTCGCGTAAAAATTCCGGCATGAATGTAAGGGCGATCGCCGCCATCACAACGCCCGCCGCGCTTCCCAAACCACCTAAAACAACAATGGCGAGAATCAGCGCTGACTCAAAGAAGTTAAACGAAGAGGGGTTGATGAATCCCTGAAATCCAGCGAAGAAAACACCGGCGACGCCACCCAAGGCGGCCCCGAGAGCGAATGCCGACAACTTTACTTGCACATGGTTGATGCCGAGAGAGCGGCAGGCGATCTCATCCTGGCGCAGAGCTTCCCAAGCACGACCAGCCGGCATTTTTTGCAATCGATTTACGAGAAACCACACGAGACCTGAAACAAGCAAGAGCACCCAAGCATAGAACATATAACGGTGTTCGGGGGCGTACTCGATGCCTAAGAATTCGTGGAAAGGAATTTTTCCTTCTTCCGCGGATCTTTTGAACTCCAAATTAAAAAAGGATGGAAAGGGTGCGCCGACTCCGTTCGGTCCGCCAGTGAAGTCGGTCCAGTTAAGAAGAATCAGGCTAATGATCTCTCCAAAGCCCAATGTCACGATGGCGAGATAATCACCGTGCATACGCAGAACAGGAAAGGCGAGGAGCATGCCGCACAATCCGGCGAGAAGAGCCCCGAGAGGCAACGCCGCCCAAAAACTTAAACCGAGATATTGCGCGCCGAGTGCATAACCGTAGGCGCCGACCGCGTAAAAAGCGACATAACCGAGGTCAAGAAGGCCGGCAAGGCCCACCACAATGTTCAGGCCTAAGCCTAAGATAACGTAAATAAGCGAGAGAATATAAATGGAGAGCCAGTACTTATTCAAAAAAAACGGCAGAACAAACGCGGCGATAAAAACAAGGAGAAGCTCAAAGCGTGAGCGCCAAAGCATCTTAGTTGTCTGCTCCTTTGGAGCTTGAATGCTTGCTTGTGGCCTTAACCAACGTGCGGCGATGCTAATCACCACACGCCCCACAAATACAGCTAAGCCGACATAGAGCACGCGCAGAGGCTGAGGCGTTAAGTTGTAACCATCCAGCACCAGCCCTGCCAGAGGTCCCAATGTGAGCATGGCTACGAAGGCAATGAGTGTCGATTCTTTTAGAAGGTCACCAAGGGAAAGTTTTTGTCTCATACCTTTTCCACCTCGGGACGGCCTAAGAAACCACTGGGTTTAAACACGAGAACGAGAATCAATAAGGCAAAGGCGAAAACGTCTTTGTAATCTGAGTTCACAAAGCCCGCAAAGAGTGACTCGGATAGGCCGAGGATGATGCCACCGAGCATCGCTCCCGGGAGTGAGCCAATGCCGCCTAAGACAGCGGCGGTAAAAGCTTTCACGCCCGTCTTAAAGCCGATGAAGAAATCAAACGAACCATAATTGAGGGTGATCAAAACGCCGGCGACCGCCGCCATCACCGCGCCGATGACAAAGACGACGGAGATAATGCGGTTGGTGGGGATGCCCAATATTTCCGCCATCACGCGGTCCTCTTGGGTGGCGCGGCAAGCGCGTCCAAGAGATGTTTTTTGAATGAGAAAATGTAACCCCAGCATCGCTGCAATGGAGACGCCAATGAGTAGGCATTGCAGCGCGGTGATCTGAAAAAAATGCTCGCTGTCGCCAATCTGCCAAGCTTCCGTGATGAGAGTGGGGACGGCTTGGTTGCGTGCGCCTTGGGTTAGGGCGACAAAATTTTGCAGGAACAAAGACACACCAATCGCCGAAATAAGCGGAGCAAGGCGTGTGGATTGACGAAGAGGACGGTACGCCACTCTTTCGATCAACCATCCCAGAAGTCCCGTTAACGCCATACAAATGAGTAGCGTTAAAACAATCACGGCACCCACTTGTGTGATGGATGCCATGGCGAGGGAGGCGATGATGATGGCCGTGAGATAAGCCGCCACCATATACACATCGCCGTGAGCAAAGTTGATCATGCCGATGATGCCGTAAACCATGGTGTAGCCCACAGCAATCAGACCGTACGTGGTGCCCAGAACGAGCCCGTTTACGAGCTGTTGGGCGACGATATAAATGTTCATGAAAGTCTCGAAGAAAGGGAGAGGCTGTGGAAGATCCCACAGCCCATATTCGCGTGTTAGTTCAGCTGTTGGTACTGGCCTTTATCATCCCAGCGATAAGGAACGTAGTCGGCAATCTTCAAGTCGCCTTTTGCATCCCATTCTTTTTTGCCCATGACGGTGTTGGCGCCATTTTTCTCGAGCCAAGCGGCAAGATCTTTTCCGGAAGTTGTTTTGGTGCCGGCAAGCGCTTGAGCAACAGCTTCGACGGAGGCGTAAGAGTAGAGGGTGTAGCCTTCTGGCTCATAACCACTCTTCTTGAATGTTTCCACGACGGCTTTGCTTTGGGGGATTTTGCGCGGATCAGGTCCGAAGGTTGCGAGAACGCCGGTGGTATTTTGTTTACCGCCCGCCGCGCTAACGAAGTCAGAAGAAATGATACCGTCGCCAGAGAAGAACGGCGCTTTTAGACCTTGCTTGCGCATTTGCTGCACGATGAGACCCGCTTCGGAGTGAACGCCGCCGAAATAGACGAGGTCAGCATTGGCGGATTTGATTTTTGTCACAAGGGCGTTGAAGTCTTTCTCGCCGCGAGTGATGCCTTCAAAGAGAACTTCTTTTTGCTTAAGGTTTTCAATGTTTCGTTTGAAAGAATCAGCGAGGCCACGGCCATAAGTTGTCTTGTCGTGCACAATCGCGATGCGTTTGGCTTTCAAGTTGTTAACCGCGTATTGCGCCGCCACAAGACCTTGTTGATCATCACGCCCACACATACGCATGATGGATTTCATCTTACGTTCGGTGATGGTTGGGTTTGTTGAACCCGGTGTGATCATCAAAATGTTGGCGTCGTCATAAACTTCGGAAGCAGGCATGGTGGATTCGGAACAGAAATGTCCGACCACAGCGGCAACTTTGTCTTGATCAACGAGTCGGTTCGCAACCGCGACAGCTTGTTTTGGTTCACAGGCGTCATCCGCTTTTACGAGGACGATCTGTTGGCCGTTTACGCCACCCTTTGCGTTGATATCTTTTGCGGCTTGGCTTGCGCCGCGCCAAAACTGTTCGCCAAATGCGGCATTGGGACCTGAGTGTGGTCCAGCAATCGCTATCTTTAATTCTTTAGGAGCTGCGAAACCAGTAGCGGACATCGATACGAAGAACGTCAGGATCAGCCTTTCCCATCGTATTCCCATGAGGAACTCCTTTTCAGCAGTGTTTGGATCGGTTTGGCCCATATTGGCACAGGTATTATGGGCTCTCAAGGACAGAATTTCCAGTAAGGCTGAGGGCTTGCCTGCGTCAATTTGGTAAGGGTCTCGTAAGATTTACGGGTTCATGAGAAATAAAGTTTAGGCTTTTTTTACCAGGCCGATAAACGTAACGGGCTGTTTTTTGTGGGGCCGCGCCTCCAATTCTGATTGCAAAGGGTTCTTATGAGCGATGGTGCAGCGCCAAAATCAACGCAAACGGCAATTCTTTTTGTACAAAGAATTGCTCTGAAGCCCGTTGTGCGCGAGGAGCTACGAAAATGTGGCGTGAGCGACTTCCAAATCGCTGAGTCACCCGAGCAGTGTCTGCCATTTCTTGAGCAATACCCTGAAGCCATCTTGGTGGTGGATTGGGAGCATGGCTACGATGCGGTCGTTAAGGTTCTTCACCACGCATCTGGCGCGAATGCCTTTCTGCCACGACCCATTTACCTGCTTGCAGCGAAAACCGACCACGATGTGGTTGCGATTGGCACTGAGTATCGCGTTGCACGCATTCACGTGGGTGATATCAGTCGTACCGCTATTCAAGAACACATCCGCACGCTTCTGAAGAAAAAAACGGAAGATGTAAGTCTTCAGATGGAAGAAGTTTTCCGGGCCCGGCAGGAAAATCGCTGGTCGGATGCATCCGCGACATTGAAGACGTTGTACGAGGCTAACCCGATCGACGATACGATTGTTTTGGAATACGGCATCAATCTTATTCATGATGAGAAGTGGGACCAAGCGCTCAAAGTGGTGGAAGCTCTCGCCGTATTGGACAAAAAAAATCTGCGCGCGCAAAATCTTTACGCGCGCTGCCTTATGAAACGTCGTGATTTTGATAAAGCCATTCGCGTCTTAGAAGAAGCGAAGGTGATTAATCCCATGCAGGTGGATCGCCTCGTCGATCTCGGTAACTGTCTTTTTAAAGTCAATCGAGTCAAAGAGGCCTATGAAAATTTCCGCGTGGCTTTTGAATTTGAACCAATGAGCCGCGGTGCGGCTCACGGTATGGGAGCTTGTAAGCTGGTTGAGGGCGAGGTTAACGAATGCCTCGATCTATTACGGCCGATATCCACGGCTGAAGAGTTGGCGTCCGTGTTTAACAACGCGGCCATCCTCTGCATGCGTCAAAAACGGTTCGAAAAGGGGTTTCACCTCTATGAAACTGCGATTGGCGCCGTCGGTAACGAAAAGAAAAAGGTTCTCGCGCGCCTGATGTTTAATATGGCGCTTGGTTTCTTCCGCTGGAATAAATTCGAGAAAGCCCGCGAATTCTTCGCTAAGGCCACCGCGCTGGATGGTGCCTTCAAAAAGGCGCTGCATAATTCAAGAATCTTGGAAAAGGTAGCGGGCAAGAATCCGCAGAACTCCGGGAGACCCGAGCTTATCGCGGCTGCTGCTGCAGAGGAAATGCCATCCTTGCCTCATTCCGATTATATCTCGGAAGAATTTGAGGATGAGACGATGGGCGTTTAGTCCGCCGTATTTGTTTCCGACCAAAGTTGACGGTGGTGTGCCACCATCTCCTTCATTTTTCCTTCCTTGATCGCGTTACGCACCTGACGCATAAGCTCCAAGAAATAAGTTAAATTGTGAAGCGTCAGGAGGCGGTAGCCCGTCATCTCTCCCGCAATCCAAAGATGGCGCAAATAGGCTTTGCTGAAGTTTTTGCAGGTGTAGCAGGAGCAGGCTGGGTCGAGTGGTGACTCATCAAATGTGTACTTCTTGTTTTTGATGTTCACTTTCCCTTGGGATGTATAGAGCGTGCCGTTGCGACCGTTGCGTGTTGGGAGCACGCAATCAAACATATCGACACCGAGTGCTACTGATTCCACGAGATCAAGCGGTGTGCCCACTCCCATGAGATAACGTGGTTTATCCACGGGAAGTTCGTTACAAGAAAGTTCCGTCATCGCGCGCATGTCTGGTTTTGGTTCACCAACGGAAAGTCCGCCGATGCTGTAACCGTCAAAACCAATTTCCATCAAGCCCGCGCAGCTGCGTTTACGCAAATCTTCATACATGCTTCCCTGAACGATGCCGAATTGCATCAACTCTGAGCGACTCTTTGCTTCCCGGCAACGTTTTGCCCAACGAAGCGAACGTTCCATCGATGCTTTCGCGGCGTCGTGTGTCGCGGGATACGGCGTGCATTCATCCAGAACCATATGGACGTCCGCGCCCAATGTTTCTTGGATTTCCACCGCCAGTTCAGGTGTCAATTTTAGCGGTGAGCCATTGAGATGGTTTTGAAAGTGAGCGCCTTCTTCCGTCAGCTTGTTTAATTTGCCGAGGCTGAAGATCTGATAGCCGCCGCTATCGGTAAGGATGGGTTTATCCCAACCGATAAATTTATGAAGCCCACCGAAATGCCGTATAACTTCAAGGCCGGGGCGCAGGAAGAGGTGGTACGTGTTGCCGAGAATGATCTGCGCGCCGAGTGTGTGAAGATCTTCGGGAACGAGAGTCTTTACGGAACCGACGGTGCCAACGGGCATGAAGATCGGCGTTTCGACGATGCCGTGAAATAACTCTAGTTGGCCCAAACGAGCTGGGCCGTCTGTTTTAAATACTTTGAACATTTAGATGATCGTTTTCCCTAAGGCCGATTCAATTAAATTAATCATGAATTCCGTTGATTTTGAGCTCACGTCGGAGATGGGATTGAGTTCAACGAATTCAATTGAAGTGAGTTTACCGGATTCGTGTAACATTTCCGGAACGAGGTGCGCTTCGCGGAAGTTCAAGCCTCCCAACACTGGCGTGCTCACACCTGGCGCGAATTGTGGGTCAACCCCATCCAGGTCAAACGACAAATGAATGCCATCTGTGCCCGAACCGGCAATTTGCAAAGCCTCATTCATCACCTTGTACATGCCCATTTCGTCAATATCACGCATGGTGAAATAAGTGACGCCGCTTTTACGCAGAATTTCTTTCTCAACTTTATCGATCGTGCGTAAGCCAATAAGCACGCTGTTTTCCGCGGAAACCTTCGGGCGATTGCCGCCTATATTTACAAGTTCTGGAAAACCGGAGCCTAAGATTACGGAAACCGGCATGCCGTGGATATTGCACGAAGGGGATGACGTAGGGGTATTCATATCCGCGTGAGCATCGACCCACACGAGACCCATTTTTTGCTTTTTCTTGTGATAATGATTGCTGGCGCCTGAAATCGTTCCCACCGCAATGCTGTGATCACCGCCAATGATGATGGGGAGGTGGCCGCGGTCCAAGACTTCTTCGGTGCGCTTACAGAGTTTCTCGCAAATTGGGACGATCTGTTTGATATAGTGTTCGGAAGCGTCTTTTTCGGAAAGACTTTCTCGCACCGGTACTGGGATATCGCCGGTATCAATGACCGTGTAACCCAAGTCACGAATTTTTTGATTTAAGCCAGCAATTCGAATCGCTGCTGGACCCATGCAAGCTCCGCGCATGTTGGCGCCGAGATCACTGGGCACGCCTATGACTTCGATTGTTTTAAAACGATTGGTCACAAATTCCCCGTATGGATCCTTCACTTCGTTCAGGATGACGCCAGCGGCCCAAGGTGACGATGCTAACGCCGAATAACACTAACGTTCAGGACGACGGCGATAAAAGCCGGGAACGAAAAAGAGGTATCCTATTTCTACGATGCCACTTTGTATTGGTCAATGGATTTAAGCAGGCACTGAGGGGATAAAAAAGATTTTATTTCAAGGGGTTGTCTTACTTAATGAATGGGTAAGCAGGTGGCTTTCTGAGAGCTTCTGTCGGTTCAGCTTTACCCGCACGCCCCCTTAAGGGCCCAGTTGGGAGGCAATTCCTCCCAACTGTTTGACAGAATTTCAGAGGTCTGACTCAAAAAGCCGCTGCTTACAATCCTTGCAACAAGTTCAATGCAACTTGTGGGAAGGTGTTGGCATTCGCAAGTACGGAAGTACCAGCTTGCTGAAGGATTTTCTCGCTGGTGAACTTCGCAGTTTCTTCTGCAAAGTCTGTATCAGAGATACGGCTGCGAGCTTCAGACAAGTTCTCAACTTGGATGCCCAAGTTTGTAATCGTTGAACCGAAGCGATTTTGAACCGCGCCGAGGTACGAACGGTGGTCAGCAACTTTGGTGATTGCTTTGTCGAGAGCAACGAGACTCTGTTGAGCGTTTTGCTTCGTGTCCACGCGTGTGCCTTCGTCTGCGCGACCAAGTTCCAAAGAACCTTCGCCGTCAGTGAATGCGTTGATTTTGCTCAAGTCGATCTTGATGATGTTAACTGCGTTGCGGTTATCAATCGCATCCGCTTCGTTAAAATATTCTTTGCCGACTTGGATTTCGAGAGGGAATGTACCCTCAGGGTTTGCCAACTCGTCGCCGATGTCGGCATCACCTACAAGGAGGCGTGTGCCGTTAAACTCGGTTGAGTTTGCAATACGATCGATCTCGTCTTTCAGCGCAACAAATTCACGGTCGATGTACTTACGTTCTTCCTCACCGACTGTGTCACTTGCTGCCTGCACAGCGAGTTCGCGCAAGCGGATCAGCATGTTGCTGGTTTCCATCAAACCGCCTTCAGCAGTCTGAACCAGAGACACACCGTCTTGTGCGTTGCGTTTTGCTTGGCTCAGTGAGCGGATATCGGCGCGAAGGTTCTCGGAAATCGCGAGACCTGCGGCGTCATCAGCTGACTTGTTGATGCGGGAGCCTGAAGAAAGTTTACTGGTGGATTCTTGGATGTTGTTTGTCGTTGCTGCCAAGCGACGCTGGGCATTAAGCGACGAAACGTTTGTTCTAATACGCAGACCCATTACTCTGACCTCCTGTCAAGTACCAATCACGTCATGTGATCTATGTCCCCTCTTTCGACTAATCCGGAAAAAGCTTTAGGCAAAAAATTTAGGTTTTCTTGTAAGTGACGGGAATGACGTGGATAAAAAATGCTCAATCAGCGGGAATTTTTTTCCTGGTTACGTTAACCCTTTGCGACGGTGTCGCAAAAGGCTTTCACAAGGCTGTGGCCGAACGTAAAACTCTGGGGATTATAAGTATCATCTAGTAGTCCAGCGTTTTTACAAAAGGCTCCCGTGGCTTCTGGGTGAGGCTGAAAGCCGTAGATCGGTAGCCTTTTATGGGCGAGGCCATCGATGGCGACGAGCGGACTGTGGGCAATGATATCGAAATCTTTTGGACAAGTGGTCACAATCTCCCTGTGTGAGACCACCAATTGCCCTTTGCGAGAAGCACCCCAAAGTTTTGTCTCTTTCACAATGACTTCGCGAAACCCAAGCTCTTTATGGTGGTCAGGCGTGAGATAGTCGATCTTTCCGCCAAAAAGATGGCCGATTAATTGATGCCCATAACAAAATCCAATCGTGGGAATGCCCGCGAGCATCTTTGTCATAAGCCATTCATTCATGGGTTTCTGCCACGGAAGATAATCAAAGAAGACCGAGGCACCCGAGCCGAGAATAATGATGCCTGCGAGATTGTTTTCGGCCCTTAAAACGCTATCCATGCCGAAGAGCGCGGGAAGGTGATACGTCGCGGGAAGCGACGACATCTTAGCGATGTTATTGAAGCAGTCTAGTTCCGGTGTTTTCACGCCGGGATCGAGAACCGCGATATGTCGCGCCGCATGTCCCTGCCGAGAATTCACTGATAAATCTTCTCGCCTGGTTTTTTACCCTTTTGTGTGTTTTCGCTGACGATATCGCGCATGTTGCATTCGCGCGTGATCAAATCAGCGAAGGATGTATCCTGGATAATCAGGTTCTCTTCACGGGCAAGCTTCACAGGTGGGTGACTGTCGTTCTTAAAAACCACCACGTCACAAAAGGGGCAGTGGACTTCAACTGGACGCTTCGCAGCTTCGTCATCAAACGTGATATGAAAACGCCGCGAGCAGGTTGGGTTGTCCACCAGCAACTTCTTGTAAGCCATTTAATTAAAGTCTCCAGTATGGTAGTTTTTGAGGCCCAAGCCTCCCTAAAGAGATACCATTAGAGGCGCTGGGACGAAATATATTTTAGGTAGAAAGAGGCGCGATCATGGTGGATCAGATTCTTGCGGCCTTAAAGGAAGCCCGCTCCGGGCTCGATGCGTTGATCGAAAATCGCGCCACGATCGCGAGAATTGACGCGGCGGCGGAGCTCCTAAGCTCCTGTTTTCGCGCGGAAGGCCACGTTTTTTCCTGTGGCAACGGCGGATCCATGTGCGACGCCATGCATTTTGCCGAAGAGCTCTCCGGACGTTTTCGCAAGGACCGGCCGGCGCTAGGGGCCATTGCGATTTCAGATCCCACGCACATGAGCTGTGTGGCTAACGATTATGGCTACCAATTTGTGTTCTCGCGTTTTGTCGAAGCGCAAGGTCGCAAGGGCGACGTCTTGCTCGGTATTTCCACGAGTGGAAAAAGTGCCAACGTTCTCGAGGCGATTAAAGCCGCCAGAGCAAAAAACATGAAAGTGATCGCGCTGACTGGAAAACCAGACAGTGAGATCGGTCGTCTCGCGGACATCGATATCTGCACTCCCTGTGGGCAGTATGCGGATCGTGTGCAGGAGCTGAACATCAAGGTGATTCACATCTTGATCGAACTGATTGAACGCCGACTTTTTAAACCAACCAAGTGAGGTCTTTCATGGCTGAAGACACGATTTTTGATCGTATCATTCGCAAAGAGATCCCCGCGAAAGTCGTCTTTGAAGACGATGACGTTTTCGCGTTTCATGACATTAGCCCACAGGCGCCGGTGCACGTTCTTGTTTTACCGAAAAAGAAAGTGCGGAACTTCACGCAGCTGGCTGATTGTTCCTCGGCGGAAGTAGGGGCTTTTTTCCGCGGCGTGAGTGCGGTGGCGAAAAAGCTTGGACTGGCGGAAAACGGTTATCGCGTTGTTTTAAATTGTGGTCGTGATGGGCAGCAGACCGTTGACTATATTCATGCTCACGTCATCGGTGGACGCCAAATGGAATGGCCTCCAGGCTAAGGAGATGTTGTGGACTGCCGGCAGCTGTTGCTTCTTCAAGCGGATAACTTTACGCCGTTGACTCGGACTCCTTGGGCCGGGAAATACATCGCGCAGACTTACAAGAAAAATATTTTACCCACAAAAAAAGATGAAGCCGTGGGGGAAGCGTGGGAGTTTTCGTGCGACCCCGATTTCCCTTCGCGTTTTCAGCAAGACGGCACAACGTTGGCTGAACTTGTTGGCCGTGAGGCTTCCGCGGTTCTTTCGCCCGAATTGGCGACGAAGGGGCAGAACACCTGCGAAATTCTCGTGAAACTTGTGAACGCGGCGCAACCTCTGTCCTTACAAATTCATCCAGAAGATAACGATCCCCACTTAAAGCCCAATGAGTGCGGAAAGCCCGAGTCTTGGCTTGTTCTCGACGCGGAGTCGGGAAGTGGCCTTTATCTCGGCTTTTCGCGACCTGTCTCACCCGATGAATTGCGCAAGGCTTTGACGAGCGGAGCGGATTGTCGCTCGTTGTTGCAATTTGTTCCCGTGTCGCCAGGTGATTATTTTGAAATTAATCCCGGAATACCTCATGCCATTGGTCCAGGAGTGACGCTGTTGGAACCGCAGCGTATTAAGTTTGGGATGAGTGGAAAGACTTACCGCATGTGGGATTGGGGGCGTAAGTACAATGCTCGCGGTGAAGAAGATTCCCTGCATGGCGTGGGGCGCGAGCTCCACATCGAAGAGGCGTTGCGTCTGACAGATTCCATGCGTCAGGTGGGAACGTCATTTGTCGAGAGCACGCGGCGCCGCGCTGTGACGAAACACGTAAAAGAGGGCGTGGTCTGGGAAAGTTTCCCCGCGAACTCCCACTATCAAGTGCATCGACTTCGTCTGGGATCCCAGAGTTCCATCGATCTTACTCTAAAGAGCGGTTATGCGGCATGGGTTACGTTGGATGGCGAGACCACGGTGGTAGGGCAGAATAAGGTGCCTGTCGTGGCTAAGCAGGGTGAACCAGCTCTACTTCCGTACGCGGCTCTCCCCGTTAAAGTCACCGCGCGCCATGCGAGTGATATCGCGTTAGTCATTCCCGTTGGAGCAATGCTGGCTGTTCACTAGCCAGCGGTCTCGCCGTAAATTACCTGCACGGATTGCAGTTCCTTTTGAGTGTCGCGGAAGACACCGGTGATGTTGCATGTGAATTCTTGCACATCGCGCGGGGCCTCGAAGCTCACACTAATACCGCAATACAATTTTCCATTCTTAGGTTCGAGCGATGGTAAGCGGGCAATGCGGCATGCGGGATTGTCGGCGATGTTACCGCCGTCGCGAATTAAAAATCCCAACTTCTCTTCGCAGAATTTTTCGTTGTTGCCTTTTGTGGCGGCAATTTCGTTTGAAGCAAAAAAGATTTTGCCGATCCCGACGCTGGGACGTAATGCAAAAGAGCCTTCGCCTAAACTCTTCATATCGGCTGCGGAACCACCTTTGGCAAAATTTATGGATTCAGCACCTGTGAGACGTGGCGGCCGGCAGCGATCCGCCGCATTTTTTGTGCCGCACACTTCTTCCATGGGAATGGCTGTGCACTGTGATTGTTTCGCGCAGGCTAAGTTGTCTAATTTCGGTTTGGGAGCATTCCCTGGAGTTGGTGCGGATGGTTCCGAGGGATCGTGGGTCGTGGGAATTTGTCCCTCCACGTAGTGAAGCCCGATCTGTCCATTGCCCGCGAAGTTTGTGTCCGCGACGATGAGAGACTTATTGTCATCCAAGAGTGAAGCTAGTTTCACTTCGGCGATGGTTGGGCTCGAGTTGGAAAACTTCGCGCGGCCAATATAGATACGTTGGTAGTTACTGTATGGGCCATACCAGCCCGAACGGTTGTAAGGATCAGTCTGCCACAATTTTTGGTACGAAGGGCTTTCTCGCTCCAAGTCGAGGTAGACATGGAAGACGCGCGGTTCAACATTAAAATCAAACGACGGTGTTAAACGATAAGACATGGCAACGAGAGCGTTCGGATTGTTTGGACTGCGGTCGATGTAATAGACGCCGTAGCGTTTACTGTTCGGGCCATCCGATGTTTTCACCGCGACCAGTTTAAACTCTGTTGTCGAGTTGATTTGATCAACGGGAACCGAGAGTTCAAGGCCGATGGTAAAGTGTTTTTTGAGTCGCTCTAGTCCTACGGCCGTGTCGGCTGAGGTTTTACTTCCACTCTGCGTCTGCGGTTTGCACCCGAGAACAATAAAAAATACGCTTAAGATGAAGGAAAGGTGTTTTCCCCGCATGGGCGGCTCCTGCTGTTCTTGGTGTTAATTTACGATAGCAAGGGCAGCTCTGGCTGGCAATGAGAGGAAATGAAAAACCCCGGTGAAGAGCCGGGGTTTTTTACTTTACTGTACGTTGGTTTTCAGTTCTTTGCCTGGGCGGAAAACTGGAACCTTACGAGCTGGGATCTTGATCTCTTCGCCAGTTTGCGGGTTACGACCAACGCGCGCTTTGCGATGAGATACTGAAAAGGTGCCGAAACCGACTAACTTAACGCCATCTTTCTTCTTAATGTTTTTACTAACAACATCGAGAAATGCATCTACTGCTTTCTCTGTGTCAGTCTTGGTGGCGCCAGTAATCTTTGCCATGGCTTCAACCAATTCAGCTTTGTTCATAAGAATCCTCCAGAAGCTAAAAATGCAGGAACAGTTTTTTCTTTGAAAATTGGTTTAAAGGTTACAATCATCGCTAATGTTGTCAAGCATTTGTGTGTTTTTTGGTAAACTTTTTTGTGGCGGCTTCGCGGTTTGTAAGCCTTCAAGTTTAGGCTTTTGAAAGGTGATGTATGAACAGACAATTTTTGTTTGCATTTTGTTGGGGTCTTTTCTTTTGCTCTCTCACGAATGCACATGCGGAAGTTGTATCGGATCGCCTGGTGTTGGAGATCAATAAAAGCGCCTTCACACAGCGGCAGATGGAGCTTTACACGGCGCTTCGTTCCGCCCTCGGCTCGTCCGAGCCAACACTCGTGGACAAAACAAATTGGAGCGAGCAGTTGGAGCTTTTTCGTCGTGAGATGATCGTGGAGCAGGAGGCGCAGAGACTGAGCAGTGCCCAGCCCAATCGTAAAACCGTGCAGGCTGGTCTGACGATTCTTGAAGAACGGCAGAAAAAATCACAGGCGTTCGCCACGTTTCTGAAGCGGATGCAGGCGGACGAGACCACGCAAAGAAGGATTCTTGCGAGTATCATTCGTGTGCGAGCGTTTCTTGCCAGCAAGGAGAAACAATACGCCCCGGATTCGACACGCCTGCAGGATAAGACGGATGTTGACTACACGGCGGATTGGTTTGTGAAGTTGGAGCAGCGCACTCCCTACCGTGTGTTTGAAGGATCGCGCCAATACTTGCTGATTGAACCCGCTAACGGCCTCCAAAATGAGAAAAAACCATGAGTATCAGTGTCCATGCCTATCAAGGATCTTCCGAGGAAAAAGGGCGCCTCAAAAAAATAGCCCCCCTTTGGGGAAATGATTTTTGGGATGTGCCTGCCATTGAGGAGTCTCTGGAAATATCGGGAACGCATCTCTGGTATGCCGTGGCCGAAGGGGATTCCGAGTGGGTTGGGATGCTGCTCGCGCGCTCATCGTTTGATGAACACGACTTATTTTACGTCTATGTGCGGGATGAATACCGACGTCATGGGGTTGGACGCCAACTCATGGCGCTCTGGTTAGACGAACTTAAGATTGTTGAGCAGAAAGGACGGCTTTTTCTCGAGGTCCGCCCTTCCAATACGGGGGCTATTCGTTTATACGAGGCCTTTGGGTTTAAGGAAATCCAGCGACGCCCGCGTTATTATGCCGACGGCGAGGACGCGGTCATCATGTTCAAGGACATAGTTTGAAAAATCTCATTTGGATTCAGACGAGCTTTTTAGGGGATGTGATTTTAAGCACAGCCGCCTTTACCTTGGCGCGTCGCGAGTTCCCAAATGTAAAACACTGGTTGGTGACGACGCCGGTGGGCGAGTCCGCTTTAAAGGGGCAGCCATTCCTCGACGGTATTGTTGTTTTCGACAAGCGCCGCGATGGTCTCTGGGGCATGGGAAAAATTAAAAAGACGCTTCGGGAGAAAGGCGCGCTGGAAGACGCGATTATTCTGCAGCCGCATCGCAGTTTTCGCTCCTCGACCTTAGCCCGTTTTTTGGGCGCGCCGCGCGTTACCTATGCGGAGACCGCTGCGGGATTTGGCGCGTGGCGGCGCGTGCCGCGTGTCGCGGCGTTGCATGAAGCGGCGCGTATCTCGCTTCTGTTGGAGCCTCTTGGGGTTGAACGCGAAAAAATCACGCAATCGAAACCAGCTTTAACGGTAACAACGAAACTTTCTGAGAAGGCGGCATCCTTACAAGATTTTCGCGGCCATCTGGTGGGCGTTGCTCCAGGCAGCGTGTGGGCCACAAAACGATGGCCGGCGGAACGTTTTGCGGAGGTTGTGGAAAGTTTACTCGCTTCACCCGACGTCGGTGTCGTGCTTCTTGGCAGCCGTGATGAAGAAGAGGCGGCTCTCGCCATTCTTAGAAAAATAGGCTCGCACCCACGCTTATTCAATATGGTGGGGGCGACGGGTATTCCGGATTTGCCTGCTATTTATGAAAAACTGAGCCTGCTCGTTACCAACGATAGCTCACCGATCCACTACGCATCGGCGCTTAATATTCCCACTGTGGCGGTTTTTGGTGCGACTGTTCCCGAGATGGGGTTTGGTCCATTAGCGGATAAAAGCACGGTCGTGGAGTTTAAGCCGTTGGCGTGTCGTCCCTGCAGCGATCATGGCCCAAAAGTCTGCCCTCTCGGTCACTTTCGCTGCATGCGGGAGATCACGGCTGAACAAGTTTTTAACGCCTGCCAGCCGCTTCTTTCTCGGAATTAATTCACGGGAAGCGTGTTGAAGAGACGATCGCCTGCGTCGCCAAGACCAGGAAGAATATAACCCTTCTCATTCAAGCGCTCATCCACACAGGCCGTGTAAATAGAAACGTCAGGATGTTCTGACTTGAATTCATTGATGCCTTCTGGCGCGGCCAGCAAGCACACAAACTTGATGGATTTTGGATTCAGGCTCTTAATGCGGTTAACGGCAGCGACCGCGGAGTGACCTGTCGCAAGCATCGGGTCCACAACAATCACGTCGCGCGTGTTAATATCGCCGGGAACTTTGAAATAATATTCAACAGCAACAAGCGTCTTTGGGTCGCGGTAAAGACCAATGTGTCCCACGCGCGCGCTTGGGATTAATTGCAGCATGCCGTCCAAGAGACCGTTTCCGGCGCGAAGGATGGAGATAAGGCACAAATCGCGACCTTCCAAAAAAGGTGCTTTCATGCGAGCGAGGGGTGTGTCGATCTCTTCGTGTTTCAGCGGGAGATCGCGTGTCACCTCATAGGCGAGAAGTAAGCTGATCTCGCGCATGAGCGTACGAAATTTATGAGCGCTTGTATCCTTGCAGCGCATGATACTTAACTTATGTTGCACGAGCGGATGATCAATCACCGTAACTTCAGACATTATTTTCTACCTTTCACCGATTTAATTAAAAGACCGTTCCATCACTGTCCAACTGCAACGGTGGACCACCATCGGAGCGTTTTTCTTTAGCGATGCGTCGACCAGCTGTCCACGTTCCGCCTTGTAAAACTTTCGCGAGAGGAAAGGTCGTCGCTGTAAGATTAAGATCCTTGCGCACAAGATCCGCGATGCGATCCATGGCGATGACGGTTAAAGCACGCCATTCAACGATCAATGGATCCTGTGGCTTATGAAGGCGCTTGCTGGCTTCGGGGTCTTTTAGAGTGATTAATCCCAAGTCCAGGAGAAGGCCACCATTGCGGTACTCAGGAAGGCCCGTCATTTCATCCAGACCTTCAATCTTGATGCCGTATTCTTCCAGCGGCTCAAGAAGTGAGTATGTGAGCCACTGAGAGAGTTTGTGGAATGGCACAAGCTCATTGGTCGCGCCGTCACCTTTAACAAGTGGATGGCGCCAACAATCGCCGAGATTTGTGTCATCGAGCATTTCGCGGCCTGGCCAGATATTGCTGAGGCTTGCCAAAACACTTTGTAAAACGGAGTTGGCGTTTAGCGTCTTCTGGGGCGCTTGTTCCACCAAATAGCGGAACAATCTTCCAAGCCGTGCTTCGCTGCCAAAAAACTCCGGTTGAGCCTTAAGCTCGCGTCCCAGTGCTTTCAGAAGTCCAAGTCGTCCCGGTAAGCCGAGAATTGGATTTTGCGGAGAAACCTGAAAACCCTGAGCGAGTTTTTCTTCCGTGAGGCTGAGTAGGCCGTCACCGTCAACACGAAGGGGTTCGTCTTTCTTGCTGGAGAATAATCCCGCGGCGAACATATCGAAACTTGCGACCGCAAGGCCTTCGGAGCGCTTAAACGTTTCGCCGGTTTTTTTCTCTTTGTAGGACCACGGCATGCCCGCGCCCGCATCAAGAAGAACGCTAACGATCACGAGATCGAAAAGAGCTTCGCCGCGAGCGAGAGGATCTTTCGGAAGATTCAACCAGGGCACACGATCGTGACCACCCACATCAAAATGACGCCAACGGCTGTGATAAGGAATATCCAGCTTCGGGTAGTTGCGAACAATCTCTTCGCGAACGTACTGCGCCACTTCCTGGAATTTGTCGCCGTGCAGATTGAAATGAAGGAGCTTGCCAGACTCGCCCAGCTTAAACAGCTGTCCACAACGCTCACGAATGGTCTTCGGAGAGCGGAGGAAGACAACCTGAGGGTCTAGCTTCGCGCCAGAAGTTTTATTCATTCAGATTACGTCCTTTAGTGCGCTCAAGTTCCGTTGCATCGGGAATCTTGTCAGGCGTGTAGTAGCCTGCGGCTTTTTTCGCATCCATTTCAACGCGTGCGTCGGGTGGAATCATGTCGTCTGGAATGTTGACGCGATTCACCACTTTGATGCCTGCTTTGACAAGAGCATCGTACTTCATGTTCGACATGGAGATGAAGTTATCGATCTTCTTAATGCCAAGCCAAACGAGAACGTCAGGCATGAGCTCTTGGAAGCGCATGTCTTGAACACCCGCAACGCACTCTGTGCGCGCGAAATATTTACTCGCGGTGTCGCCGCCTTCTTGACGCTTCCGTGCGTTGTAAACCAAGAACTTAGTCACTTCGCCAAGAGCGCGACCTTCTTTGCGGTTATAAACGATAACGCCCGAACCGCCTTTTTGTGCCTCCTGAATACAAGCCATCATGCCATGAATGAGGTATGGACGGCAGGTGCAGATGTCGGAGCCGAATACGTCGGAGCCGTTGCATTCGTCGTGCACGCGGCAGGTGAGGGGAACTTTTTCGTCGCCGAGCTTTGTGATATCGCCAAAGAAGTAGACGGTATGCCCACCGATGGGTGGCATAAATACTTCAAGGTCAGGGCGTGTTACCAATTCTGGGTACATGCCGCCAGTGTGCTCAAACAAGGAGCGGCGGAGTTCCGCTTCGCTGATATTGAAACGCTCCGCGATGCCAGGCAAATACCAAACGGGTTCAATCGCCGCTTTGGTGACGCGCACGGAACCGTTTTCAAGAAGAACTTTCCCATCCGGAACAAGTCGTCCCTTCTCGATCTCAGTTCTGAGTTCCGGCAAGTCGATATGTGCTTTGGATAGCCGTTCGGAACGCCATTACCTTCACTTCCAAAGATGCGCCCCAGC
>CAYOJQ010000015.1:0-30063 GCA_964404325.1 uncultured Oligoflexales bacterium
ACGTTCTTTCAGCTAAGGATGACGTTCTTTCAGCTAAGGATGACGTTCTTTCAGCGCGTGGCGCCAATTCTTGATGCCGCCACGTGCTTGCGCCGTCTGACGCCCCTGACGCCAATCTTGTAAGAACGGATCAAATCCGCGCACGCGCCCACTCATACGCATGGCGCGTTGATACATCTCTTGATCCTGCACATTCAATTCTTTGTGGAAATGACACTCACCACCGATACGAGAAGCAATCAGCTCGCCGTCTTTTAAAATAAGGCGATTGGTGCGGTTGGCGGTGATTTTGTTTTCATCGTTTAATACACCCTGCAGGTTTAACGGATCAGCCGCGGCGATCACACACCAGCCGCTGCTAGCGTCGGTACGAGCCAATTCACGTAGTGCCGTCACGGCTTCGGGCAAAGCGTATTGTTCACCGGCAACACCTTCCACGAAACGTCCGCCGCGCACTTCGCCGCGCATCTCAAGGCGGCGGTACACACTGACCAACTCAAACCATTTGGGTGCGAGCGACTCACGGGTGAGCAGATCGCGGAACATCACGCCGTAACGTTGCAGGAGCAGACGGGCCCATGCTTCGGCTCTTTCCTCCGGTGTCACGGATTCCATGGAACCTGGGAATAGATACCAGCGGCCGCCGCTCGCGTAGGAGCTGGCGGGAGCGCCTCCAGTCCGTGGGGACCAGCGGGCGCTGCGGCTCGGACTCGCAACGGGCCGCATGGCGGCAAAGCTATCCGAGGACACCCTGCCAAGCGCAATGAGTTCACTAAGACCTTCTTCCAACTGCGTGGGGAGAAGCCGCGTGTTGGCCTTGAGTTCATGAAAGTGCTGCGCGCCGCGTTCACGCAAAGCGGTGTAGACCTTTTCCGCATTTGACGAGAGAAGCGGTGGCTCTTTTTCTTCCGCGGGGGGAAGGAGCCACGATAGATGCTCACGTGGTAATAACGCGATCGGCGTGGAGCGGTGAATGCCGCCCGCTTTGTTATCTTCTTTTTGATCAGGAACTGTGAGACGTCCCCAAACTAGTTGCCCATTCATGGCCCACTGATCCAGTTGGCTGTCTTGGTAATTCTGCAGACGATTGGGAAGCAATTCATTTTCCCAAATGCCTAGTGGCGCTTCAAAACCCATCAGCTGTTCGAGCACGGTGATAACGCCATCGGGACCAGAAAGTTTCTTCTGATCCGTCGCATGCTGATGTTCGGTGAGGAAGCGCCAGAATACGGGTCGTGAAACCGGTTTAATCTGCTGACGCAATCCATCCAAGGTGAGGCGATGAATGCGGGCGAGAAGGCGGCGTTCGCACCATTCCTTAACGGCATTCTCTCCGGGCGCGGTGAATTGCCCGCTTAAAATCAACCCTTGAGTTTCTAAATTGATAAGGGCGGCTTCCACGACGTGGGTGGCGATTTTTAAATGAGACGCAAGCCAAGGAGCCGTGATGGGGCCGCGGCATTCAAGATGACCGCGAACCAAGCGCGTTGCCGCGTCTTCTTCTGTCGTCGAAATACGAAGTGCGTCCGGAAGAGCTGGCTTTAACTGCCACGCGGCGTTTGGATAAAGAACTTCCGCGTAAGGAAGGTCTTCGATGGTGACGACAAATGCTGTTTTATCGACAACAAACGTTCCCGTTCGCTCGGCTTTCTGTAAATCCTTCCATGCTTCGGGCCAAAGATTCACATCCGCGAGAGGCATGACCACCATCTGACGCAACGCATCATAGAGTTCATCCGCGTCACGCACCAGCGGCCACGCTTCCTGACTCACTTGGCGAATCACCTGCGGATCGAGAGCACTTAGGTCGTTCCACTCATCCGCGCTTTGCCAGCGACGCATCGCGACCGCGCGTGTGCGACGTTCTTCCAACGGTGCATCATCCAAGAAGGTGTAAGGATTGCTGTTCAATAACGAATGACTAAAAGGTGACGGTTCGCGCGTGTCGATACACACCACTTCAACTTCGTTGTTATCCCGCGCGCGACAGAGGTCCACGAAACGATTAACGTCCATCGCTTCCGTTAAACAATCCCGCACGGTCTGTTGCACCAGAGGATGATCGGGAACTTCCAGATCACCGGTGCGATGCTCAAAACATTGCGTTTGTGCCGGGAACACCGCGGTTAAAAGATCTTCCGCTTGATAACGCTGCAGGTGTGGCGGCACGCGTTTTCCGCCTTTGCTGCGCAATACGGCAAGAGCGCGTGTCACGTTCCAACGCCAACGAATCTGAAACATCGGCGATGCGAGAAGCGCTTGCACCAACAATTCTTCCGCCTGATCCGTGCCCAAAAGTTTTGTCATGGCTTCCAGGGGAAAACTTTGGTTGGGGCCGACGGATAGCACCATGCCGTTGTCATCGGCGGCTGCTTGCAATTCAAAGTCAAAACCGCGGCAGAAGCGCTTGCGGAAAGCGAGGCCCCACGCGCGGTTGATGCGTCCACCAAAGGGCGCGTGCACAACAAGTTGCATGCCGCCTGTTTCATCGAAAAAGCGTTCAAAAACAATTTTATGTTGGCTGGGAATATGTCCCGTGGCGGTGCGCTGCGCGGCAATAAATTCGTAAACCTGTGCCGCGCCCTGATGGGAGGCGTGGCAGTTTTCCATCAACCATTTGATCGCGCCATCGCGATCTTCCGCCATCACAAATCGTTCCAAATCCTCGCGCAACTGTCCCACTTCCATCGACAATTCATAGGTGCGCGCCGGTGCTTCGCCGAGCCAGAAAGGAATGGTGCTGAGGGCGCCACCCACATCATGCACAAATACTTTGCCGTCTCTCACGGCATCGATTTGCCAGGAAGTATTTCCCAATTGAAAAATATCGCCGCGGGAGGATTCGATGGAAAACTCTTCTTCCAACGTTCCCACAAACGTTTCCGTGTCGGCGGTGACGACGCGATAAAGATTTTGTTCCGGAATGGCGCCGCCGGAAGTGATGGCGCTTAAACGCGCGGAGCGGCGGGGACGGATGGTTTTGTTAACCTTGTCCCAATGAATGTAAGTGCCGCGCCGTGTTCGTTCCGATAAACCTTCGGCGAGAAAACCGAGCACTTTTGTGAATTCTTCGCGAGTGAGATTGCGGTAAGGCCAAGCGCGGCGGATGAGATCAAAAAGATCATCCTCTTGCCAGTGACCATTAGCTACAATGGCGACAACCTGCTGCGCGAGGATATCAATCGGACGTTCTGGAATTTCGATGCTATCCAGCACACCCGAGCGCGTGGCGCGCAACAAGGCGTAACACTCAACCAATTCATCACGTGTCAGCGCAAACAATCGTCCCTTCGGTAGACCATGGCGGCTGTGACCGGATCGCCCCACCCGTTGAATAAATGTGGCAATGGATCGTGGCGAACCGATCTGACACACCAGATCCACAAAACCAACGTCAATACCCAGCTCAAGACTCGCGGTGGCGACGATGGCCTTTAATTGACCGCGCTTGAGACGATCCTCCACATCGAGGCGAATGTTACGGGAAAGACTGCCGTGGTGACTCGCCACCGCTTCTTCGCCGAGAAGTTCGGTGAGTTGTTGGCCAACTTTTTCCGCCATCTTGCGGGTGTTCACGAAAATCAACGTGCTGTGGTGGCTGTTAATCAGCGCACAGAGTTTTTCGTAAACTTCTTCCCACATTTCCTGGGAGCATACGGCGGATAGTGGTGACTCTGGTGTTTCCACTGCCAAATCAAAATGACGAAGGCTGCCAAGATTCAGCACGGTGCATTCCCGATGCTGTGTTCCAGTTAAGAACTCCGCCATGCGTTCGAGAGGTTTCTGTGTTGCCGATAGACCAATGCGCACCAGCGTTCGTTCACACAGGTGCTCGAGTCTTTCCAGTGTCAAAGATAAATGACTGCCGCGTTTATCACGCGCCAAAGCGTGAATCTCATCGACGATGACTGTGCGCGTGGATTTTAGAATGCCACGCGCTTTTTCCGCCGTGAGCAGAAGGTACAAAGATTCTGGTGTTGTGACGAGAATGTGCGGCGGCTGCTTGAGGATCCGCGCACGCTCCGCGCTGGTGCTGTCTCCGGTGCGCACGGCCACCCTGAGGGGCGGGAGATGAAGTCCTTGCGCCCGTGCTTCTTCTTGGATTTCGGCAAGCGGCGCTTCCAAGTTTTTCTGCACGTCATGACTCAAGGCTTTCAGTGGCGAGACATAAACAATTTGCACGCCATCTTCGAGAGTGCCATTCACCGCTTTTTTTACGAGACGATCAATAAATACCAAAAACGCGGCGAGTGTTTTACCGGAGCCCGTCGGGGCCGCGAGCAGTGTGTTCTGATCCTCGCACAGCAGTGGCCAACCCTGTTCCTGCGCCGCAGTCGGGCTACCAAAACGGCGTAAAAACCATTGCCGCACGATGGGATGGAAACCGAAGAATTCCTCTTGCATGCTACGTTAGCTTCTCTATCCAATTGGAGGCGTTGGGATACCGTCTCAGCATCGTCGCGCGATCGGCCATTTCAAAGTCCGCGAAATCAAAACCGGGCGCCACGGTGCAGCCGACAAGGGAGTAATTTTTGCCAGCCAGCGCGGTCGCTCCAAACCAGTTGCCGGCCGTGACCACATATTGCGGCACTTCACCTTGGAATAAGTTAAGTCCCAGCACTGTTTCTTTGACCACGCCTTCCGGGGTTATTTCCACAATTTTTAGCGGATCTCCCCCGTAAAAGTGCCAAACTTCATCGGCGCGAATGCGATGCAACCGCGAATGTTTGCCCGCGGGAATGAGGAAATAAATGGCCGTGGAGAAGTTGCGAGCGCCCTTAAAATGCGGGGCCAACTCATCGGCGCTGATTAAAACAGGTGCTCGGTAGGTTTCGCGATAGAATCCGCCCTCCGGATGGGGTTCAAGTTTTAATTGTGCAATCAAATCCGTGGCTGATAAACTCTTCATAAGACACCCTTTTTTACCGGAATAACAGCCTCAGCATAGGACGGAACAATATGAGTTGGAAAGTGCTCTTTGTTGGGTTGGGCTTGATGTTGACGACGCCTACGTGGGCGCAAAAGGGCAGCAAAAGTGGCGAGCTTCGCACGGATGTCGAAGTCACTTTAATGCTTGATAAAGAGAAGGTGGAGCCGAATCAAAAGGTCGGAATCACCATGGGCGTTGCCTTGCCCGACGGCAAAAAAGCGCTGCTTGAGATGCAGCGGGACCGTTTTCTTCATGTTTATGTGGTCGCGGCGGATATGAGTTATTTCGAACACCTGACGCCGGACTTGGATAAGGACGGTAACTTCAAATTTGATCTGACGTTGCCACAAGTTGGAACTTATCAGCTGTTCTGTGATTTTAAAGCGGCTGGCGTGGGTCCGCGCATCGTTCCCGTGGATATCAAAGTGGAGGGGAAGGGTGGCGGCAACCCGGTGCCAAGCTCCGAGGTTTCCATAGACACTCGCACTATCGATGGCTACGAAATCAAGATGCAGCCGCGGACTGGCATCCAAATGGGAAAAGAAGTTGAGCTGACCTTTTCCGTGAAAAAGAACGGCAAGCCCGTTAAGGATCTTGAGCAGTATTTGGGAAATTTGGGCTACGCCGTGGCCACGCGCTCCGGTGTTGAGTCGGCGCTTGTTCCTGTGGCCAACGAGATGGCCGCCGATGGTCCGGATGTTTCTTTCAAAACAACCTTCACACGCACGGGCACTCATAAAGTTTGGTTTGAATTCAAACACGATAAGAAACTGCGTGTGGTGGATTTTGCGTTTAACGTGGAAAAAGCGCCAAAGCCGGTAAAACAAGAAGTTATTCGTTCCGTTCCCGCGGAGTAGATCATTTAAAAACTGATTGGGGTAAAAAGATGCGAGCTTCGTTTTTGATCGCCGGTACAGCTGCCTTGCTTGCGTGTCAGCCGGTCCAACACGCCGGTCGCCGCGGCTCCGCTCGCGGTGGGGACGCGATGTCGCCAACGGCAACGCCGACGGATTCCCCCGCTTCACCGGATAGTGACACGCCCGCGCCGAGCGAACCAGTGCAACCTGAACCCGCGCCATCTGGTGGCACCGCAAATAAACCGACACCACCAGCGCCTAAACCTACAACGCCGGCACCAGCGCCCGCGCCAGCCCCAAGCGGTCCGGTAACAGCCGCACAGTTAATGAAACTCACGGAAAAATGCACGCAGATTCCCGGCGTCAGTTTATTTAAAGAAGACCACGACGGGAAAGCCTATATCCCTTGGTGCAAACTGAAAGGCGCCATCTTCTACAAAGGCGATATGGACATTGACTGTGATGGTGGCTCCTCAGCTCTTTGTAAATCCGACCCTTATTATCAATCGACTACGGCGATGAAAGACAGTACGGGGCGGTACGTGGATGCATCAAAGGTTCCATTCGTTGTATTTCCGCTGGATGGTAGCGGTTTAAGCATGAGTGGCAACGGTCTTAAAAACGCCTCCGTCGCGGCTGTTATTTACAACGGCAAATTGATTTACGCGCCTATCGCGGATCGTGGGCCGAAAGGCGTGAATGGCGAAGCCTCCGCGGCGCTCGCGGAAAAATTCGGCATTAGCGGCCATCCCATCAAAGGTGGTGTGAACGGCGTTAAGGTCACCTACATTTTCTTTAGTGGTGATGACGGTGTGGTGAAGCCAGTTGAAAATTTCAATACGGCACAGACCGTGGGTGAGAAAAAAGCACGTCAGCTGCTTGAAGCGAATAAATAAGATCGCGGGTTAGTGCGCTTTTCCAGAGTGGTCGACAGTGAGCATGGCGCCCTTCTTCGTGATGGTGACTTGTTGGCTGCCGATCACTTTTTTATCAGGATCGTAGGCGAGGATGGTAAACACACTTGAAGTGGGGTTGACCGAGAAGGATTGATCGGATGTGAAGATTTCTCGATCGCCCACCGTTGTTTTTGTTGCATAGGAAACCGCGATCGGCGCTTTGCTGGCATCTAGGCACACATCTTTTACTCCCGCGCAGAGAGCCATGGTTGTGGCGCGTGAAGCAGATACTTTCGCCATCAATTTTCCACTGCCATAGTCACGGCTCAACGCCATGAATAGAGGATTGTCGTTGCCGCTGGTGCCGCCACCAGTGCCGCCGCCACCTGTAGAAGGCATTTCATCCGCGATAACGCCTAAAGCCTCGTCCCACATTGCCGTGTGGTTGTTAAACTTCTGGGTCTCCGTGCCCTTCGCGCCTTCCAACACAAGAGCCGTTGAGCCGTATGTGTCGTAGAAGTAGTCCATGGAAGCGCCGGATGCCGTGTAATTCAAAACATCGTAAAGCTGACCGACTTTATAGTTCGAGCTGGCGAAGTGCTTGATCATAAGGGATGCGCGTGTCTTATGCGCCTCGAGAGCGGGCGAGGGAAGGCGCGCTGTTTTGTGACCCCAAGGATAGATGATGGCGCCGATGCAGCAGTGATAGTCAAAGGTCATCTTCAATTTTATGTTGGATTGCTGCACCTGGTTCGCCAACATGGTTTTAAAGTTTTTTGATTCCTGTTCTTTGAATTTCGTGACGCCCTCGGTCGGACCATCGTAGTCACGATTCAAGTCGATGCCGTTGTTGTTCTCGCGTTTGCGTTCATCGTAGCCGTCGGGATTGTAAATCGGCACGACTAAGATCACGCCGTTATTATCGAGAAATTTCTTTAAACCAGGACTTGTGTCGCGATTCTTGAGAAACCATTCGGGAAGGTTATTCTCGATATTCAAAAATTCGTTGCCGTGGATGGAGCCGGTGATCAAAACACCGGGACGCTGCGTTGTGGAGGTCATGTTCTTGGCGATTTTGATGGCGATCATCTCGCGGCCGCCCATTGTCTGGCCGTAAGAGATCGTTTGCGCGACGACGCTGTGTGTTTGTCCTAGGGACTTAATGGCGGAGACAATAGCGGAATAGGCGGGACCGCGAATTCCGGAATCCTCTTGTAAAAGAGACTCCGCCTCTTGGGGCGCGCCACAAGCACCCACAAAAAGCGTGAAAAGGATCAGTAAGGTTTTGACCTTCAGCCCGCTCATGACCAGCCTTTCAAATAAGTTCCCAATATGATGCAAAAAATTGCCCATGGAGGATGTTTTTGGTTTCAGGGACTTAGCAGACTCAAGTGTGTCGAATGCGTAGACAGTGTGTGTTTTGTTACGGGTAAAGAAATAAATCATTACAGCATGATGATCTGGTTTTGAGATCCCAGTCCGTGTGCTAAAACAAGTGAAGACGTGGGAGTGGCGACGGATGTTAAAACGATTCACGACGGGATTTATTTCGTTCCTAGTGATGAGCCTTATTTTTGTTGGGGCTCCCCGTTGTATTCCGACCGCAAGTCTTTGGACGCAGCTTTGGGCTGCAGCTTCTCACGACATGCCAGCCATGGAAGACATGGAACATTGCCCGCATCACCCAAAGGCCGAATCCACAAAAAAGAAAGCAAGCTTCTTACAGGACGTCATCACCGATGGTTCGGGGTGTCAGTGTAAGGTAAATGCTTTTGTGATCGCGACACCTGTGAATTATGAGCAGCCCATGGTTGTTCATCGTGTGATGCCACTGCCGCGCGATATTTCGCCGCCGGCGGTTGAAGTTCTACAAACGCAAGTAACGACTGTTCCTGATAGCCCACCTCCCAGGCCCATCGTCTAAAATTTCGATTCTTCGATTCCGTTATCTATTTTCTATTTCTATTTCTCCAATATGGGGTTTGGGTTTATGCGTCTTTTTATCAGTCTTTTATTGGCGGCATCTCTCTTCACTGCATGCGGTAGCAGCAGCGACGATGACAACAGCGAGGGCACGAAGCAAGCGAGCGATGCGCAGGCATCGGAAAAGGGTACTTTTTTGGCATCCATGCTATGGAATGAGCCTCTGAAGCCCAGTCGCGACACGGTGCGTAATTCTGGTGTTCTTACCATAACCAAGAAGGACGGTAGCGTTCCCGCAGCCGTCGAAATCACGGGCTTTCATCCCAAGATGCCAGGAATGGGTCATGGCACTAGCGAAGCCGATCAGAAGCTTACCCTGGTGGCGGGAACCACCAACAAATTTGACGTCACAGGCGTGCACTTCATCATGGGTGGTGGCGCAGGTGAATGGGTGGTGGAAATCGCCGCTAACGTTGACGGCGAAACCGATAGTATCACTCTTCCTATCCCGGAAGTGAAATAAGCATGGGACGCCGATGGCTATTCGGCGTCATCGTCATCTGGTTGTCCTTGGGAGTGGAGCAGGCTGCACGGGCCTGCTCTTCCTGTGGCAGCGGGGGCGACGATCCGCTGATTCTTTATCCAAACGAAGACTACAAACTTTTAATTTCCGCGAGCGATGAATCGGGTTTGCGCAATGTCCGGCATGATGGAAAAGAAAGCCGTAGCTTTAGCGTGATTCGTCGGCAACGCTACGTCGCGGGGTTTGGTTTACTGACGTCCCGCTACAGCTTTGCCACCGTGGTTGTACCTTTCGTGGTGAACCATGATCAGGATCGATCGAAGCAGGGCTTTGGTGATCCGTCCCTAGGGTTTCGTTACACGTTTGTGACGCAAAGTTTTGATCAACCGTGGATGCCACAGGCGCAATGGATTGCCGGGTATAAGCCTGCAGCGAGCCGCGGCACCGATGGTTCGCGTGATCCGTATTTGTTGGACGTGTTCGGGACTGGTTTTGACGAATGGCGCACGGGCTTTGATGTCTGGAATGGCATGACCCCGGTGCAATTTGGCTTTAGCCAGGTATGGGTTTTTCCGGAAGCGAAACACACGGCGGCGGGAAAACAGCGAGGCGGAAACAAAGACAGTTCCACACTCACATTTGGTTATACGGACACCCATTGGAAAATGGTCACCGGTGTAAGCCGTATGCGTGCCGCGAAACGTCTGACGGATGGCGCGCTCATCAACGCGTCGGAACAAATGCAACATAACATCTTCTTCACCGCGGACTGGAAGATCGATTTAATGCAAATGCTGCGTTTTACCGTTGTGGAACGCGCGGCATTCGGTCGCAACATGAATACCGCGAAGGGCACGGCTGCGACGCTGACCTACATGAGGGCTTGGCAATGAAATACTTTACGGCGATTTTTTTGGTGTTGTGGAGCGGTCTCGCTTCCGCGGCTTCCATTTGTCCCGTGACAACCGCGGCTGATTTTAAGAAAGCCATCGCGGATAAGGGAGCCAGCGAGATCGTCTTTTTCGCTTCCTGGTGTCTGGCTTGTAAAGAACACATCCAAAAAGCCGGCGACAAGACGGTGTTTGTCGCGGTGTTTGACGATGAGGAAAAAGCCGAGAAAGCTTTCACGGCTGTTGGTGGTAAAGACTCTTGTTATTTCGATAAGAGTGGTGACATCGCCAAGCAATATGACGTGACGGGCCTGCCGGCTAAGGTGAAGCTCTAAATTCGGGACGGAGCCCGGCTCCGTCCCCTCTAAGCCACTTTTTTATCCGCGATTTCCTGCACCAATTGCTGCACGGCGGTGCCGCGCTCATCCACCAAATCGTTCATAAACGCGAAGATGGGCTGGATCGGCGGGTTGGCGCGTTTCAGCTGGAAGTAATAGTCGACAATTTCTTGCGCGGTGCGCTCATGCGTCGCGAATCCCGCGAGATCGACAATCGCCACGGAAGGCGCCGTGCCGCCCTTGTTGTCTTTAGGGACTAGCATCAAGTCGATGCGGTGCTTTGGATCGCCGACCACAACGCTGGGTTGCACTTTATAGCGACTCGCATCGCGTGTGGTGTTCGTGCCGTAACGCTTCAGGGTTTCCGCCAACAGGGCTTCCATCACCTGAGCACTGGATCGTGTCCAAGCCATTGGCTGTCGTGGTGGACGCGTGAGACGCTCCGGACGCGCCACCCGTTCGGCTTTTCGACTTTGGTTTTGATACGTCGTCCAAAGATAGTCGGTGATGCTCGCGGAGCGATGATCCAACGTATCAAAGCCGCGATGGAGAAAGTGATAGGCACGACGCTTCGGGCGGCTCATCAATACGTTAAGCTCACCCTTACGCTTGTCTTCCATATCACCCTGGCGGAAAGCCATCATGTTGCCGCGGTTAATATCCCACAGGAAGAAGATGTAATCTCGTTCCTTTCCTTGCAACGCGGCACCAGCGCCATCGAGAACATCGACGCCGCGACCGAGTTGGCGAAGCCATTCAGGTTTTACTTCTTTGATGTAGGGCTCGTTTTTCAATAGGAAGTAGCAGATTGCCACGTCTGTTTCCATGTTGATGGTGTGACCGGTTTCTTTCTCAATCTTTTTAACAGTGTCTGCCACCCATTCCAAGAAACGGTCGATCATGCCGGATTCGATACCCTTGAACTTCCCGTTATAGCGTTTACCACTATCGTCCGTATCTTTCTCCGACCAATCAATCACAACACTCGGTGCGCTGCCGGCCATGCCCCATTGCATGATTTTCAATTCATTGTGATACACGTAGCGGTTTGAGAACTGAATGATGTCGGGAGGACAACGGTAGTGTTCGTCCAACATCACCGACGCTTGCTTAATCTTCTTCACAAGGGCGAATATATGCGAACCACCGCCCTTCATGCCGCTGGCCTGCGTGTTGCGTAGATGTTCATCCAATTCAAATTCTTGATAGAGATAGTCATCGAGGCTGGAATTCTTTGCCAACACCGTCTGCTTCTCGTCACCGACAACCATGATTTTACGGGCGCGGAAGAGAAGGGGGAGCGCATCGTCCACGCGACACTGCGTCGCCTCATCCACCACCACGAGATCAAAACTTTGCGCTTGGCAGGGGAGAATAAACGGCACGGCCTGCTTACGACAGATCCAGATGGGGAAAGCATCGTAGAGCGCCTGCTGCAGCTCGCGCCATGTGCCCATGGCGGCGTCCAGATGCGTCGCGTTTTTGAGGTCATCCAGCAGCGCGGAAATCTTCGTGGCTAAGTTTGTGGGGTTTTTCTCACCCTTCACGAACAGGCGTCGAGAGATTTTTGTCAGTACGGAAACATACTGCTTCTTCACATAGGCGTCGCGTTTTGTCTGGAGGCGATCCATCTCCTGCAACAGCTCCTGCATGGATGGAAATACGTTGGTGGCCTCACGATCACCGGCGAATACGCGGCGGCTCACTTCAAGAGATAAAGACAACGGATCTTTACCATCTGGAGCAAACGAAGCATGGATAAAACGAATTTGTTCCAGAACGTCTTTATCCAAACGTTGGCAGCGTTCTAACAGAACCGCTTGGTTCTGCACAGCTTCAAGGAGACGCGCGCAGCGATAAAGCATCGGATGCTTCCACCACGACTTAAAATGGCGCCAGCCACGCACCAGCCAATGGGCCTGTGGCGGAAATTTTTCCACCCATTTGCGCGTGAGATACGCGGTTAGGGATGTTTTGGGTTGCTGATGCAGCAGAGATAAGAACTTTTGTAGCCCGCGCGGTTTCATCTGCAAGAGATTGAGCAGCAGGCGTTCATGCGCGCGCATGATTTGATGCGCCACACCCAGTTCATCCGGAAATGAAAAGAGTTCATGACAACCGTTAAGACCCGATCGCGCCATCCATTCTCTTTGCTTGATGGCCTTGTTCATGATCATCGCGAATTCCGGATGCGTCTTGATCAGATCCACATAGGTGGTCAAGCCCTTGATATCCGTGAGTGTCGTGTCGTGCGCATACTTTGGCGCGATGCGTGAGGTGATCGGCGCCTTTTGGCCCATGCGACTCTCGAGGAGTTGTTGCATGCGCTGACGGATGCGCGACATGTCATCGTCAATCAAACGAATCTTTGCGGTGTAGTCCTCGCCGTTATCCGCAAACTCCATCTCTTTCCACTGATCCACCGCCAGCATCTGCCTGAGCATGCGCAGCCAGCTTTGTAGATTTGAATCGGGTGGCGGCAGTTCGTCCACCACGCGGATGGCCGTCTTCCAAAGCTGCTCGTACATCTTGGCGAGCGCGCCATCGGATTCTTTGCCAAAGAGATAGCCGACAAGCTTTTCAACGAGGGCATGTACCGCCGCTTTTTGATCACTAACCACGAGCAGTCGCTGGCCTGTGTTGACACAGTGCAGAAATAGATTCTGAATGGTGAAGGTTTTACCCGTTCCCGGAGGGCCTTCCAAAAGCACCACGTTGTTGTGATTCAATTTATGAATCAAGTGGCGCGTGCTATTGGGGAGAGCTCCTGGAAGCATGGGCGATTGACAGAACGGCTTCATGTTCTGGCGACGATCGCGTTCTGGAGCCAGGAATTGCCCCAAAAGAGATTCGTAGTATTTTTCTGGGTATTCGAGGGCCAAAGCCGTGATGCGATCCAAGTCTTCTTCAACGGCCTTTGTTAATGGCGCCACATTTTTCGGCATGCGGTAAAGATAAACCGCCTCGAGGTCACACTCGATGCCGAGGAGCTTCAATTGTCCCAGGATACCGCCAAGCCCACTTTCACTCTGGTAGCCGAGGAGAACCTCACGAGTTTTTTCGTACACGTCTTCATCGAATGGTAAATTGCGCGCCAGCTGAATGCGGGATAACTTTTTGTCCACTTCGATGGTTTGCGCGAGAAGAGTTTGAAAAAACTCACCGACCGCGTCACCTTCTTGTTGCTTGCTAAACTGGGTCACGAGGTTCGCTAGCGCCACGTGGTTCAGATAGACCCGTCCATTGGCACTGGGTTCGACATAAAGTTGGCGGTTGGATTCTTTGACCGTGACGTGCATGTAGTAGAGCGGGAAACGATACGACTTTAGACGGCCGTGGCTTTTAAAAACCGCGTCCATCATCTCAAAGCCCACGAAAAGATCCGCGTCGCGATCTTTTAGGAATGTGTCACGCAGTGCCGCCACATCTTCGGACGCGAACTCGCAGCGGAAGGGGAGCTTGCGGAACGCCTTGATCTCGCTGGCCATCAGAGGAAGCGGGAAAAAGTGTGTGGAACGTTCTTTCTTCTGGCCACGTTCTCCTTGAAACGCCGCTTCGTCCGGCGTGTTCCCACCGAAGAGACGTTCGTAATCCACCTGGTAACGTTTATCGCTGTGACGATCACCGAGACGGGATTGAAAGATTTTTTGCCCGTCTTTTTCCTCGCCTTCGTCCTTGCTGAGCTTCACTTCATGAGCTGTGCCGTCGTCTTCTTTGAGATAACGGGAGTTTTCTTCGCCCGCACGGCCCCGTGTGGGATAGAAGTTAACCACGTCCCCCAGAACGTCTTTGCGAAGGGCGAGGTTACTGGTAATGCTTTCGCTACCTTCCGTAAAGGTGAATTGAAAGAGTTTATGGTAATCGACGATGCGGCAGAGCACATCGTTTGGATGCTGGATGCGTCGATCGAAGAGAAGCTCCACAAGGGCCGGTACGGCATCGCGTGTGACGGTCAAAGAACCTTGAACGCCCAGGCATGCCACCAGCTGTTGAATCACCAATTGATTGGGATGCTGCGGATCCGTGATGAAATGAAATTGGGGGTGTTCTTTAAACAACAACTTTTTATCGATCGCAGTCTGTGTGTCGGTGGACACATGACAGAGGATGGCGCGGAACTGGTCGAACAAAGGACGTTCAACAGTGATCCGTTGCTTTTGCGCTTCATTCTCGAGGATGTAAACATGAACACCCTCGCGGCTATGCTTGCGTGTCAGACGGAATTTGTTGTACCGGTCCACACGCAGCGTGATGCCCGTTTCAAGGTTCTGTGTGCCGATGAGATTTGCTAGCGCCAAAGGTCGCTCCTTCTATCATTTCGTCATCCTGAGTGAAACGAAGGATCCTTCACTCCGTTCAGGATGACGTTTTCACTCAAGATGACGTTTCACTCAAGATGACGTTTCACTCAAGATGACGTTTCACTCAAGATGACGTTTTCACTACTTCACAAGCAACGATACACGGCGGTTCTCCGCTCGTGCCGCTTCAAGTTCTTTGCCTTGTTTCTTCTTGATGGAAACTTTTGGTTTATTGCTGGCATAGCCAACAATGCGCACGCGTTCCTCCTTAAACCCAAAGTCCAATAGATGGTGGGTTACGCTGGAAGCGCGTCGTCCGCTCAAGGACCAGTTCGTTTCCACTTCATTTCCTGTTTTGCGATAAAGGGCGCGATCATCGCTGTGCCCCTCGATATCGATGGTGTAACCGGTTTTAATGATTTCCGAGAGAAGGGGGGCAAGAGGTTCTAACGCACCCTTCTTGATCACAGCACTTCCCGTATCGAACAGAGCCGCTGTATCCAAGTCGAGTCGCACGCCATCGGGAGCCATGCTTACCTTCACACCGGGAACACCAGGATCTTTTTCCGCCACGATTTTTAAGCGATCCGCCAATTCAACGAGCGTTCCTTTGGTTGAGCCCGTCATTCCGGTTTTCATTTTTTCAAATGAACCGATTTCAATTTTACTCATGGAAAGAAGCATGAGGAAAAATGTGCTGAGAAGCACCATCAAGTCGCTAAAACTGATGTAGAAGTTATTCGCTTCCGTTTCGTCCTGTACCTTTTCCAGATCCGCTAAATTCATGCCGCCCGTACCTCACGCAAAGGTGGTTCGGATTCCATGCGACGCTCCTCGCGGTTGAGGAGGATGCCGCACTTGTTTAGAAGTTGCTTGTGTACTTCAAGATGGATTGTATTGTGATGCTCAAGACGGCCCGCCAGCGGTGTAAACACCAACGAGTTGAGACCCGCGCCGTACACCGTGGTAAGAAGCGCGAGAGACATGGATGTTCCGATTTGACTGGGGTTCTGAAGGTTTTTAAGAACGCCCACCAAACCCACAACCGTTCCGAAGAGACCTAATGCCGGCGCGACGGCACCGGCTCGTTTCATCATGGTGACAGCGATTTGTCGGCCAAGAAATTCGTCGCTGATGCGCGAGGTCACGAAAGCGTCGATCTCTTCAAAAAGAAGACCTTGGCGGTGCATATAGACAATGTCGTTCAAAAGTTCGCCGTTAAGCTCACGCCCTTCGCGCAATTCCATCAGACTTCCGTCCGTCACGATGCAGCGATCGAGTTCGCGTAAGGCATTCAGCACCTGCTTGTCGGGAGTGCCGAGAAATGACTTAGCGATAAGCCAAAGACTGTTGGCAATCGCCAGAACATCGTATTGGAATAAAAGACTCGCGAGTGTGCCGCCGAAGATGATCACGATACTCTTAGTATCAGAAAGATAGGCTTTGGCGTTGGTCGCGCCAGCAGCCCAGACCACCAACCCTAAACCAACCAATCCAAAAGCAAGGCTGAATGGATCAAAGTGCTTGCGCGTCGTATGCAGGTACTTTTTCATCTTTAAACCGTTCAACTTGCGGCCTCCTTCTTGGCGCGCGCTCGGGCGCGGCGCATCGTCTCCCGCCACTGGCGGATTTGTTGTACGGAGATGGTCTCTTGGACCATTTGCTCAAAGATCTCCGGATGATTTTTCTGACATTCTTCAAAGCGAATCAGTTGATCCTCGATGAGATGTAAAAGCACTCGTTTGCCACGTTGGAGGCGGTGAATCATGGCGCGCTCCATGTCGTTAAGCGCCTCCACCACCCAAATATTGCGATCCGCGTCGCGGAATTTAGCTTTGTCGTTCTGCACAAAAAGGACTTCCGCAAGGCGCGTTTTGAAAGGTTGGCCTTCATTCGCGTAAAAGTAGACGGATTTAACGCCGCCATCTTCTTGGTAGATTAAACAAGGATCATCCACCGCGGGGAGTCGTTCCAGCATCGCCATGGGCACGGAGAACGATTTTCTATTGGAGCGAAGGATGATTGAACGCTCACGGGGTAAAATTTCTCGCACGGCCGCAAGACGCATCCCCTCCGGTAAAAGATTCTGCGTTTCGAGTGCGCGGTGCGCGGCGGCCTGCGAATGCTGCGCGTTCTGCAGGCGATTGGCCATCTCTTTGACGGACGCGCGAAGAGATTCATTCTCGCCGCGGAGTTTTTTGACTTCATTGCGTAAATCGTCGATGGTGGGTTCACCATCTTTTTTCTTACCAATTTTATCGTGCGCCACAGCGAGCTGTGCTTCATATAACTCTATCTCGCGATAGAAACGCCCAAGGAGATCGCCGATGCGCGACTTCACGGGCATCGTAAAACGGATGGCTGGCATAAAGTATTTGGGTTCGAGCTTGCCGGCCTCTTCATGGCCTCGCACACGCGCGCCAGTTTCCCACTGATCCAAACAAGCGAGAATGTTCTCGAGATTCACCATGTAACCGTTGGCGTGCAAAACTGTCGCGATGATTTCCGCTGGCGCTCTATAAAGGATCTTATCAACGGTCGCTGTAAAGGAGCGCTGCTCCTCATCGAAACCGACAAATGAAAGCCCCGGATTCAACGCGGCACGAGATAAGTCCATAGCGTCCTTGTCCGCTATGAAGTGATCCATAGGCTGTGCTTCAGAAAATTTAAAACCCATCGTCTTCGATCCAGAAAGTATAAGATTTCCAATCGTTGCATCGGTTTAACTATTGGCGGACTTAATGAAGGGGGTTTGATAAAAAGGCAAAAGTTTGCCATTGTTGATCGCCTTGTCAGAGGGTTGCGGCTAAACTGAATTCTCAAATTGATTGCTACTTCTCAGCAAACAGGAGACGGAAAATGAAAAATGTAGCGGTTGTTTTATCCGGGTGTGGCTTTAAGGATGGCGCGGAGATCACCGAGGCAGTGAGCTCTTTGATTGCCCTTACGGAAAAAGGCTGCAACGTCAGCTGTTTTGCTCCCAAACAAACATTCACGGCGACCAATCACCTGAGCGGACAGGCTGCTGACGAACGAGACATCCTCGCGGAAGCGGCTCGCATTGCACGCGGTGATATTAAGGATCTTAAAGAACTTAGAGTGGGGGATTTTGATGCGGTCGTGTTCCCGGGTGGCTACGGCGCGGCATTGAATCTCTGCGATTGGGGTAAAAAAGGCGCCGCTTGTTCCATCAATGCGGACGTGAAGCGTGTGATCGAAGATTTCCACGGCAAACAAAAACCCATCGCCGCTATTTGTATTGCTCCTGTTCTTCTTGCCAAAGTCCTTGGCGCGAAACAAGTGACTCTCACCATTGGTAACGACAAAGAGACGGCACAAGAAATTGAAAAGACCGGCGCGAAGCATCAGACATGCGCGGTGACGGATTGCGTGGTGGATAGCAAGAACCGCATCGTGACGACTCCGGCTTACATGTACGAAGCAAAGCCGTTTGAAGTCTTTACGGGCATCCGAAAAGCCATCGGAAGTCTTTTGGCGATGTAAATTTTGTCGCTGGTGAGTAAAGAAAAACCAATGGCCCTCAAATAGTCCCTATTTGAGGGCATTTTCTCGCCAAGATGTCCCGAAAAAAGTCTATCAATCATTTGCAATCCACTCCGAATAGAGAAATGAAAAGGGAGGGGATTCATGCTTAATCCAAACGATGACCCGAGGACGAATCAAAGCGCGCAAAAGAAAAAGGGGACTTTCGTCCCCTTTCGTTTTCTTAGTTAAAGAGCAGAGAAATGTTTCCGGTGCCCACCGCTTTGCGCAGAGCGCAGTCCTTACGATCTTTGGTGATGGCGCACTTGATTGAGAAGCGTCCAGATTCGCCTTCGAAAATTTTCTCGAATAGAGGCGGTTGAATGCTTTCGGTGCCTGTCTCAGGGACATCGAGGATGTTGTAAAACTGCTGTGCCGTGTCGCCGTTTAAAACGAGTTCCCAGACAGAGCCATCATCGAGGTTGATCTTGTTGACAGGCTCAGTCGATGTGAACGTGCAGCTATTTTTGGATGCTGAAAGCTCACAATCAATTTTGAGCGAGTTATTGTTCGTGGCGAATTGTTTGCGCGAGATGATGTTGTCGCTATCGCCGTTTTCGCTTTCCAATTGGCGTTCCGCCTGCGTATCGAGCACGTCAAAAAACTCTTCCGCATCCGCGCCATCGATGGTGATTCCACCGGCACTACTTTGGGTGCTATTTGTTTGCGATTCGCTATGGGACCGGCTCTTACAGCCGAGGGCGAAGATCGAACAAAGAAGTAGGGTGCGGATGATCATGGCTAAATTCCTTCTCCGAATGGCTGAATCTAAAAATATGCTTTGTTGCCTTCCATTTTGACCGGAAAAGCACGTCTCCAGCAAGACTCTAAAAACCTGACTTCACGATACTTTAACCCCTTTTTGCGTTCACAGCCTAAAGATTTTCTCCATCGAGCCGATAAGAAAGGGTCAATGTCTTAAATTTGCAGAAGTACCAAGATCCAAAATCAAAACATTTGGGGGCACTCGCATGAAAGCGGGTCGTATTGATGTCGCCGTAAAGCGCGACGAATTGAGTCATTTTGGTCTCGGCTCACTGGTTCACAGCGCCAGTCAGAAAGAGATCTCCTATCAACCATTTGAGATTTCCCGCTACGGTATGGGGATCCTTGCGCCTCAAGGACTCAGTAATGGAAGCATCCTGGTACTTGATAACCCGTCCGGGCGATTCTATATGCACGTCGTTGATTCGGAGGTCTATACCGCGGCACCCGAACTGCGTCGTTATTACCTCGTCAACGTGGATCAAGAAATTGATCTAGAAGATATGTTCGGAAGGTTCGCGCAACCGCATATGTCGGCTTTGCGTCATTTCGAGCCTATCCGCTTTGCGCGTTTCCATGCGGACCCAAATATTTTGGTGCATGCGAAAACGTTCGGCACGGTTGGTTTCTATTCCTTGCAGAGCGTTAACGTTTCCCGCAGCGGTATGCTTATTAGCGCGGCGCGAGACCGTTCCGTTCCTTTCTTGGAAAACACGCTTCTTGAAGTCACGTTGGTGCCTGGCGGTCATTGGCTTTTCCAGCCAGTGCATTGCTTGGCAAAAGTGGTACGCACCGGTGAGCGCACCGATCGTCGCGGAAATATCCACGCCTGCTTTGGTGTGAAGTTTATTGAGTTCCAAGACGCCGGCCAAAGCGTATGGGATAAGACCGTGCGCAACCTTGAGCACAATGTCTCTCGCCAGGTGTTCGTTGAAAACATCATGCCCTAAATCCTCCGTCATCCTGATTCTCCGTCATCCTGAACGAAGTGAAGGATCCTTCGCTCTGCTCAGGATGACGAGAAGAGAAGGATGACGACGAAACGAAAAAAGAAACCCTCGAACTTGGTTCGAGGGTTTTTTGTTGGAGTTCGTGCGAGGTTATTTTGTGTAGTAGTATTCCACGCGCACCTGCGCGCCGGTTTTAAGAGGATATTCTGGTGCAAAACGTAAAGTTTTTGTCTTGGCGTCAATCGTGTAGCTCGTGGGATCAACTGCTATGCCGTCAACCGTGACAACGACCTCTAAATTTATGTCAGGCACATGAGATAGGCTATAGGTCGCGCGACGAGACGCGATTGTTTCTGAAAGCTTCTTTAACAAAACGCTCCAATCTTTCTCACACAGATCAATTTGGGATCCTTTTGTCTGCTGGCTGAGCTGGATGTGTTGCTCACCACGATTGGCAATCTCGCAGTCGGCGTTATTTGGATCCATGCCTTGCTTCATGCCCACAACCGCGTTAACAGCAAAGTCTTTTCCAGTTGGTCCCTTAAACTCGGAAGCTAAGTTGCCAGTTTTTGAATAAGGCTGATTCGCCGCATTGCTGCCATCGTCGTCACTCATGATGATCACTTCCACAACCGCATTGTCGCGAAGTGGAAAAGGGAAGCCATATTTGCCGGCGAAATAATTCGAAAGATGACTGATTGCGTCGTTACTATGGATGTATTGATCGATAATACGGAAGCGATCCGTGGTTGGGAAGTTAACGGTCATGCCGTAATTGAAAGCGTCTGTTACATTCGATGTCTTAGCGAGAAGAGTGATCTTCGCATCGAGGTGTGACTTGGTCATTTCATCGATAAAAACATTGATGTTCTTTTCGAGGGCCGCTTTTTCTTGGACCATACTTGTACTTGTATCAAGAGCCATAACGATATCAACAGGGCGGCTTGCTTCGGCGATAAATGTTTGCACCACGCGCTGTCCGCTCACTTCTGTTGTGGCGCCGTCGGGTTGTGTTTGTGGCAGAGTTTCTTTTTTGCCATCGGCAGCAGTGCGTACTCTTGCTTTGCTGCCACCAGAAGCGAACTCTGATGAGCCGCAGCCGATTTGTGTGATGGCTGCCGTGAGCGTGAGCCCGATAAGGGCGGACTGAAGTGGCCTTTTCATTCTTTTCCTCCAACAGATGGCAGGTGTTACCGTACCTGCTGGGGGTGAGTCGGCATTGGTGCACGAAACTTTAGATAAGATGAAATTTTTGCAAACAGGGCAAAGAAATCAGTGGGATGATCTGAAGTAATAACGATTCTTTGTTGGAGGCGCGGGACGCCGGCAGGGATGCGAGTGTTGATTTTATCCTAGTTTCCTCAATGTTTATTATTAGTTACACTCGCATCCACTGCCATTGTCGCGGCATCTGTATAACCATAACGCACACTTACGCGTGCGGATGCCGGGAGGCCAAAACCCGGATGAAAGCTAAGACGGCGCTCCTTTGCTTCCAGATGCCAAAAGCTGGAGTTTACCTTCTCCCCATCCACGCTCACCTCCACCACTTGTGTGGAGTCGGGCTGATGTTGGAGTTGGTAGCTGCCTTGCCTCTGCTGTAAAAAGGACACAAATTGCTGTGCCCAATCCACAGTCTCTGCCGTGCAGAGATCGAAAAACATGCCGCCGCTCTGCTCCTGAAGCGCCATCAGTTTTGTGGCGCGCTCACGAACAAAACAACGACTGAATTCAGCGTCATGACCAGTCACTTGACCAGCAAGAACGTGCCATGACACTGATTGCCCCCAAGATTCATCGATCGAAAAATCACGATCCGTCACCACCAACCATTCATGCGCCGCGTCGTGTCGAGGCTGCGCATCGCGGTGATGGCCGGTGGCGTACTGCGCCATCAGCAAAGTGAGGTTCGCATCGTCGTAAGGAATAATCTTCACCCGGGAAGAGGTGGGTAGAGCCGCGACGATATCCGCGAAGGCTGTATTAGCCTTCGCGAAAACCGTCATGTCTATGTCCCAACCTTGCCGCTCGGGGAGAGAAAACGCTCGTCGCCATGAGCGAACGAGCGTTGGCAAGCGTTCTCGTATAAAGGGGCTGTCATCAAGAAAAACCACAACATCCAGCGGTTGCTGTGTGGCCGCCTTAAAAAGTTCCGTTGTGTGGCGGATTGTGGTCATGGTCTGTGTGAGGGCGTGGAGAGGGGCGACTGTCACGTGCGTGTGCGTCGGTACGGATGCTGAAGGTTGAACGTGCTCACGACACGCGATCAACTGCAATCCGGCCAGTGTTAACAATGACAAACGACGCAACATGAACTTTGGGCTCCTCTAGCACTGGCCCAACCTGAACCAGTGACGAGAGATGCGCTCGGCGTTGCGCGAATAAACTTAAGCTTTGTCGCAAAAAAACTGAAAACGAAAATGAAATCGCCTCGCTGCGGATCGCGGCGAGGCGTGAATTTTTTTCAGTCAGTGTGTGCTCAGTGACGGTTTTTGTCGGTCTTACTTCTTTTGGAACCCAAGAACATGATGACCGGCGAGCACGTGTTTTGTTTCCGCGAAACGTAACCCCGTGCCTTCCAATTCATTTTTTATCTGTTCTTCCGTCATCTTGTGTTGCGGCTTGAGTGTCTGGTTCTTCTCATCCACGCGATTTTCAACGATATAAATGCGACCGCGCGATTTGAGCGCCTTCACCATACTATTGAGCATTTCCTGTGGGTGCGAAAATTCATGGTAAGTATCCACCAACAAGATGGTGTCTACTGTTCCAGCATCGAGGCGCGTATCCGTTGCGGTGGCAAGGCGTAGGTCGATGTTCGAAAATTTATGATCTTGGCGTTTTTTATCAATCTGACGCAGCGAGGAAGGATCGGTGCTTAAAGCGTGAACCTTTCCCTTCATCACGCGTGGCGCCATCGCGAGAACAAGAACATCCGCGCCAGCTCCCATGGCGACCACTTGGTTGTCGTCCTTTAGGTTTAAAGAATCCACCAGGTAACGCAGCGCGGTTTCCTTCTCCGCTTCGTGTGGCGTGGGAGCGCCGACCTCGCGCTCCATATACCACTTACCGGTGCCGCCATCCGTCGCGGTTTTTTGTTCATAAACAGTCGGCAGAGGATCTGTCCGCGCGAATGTGGAGGTGCCGAACAAGCAAACAAAGAGAGCAACCAGCAGTCGTTGTGTTTCCACGAGAAATCCTTTTTAAGCAAATAAAGCGTCTTGGCGTCCCACACCCGTACCCACCATCGTCACCGGACAGCCGATGTATTCTTCAACAGCGCGGATATAGTGTAAAGCCGCTGGTGGAAGATCGGCGACGCGACCGCTTGTGGGCATGTCTTCTTCCCAGCCTGGGAACGATACGTATTCAGGCGTGCATGCCGCGAGAACTTGTGTGTCCCAAGGAAAATCCGTGAGACGTCCCAATGTTGGGTGATGGTAAGCCACCGCCATTTTGATTTCTTTGAGGCCGGTGAGGATATCAATCTTATTAAGGATGACGGCGTTGAAGCCGTTCATTTCCACCGCGTACTTCAGCGCAACGCCATCCAACCAACCGCAGCGTCGTGGACGACCCGTGGTCGCGCCAAATTCATTGCCGCGTTTCGCGATCAATGCGCCGATGTCGTCTTTAAGTTCCGTTGGCATGGGCCCACCGCCCACGCGTGTGACGTAAGCTTTTGCGACACCAACGATGTCTTTCACTTGATGCGGCGCGAAACCAACGCCGGTGAAGGCACCGCCAGCGGCTGTATTGCTGGATGTAACGTAAGGGTATGTGCCGTGATTGATATCAAGCAACGCGCCCTGCGCTCCTTCCATCAGCGCCTTTTTTCCAGAGCGCAGCGCCTGACGAATGCGGAGCTCGGCATCGCACACAAAAGGTCTTAAGCGTGCGGCGGCCGCTTTGAATTCTTGCCACAGCACGGTGTGTTCTTTGACGTGCGCGGCAAAAGCAGGATCTTCCCGCATGCCGTTCATCCATTCCGTTAAGCGCTTTTCATCGATAAATTCACCGACCCGCAGGCCTGTGCGGTTGATTTTGTCGGCATAAGTAGGACCAATGCCTTTTTTGGTGGTGCCAATGGGATTGCTCGCCGAGGCTTCCCGTTGACCATCAATATGGATGTGCCAAGGCGTGATCACGGACGCGCGCGCGGAAATCCAGAGCATCTCCGGCGTGAACGTGACGCGTGCGGCGACCTTGTCCATTTCCTTCACGAGCTCGGGAGGATTTACAACCACGCCAGAGGTGAGGGCGCAGAAACGGTTGTGAAAAATGCCGCTTGGGATTTGGTGCAACACCACTTTTTCCCCATCGACATAGAGGGTATGGCCCGCATTGTTGCCCCCCTGATAACGTGCGACCACGTCTGTATTGGCCGCTAAAATATCGATCCACTTACCTTTACCTTCGTCACCCCACTGGGCACCGACGAGGATGGTCACCTGTGTCAATGTTTGTCCCCCCTAAAAGACAGCAAGACGGGTTTCATAGCCCAGCCGGAAATGCTCTGTCTACTGGAACTCAGGGTGGTTCGGTGCTATACCCAAAAATGCTAACGGGCTGAAACAGGAGGGAAAGTGGCGTATACCGAAGAGAGCCTACAGGCAATATCGTCCCTGGACGGTCGTTACCGCGATCGGCTGAAGGATCTCGGGACCCTCGTGGGTGAGGGAGCGCTCATCACTTACCGGATTCAGGTCGAAGCGCTTTGGCTGCTCCATTTAGCGGAAACACCGGGCATGGGCGTTGATTTGAACGGGGCCTTGCGTAAGGCCGTGGAAGGATATGCCTTCAATCCCCCCTCCGCCGCGGCTCTCGGCGTTAAGGCCCACGAAGCAAAGACCAACCACGATGTGAAGGCGGTCGAATATTGGCTTCGGGATAGCCTGCGTGAGATCGGTGCTGATGATAAACTTCTGGCCTTCCTTCATTTCGGCTGCACTTCCGAAGACATCAATAATGTCGCCTACGCGCTGATGATCCAAAAAGTTCGCGAAGAAGCACTCATGCCCACTCTCGACCGTTTGGTTAGAGCCCTGCGCGATAAATCGGGGCAATACGCGAACCTCGCGATGCTGAGTCGCACTCACGGTCAGCCAGCGTCACCCACCACCTTGGGTAAGGAGCTTGCTGTTTTTGGGATGCGTCTTGTGCGTGAGTTAAACACGTTCATGGACCTGCCCATTTTGGCGAAATTAAATGGCGCCGTCGGTAACTGGAACGCGATGGTGGCGGCGTATCCTCAAGTTAATTGGATCGAGGTGAGTCGCTCGTTTATCGCGCGTCAGGGTCTCACCCCCAATCTCTATACAACACAAATCGAAAGTCATGATGCGTTGATCGCTTTCTGTGACAATCTACGTCGCATCAACACCATCTTGCTCGGCTTCTGTCGTGATATGTGGAGCTACATCAGCCTTGGTTACTTCCGTCTGAAAGTGAAAGCGGATGAAGTGGGATCAAGCACGATGCCTCATAAAGTGAATCCCATCGATTTCGAAAACGCGGAAGGAAATCTCGGACTCGCGATTTCCCTTAGCCAACACTTCGCGGAGAAACTGCCGGTTTCCCGCTGGCAGCGAGATCTCAGCGATTCCACGGTGCTTCGTTCTCTCGGCGCCATGTTTGGTCACATGCTGCTTGCTTACGATAGCATTCAGAAAGGTCTGAATAAGATCGACGTGGACGAGACGCGTATCAAGGAAGATCTGGAACAAAGTTGGGAAGTGCTAGGCGAAGCGGTACAGACGGTTCTCCGTCGCCATGGTGTCAGTGATGCCTATGAGCAGCTCAAGGCGGCGTCGCGCGGAAAAGCGTTTGGCGCGAAAGAGTACGCATCCTTTGTGAATGCGACATCGTTGCCGAAGGATGAAAAAGATCGCCTCCTAAAACTCACTCCCGCCACATATTTAGGGCGCGCGGTTGATCTCGCGAAAGCCTTTGCGCAGGATGTGTCGCCCGTTACCTTATAAGGAAGTTACATGCGTTTGTCTGAGATTGCCGCGCGCATTGGCGCTGAACTGTTCGCACCGGCGGGCGTGGATCCCGAAATCAAGAAGGTGGCTCCCATCACCACGGCAGGTGAGGGTGAAATCACTTTCGTGGCGAATCCAGATTACTATCAGTATCTCGGACAAACAAAAGCAAGCGCCGTTATCTTAAAACAAAAACAAGCGGACCTGAAATTGCCGCAGCTTGTGGCGAAAGATCCTTATGTGGCCTTCGCGAAAGCGGCGAATCTTTTTTGGGTCGTGAAGCACAGCCTCTCGGGTATTAGCCCGCAGGCCTTTATTTCTCCCAACGCGAAAGTGGGTAAGAACGTTACCATTTATCCCTTCGCTGTTATTGCCGACGGCGCGGAGATCGGCGACAACGTCGTTCTTTATTCCGGTGTGTTTGTGGGTGAAAACGCGAAGATCGGCGCTGACACAACGATTTACGCCAACAATGTGATCGGCGAACGCTGTGTGATTGGTGCCCGCTGTTTGTTGCACGCGGGCAGTGTGATTGGCGCGGACGGATTTGGTTTTGCGCCCGCAGGTGACGAGATTGTAAAAATTCCGCAGGTGGGAACTGTTCGCATCGAAGACGATGTGGAGCTCGGCGCCTGCTGCACGATTGATCGCGCCGCGATGGGCGAAACACTGGTGAAGCGTGGCACCAAACTCGATAGCAAGGTGCACATTGGGCACAACGCCATCATCGGTGAGCATTGTCTTTTCTCCGCGCACACCGCGATCGCGGGCTCCGCGAAGGTGGGGAACTGGGTCAAGGCCGGCGGACATTCGGGTATCGCTGGCCATCTCACTGTTGGTGATAACGTAAGCATTGGTGCGATGAGTGGCGTGATTAAGGACGCGGAGCCGGGCGAAACCTACATGGGCTTTCCCGCCATCCCCGCATCGGAATGGCGCCGCCGTCAGGTGTACTTCAAGAAACTCGCGGATTACGAAAAGCGTTTAAAAGATTTGGAAGCGCGTCTTGCCGCGATGGAAAAATAAGATCCTTTAGAAGCGGATGATCGGTTCTTCTTTGGCAATGCGCTCACGAATGGATTCAATCAGAGCCTGCAGTCGTGGCGAAATATCCTTACCATCGAGTTTTTTCTTAAAATTGCAGTAGAGCAAAACGTCACGCAGCCGCAAGAAGAGCGGCATCGTGTCGTACCATTTTTCGTCGAGCTTAAATTCTGTTTCGTAACCACGGCGCAGGTGCTTAAGGTGAAATTGTGCCAACCGCGTTTTTTCATCCACCGGAAGAGCGTAGCGATTGAGAAACGCGTAGTAGATCACCATCGCTAGGTCATGAATAAAAAAGTGATAGTTTAAATCATCGAAATCGAAAATATGGACGGAGTTTCCGTCGTAAAAGAAATTCCCTTGATGCACATCGGAATGCACCAGGCCGAAGGAATGTCTATCGTACGCGAGCGCATCCACGGCGCTAAAAATTTCCGCCGCATGGCATTTTAAGCTGTCATCGATTTCTTTATTGATCCACGGTTCATCCGCCAGCCAGTGAAGGCGGTGCGTGGCTTTGGGGTAATCAACCGCAAGAGCGTGCATGCGTCCAATGGCTTTTCCCCAAGTGAAAAAGAGTTTTTCGTCCCAAGCGGCGTCACCGGGTTTTACATGCTCTCCCGAAACGAACGCGAAGACCGTGCCGAAAAACCAGCCGTTTTCCACTTCAATGGCTTCCACGAAAGAGCCACTTTTCGCGACGTAAGGCCGAGCGACGCTCACCGCGTTTTTCGCGAGGTGATCGAGAAAGGAGACTTCTTCTTCAATCTGTTCTTTTGTGCGGTGAGAAGAGTGGGTGATGCGCAGCACTCTTTTGGCGCCTTTTGCGTCCATGGCGCTGAAAACGTAGTTTTCAAAATCACCGAGAGGTTTTTTATCTACCGTGACCGCGAAGCGTTCTGCTAGATTTAAAAGAATGGACTCGGAAAAACAGCGTTCAACGGAAACTTCCACGGGAACTCACTCTAACAAGGAAATCATAGATGAAGCCTCAGTTTAACATAAGTATGGATGTGCAAAAACAAATGTGCGACGAGATAAAAAGATACTTCCTCAAAGAACGGGATGAAGAGCTCGGTGACATCGGCGCGCGAGCGATTTTTGATTTTTTCACCGAAAAGCTCGCGCGTCATTTTTATAACCAAGGGGTGTCTGACGCTCAGAAGTTTTTGAGTGAGAGGATCGAGGATCTTTTTGAGATCCATAAATAAAGTTCGCGCCGGTGCGTAAGCTTCTGGAATCGCGTCAATAAACGGCTTCCTAAATAAAATACTCAAGAAAATCGCCAGATTACCGATAAGAAGGTGACTTTGTTGGGAAGGTGGGGATTTCATGAAAACACTTTATTACGCACTTATCGTCGCACTGAGTTTCGCATGTTCGGGGGCAGCGAAGAAAAAGCAGTCAACCAATCCCAATAAAACGGGTGGCACCGGCCCCGTGGCCACGGGAAACAGCAGCCAGCGCGATGTGATTTTTGTCAACGCAATTGGTGATGAAGCCACCGAGTATGCGCCCGCGCAACAACAAGCCCTTACCAATCTTCTGACTGGGCTCGTAAAAAAATTCGCCAGTGAGGATGCGCGCCTTATCGTGTTCGCGAGTCCGACCGCAACACTTTCCAAAGTGAGTATCAATACCGATGTTCCAGGCGTGGATAAATCCCGCGTCCTGCAGGTGAATTTTGAAATGGCCCCACGCGATGCGTTTCTCGGCACCGCCGTGGCGGGGTGTGCCGCCGCCGATAGCAATCTCGATGTGGAACATACAGCTGGAACTATTACCGTTTGTTCGCAGGTCATTACCGTCCCCGAACATTCATGGGCATGGGGCGTGGAAGATTTAAAAGGAAAGATGGAAACATTCGTTCGCCCCGGTGCGAGGCGTGACTATGTGATCATCGCATCAAATGATGCCGTGCTGCTCAGCGCGGATGAATTCGCGGCGATCACCAAGACACAAAATGCAGGGCAGGCCCCCCGCGTCTTCTTGCTTGCACCGGATAAGATCGAGGCACCCTGCGTGGATCTTCATAAACCCGCATTCGCCCTAGTCTCTTTGGCACAATCAAGTGGCGGCAAAGCCTTTGAGTTTTGTCAGAGCGACTGGACAAACGCCGTGACGGAGATCGTCAACGCGCTCTAACACTCCCCGACCCATTCGCCCGCAATATCATCTGGAACGCTGCTTGCAATTTTGTCCGCAGATTCTGCGACAGAAGGGGGAGCGTTTATGGGATATCGATGGTTTTTTCTGATTTTAAGCTTATTCACGACGGCGAGTTTTGCGGATGATCGCGGCAAAATTGTCGTCATCGGGAACGGAAAAGCCAGTGCCCTCGCCGAATATTTCAGCTTGCAGATCAACGTCACGTCGATTTGTTACGACACATCCCTTGCCTCCAAAAATGCCAATGCCGTGCTTGCGAATAATTTGCTTCCCCTTCTTAAAAAATATGCGACGGATTCGAGAGGCAAGGTTACCGCTCTTGGTGGCGTGAACGTGCGGCAGACGGAATCGGTGAGTGATGGCGATCGTGTCAAGGTTATCTGCCAACAGAAGTGGCGCGCCACAAACGTCCTCAACATTGAATCACCCGCGATTGCGGATTTATCTGTTCTTCAAGATGAGCTTCTGGCGGAAGTCGATCGCGTGAGCCGCGTGGATCCAGATCCTAACAAAGTATCGCAAACCTTCGCGGATTTAAGCCAACCATCGTTTCTAGTTTACGATGCGACGATAAAACGCCTCCGCGCCGAAGCGCAGACCAATGCCCTGGAGGACGCGCGCGCACAGGTGCAGACATTTACAAGCCGTTGTCTCTTTTCCGACATGCGCCTGCAATCCATTGCGCCGCCACGTCTTGAAACGCACGCCACCGCCTACAACAAGATCGCGATGACGGGGGGGACAACCTACATACCCGGTGACATCGAAGTGACGGCGGCGTGGCAATTTGAATGGTCGTTTAGCGCGAGCACGGCGTGTTTAGAGATCCTTCGCGCTGCTCAGGATGACGGAGCTGCTCAGGATGACGGAGCTGCTCAGGATGACGAAAGCGCTCAGGTGACGAAAGCGCTCAGGTGACGAAAGCGCTCAGGAGTGACGAAAGCGCTCAG
>CAYOJQ010000015.1:30163-74693 GCA_964404325.1 uncultured Oligoflexales bacterium
GGTGACGAAAGCGCTCAGGGTGACGAAAGCGCTCAGGGTGACGAAAGCGCTCAGGGTGACGAAAGCGCTCAGGATGGCCACGAATGATGAGTAACGAACGTCATTCTGAGCATAAGCGAAGAATCTCGTTTTCAGAAAGCCGAAAGACGGTCCACTCGTCCATCGGTACGGCGCCCATCTTTTTGTAGAAGTTGATGGCTGGGGTGTTCCAATCAAGGACACTCCATTCCATGCGCCCACAGTTTCGTTCTTTGGCAATACGGGTGAGGTCGCGTAGCATGATTTCACCAAAACCCTTACTGCGATATGCGGGGCGCACGTAGATGTCTTCGATGTAAAGGCCTTTGCGTCCGACGAATGTCGAGAAGTTATGGAAGAAAAGAGAGAAGGCGATGGGGCTTCCATCTTCCTCACCGATGCGACATTCAGCCGCTTTTTCTTCAAACAGACTTTTCCGCAGCATCTCCTCACTGGCCTTCATCTCGTGTTCCAGTTTTTCGTAACGCGCCAATTCGAGAATGAGCTGACGAATCAACGGAACGTCTTGGACAGTGGCATCGCGGATCGTAAATGACATCACATCCTCACTTAAAACGTATTGGCCTTTACGGAACCTTCCGTCAGCGTGCCGCGGTAATGCACGCAAGGAAGCACCGCCGTGCCTGGAAATAAGACGCTCCCTGGTGAAAGGACTGCGTTGCATCCCGTCTGTGCGTTGTCACCGAGAATGGACCCTAACTTTCGCAAACCAGAGCCCATGGGTTTTTTCGTTGTGGGGCACATGACACGCACTTCGTCGCCCGCAATGCGCAGATTGGCGAGTTTCGTGCCGGCGCCGAGGTTGACGTTGCGTCCGAGAATGGAATCACCCACGTAGGCGAAATGGCCAGCCTTGGCGTCGTCAAAGAAAATGGAGCCTTTCACCTCGGTGGTATGACCTACGACTGCCTTGGCGCCAATAAACGCGCTGCCGCGGATGAAAGCGCCGTGGCGCACCTCCGCGCCAGGGCCAATGTGGGTAGGGCCTTCTATATAGACATGAGGATCCACGACGGCTCCAGGAGCAATATAGATTCGCCCTTTCAGAACTGCCTGCGGATGTACCTCGCCAGCAATCTTTGGCGTATCTCCAACACCGAGCTCCGTGAGGAGTTTATCCAGCCAGGATGTTAGATTTTTTCCGAGTTTTTCGAAGGGAAGACCAACGAAAAATTGATCCTTCAAGTGCAGTGCCTGAAGGTCCACAAGAGTTTCGAGACTTAGCTGATTGGCCATGAAAATTTTTCCCATTACCACGCATTTATTGCCTAAAGCTCGTCCGGAACTAGCCGAACTGGAAGATGTATCGCTTATGGGCTGTTGGCCCGGTTATACCAGTTTTAGTCGCCGTCGTTCGAGTTAAAAACGGCGGTAAATTTACGGTAGGGTGGAATATCACATGTTTGATTTCAATGGCTTTAAGAAGTCGGTCAAGGAGTGGATTCGGGAGCATCCCGAGGGGACGCTTGTGGATCTACGAGATTTCTGCGAAGACAAGATCCCACCCCAACAGTATGCGACCCATGAATGGATCATTGATCAGACGGTCTCATGGTACAAACACATTCTCAATCACCGCGAAGGTGAAAAGTCCTTAGCGGATGATGAAGACGCGGAATAGGACATTACACACTTTAAAGCCCTTCTCGCTGAGAAGGGCTTTTTTTATTTCGTCGTCTTGAGATCCTTCGTTTCACTCAGGATGACGGTTCACTCAGGATGACGGTTCACTCAGGATGACGGGTTCACTCAGGATGACGGGTTCACTCAGGATGACGGTTCACTCAGGATGACGGTTCACTCAGGACACGTTTATTGTTGTGTGATTTCTTTGATTCGTTCGTATTCGTTTTCGGGGACGATGTCGAGAATGTCTAAGTCTTCAAAGCCAAGGTCCTTGATCCAATCGACGCCCTTCATTTCTGGAAGGGGAGAAACAACCTCGGTGCCATCTTCTCGCTCATAGATCTCATACGCTTCAAGAATGCGACCGCTCTTCAGCATGCGGTAGTAGTGAAATCCTTCACCATTCACCAAATTCCCATCACGGGAATCGCCGATCCAATATTCTTTTGCGAAGATCACTTCTGGGTCTAAAGAGACCATGATCGCACCCCCCTTGTTCAACAGCCCGGAGCTGCTGTGTGGCGGCAGTGATTTCCAGGCCATCTTTCTCCATCATCGGCATTTTCCCAAAAAGGATTACAGGAAAGCGTAAGAAACCTTGTAAGGATTCCCCAAAGGTGAATGGGCTCGGCCATTTAGATCTTTGAAAAGATTAATGAAGCCAGTGGCCAAACCGGTCAAAGCGAAAGCGGGGCAATGCCTCGTCATCAGGGCTATACATGCTCCAGATAACGAATAGAGCCTTTCCGCGGACGTAGGAGAGAGGCACCTGACCCCAGACGCGTGAGTCGGTTGAGTTGTCACGGTTGTCGCCGCTTACGAAAACGGCGTCCTCGGGAACGACGTACTCACCGGTTGCCGGCCAGTTGCCGCTGAGGAAGCTGCGCACATTGGCGGTGTTTTGCATAACATAATGCTCAAGACCATCGAGCTTTTCTTTGTAGAGAATCTTGATGTCCTTGTTGTCGCGAATATCTTCGAGAATTGCGCGGTCGGATTCAGCGGGCTCGCGTGGTTGAGCCACATCGTTGATGTAAAGAACGTCGTCAACGAACTTAATGCGATCGCCAGGAACGCCAACCACACGTTTTACGTAATCAATGTCTGGATCTTTTGGATAACGGAAAACAATGATGTCGCCGCGCTTGGGTTTCGCCCACTCAGCCACCACGATATCCGTAAACGGCACTTTTAAGTTGTAAGAGAGTTTCCACGCCAACAAGCGGTCACCCACCTTAATGGTTGGTTCCATGGACGCGGTTGGAACATGGTAAGGCGATGCAATCGACCAGCGAAAGCAAAGAATCGCGAAGATAAGAATGGCAATGGAGCGAAGATTTTCGGGGCTCCAAAAACTCGGTGATTTTTTTGTTTCCACTGCGACTTCGTTTTCGCTCATATGTAAAAATCTTAAAAAAGTGTCAATGAATTAGGCTTTTAATGAAGCACCATATTTAACCGATTCGACCTCGATTGTCACGCATTCACCTCAAAATCATTCTTAAGCGGAGCTCCCTCCATGCCGATGCGCCCATAGGAGGAGTCAGCTCATGGGCCGCAAGGTTTTCATTGCTTTTTCATTTTTAATGCAGGTGCTGAGCTTCTCGGAGCGCGCGCAGGCGTATTCAGCCAACAAAGTTTGGTTCGAGTTCCGTCCCAATGGACGTTACCGTGTCGTTGTTAACTACACAATTCCGGCGCTCAAAGAGTTTCGTGAGTCGATGGTGGAATTTACTTCGAAGAAGGAAGCCGAACGATTCTATTGGGCACTCGTGCGCGGCGCGGATTTTTATCCACCGGCCGCCGAAAAGTTTCGCTTCACCGAAGTCCCGGCGAAACCCGATCCTTGGTAAGAAAAAACCCCGCAGCTGCGGGGTTTTTTTATGAGTTCTTAGAGCTGGGCCGCGCGATCCAGTGCGTCGTCGGAGACCGTTGCCCCAAGACGACTGATCACGTCCGCCGCGAGGATGCTGGCCATCTTGCCGCAGACATCGAGAGGCTTGCCGCGGTAGAAGCCGTACAAGAAACCAGCCGCGAACATATCGCCTGCCGCCGTTGTATCCACCACCGTCGTTTTTTCCGGAGCGACCGCGACTTCTCCTTTGGGGGAAACCACGAGCGCGCCCTTCGCGCCTAACTTGATCACAGCCGTGGCGCCTGTTTTGGCAATGGCGCGGCCGGCCGCTTGTGGTGTGTCGTTGAAGAGAAGTTTCGCTTCCTCTTCGTTCGCAAAAACCAGGTCGGTGCCTTCGTTGATCATCGCAATGAATTCGTCGCGGTGACGCTTCACCACGAATGGGTCCGCCACGTCGAAGGAAATTTTTGTTTTGTTGGCGCGTGCGGTCTCAAGGGCGTGGCGGATGGCGCGCATCTGTCCTTCGAGATCCCATTGATAGCCCGAGAAATGGAAGACATGCGCGTCGGCAATTTCTTTGTCCGGCACAAGACTCTCGTCAAAGAGGCGACTTGCGCCCAAAGCCGTGTTCATCGTGCGCTCGCCGTCTGGAGTGACAAGAATCGCGCAGGTGCCGGTATGCTCATTTGTTTCGGCCAATTTAGCGACGATGCCAACATCTTTCATGCGCTGTTGAATTTTACGACCGAACTCATCCTGGCCAACCATGCCAGCGAATACGGTGCGCGCGCCAAGGCAGGCGAGGGTGCGGATCGCGTTCATCGCGGAGCCGCCGAGCTCTTGCGTGTGATCTTTGTCACGAAAATGATCGAGGATGGTTTTCTGTCTCGCTGGATCAACTAAGTGCATCACGCCTTTGGTGAGTTCCAGTTTCTTAATATCGGTATCGTTCACTTGAACGAGAATATCGACAAGAGCATTGCATATCGACACGACGTCGTATTTTTTCATGACTGATCTCTCCAACATGGGCGAAGGGGAATTTTTAGAAAGGCGTGGTCAGAAAGTCAACGGGAAAGCGGGGTTAGGCGCCCACGGTCTGGCGTGATTCCGTAAATTTGGGCTCTGAAGGGCCTGTGCCTTCGAGGTTGGCGCCATTGGCGTCGCGGCGCACGCGGTTGGTATGCATGTCTGCTTCGAGCTTCAACAGCTTGCTCTGCAAGGCTTCGAGGTCACGAATATTGTCACGGAAGATGCGAGCGATATTTGCGAGGCAGACCTGTGTCACCCACAGGCTGTAGAGCCAGGGAACGATGATGGAATCGGAGGTGACAAAGGGCGCGATGCTTGAAAGCAGTACAAGTCCAATCGTAAGGGCGAAAAGATTGCGCTTCTTGCTCCAGAAGCTTTCACGCAAACGGCCATTTAGAACGGCGAAACGAAGAAAGACGAGAGCGCACAGCGGTGGCACCACAAATCCACCCACTTCTTCTGGAAGAGCGAAGGTGCCGATCTCAAGCAAGACGAAAAGAAAGAAAGTCGCGTGAGCGAGGCGATTTTGCCGTTTGATCTGTTCGCGCTCTTGTGAAAGGCGCAAAAAGCGGCTGCGCCAACGAGCCCAGCCCCAAAGGCACAGAGTCGTGAATACCGCCAAAGCGTGAATATCGATAAAGGGGAACAGCATGGCTGCAACCTATCGCGCTGGGCTGTTGCCTCTTAATATTAGTTTGGAAAACTCTTAGTCATTGTATCGGGAGTCGCCGAAGATCGCCATGAAAATTTGCTTAAAGGTTACTAACCTGCGCCTAAAAGCAGGGGAGCGCACTCGGCGTCCTGAGGCACGATCATCACGAGGCAGCGCAGAAGGCCCGAGAGACCCACGGGCGTGGTGAGCGGGCAGACAACCGCTAATTGGGCATTTTCGCCGGAACGATGATTGAAGAAGACACTGTGGGGGAGCTTTTCAAGGTCGAGCAGGTGTCTCGGCCCGCGCTCGCCGAAGCCTTCAATCGCTTTTCCTTCCCAGACGGCCATGAGCATCAGCCCATCGGAGTGCAAATGAAAATGGTCCGTGCGGGCGAACCAATGATGTTGCATGCGCACGAGGCTTCTAAACATTTCGCATAGCTGCTCATTGAGGTGAAAGCGCTGCTGCCAGCTGGTTAGGAGCGCCAATGCATCATGAGCGGATTTGCTGTTGGAATGACTGCCCCAGCGGAGCAAGGCGTTGAGGTCAACGGCTCCCTCCATCTGTGTGAGCAGGCTGAAGCAGTAGTCCACGGCCGTTGGGTCGAAGTCTTCCACGAAAAATAGACTTTTCTTCGCGGTAAATTCTTGGCGTTGGCGCAGAAGGGGCACGAGCTCCTTTTCGGTATTGACCCACTCCGCTCGCTCGCGCACAGGCGTTACCCGCGGGCGGGCGCCAGCCGCTTCCAAGCAGGCGAGACGCATCCGCCACGCGGCCTCCACCGGGAGTGCTTTTTTAGTCAGCGATTTTTCCTTTTTTCCGGACATTGCGCTTTCTTAAAGGTTAGTGGGTCACCTCTCTGTATCGGGCATTTCCAGTCAAAATAAAGAAAAGGCAGGGGGGAAGACCTCCTGCCTCGTTGATTAATATGTTGTTTTGATTGTTAGCTAAGCTGGTGTTTCGCTGTTTGCCAAAGCTCTTTCCAGTACTGATAGGCGGAGTAATAGGAGAGCCCCAGGGCAACCCAGATAGCGATCATGCCGACGGTGTGGAGTTCGGGGGTCTTCACAAGGAGAAGGAGGATACCCAAATCCTGAGCGGCGGTTTTTAATTTCCCAAATTGGTTCACTTGGATCGTGAAGTTATGCTCCATGGCCACCAGGCGCATGCCCGTGACCGCGACCTCGCGGCAGAGGAGGAGCGCGGCGAGAAACGCGGGCAGATTGCCGGCGTTTGTTAAAAGCACGATCGTGGCGGTTACAAGGATTTTGTCCGCGAGAGGGTCCAAAATTGCCCCGAGGCGGCTTTCGGTGTTATAACGTCGCGCGATGTACCCATCCGCGAAATCCGTCAGTGCGGCTATGGCGAAGAGCACCGCGCAGAATATGTTGAAAAACTGGATGTCGAGCGGGTAGAGGATGAGGAGCACCGGGATAATCGCGATTCGCCCGATCGTTAACTTGTTCGGTAACGTTTTTAGAAAATCCGGAACGGAAAAGCGGTTGGCCATGCCAGCGATGTCCTTCGTGAAGTTTATGCCCAGTTTTATCGCACTAGAGTTTGGGCCTGTCAATGGAGTGGATGATTCTCATCACATAGTAACATTATGGAAAAAAGAACAAATCCGCAAAACTCATTGGTAAAGACAGACTACCTTATCATAGGTGCTGGCATCGCCGGTTTAAGTCTCGCGCTCAAACTCGCCGAGCATGGTCGGGTTACGGTGATCGCGAAGGCCGGCCTTCTTGATAACAACACTTGGTATGCGCAAGGCGGCGTTGCCTCGGTGTTAGCCGGCACGGATAGTTTTGAAGAACATATTAGAGATACACTCGAGGCGGGCGGGGGACTTTGCCACGAAGATATCGTGCGGTTGGTGGTGGAAAGCGGTCCAGCCGCCGTTCATGAATTGATTGCCTTGGGCGTCGGTTTTACCAAAGAAACAAATGAGCAGGCGGAGTTTCCCTATCATCTCACCCGCGAAGGTGGGCACAGCCAGCGTCGTGTGATACATGCGGATGACACCACGGGTCGCGCGATTCTTCAGGCCTTGTTAGCAAAAGCGCGCAGCGACAGCCGCATTAACCTCCTCGAACAACAATTCGCCATTGATCTCCTCACCACGGATAAATACAACCCTGATTTTGCGCAGAACACTTGTATGGGCGCATACGTCATGGATCGTTGCGGTACACGCATCTATCAGGTGCGGAGTCGCGCAACCTTTCTTTGTACGGGTGGTCACGGCAAGGTTTATCTTTACACATCCAATCCGGATACCGCGACGGGCGACGGACTCTCCATGGCGTGGCGCGCGGGATGTCGTGTGGCAAACCTTGAGTTCATGCAGTTTCATCCCACCTGTCTCTATCACCCCGAGGCAAAAAATTTCTTGATCTCGGAAGCGCTTCGCGGCGAAGGGGCTATTCTTAAAACCATCGACGGTGAAGCTTTCATGGAGAAGTATCACCCACAAGGTTCATTAGCGCCCCGTGATATTGTGGCTCGCGCCATTGATCAGGAACTCAAGAAAAGTGGTGCGCCTTACGCGTATCTCGACGCGCGTCCTCTGGGAGAGGAAAAGATAAAACGCCACTTTCCCAACATCTACAACACGTGCCAGAAATTTGGCATGGACATCGTCAATCACATGATTCCCGTTGTTCCCGCCGCGCACTACAGCTGCGGTGGTTTGGTGGTGGACACGGAAGGTCGCACGAATCTTCCGAACCTTTATGCGTTAGGCGAAGTGGCTTGCACCGGATTGCACGGCGCGAACCGTCTCGCTTCGAACAGTCTTTTGGAAGCCGTGGTTTTCGCGGATCGTGTCGCGAAACACGCCAGCGCGCAAGAGCTTGCTGATTTAAGTGAGATCGTTGTGCCCGCATGGAACCCGGGTGATGCGGTGCCTTCGGATGAACTGGTGGTGCTGCAGCACACTTGGGATGAGATCCGCCGCTTGATGTGGCATTACGTTGGCATCGTCCGCACCGAAAAACGTCTGAAGCGCGCCCTTGATCGCATCATCTCCATCCGTAATGAATTAAGTGACTACTACTGGGATTATCAAGTCACGCCCGATTTCGTGGAAGTGCGTAACCTCGCCGATGTGGCGTACCTCACCATCCGCTGCGCCATGGTCCGCAAGGAGTCGCGCGGAATTCACTTCAACGCGGATTATCCAGAAGCTATCCAGGAGTTACCTCCTCGCGACACACTCATTTGGTAAGCGTGCCAGAAATGCACCGCGGCAAAATGGCGTAACGCCTTAAAAATATTCGCAAAAAGCGAATTTCTTCCGTTGACAGTCACGGGGCGATTTTCTTAGAGAGAAGCCTCACAACTTAGACTTTTTTCAAACGGAGAAAATTTATGAAAACGTGGCTTATGCCAGTGCTTGCTAGCGCCTTCTTGGCCGCTTGCGGTGCACAAGAGAATGAGGTTAGTGCGAACCAACCTGCGCACACGGTCGTCATCGCTCGTCTTCCCGAAGGCGTTTCCCCTGATCAAATTTCCGCGGCGGAAGTGCGTGCCCTTTCCGTGGACGCAAGCAGCGTGAAATCAGGTGAACAACTCGCGGGTCTTTTTGCTTCTTCTGATAATACTCTTACAGCGTTGGATTCTGATGATGGTGCGGAATCTTCCACTGAGAGCTCACGCAAAGACAAAAAGAATTACTACTACTACGGCAGCAGCAAGAACTATTACGGCAACAACTACGGTAACTACTACGGCAACAACGGCAATGGTTACTATGGTAACGGCGGCTACTACGGTAATGGCTATGGTAACTACTATGGCAATTACTACGGAAACTGCAGTGACAACCGCTGTGATGACGACTGCCGCCGTGACCGCTGCGATGGCAATTGCCGCAGCCGCTGCAAGTCATGGACTTACGATCGCAACCGCGATTGCTTCAGCACCGGTTCTTATTACTACTACCGTAACAAGAGCTCATACAACTACGGTGGTTACAACTACTACACGTACTACCGCTAAGCGCAGTAAGAACACAGACACAAAAAATCCCGCGTTATGCGCGGGATTTTTCTATTTTTCGTGGATGTGAAGGTTTATTCGTGTCGCTTTTGAATCAACGAGCTCCACGATGTGGCGCATTGCAAGATTTCGCCTTCATCGAGACGGCGGTAGTTGTCGAGACTTCGAGCATAAAAGGGGTTGTCAGCAATGTGCGTGGCGGTTTCTTGTTCTTCCCACAAGCGCTTTTGAATGCGATCTATTTCCAAACGCACCGCTTCATCCCGATTCGCTGCTTTAAATTGATCCAATGTGATGGCGAGATCTCGTCGCTTCAATCCGTGCCGGTTATGAAATGCCCGCGTCAAAGGCCAAAGATTGTCAAAGTCCACGAGACCACACTGCATCATCTTCAGCGCGGCTTCAAAGTAGTTATCAAAAGTGAAGATAGGATCCGTAATGGGGCTCGATGCGACAACGCCATAGCCAGGGGCTTTGCGAATAAGAATACCCGCGATCTTTGCCTGCGGTTCAAACTGGAGAAGTTTCGCGAAATCATCGCTGACCTCCGGTTCCACGCCACCAAGCTGAAGATACTTTTGATAGCCTTTCGCCGTCAGACGTCCTTCCAAAAACAAAGCAATGCCGGTGTAAACAAAGGCATCGTATTCGGCATTATCACCAATCAAGAAAAATTGCGTTCCCGCGGGAGCTTCCTGCACGACGCGAAGGATGGATGCGGTTTTATACGCCGTGTGCTGGCGCAGCGCCGAAACGCGTCCTTTACGAAGATTGTAAGCCTGGTTCTTAAAAGTATCCGTGTTCCAATCCAAGCCATCGAGAGCGAGTTTTTCTTCCAATACGGAGCGCATCTGTGGTGGCGAGGCGGAAATAAAATGAAGAGGGCGGGGGAAGCCGTCCTTTTTTTGCTGATGAAGTCCCCAGCGGGCAGCTAATAAAACTTCGGAGGCGCCGCGCACCGTGATCTTTTGCGAAGCGTCTTCAAAGGCGATACGCACCATCTGTAAGACGGATTCGAAATTTGTTTCCAAATAAGTTTTGTCGATATCGCAAATAATTTGCCAACGCGCAGCATCATCACCACCTTGTAAATCAAGGCGGCGATAATCGATGAGGCGGGTGAAGTCATATCCGCCACCAAAAACGCCTCGGTTGCGTAACCATCGAGTGGGCATCGTCTACCTCTCTTGCTGCATTACTATCTTAATCACTTCACTCGCCGCAGTCACTTTAATTGGGGACGTAGGAAGTCTCCGTCCCCAATTAAAGTTTGGAGTTTAAATGTCGATGTGGCGGTATGGGTTTAACCGTAAAGATAACACGCGTCTATAATTTGGTAAGAAGGTAAACGTGACTAAATTGACAAGTGTTGGCAAAAGCTTATTGGTATTAGGTGCGATTTTGAACGCACAAGGTTGCATTCAAAAAGGCGCCCGCAAACAAACATCGGAAACAAACGCGGTAGCGGATCCGGCGGATCTTTTTACGCATGAGCATAATCAAGATGCCGGGCTCTGGACGCACTATCTTTCTCGCCCGCAGGTTACGCCCGAAACCGTCAAAGGTTATTTCTTAGAAGCCGCAGAGGAATTTAAAGTTCCTGCGGATCTTCTGATGGCCATTGGTCAGGTGGAAACAAACTGGACGCAGATCGGACCATCCATCGATCGTGGTTGGGGCGTGATGCACCTCGTTCAAAACGAATATGCGGATACCCTCGGTGAAGCAGCGAAATTGATCGGCGTCGACCCGCAGGTCCTCAAAGATGATCCGCGACAAAATATCCGCGCCGCGGCCGCGTACTTGGCGGCGCAAGCGGGAACAGGTCGCGCGCAATTTAAGAAAGTGGAAGATTGGTTTGGTGCCGCGAAGAAACTTTCCGGCCTCCGCGATGAAGAGCTGCAGGAAATGCAAGCGTCCACCTATTACGAGACCTTAAAGCAAGGAACAAATTCCTTAACGTTCTTTGGTCAGCGAGTGAACATTGCCGCTGAGCCGGAGATCAATTTCACCTCGTATCTGCTGCCACCTAAACAAAATCTCACCACCGTCGCCGTGGATTTTCCGTCCGCGGTCGCGAACTTCACGCCTTGTAACTTCACCAAGGGACGTAAGAACAAATTCGATACCTGGGTGAACCACTACATCGGTACGGGAACATATGCGGGAGCGATTTCTTGGTTTAAGAATTGTCGCGGTGATGCTGGCTCTTCCGCGCACTTTGTCATTTCCAAAGATGGTGAAGTGAGCCAAGTGGTTGCCGTGGCTGACACCGCGTGGCATGCGGGATCAAGTTCTTCGCCAACAAACAATTCACGATCCGTGGGCGTTGAGCACGAAGCGACTTCCACACATCCTGAATACTGGAATCGCGAAGTGATGCTGAAGGCATCGGTGAAACTAGCAAATCATCTCGCCAATAAGCACGGCGTGAAAAAAGAACATATCGTCAAAGGGCAACCCGTCACGAATACAGGTATTCGTGGTCATCAGGAAATGCCAGGAACGTCCACCGATTGCCCAGGAGCGATGCCTTGGGATCGTTGGATGAAAATGCTGAAGGAAGAAGGCGCGCCAGCGCCGGCTCCAACGCCCGCGCCTGCTCCGGCTCCAGCTCCAGCGCCAGCACCGGCACCAGCGCCTAAGCCCGAACAACCAAAGCCAGCGGACCCGAAGCCGAATCCGCCCGCTGATCCGAACGATTTGCCGAAGGGCGTTCCGCAGCAACCAAAAGGTCTCAAAGTGGAGGTGGCGCGATGAAAACTCTGATGATGTTCGTTGTAAGCAGCGCCGTGTTGTTTTCCGCATGTGAAGTGAAGCATGAGCGCCGCACGCGTGGTGGAGCGGCGCGAGGAAATCAAAAAAGTTTTGTTCTGAGCTGGGATGCTGGTGAAGACAATATCAGTGACTATGCGATTCATTTCGGTCCGAGCAACGATAACGTCAAAAAAGAAGTTCTAAAATTCCAGGCGATCAAACCAGGTTTTCGCAAGAAAGAGCCATCCGTCACCGTCGCGGTGAATAAGGATGAGTTAAGCGGTGGCAACGCGTGTTTTACCGTGACCGCGATCAATGCCGCTGGGCCATCCACCCCCTCACAGCCGATCTGCGTCGATCTCAAAACGAAGTAGTCAGAATCCTTTGACATTCCTAATCCTCCTCGGCACTATGAAAACGATTTTCATTATCGTTTGATGGATGCCTGGAGGAGTTTGTTGCCTTGAACCTTTGGACAAGATAGCTTCTGACCCTATCTGTCTGATTTCACATGGGCTGCGCATGTCTGTTCTACTAAGTTGCCAAGGGCTTGAAAAAGCCTACTCAGCGAAGAGTTTATTTTCAGGTTTGACCTTTGGCGTATTCGAGGGAGATCGTCTCGGAGTTATTGGTAACAATGGTTCCGGAAAGTCCACCTTGTTGCGTATTCTCGCGGGATTGGAAGAACCGGATTCCGGACAAGTGGTGCAAAGAAAGTTTTTGAAGTTGGCTTATGTGCCGCAGCAGCACGATTTTGATCCGGAAAAGACTGTATTCGCAACTCTGGCGGATCTCGCTCGCGCTGCCGGCTGTCCCGCGGCGGACCTTGAAAACAACGTGAGCCGAACCTTGAGTAAGGTTGGTTTCTTAGATCAATCGCAAAAGGTACGCGCCCTGTCCGGCGGATGGCAAAAGCGTCTCGCGATCGCGGGTGGTCTGGTGCAAGAACCGGATGTCCTATTGCTTGATGAGCCGACGAACCACTTGGATATCAACGGCGTCCTTTGGTTGGAACAATTGCTGCGACAAGCGCCTTGTGCTTGGGTAGCTGTCAGTCACGATCGTTATTTCCTTGAGCAAACAGTCACGAAGGTGGCTGAAATTGGTTCCATTTACGAAAACGGGCTCTTATTGGCGGAAGGGCGTTACAGCGACTTTCTGCAACAACGAGCGGATTATCTCGCCGATCAACAAGCCTACGCGGCCTCCCTCGCGAACAAAGTGCGTCGCGAGATTGAGTGGTTGCGACGCGGCGCGAAAGCACGCAGCACCAAGGCGAAGTATCGAGTGGATGAAGCGCACAACATGCAAGACGAATTAAGTCAGCTTAACGCGCGCTTAAAAACAACGGCTTCCGATATTGATTTTTCCGGTTCCCAACGCAAAACAAAACGTTTGATCGAGGTGCAAGGAATCGGCATGCGCCTTGGTGAAAAAAATCTTCTTAATAATCTCAGCTTCACATTGAGTCCCGGCATGCGTCTGGGGCTTTTGGGAGCAAACGGTTCCGGTAAATCCACTCTGTTAAAAATTCTCCTCGGTGAACGGGAGCCGAGTGCCGGTGAAGTGAAACGCGCCGAAAATCTACAGTGTGTGTATTTCGATCAAACCCGGACCGCGTTGGATCCCACCCGCACTCTCCAACGTTCGCTTGCGGAAGAGGGCGATGCGGTGGTGTACCGTGGCCGGTCCATTCATGTGGCTAGCTGGGCCAAACGATTTCAATTCCGTCAAGAACAGTTGGCGCTGCCGGTGGGTGAGTTATCTGGCGGAGAGCAGGCACGCGTGATGATCGCGCGTTTGATGCTTCAGCCCGCGGACGTGTTGCTACTCGATGAGCCGACAAACGACCTTGATATCACCACGCTGGAGATTCTTGAAGAAAGCCTGCAGGAATTTCCGGGGGCGCTTGTTCTCGTGAGTCACGATCGATTCCTAATGGACCGTGTGTGTAACGTGTTTGTTGGTCTCGATGGGCAGGGTGGCAGCGAAGTATTCGCCGATTATTTTCAGTGGCAAGATGCGTTGCGTTCGCAACCAAGTGTTGCGAAAAAAGAAGATAAATCGGAAATTCCGATGGAGCGCTCAGCCAAGGCAAATCAAACCAAACGCCTCTCCTACATGGAACAACGAGAGTATGACATGATGGAAGAAGCGATCATGAAAGCAGAAATGGATTTGGAGTCGGCTCAATCAGTTGTTGACGATCCAGCCATTGCCACGCAAACGCAACGCTTGATGGAAGCTTCGGCGGCTCTCTCCGCCGCGCAAGAAAAAGTCGATCGTCTTTATGCACGGTGGACAGAGTTGGAAGACAAGCTCAAATAGCAGTTGAGGTTTTATGCCGCACACCCTGCCTCTTTTCGTCGGTACCAAGGACGCGCTTATGAGTAAGTGGTGGGCTTTCGCGGTTGTGAGCACTCTGTCGCTGTTAATTCTATTAGCGCCCCTATGGATTCTACTACACATTCATAATCCAACCGGCTTTGCTTTGGCCGTGTTTGGCATCAGTGGTTACATTCTGTTTCTTGCCGTTTTTGTGGGCATGTACCGTTCGCGCACGGAAAAGAAACGCCTCGCCTCGACCTTTCAGCAGATCTTGGACTCAATCTTTGACATGGTATTGGTGAAGGGGCCGCAGTCGCGTATTTTGTGGGGAAATAAGGCCTTTCGCGATTGCTACGGCATGACCAATCAAGAGCTACGCGGTATCGTGGATGCTCCTTTTGTAGAGCCTGATTACACCAAGCAATATGTGCACGATGATGAATTTGTTTTTAACTCGGGCGGCATTCTCAATATTCCCGTGGAACCTGTCACGAACCATCAAGGTGAAACCCGCTACTTTCATACGGTGAAGTCTCCCATCTTTGACGAGAACCGGCGGCCCATCATGACCGTGGGTGTATCGCGTGACGTGACGGAACAAAAGCGCAACGAATCACTTATGCAGGAGCAGCAGCAAAAGTTGATGGTCGCTTCCCGCATGGCCGCGATCGGCGAGATGGCGGGTGGCTTGGCGCATGAGATTAATAACCCGTTAGCGGTGATTGTCGCCCGCGCGCGACACTTAGCGACGTTGTGTGAAAAGCCGACGCTGGATGTGGAGAAGATCGGCACCTACGCCAAGGCTATTAACGTCACGGCGCTTCACATGGCGGACGTGGTGAAGGGGCTTCTTACTTTCGTGCGTAACAGTGAGAACGCCGAGATGAAGACAGTTTCTTTGCAAAAAGTTTTTGATGACACATTTCGCCTTTGTGGCGAGCGCCTGATACACGATGGCATCCAGCTTCAAGTGCAAGATTGTCACGACATCGAGATTGAGTGTCGACCGTCAGAGATTACGCAGATTCTACTCAATCTAATCTTTAACGCGCAGGACGCCATTCGCGCATTGGAAGAACGGTGGATCCGTATTTCAGTGCACCGCGACGCGCATGGGATTTGCATTGTCGTGACCGATAGCGGCAAAGGCATTGAGGCGGAAATTCGCAATAAGATGATGCAGCCCTTTTTTACAACAAAAGAGGTGGGGCGAGGCACCGGACTGGGTTTAAGCATCTCGAAGGGATTGGTGGAAGATCACGGAGGCCAATTGCTTTTTGACGCGTCAGCCCCCAACACCGCATTCCACATTGTTCTGCCTTGTAAAACTACTTCAAGATCGAACCAATAAGGTTGAGGGCAAGACCTGCCTGAAGATTGTTCTGAGCCAACAAACCGGTGGTGGCTTGGATGAGGATATTGTTTTGGGCGAGCTTGGCCACTTCCGACGCATAATCCGTATCGGCAATGCGTGACTTGGCGGCGGCGATGTTCTCCGCGTAAACGTCTTGAAAATCCATCGCATGCTGGAGGCGTGCTTGCATGGCGCCGAAAATGGATCGCTGCGTTGAGAGGCTCGTGAGAGCGCGATCAAAGGCATTCGCGAATTGATCGTCCCCGTCCGTGCTCATCAAATCCTCGGCTTCCGCGACACTGATACCACCTTCTCCGTCTGAGTTGATAAGGAGGTCTCGTGCGCTTTTAAGTCCCAGACCTTCGGCTGTCGCGGAAATATCCCCGAATCCTTCAAAACGAAGAACGTTTAGATCCTCATCGTCATCGCCCGAGACCATGTCGCCAATATGAAAAATAAGCTCCTCGGGCGCGTTGTCCGCCTGGCCATTCAAAATGGGTATGCCATTAAAATCCGTTGTGGTGGCAATGCGGGTGATTTCATCATAAAGGGCTTCGTATTCCACAAAAAGATAACGGCGTTCGCGATCCGTGAGAGTGGTATTTGCCGCCGCCACGTTCACTTCACGCATGCGGCTGAGCATGTTGGTGATTTCATTCATGGAGGATTCAGCCGTCTGCAGCATCGAAATCGCGTCATTGATATTTCGTTTCGATGAAGCCAAGCTGCGCAGGCGAAACTCCAATCCTTCCGCCAAAGCGCGGTCGGATGGTTTTGGATCGCTTGTGGTAAATATCTGTCCCGTCGATAATTTTTCGAGCGAGTCGGAGCTTTCGCTACGAGCCTTATCGAGGTTTCTGTTTAATCTGTCCGCGACCACGCGGTCGCTGATCACAAAGGCCATGCTTTATCTCGCCTGATTTTTACCGTTGCCAAAGCCTTTTTGCACCGGAATCTGGGGCAAATCATCCTCCTGAGATATGGAGTGAATGGTGAGCTTTGGCGAATACCCGTCTTGCGGGATCTGAATCAATTCAAGTGTCTTGCGGCTGCTTTCAAGAACCTGCAAGTACTTCGTCGCTTCCACGGTTTGACTTGGCATATCCGTCCAGCGCGGCGTCTTAATGTTGAGTTGCGTCACGATCTGACGGAGGTTGGTCGCTGTGTTGCGGTTCTCTTGCGTGCGTGTGGACGCGGAACGCAAACCTTTTTGAATCGAACTGAGTAAACGCTCCGTATGACCCAAAGCATGATACTGACGGTTAAAGAGACGAGCCATGCGATCACAGTGGACGGTAAGTTGGTTACCGCTCGCCCCAATCGTTGTCGCCTGATCCGCGAAAGTCTGGATCACGCTTTCGTTGTTCTTAAAGAGTTTGTCAAAGTCGCCGCTGAGGCGCTGCACGGCTGTGAGCTGTTCCACGAAATGATTCGTTTCACGAGCCAGCGTATTAATATCCTTAATGCTGTTGCGTGCGACGGCAACGGCGTTTCGATACGTGCGATCAAACTGGCTGATAATGGACGCGGCGGATTCCACGCTGCGTGTGCCGAGGGCCAGCTGCTGCGATGCCTGTCCTGATTCTTCTTGGATGGTGACAAGAAGGTCGGTGATGCTGCGTGTGGCGGAGCTGGAGCGAGCGGCGAGTTTTCGCACTTCTTCCGCAACTACCGCAAAACCTTGGCCTTGTTCACCAGCGCGCGCCGCCTCAATGGAAGCGTTGAGAGCCAGAAGGTTTGTTTGTTCCGCGATATCATCAATCACGTTGATGATGTTCACAATCGCTTCCGCGCGAGCGGATAGACCGTTCACAAGCTCTTCCGCATGACTCACGTTGGCTTTTGATTCCGCGGCTGTTTTTATGGCTTGATCAAGAGAGGTAAAGCCGCTGCTGCTCTCATCAATAATGTTTTGTTGGGAGGTCTTAAGCTGCTCAGTGAGGTTGGTAAAGACCTTATCCGCTTTCATCGCTTCCGCTACATGACGGAAAGCGGTGAGGCGCGCTTCGTCAATTTTTCCGCAGATCTTTTTCAGGTGAGCATACTGTTCGCGAAGTTCACGAAACTGCTTACCCATGGTGTTCCATTCCGCGCGCGTCGCGGCGGAAAAGTCCGCGTTCATTTTACATTGGGTCATGAGCTGCTGGAGGTGACGTAGGGATTCATCCAGATCACCCATGGATCGTTGCAGTGCGATCTCCGCAATCTGTTGGCCGGTGACGATTTGCTGGAGGCCGTTTGCGTTAAGATCATCCGCTTGATCGTTGCTGCTTGGGGTGGACGCTGGCGGAGGTGTCAGCAGACGGTAGATCTCTTCCGTCGCATTTTTGATATCACGAATGGCTAAATTCATAGCCTGATGGGTCACGGGTTCCGGAGACGGTGTTTCTCCCTTGAAGACGCGAGCAATCATGGAGCCTTCGCCTTCACTCAAGCGAGGAAGAATCCATTGCACAAAGGTCACGCCAAACAAAAGGACGTTCGCTAAGGAAAGAACCAACAAGGCGAGTGGGTCGATGGCGAACGCGCCGTTTTCGATCTCACTTAAACGATCAACGGCCTCCACAAATACGCCAGCGGAAAGTTCGCCGAAGTCATTCTTATAAGGCGATAGTTCGTGAATCACCGATTGCAAGTTTTCGTTGCCCGTCCAATTTAGGAAATTGGTGTATTGAAGATCCAATACGATGAACAGCATCAACGCGCTGATAAGCAGCTGTGGAAAGAACCAGCGGGTGGTTTTGCGTTGCATAACGACTTGCTCCGATGAACACTTTTTAAAAGGTCTCGCTGGTTTATCGTCGCAGGGGGGCAAAAACTGAAGGATCCTCGATTCCGGTTTGCTTGGTAAAAACAAAAAAGCGTTAGGGGCGGGCCCTAATTCTATTCAGGAAATTTTAGACATTTTGATGTTTTTCCAGGACGTCTTCAACATACAGCATCCTTACAAGCACCACCAAAACAGCCGTCAGTGGCGATGCCAACAGAACTCCAAGAAATCCGAATAGGAGCGTTGCGAGGAGCTGACAAAAAATCGTGAGGGCAGGGGGAAGGAAAACCGTGCGGCGCTCAATCATGGGAGCCACAATATTGCCTTCTATCACTTGAATCACCACATACAGGCCGACCACATAGAGCGCTTTGCTGGGATCTTCCACCAGTGCCATCAAGACAGCGGGAAAGGCCGCGATGGTTGGGCCGAAGTAAGGGATGAAGGTTAGGATACCGGCGAGGATACCGAGAACAAGCGCTAACTGCACATCCAATAACCGCAGCCCCACATAAGTAACGGCACCAATGAATATCATCTCGATGGATTTTCCGAGAATCCACCAACGAAGAGTCATCCCGAGGGTATTGATCACTTCTCGCACCCGTTCGCGTCGGGACGGACGTGACAGGCGCACAATGCCATTTACATAGCTGTCAGGGCTAAAGGCGATAAAAAATCCCATGATAAAAATAAGCGCGATGCTGGCGATGACGCCAAACGTCGCTGAGAGAAACGTGGTGGCTTTCGCCAGTGTGCCAGGAGCCTGAAGAAGTTTTTCCAAATGAGAAAATTGCCAAATAAGCTGTTTTCCCAGCTCCGTCTTTTCCATGTTGCGCTGCAATTCATCGAGGGCCACGGGAATGCGCTCGGATAACTGCTCGAACTGCTGCGTCACATCCGCGGAGAATAGCCATCCCATGAGCCATATAATTCCGATAAGAGCGAATGTAACCAACCAAAGGGCAACGTGATCGTTGCAACGAAGCAGACGCCCGAGTGGCTCACTGAGAGCGCGCAGAAAGATCGCGAAAAGCAGGCCGAGAAATCCTAAGAGGAAAAGATCCGCCGCGTACCAAAACAATAGCCCGAAAATGATCGCAAAGGCTGTGGCGGCAACAGCGCGCCGTGTGATGAAACGCGCCTCCGCGAGACGTTCATCCTTTGCTGGACCAAGTTCGGCGGATGCTCCCATAGTATCCCTCTCTCTCGCCTATATGGCGGAGTTAGGGATACTGTGCTGCAATGCGTGTTCCAATGGGCCGTTATAAAGTTTTGAGAAACTGAATGATGGCGCGTTTATCGGCGGCACTAAAGATCTCAACACCGTTATTCAGGAAAATGCCTTCGTCGTGACCTGTATTTCGCAGGCCAGGCTTATCGGCGTTGAAAAGGAATTCTTTCTTGCGCCAACTTTGTGGCGTGGCTTCGCCCAAAGGATAGCCGTTGCACTCTTGATCAAAATCTTTTTCACGATCGTTTGCCTCACCGCTGTAATAAGAAGCGGGGCGTTGATCGGCGCGGGTGAGAACGGCGCAAAGACTGGGAGCCGCGTTATTATGGAAGTACGGCCACCGTGCCCAAATACCCACGAGCGGTGGTGGGACATAACCGGGCTGAGGTTTGACGGTCGTGCCGATGGTTTTTGATATCGCGAGTTCATTGAGGCGATCAGCGAAATATTTCATGCCATCCGCGCGAAGGGGATCGGTTCCGACATCCACCACAAATGTTTTCGCGTGATATTTCACCTCGGTTGTCTTCAATTGTTCCGCGAGGCTAAGATTTTCCGCGCCAGGTTGTGACCAACCTTTGTGGTAGGAACCATGGCAGCGCGCGCAATGTTGTTCAAACAATGTCTCACCCTGTTGCGCCGCCGCTAAATCGATGCTTTCCGCGGGGAAGAAGTCCGTGTACGCGGGGGCCTCCGTTGCGAATGCGGCAGCGGTGATTTCCTTGATGATCTGCTGATTTTCATTCATCCATGTCTCAAGTGCGTGCAGATCGGCACCGCGACCAATCTCGTTCCAGAGAAAATTGGTGTAGATGGGATTGCCCGCGACAACCGAGGCGTCGGACAAAAATTTCGTTTTATATTTAATGTTCCACCACACAGCGGGCTTGCTATCGGTGATGAGATCCTCAAGCGGCGACTTGCGCGGATGTTTTGCGCTGTTTGCGGTCTTAGTGGCGTAAGGGTCAAGTTCACGCTTCGCAAGGCTGATCCCTACTTGGGCGAGACTTGTATCCAATCCCACTTCCGCGGGTTTCTTAACGCCGATCCAGCGGAAGGTGTTTTTGATGTTTTGCATCATGCTGAGTTCGTCCGGCGTCGCGTGTGTAACGGAATCCAAGATGGCGCGATTGACGAGGCCCGTGATGCTATGAACTTTAACGAAGGCTTCGTTGGCGCGGGGAAAGCGGTTACTCATCCCCACAACGGTTTTGCCAAAAAGCGTGCCCGTGTGACAGGCGGCACAGCCAAACGTGACCGCCTCATCACCCGATGCGGTGTGCCTCAGGCTCATTCCAATGTAGTCGGTGCTTGTTCCCTCGGGGCGAGGAACATTCGGATCATTTTCCGGATACGGTTTCAGGCCGAGCCACGTATAAAAATCATCCAGGCTCTCGTAGCCGGAAACCTTTTTCACGACCCACCAGTTCATCACTTCACGGATCAGTCGCTGCGGTAGAAGAATACCGGTGGGTCCCACGGGGTAAGATAATAGATGCTTTTTTCCCGCTGCAACGAGGTCGTGATATTCCTGCGGGTCTTTAATGTCGTAAATGTTGGCGCGATCACCAGAAGGGGGGAGCGTCGCGTTCTCAGACCAATCGGGTCCGGATTGGTGCAAAGTCGCGGTTGTTTCCGTGTCAGGTTGGCACCCAACAAGCGTAAAAATCAGTCCTGTTGTCACCGAACGCAGTATAAACCGCGGAAGCCATCCGAAGTGCGCCATAATCGTACCCTTGTTTGTTTGGGCTGATTATAGCGGGAAGGACGAGGCCTGGTAATAAAAAAAGCCGGTTCACGAGGAACCGGCCGAATACTTCAGTATCAAAGGATTAGTTTGCAGGAATGGCGAAACCCTTCGTCAGGATTTTGTCCACAACTTCAAGGTTCAGGTAGCTTTTAGATGTATCGGGGCGGCTGGTGAGTTCCCAGATAAAGTCAGGATGCGTGCCGTTCTTCTTCCACTCACCGCCAATGATGAAACCCTTTTCGTCGAGTTCCAGGGTGTAGGCGATTTCCATTTTATTTGTGTACTCGTCGCGAGCATTCATCTGTGGGTCGCGTGAGCTATAGATCTCACCAACGTATGAAACTTCCGCAACAACGTCCACCAATGAAACCGTTCCTTTGGCGCGATTCATGCGGTTACCGTCCGTGATCCAGTGCCACTTTCTTTCATCGGCCTTAAGAATCTTAAACGCTGTAACAGGTTGGTTCCACACTTCCGAGCTCGCGGTCATGTCCATCACAAAACCTTTGCGCTTTGCCGCGTCCGCGTCGCCAAGCATTTCGGTCATGACAAGGTGAAAGGCGCCGGGGTTGGTGTCACGGCATTCATCTTGTTTAATGCGACCGCTGAGGGTGCGTTTAATGTCTTTCTTTTCAATATTGCAGCGTGTGCCCATGAAGCGCGTTTCCGCTTCGTTATCAGCGTAGATTTTTGAGAGAAGACCTTTTACGTCGCCTGAATAGAAGGGGATTTGCAATCCTTCAGCGTTTGTCATGATAGCAACGGCGGCAGGTTCTTTTTCCATAAGAGTGGCTGGGGCCCAACCGTGACAAAGACCGAACCAGTTGGGAACATCTTTGGATGCTGAATCAACGGCTTCCTCTTGGCGCTCGCGCTCATGTTTGGCTAGCGGGAAATCATAGCGACTCATAAGGAGGTCGTATTTTTCCGCGGGAGAGAGCGTTGCAATGTCGACGCTTTCCGTTACAGAACCAGCTGAAAAATTGTCTTTGCTAAGCCAAGCGTATTGAAAATCTTTGTAGGTACCGCGCTTGTCGTCGGAAATTTGCCAGCGATGAGAAAGACCGCCGGTGCGAGTGGACCAGTAGTCGCCACTCCAAGGATAAGTTTCATTCGGTAGGCGACCTTCTTTGGGAAGTTCGGAGAATTTTTTTGAAACCATTCCGAAGAGTTCTGGAGCGTTGTCTTTGTTCCAGCCTTCTTGCAGTTTTGACTGATTTTGTGACTTACCACAGGATGCGAGACCGAGGACCGCGAGAAACACCGAGGAGTAACGTAGTTTCATAATCAAGCTCTCTTAAAGGAGGGAGAAAAAAAATTCCGGGGCGGCGTATACTTTGACTTTCATCAAATTGAAAAATTATATGTTTTAATCGTCATAAATAAGTGTGATTTATGACACTCAAAAGGCGAATCCTTAGGATTCGCCCTTGTCGTTACTTGCGGGAGACGCCACTAGCGGGAGTGATGATGATGGTGCGTTTCTCGGGAGAAGAACCATCGCGGGTTTGATCACCCTGACTCATATTCATACGACCATCGATGATTTGGATGAGGCCGTAGTTTGTTCTATTGAGGCCGGGGTTGCACACGAGACTCTTGGTCACGTCAACGGGGATGTCGCGGCTCCAGGTGGAAACGCCGCAAATTTTTTGTTTGTTATACGCTTCCACGGCTTTATCGCTATGGATCTGCATGGTCATGCCGGAGATCTTCGTATCGAATGTGTAAGCGCCGGAAACATCGGTTGAAGCCGTACCAAGCACGTAGTCAAGCGTTGTCATGACCGTCGCCGCGGGTGTCGAGCATGTGCGATCGGTGAATGTTTTTGTTGTGAAGTAAAGCGTCGGGCCGCTGAAGTCGTATTCCGTGAGAAAGCCGGCTTTTTCGTCTTTATTTTCAGCGTTGACGAGACATTTCGAAGCCCACATACCCTGAAGGTTTGAGCTAAGGACGTGGGGTCCGTTGTTTGGCGTATTATTGTTATTTGATGTTTGCGGCTGAACGGTTTGGGGACTCGTGCCTGGACTGTATTCCTTCACTTCTTTTTTCTTTGAAGGACAACCGGCGAGTACTAGGGCAGCAGCAACAGGAAACAGGATGCGCAACAGCATGTGGGATTCCTCATGTAGGGTGCACCGTCTCGAAAGACGGCTTGTGCCCGCATAAGCAAAACCCGTTTCATTTGTTAAGTAGCGATCTTTTCGAGCTTTTATGAAACGACAGCACGTCAAGCACCGGAACGGATGACCAAAAGGTTGACAACCTTAGGTCAGGAAGCGTGACTTTCATGGATCTTTTTCTCGAGCGCTTCCACAATAAAGTCGATTTCCTCTCGCACCTGATCCTGCATGGATGCTTCTGGGATATCAAAGTCCATCTCTGGTTCACCTTCCGTGATCCGATCCGCTCCGCCCACGTACATGGTGTGGCGAGGGCCGGTTTCATCGCGACCTTCCTCGGTCAAGAAGAGGTTTTGGCTTTCCGAGATCATGACGAAAATCAGTTTTTTGAGCTCGCCAAAAAAGTTGTACCATTCTGTTTTCCGCACGGGTTTCAGCTCTAAGTAAGCCAAAAGATCCACCGCGATGGCCTCTCTATTCGCGCCAACAAAACTCACGGGAGCGAAACGCATAAGAGCCAGAAGCTCCTTCACACTCGATGATAACCCGGCGAATTCAACGCGTAAGGTATGATCGGCGGTGTCCTCGTTGTTGTATAAGGCTTCGAAACTTTCAATGCCGGAAGACAATTCAGTGTGGGTATTAGCGAGCTCCTGACGGAGCATATCGCTTTGACGGGGATGCATAATCGCCTCCTTCCTCCAGACGCCATAGCCGCAGCAATGACCGTACCAGTCAAAAAGCGCCTGACTAAAGCTAGAGTAGGAGGGACGGCACTGCCGTCCCTTTTCCTTTAAAACGCGTAACCAATGAGGAAATCAACCTGGGCCTGAAGGGGACGTTTTTCAAACTTATCCAGTTTGCTTACGCCTTTTCTGGCGTTTTCAGTATTGTCCCTTGCGGCGATTTTTTTCGACTGCACAAGATGCGGCCCTGCGGTCGCTCCTAAGCGTAACGTCATGTTGTTATCATAGAGCCAGCGATAACCCCCCATGACCGCGGGAACAATGGCTTTACTCTTATGATCGATGGTTGATCCTTTGTAGTCCCACTTTCCTTCGGTGGACATATAGCCGACCTTACCGCCGTAGTACCAAGAGCTCATGTTTGGCGTGGCGTATGTTTGGAGGCCGGCTCCAGCCAAGTATCCTTTCAGTGAATCCGGTTTCAAATCCGATTTAGTGCGATTCAAAGTCTTTTTGGGCACGTTTGCATTTAGGAAAGAGCCTTCCGCCATGAGTGACGTATGGTCGGAAACCTTTAATTCACCAGCAACACCGGCGGAACCAACGCCAGGAGCCGCATTGAGCAATAAGTTTAAGGGGGCTACTTCGACCGATCCGTTAATACCACCCGTACGTCCATGCTTTGTGACTGTGTCGAGTCCCTGGGCCATAGATACGGTGGAAAGTGCTACCGCAGCTGTGGCTGTGCAGAACTTGAACCATAGATTTCTCATAAATTTCCTCCTGCAAGAGTATCAAAAATCCTCGTACGATAATTTCAAACCTTGCAAAAAGGGTTCCGGCTCTACGGCGTAATTGCTAAGTGAACTCATTGTCGAATTTTTTCGAATTGTCAGTCTTTTATGCCAAGTGTCAAATCAGTTGACGTCGCCAGCCGCAAATATTTTCCACGAATCCAATGTGTTACAAATTGGCTCGCCGCGGCCGAGTTTTTGCTCTAGCCAAGCCAACAAATACGCACCTCGCGTGTTTGTCTTCTGCAAATTATGTGGAACATGCGTAGGAATTGTAGCTATGAAACGAGTTGTTCATATCGGTCTAACGGTGTTGGTTGCTGCTGTTGTGATGCAAGGCTGCAATAAAAAATCTTCTGATAATGGAGCAGCGGCGCGCGACAAGCAAGCTGCCGCTGACCTTCAAGCGGAACGTCAAAAGCTTGAAGATGAACGCGTTAAGGTAGAGGCGGAACGCAAGCGCGCTGAAGAAGAGCGTACTAAGAATGAAGCGGAACGTAAGAAGTTGGAAGACGAACGCTTGAAGAACGTACCGCCCATCCCTGGCACCGCGACCCCGGCTACATCCGTTTTCAGCTGTTCAAGAGCGGGCGGCAACATGATGTCACAAGGCCCTTCCTGCGAAGACTACTATAACTTCACCGCGGCGGAAGTAGGTCAATATCAAAATGCTTGTACCACGGCGTCAACCATCCCTGGCCTTCCCATTCCACTCCCCATGGGTAGCGCGGGAACATGGGGTACGACAGCCTGCCCAACCAATCTTGGCAATCGAGCGCGTGCAGGCGGCTGCCGGTCTCAGGACTCAAAATACGTGATCTGGTACTACGGCGCGAATCAGCAACAAGTACAGACTCAGTGCATGATGCGCGGTATGACTTACGTAAACTAAGCGACGAATCAGAATAATAGAAAAGCCCGTCTGGCCGCAAAGGCTTGGCGGGCTTTGCCCATTTGACTTGTCACGAAATGGCTACATTGTGCGTCACCGCGACTAGTGCTAACTCTTCGCGTGTCAACCACATCAAGGACCAATCATGACGTCAAAACATATGACCGCGTTTGGGCAAGCAGCTCTGACCTTGGACCAGGAATTTATGGAGCTTGAGCGCTTGGCGGAAAAGCTAGAGCGTCTTTCTTTGCAAACAGAACAGGGGCCTCGCCGCGCGGCGGAAGTGATTCAGGAAGCTGTCGCGTCCCATAACCGTCTGGTGAAGGGGATGATGCAGATGGCCACCTGCCTCGAAGAGGTGCGGCTGAAGAGTGAAAAGGCAATGACTGTTGTGGCCGAAAAAGCCAACGCCTTGCAGCAGCACCAGAAGGAGGCGGAACGGCTTTCAGTGCGCTTCCAGGCCCTGGGTGAAATGGTGCGAGAGGTGAGTAGTTCCGTCGCGCAAATCAACACGAACCCCTCACAATTTTCTCCGGAGGAGCAGGAGGCCTTTGCGCGGATCCTGACCGAGTTTAATGAGAAAATGAATATTTTGGTGCAGGAAGCGTGTCAGCTACAAGAGGATGCACGCGCCGCCAACATCAAGATCATTGAAAGCAGTGCGGATTCCTTGCGGCAGAGCCTCGAGTTGGCTCGTCGGCGCCTTAATCTCTACGGACGTACGCAGAGTGGATCGCCCAATCAATTTCATTAAAAAAACGCGGCTAGACCGCGTTTACTTTTTCTTCTTTGGTTTGGCGAGACGTTCGTTCTGACCTTGGAGAAAGTAGAAAATCACTTCCGCGGCCACACGTGCCGTTCTATCCGTCGTCTCCAGCGCGGGCGCTACTTCCGCGATTTCGAAATATTTAACTTTTGGATTCTTGCCGGCGATAAAAGCAAACTGACACATTTCCCAGGCATTGAAACCGAGAACCGCGGGAGCACTCACTCCTTCGCCGTCGCAGCAGGCATCCATGTCCACCGAAATGCCGACGGCGTCACAGGACTTCGTCAGTCGCGTTAATTCTTGTTGAAAGACTTTCGTCACATCTTTGCGACGAACGATGTCGTAGAGGAGCACGCGGATTTTTTTCTTTTCACAGTAGGTAAAGTGCTCGCGCGCATTGCGTCCGCTTCTCGCGCCGAACTCGGTAAAGTCCGAGCCATTGATCACTTGATTGTCGACAATTTGCCTAAAGCCAGTGCCGCTGTGAGGCATTTCGTTTTCAAGAGGGCGCACATCCAAGTGCGGGTCGATATTGATAAGCCCAAGACGTTTGTTTTTGCCATGCTTCTCGCGATACCCCGCGGCAAATCCGCTAAAGTTTGGCGCTACATAATCATGACCGCCTCCTAAAGGGATCACGCATTGTCCGTGGCGCGCGATTTCAAAAGCGGCATGATATGCGGCCGCGTGATTGTCTGCGATGGAGCCGGTAACTTCAATATTGCCTATGTCCAGGAGAAGAAGATGTTTTTCCCAGTGGGGATCAATAGGCATGGCGATTTTGTAAAAGTGCTTGCGAATACCGCTTGGCCCGCCCGACGCGCCTGGACGACCGCGGTTGCGTTGCACGCCGATATCATCCGGACAGCCATAAATCGTCGCGGTTTGTTTCAGGCTTTTCTCAACGAATTCTGTCTGTACCCACTGACCTAGTCGTGGATCATCAGCGCGGCCCTGAAACAACAACGATGACTCAACTGGTTTAAGCTCTGACTTCTTCATGCTGCGAACCTGCAATATGGAAATACCAAACTGAATCCATATTAGTGGTTTCAGTAGAATTCATGAAGCGAAAAGCAGCTGTCCCGTTAAGTTTGCTTGCAATGGGAGCACTGGCAGTTTTCTTTGTCGCACACATGCGCGCAGGTTTCCGCGCAGTAGACGCGACCGTTCTCAACGAAGCCAGAAGCTTGTTCGACTTGGCATGAACAGCTATCGCATGCGCATTTCATAAGAACTCCTTTGCTATTGTCCGAAAATAGGCATGCAAATGCGGAACCCAACTCCGCTCAGAAAAACGGAAGTGGTTTTCGGTTCAGCCGAGATGTGACAATTTATTTCTTGAGACGGGTTAAGAGGAATGACCAAAATTCAGGAAGCTCACTGCCGAGATGCCACACAGCGACGCCTTTGACGTTCTTTTCGTTTGCAGCGATAAATTTAGCTTGCGCCGCGTAAGCATTTTCCAAATAGATCACACGATCCGTAAAATCCCATACGGGGGAGGCAAAGGTATCATCCCAGCGGTAGTGGCTACCGGTGAGGTTACCGTCCTGGCCAATAATATAATCTTGTGCCGTCGTTACCGAAAGAACCTTTACGGTTGGCGCCGGAGTCTTCGTATATTCATAGCCGTATGTTGGAATGCTCAGAAGGAGCTTGCTGGCTGGAACGCCGGCCGAGATTGCAAGGTCGATGTTTTTCTTTACCCAATCCAAGGGCGCGACAGGGCCCGCGGCGGTAAAGAGGTTGTTGAGATCCAAGGCTTGCAGGACAACACGATCAGCCACAGCGGAGATAGCCGCGTAGTCGTAAGCCGCGTTCAGATTTTTTCCGCCATCGTCTTTCGGCGGAACGCTAACGATTAGCATCTTTTTCTGCGTCTTCAAGCGCGTGCTGAGACCATTCACAAAATCCGTCAATACCGCTTTATCGGCGGCTGACAACTTGTCAAACCACAGATGAATGCCTTGATATTTGTTACTGGCGATCAGGTTGATAATGTTGTCTTGCGCCTTCTTTTGTAGTGTCGACGATGCTAAGAAACCGTTGGTTTCGCCGAGATTGCGCACCACGGGAATAACTTTTGTGCCTTTGGATTTCGCTTGATCTAACGCCTCTTGGCGCGGTCCGCCACCTTCCGCTTGAATCATGGCCTGTGCATTCACCGTATACCACAGCGGTGAGAGGATATGGATGAGGTCACCATCGCGTTCTAGGGATGCCTGTGAGCTCAGCATGCCGGCGGCGATGGATGTGTTGCTGTAAAAACCAAGCACTTCGCGGGCAAGATTTAGCTTTCGGCCCGTTGGATTTGGCTCTGGGTCATCGATAGCGCCGGAGCCACCGGGATCTGTATTGCCTGAGTCCGGCTCACCGATGCGCGGTAGACGGCGAATCAATTTAAAAATACCACCGGGATTGAGGTCGGTTTGAATAACAGTCCAACCTTTTTTGTTGCCGTCTATATTAGAGAACTGGATCGGAGCTAGGGTATTTTGTCCCGTGACGGCACCGAGTTCAACACCTACGTAATAGCTGCAACTTGTGGGAACTTGCACGGTGAAGTTTTTGCTTTTCCAGGCACCCGTACGATCGACAACCGGCTCTTTCGGACAGGAGGCTCCTTCGTGAGCTTGCACCACAAGACGATAGCCCGTGACTTCGGCGCTAGTGATTTCCGCTTCATTAGAAAGTTCAACCACAAGAATCGCATTTGGGTTTGACGCGTCTCCGCCGTTCTTCTGATCAACTTTACTACCGCGGGTTACTTTCGCGGGCGAGGGGCTACTACATGCGTGTGCGAACGCAATAAGCATCAGGATGGACAAAGACTGCCCAGTCAAGCGGCTCAACGATTTTGGATAGAAAATCATAGTTGTCGTATCGGCTGATTCGAGCAACTTGTTAATATCACCAAAATAAATCTGTAAATTTGCGGGCATACGAGGGATCTTTTTTAGATATGGCACGGGAAGTTACAAATCTTTTTTGAGGGTAATTTTCTTGCTCCCATCTCTTCCTCAATAGTCGCTTCGTCGACTGGTTGACAGTCAATGTCGTTTCTTTGGGCAGCCTCACCGTATGAAAGTCGCTCGAAAGCCCCGTCCGACGGCACCTGCAACGTAAGAATTCTTGGTGCGGCGATTGCATTAACCTCCGCACACTCAAGGCAGCTCTCATTCCTCTAACGGAGATCATCGATGGCAGGACTTCGTACAAATATAATTCGCGGCGGCGCGCTTCTATCTCTAGTGGTTCTCTTCACTGCTTGTAGCGAAAAAGCTACTTGTGCTCTGGAAGGGTGCACCAAGAACGAAAGCAAAGTAGAGCTTAAGTCTGGTGACTCTCAAAACGCTTTGGATGCGAAAGTTGATACATCCAAGTCGGACAAGGAAGCGATTGAAAAAGCCATTAAGGATCTCAAAGATCGCCTTGAGTTGGGTGAGTCCATCGATAAAGTACAAAACGATATGCTTCACATCCATGAGACGCGCCTAGCGGCTTTGGAATTGAAAGTGACGCAAATCGATACTTCCATTGCAGGTCTTAATACAAAGATTGCCGCGGCTGAAGCAGCGATTGCCGCGAATAAGTTAGAAATCGAGCGCGTTGAAAAAGAACTTCAAGACGCCATTAAAGCTGGTGACGATGCACTAAAGGCACAACTTACTGAAAAAATGGAGCAGCTTGTTGGCGCGGAAGCCGAGCTGCGCGAAGCGTTGGCTGTACGAGTTGCCGCTCTTGAAGCGCTTACAGAAGGCTTGAATGTGGCTGATATTATCAGCCAGCTCGGTGGTCTCGATGAAAAGATCGCCGAAATTCTTGGTGTCCTCAAAGGTGATGCAAGCGCTCAGGAAGGATCCCCAGCCGCGCTTGGACTCGAGAGTGTGGTGGCATCATTGTCTTCTAAGGCAAGCAGCACACGATCCACGTTGGAATCATTGATTGCCGCGCTTGGCGGTACGATCAACGGAACCTCTGTTCTCGGTTTGGAAAAAATCAGTAAACTTCGCAGCGATATTACCGATCTTGGTTCCAAGTTAGCGGACCATAAAACGAAGACGGCACAGGACATTGCAGATCTCCAAACAGCTATCAACAACAAAGTTTCTTGTGTGATTGGTGCACCCTACGGTGGAAAACATAATGATAAATTCCAAGATATCACCTGCGGCGGTAAGAAAATCAAGATCGAGCTCAGTGACGACTAGTTCACGAATCCCCTGAAACATTCTAAAATAACGAGAGGCCCGTAAAAGGGCCTTTCTTTTAAGCCATGAGGTTGCTCATGAATAAGGTTCTGCGTGCTCATCTTGCGTTGTCGTTGTCCGCGTTTCTTGTGACGCCCGCCTATGCGCGCACCTACACGGTGAAGAGCGGCGATACCCTTTCTGGTATCACGCACCGTGAGGTAGGAGGGCCTGTCTGGGGTGAAAGTGGAACGCTAGAGAAAGTGAAGCGTCTTAATCCACAGGTTAAGGATGCAAACCGCATCTATCCGAACGATCTCATCCGTCTCAGCGACGAAGAGGAATCCGCCGCGGAAGCGCCGGCTCCCGAAGCGGAACCAGCTCCGGCTGAAGTGGCCGAAGCGGCACCCAGCGAAGCGGAAGCCGCACCCGCTGATAGCGGAGAAGTTAAACGCAACCCATCCGATCGCCATCGCCTGCGTATTCTCGGAGTCATGTCGAAGACGTTGATCGAGGCCAAAGCGAAAAACGGTGATTTTAAAACAAACTTGGACTCCGATGTTAATACTGGCGGTGAAATTCAATACGGCTACTACATCACTGACAACACCGTTGTTGGTTTCACTGTCGGATTAACGCAGAGTGAGTTTTCTTATACAAAGGACGGCCGTTTCAAGGGAATCACCGACAACCTTAAAAAGTTTAGTTTGGATATCGAACATCAGCTCACCGAACGATTGCGTTTAAACGGTCTCGTTGGCGTGCAGCAATTCTATTTCGTGACGGAAAACAACGCCACAAGCCTCACCTTGGAAACCGTCTTTGTGGACAACCTCGGCTTGGGTGTGGCGTATGATGTGATTCGCCTCGGCGCATTTGATGCGGGCGTGGATGTGCATGGTACTTATGCCTCACCCGCGAAAGGTTCTAGCTTTAAGGTGAAGTCTGGATTCACCTACGGCGCGTCTGTTTTCAGTGGCTATCGTTTCACCGAAATGTTCTCGCTGATCGGCAATCTCTTTTACGATCGCCGCGCGCAAGACACTTCGGGAACGACGCAACGCAATTCAGACAAAGGTGGCCGTTTAGGAGTGCAACTAGACTTCTAGTCAACCGCCACTTTGACGATCTGCTTGCCTATATTTTCTCCGTGAAACAATCCAATGAGGGCTTTGGGAGTATTCTCAAAGCCCTCAATAACGTTTTCACGATAACGAATTTTGCCGGCGGCAACCCTTCGGTTAACTGCTTTAAAGCCTCTGGATAGCGTGATTGATAGTTGAACACGATAAAACCCTGCATCAGAGCACTATGAGCTAAAAGGAACGGCTGCGGTTTTAGACCGACGTCGGGAGTCTCCTGGTTGTACATGGAGATCTGCCCGCAGATGGGAATGCGCGCGTACTTGTTAAGCAGCGGAAGAACCATTTCCGTGGTCACGCCACCCACATTGTCAAAATACACATCCACGCCGTTGGGGCACGCTTCTTTTATGTTCGTAAAGAGTCCCTTGTCCTTGTAGTTAACCGCCGCGTCGAATCCGAGTTCATCCATGAGGTAACGGATTTTTTCTTCTGAGCCCGCAATGCCGACCACACGGGCACCCTTGAGTTTGGCGATTTGTCCCACGGTGCTGCCAACGGCACCCGCGGCGCCAGAGACTACAACTGTTTCGCCGGGTTTAGGTTTACCAATGTCGAGCAACCCAAAATAGGCGGTGAGTCCGGGCATGCCGAGGGCACCGAGAGCCGTGGATGGAGGGGCTAGTTTTGTATCTACCTTGAGGAGATCCTTCACATCCGTTGCGATGTAAAGCTGCCAAGGCAGGTTGCCCAGCATAGTCTCCTTTTTTAAATCCAGGATCATCCGATTCCACAATGCGTCCCACCACGCCGCCCACCATGGGTTGTCCTAGTGCGAAAGGTTCGATGTACGACTTACCTTCTCGCATGCGCCCACGCATGTAAGGGTCTACAGAGATGTAAGCGGTTTCAATTAAGACCAGTCCCTTACGCAAGGTTGGCATGGGAATCTCTCTGATTTCAAACGTGGAAAGATCTGGCATGGCTTGAGGACGTTTTACAAAGTCAATTGTCTTATTTTTCATATGCATTCTCCGTGGCGCATACTTCCCGAGAGAGAAAATCACGCGCATTCCGCCTCCGTTTCGTTGTGTCAGCAAAAGAAAAATGATTGCGCAATCCATGCGCGGTGGCATGGAAAGTGCGAGTCAGATCAAGAACGGAACGGCGTATGAGGTCGGTGATGACTACAACGGATCAACAGCATATGGATGACTATTCAGTCTTGGCGGCGAGCTCCGCGGCGGCGGAAGAATCCTTGCGGGTGCTCAAACACAATGAAACGTTCGCCGTGTTTGATCGCTACGGCAATGTGAACAGCCGCGTCAATGATGAGCAAGGCATTTTCTATTTGGGCACACGTCATCTTTCCTTACTGCAGCTTCATATTTGTGGCGAGCAGCCACTTCTTCTTAGTTCCCACGTCAATGAGGACAACGCCACTCTCTCCGTTGACCTAGCGAACCCAGTAATTCATGGCGCGGATGGCGTGTGCCTGGATCGTGGTTCCATCCATATCAATCGCGTGAAATTTCTTTACTACGGGCAGTGCGTCGAAAAGCTGCGTATCACAAACTACGGTTTGGAGTCCGCCTCGTTTAGCTTGCAGATGGCGTTCGCCGTTGACTTTAAGGATATCTTCGAAGTTCGCGGCTATGTGCGCCCTCATCACGGAAAGTTGGAAAAGCCAGTCTATGAAGATGAAACGCTAAAATTCAAATATGTTGGTCTGGACGAAAAGAAGCGCGAGACTCAGATTCATTTTAGCCCCGATCCCACATCGCACGAGAACCAAACGGTTGAATACCGACTAAATCTCTTGCCGCACGAAACCGCGAATATCGAGATTATTTATATCTTTTATGGCGAACGTCCCAAGAAGCGTGAGATTCGCCCCGCTGCGGAACCCACCAATTTCGACGTTTACTACATTCAAGCCGCCACCGGACTGCGGGCGATGAAAACGGAAAGCTGCGACATTGTCACGGACAACGAGCAGTTCAACGATTGGTTAAATCGCTCATTTTCCGATATGCACATGATGCTTTCCGAGACTCCGTGGGGATCCTATCCGTACGCGGGAGTGCCGTGGTTTAGCGCGCCTTTCGGGCGTGACGGCATTATCACCGCAATGGAAATGCTTTGGGTGAATCCCAACATTGCTCGTTCCGTGCTGACATATCTTTCGCATCATCAAGCACGTGAAATCAACGATAAGCAGGACGCCGAGCCGGGGAAAATCATGCACGAGGCGCGAACGGGCGAGATGGCTAACCTCGGTGAAATTCCGTTTAAGATGTACTACGGCTCCATTGACTCTACGCCTCTTTTTATCATGCTCGCGGGCATGTACTACGAACGTACGGGTGATCTCGATACCATTGTCGCCATGTGGGAGAATATCGAGGCCGCGATGGTGTGGATTGATCGTTACGGTGACCGTGATGGCGATGGCTTTGTGGAATATCATCGACATAGTCCCGATGGTCTCGTGAATCATGGGTGGAAGGATTCCAATGATTCCGTGTTTCATCAGAATGGTGAGCTCGCGGAGTCACCGATAGCGCTGGTGGAGGTGCAAGCCTACGTCTATGCGGCGAAAGTAGCGATGTCCTCCTTAGCGGGAATTCTTGGTAAAACTCAACGCGCGCAGGAGTTGGCCCAACAAGCGGCGGTCTTACAGCATAAGTTTTCAACACAATTCTGGATGGATGACCGGCAGTTCTTCGCGTTGGGACTCGACAAATACAAGATGCCTCTGCGGGTGCTCACATCCAACGCCGGTCATGCGCTTTTTACCGGAATTGCTTCGCCTGAACAGGCGGCGAGTGTCGCCGATCAACTGCTCGATGCGCGCTTTTTCTCCGGCTGGGGTGTTCGCACGGTTGCCAAAGGTGAGGCGCGCTACAATCCGATGGTTTATCACAACGGCACGGTTTGGCCGCATGACAATGCCATGATTGCTTTTGGACTCGCGCGGTATCGCCTTAAAGATAAGGCGCTGCAAATCCTAACCGGTTTGTTTGATGTCAGCGTCTTCGTCGATCTTCATCGCCTCCCGGAATTGTTCTGTGGATTTTCCCGAATCGGCGGGCGCGGTCCGACTTTATATCCCGTATCGTGCGCACCGCAGGCTTGGGCGGCTGGCGCGCTATTCATGGCGCTGGGTGCCTGCTTAGGTTTGCAAATTGACGGCGTGGAGCAGCGACTCACTTTTTATTATCCGGTCATGCCGACTTACATCCAACGCATTACCATTCGCAATTTAAATGTCGGTCGTGATGGCTTTGTGGATGTGGAGCTAATCAATCACACGGCGAGTGTGAGTGTGAACGTTTTGCGTCGCACGGGAAAGGTGGAGATCGCAACCATCACGTAAGGACGCATGGAATAGAAGATGCATGCAGAGCCTGCAATTTCAGGGAGAAGCTTTATTCCCTGGTGAAGGCGCAAGGAGTGAGACGTGAGAATTGCGCAAGTATCACCCCTTTACGAAAGTGTTCCACCGAAATTGTACGGCGGAACCGAACGTATTGTTTCATATCTTACAGAAGAACTGGTGAATCAAGGGCACGACGTGACACTCTACGCTTCGGGTGATTCCATCACCCGTGCGAAACTTGTGGGTGTTAGCCGTGAAGCCTTGCGGTTGCATAAAGGCCCGATCGATCCCAATGCGACACATTTCTTGTTGATGGAAAGGGTTACCCGCGACGCGGCTGAGGGGCTATTTGATATCGTGCATTTTCACGTTGAATATTGGGCGTTCCCCTACACCAAATGCTGGCACGACACGCCCCATATTTCAACGGTTCATAGCCGACTCGACTTGCCGGAGGCGCAATCGTTATTTGGTTTCTATCCCGAGGTGCCTCTTGTTTCCATATCGGACGCACAGCAAGAATATTTGCCCCAGTTAAACTGGGTCGGCACCATTCCCCATGGCCTCCCCGAAAAGCATCTTATCTTTAAGCCTCAAACGGGAAGGTACCTTGCTTTTTTAGGGCGCATCTCGCGAGAAAAGCGTGTTGACCGCGCGATAGCCATCGCGAAAGCGGTGGGAATGCCATTGAAAATAGCGGCAAAAATAGATACGCCCGATCGTCCTTACTTTGAGAAGGAAATCAAATATTTGATGGATGATCCACTCATCGAATACATTGGCGAGATCACCGATAATCAGAAAGCGGAATTTCTTGGCAACGCTTATGCACTTCTTTTTCCCATCGATTGGCCCGAACCTTTTGGACTTGTGATGGTGGAAGCCATGGCGTGCGGCACACCCGTGGTGGCTTTCAATTGTGGATCGGTAAAGGAAGTGATTGATGACGGCCGTACCGGTTTTGTTGTCAATGATATGAGCGAAGCGGTGGATGCGGTGAGCAAGGTGGCGCTTCTTAGTCGCGCCCAGTGCCGTCAGGATTTTGAAACAAAATTCTCCACGCGGCGCATGGCCCTCGACTATGTGAATGCTTATGAGAAGATTCTGCGCCAGCGAAAATCCTCTGTTCCCATCATGAATCGGATGACGCTGCTTTAGCGTTTTATGAAGCGTTGAATGATCTTCGTGATCTCAAGGCAGCTCACAGGAATCAATGCGAATGGTAAAATCAACAAAACATCTTCACCGGTAATGGGCTGTAGATTGAAAATCTTTTGGGTGAGGGGAAAGAAGTGCAGGCTGAGCTGCATGACGCCGGTGATGATGACGACACCTAACAGCCAAAGATTACTCAACGCGCCTACCTCCCAAAAAAGGCGTGTCTGCGATCGAGAAGCAAAAGAACGGAATACCTGGCTAAACACAATCGTGGTGAAAGCGAGGTTTTGCGCGTGGTCTAAACCAAAACGATGGAACTCCAGATTAAACAGCCAAAGGACGACTATCGCCTCAAGCCCGCCCACCCAAATCACCTGATGCCATTGCGGGCGTCCGAGAATGCCTTCCTGGACAGGGCGAGGTGGCCGCTGCATCACGAGAGGCGTCACGGGATCAGCGATAAGCGCAAGGCCTGGAAGAGAGTCGGTGACGAGGTTAATCCAAAGAAGGTGCGCGGCGGCAAATGGAACGGGTAGTCCGAGCGCCAACGCACCGACGACGCATAGCAGTTCGGCGAAGTTTCCCGTCAGTAAATAAACAATCGCTTTGCGTATATTGATGTAGACGCCACGTCCCTCGCGCACAGCGGCGATGATGGTGGCGAAATTGTCGTCGGCGAGAATTAAATCCGCGGCTTGCCGGGTGACCTCAGTGCCAGCGCGGCCCATGGCAATGCCAATGTGGGCTTCTTTCAGCGCCGGTGCATCGTTGACGCCGTCACCGGTCATCGCGACGATGGAACCGCGACCTTTCAGCTCTCGCACGATGTTTAGTTTTTCTTCCGGCGTTGCGCGCGCGTGTACCCGTTCTTTGATCTCTTTGTCGGTTGTCGCGAGCCCTAACTCGCGTGCAATTGCCGCGGCCGTACTGGGATGATCTCCGGTAATCATTAAAGACATGATGCCGGCCGAGCGTGCTTCCTTGATAGACGCAGCGGCTTCCGGGCGCGGAGGATCGGCGATACCAATGAGGCCGACAAGATGGAGGTTTTTATTTTTATCCATTCCTGTCGCGACGGCAAGGACGCGTAATCCTCGTGATGTCATATCCGCATTCTCGTGGCGCGCTGCTTCGAGACGCTCCGGTGAATCCCCACAGAGGGGTAAAAGAGTCTCCACGGCACCTTTTATGTAATAGCGTCCGTCATACCGCAGCACCGTCATGCGTTTTGTGTCGGAGTCAAACGGTTCCGTTTCACGCCGCGGATTTTTTCGTTCGATGGCGGCTTTTAGAATGTCCCGTTCGCGCGCGGCAAGAAGAATCGCGATCTCGGTGGGATCACCCGTTCCTTCGAGGTTATCCTCCCTCAGCTCCGCATCCACGCATGAAGCCGCCACGTGCAATAATTCACGATGATCTTCGCTCCAGAGTTCACGCACCCGCATGTCGCCGGTGGTGAGCGTTCCCGTCTTATCCGTGCAAATAACGGAAACGCTGCCGAGTGTCTCCACACTGGGAAGACTGCGAATGAGAGCGTTGCGTTCCGTCATGCGCTGCACGCCGAGCGCGAGGGCCACCGTGACAATAGCGGGCATTCCTTCAGGAACCGCGGCCACCATCAACGACAAACAAAAAACAAATAGATCGAGCCAAGGTCGCCCCTGCATGCTGCCAATGACACCCACCACGCCGACGATCCCCAAACAAATGAAGAGGAGGGTCTTTGCCACTTGGGCCAACTGCAGCTGCAAGGGGGTCTGTTCTGATTCCGCCGTGGTGATAAGATGCGCGATCTTTCCTAACTCCGTGCCCATGCCGGTGGCGAAAACTTCCGCTGTTCCCGTTCCCGTGGTGACGGCGGTGCCCATAAACACCGCGCCACTGCGCTCCGCGTCCATGCGCCCTGGTTTCTTTTCCACGGGGAGACTTTCACCGGTAAGAACGGCTTCGTTGATCTGCAGCTGAGCCGCATCCAAAATGCGTGCGTCCGCGGCGACAATATCTCCCGCTTCCAGCAGAAGAATGTCGCCAGGAACCACATCATGGGCATGAATCACGATGGCATTTCCTTGACGCATCACCTTGGCACGAGGGGAAGTCATATCGCGCAGCGCTTCGATGGCGGCTTCCGCTTTGTATTCCTGAAAAAACCCAATCACCGCATTAAGGATCAGTATCGCGGCAATGGCGGCCACCTCGAGCCATTCACCGAGAAAAGCGGATAACACGCAGGCCGCCAGAAGAATCACGATAAAGGGACTTTTCATCTGGTCGAGAAAGATGTGCCAAGCTGGTTTTGTTTTTTCTTGAATGATTTCGTTGAGGCCATAGGTCTGCAGGCGTCGTTGGGCTTCATCGGTGCTGAGACCCTTGACGGGGGAGGTTTCTTCTTTTTGTGTTGGCTCTGCCATCAAACACCGCATGTGTCCATTTCATGGGGCTTTCAACAGCCGCGAGTCGCTTCTCGCGCTGCAACAACCAGTCCTTTTTAATGGCATCACCTGCTCAGGGCAAGCTATAAGAAGCTCTCAAAACTGGAAGAGGTCAGGACATGCACGCATCCACGCCCGCGTTTTTCGCGCCCACTCTAGCGCCCGTGCCGACGTGTTGGCTTGAGGCCATTCGCGCGAAGATTGATGGAAAAACAAAACCGATCGGTGCGTTGGGGCGTCTGGAAGAAGTGGCGGCGCGTATCTGCCGCATTCAAAACACATTGGAGCCCGTGCTGAAATGTCCCACCATTATGATCTTCGCGGGTGATCATGGCATAACGCGCGAGGGAGTGAGTCCTTATCCTCAAGAAGTGACCCAACAGATGGTGCAGAATTTTTTGCGCGGCGGAGCGGCCATCAATGTGTTCGCGCGTCAGAACGGAATGGATCTCAAAATTGTCGACGCTGGCGTCAATTATCGTTTTCCACACCATCCACAATTGATTGACGCCAAGATTGGCATGGGCACACGCAGTTTTCTCGACGGCCCCGCGATGAGTCGGGAGGAATGCGAGAAAGCTTTACACAAGGGTTTTTCTTTGGCGGATGAGCTCGTTCGAAGTGGTTGCAACATTATTGGTTTTGGCGAAATGGGTATTGGCAACACATCTTCATCCGCGGCATTGATGAGTGTTCTTTGTGATATCCCGATTGAAGACTGCGTGGGGCGCGGAACAGGCCTGAGCGATAGTGGTCTTGTGCGGAAACGCGACGTACTCGCGCGCGCCGTTAAAAATTTCGCGACGGAAAAAGATCCGATCTTGGTGTTGGCTCATTTCGGTGGTTTTGAGTTGGCGATGATGTGTGGCGCCATGATGCGTGCCGCGCAATTGGGAGCCGTGTTATTGATCGACGGGTTCTGTGTGACGGCGGCTTTTCTTGTGGCTTCACGCTTCTTTCCCACTCTTAAAGACTACGCCATTTTTTGTCATAGATCCGATGAGCACGCCCATGCGCGCATGCTTGCGTGTTTGGACGTGAAGCCATTGCTCGATCTCGGCATGCGACTGGGAGAAGGGACTGGCGCCGCCGTGGCGTTCCCTCTCGTGCGTGCGGCCGTAAATTTTATGCGTGAAATGGCCTCCTTCGCGGATGCGGAAGTGTCGCAGAAGGTGGATGGAAACATATGATGATGTGGATGCAGACACAGGCGAAACTTTTTGCCGCTAGCATCATGTTTTTGACGCGTTTACCAACGCCTCGACGGTTGACGGCGGCTTACCCCAACGTCAACAACCTGGCGATCTATTTTCCCATTGTGGGTGCCGTTGTTGGCGTTATTGGCGCGGGCGTGTTTTTAGCCGCAAAACATTTCTTTCCGCAAGAGATCGCGGTCGTCTTAAGCATGATAGCCACGGTTCTCACCACCGGCGCGTTTCATGAAGATGGTTTTGCCGATATGTGTGACGGCTTTGGGGGGGGATGGACAAAAGAACAAGTCCTGACCATTATGAAAGACTCACGCATTGGCACCTATGGCACCATTGGCATTGGCGCGATGCTCTGTTTGAAATTTCTGCTGCTAAAAAATATGAGTCCGGCATTTATCACGTTAAGTCTGGTGGCGGGGCATATGTTTAGCCGATCGATTCCCATCGCGATGTGCCATTTCTTACCCTATGCACGGGATGAGGCCGCGAAAACGGATTTGAAGCCAGTCCTCAGCGGCATTACATTTTCGCAGGTGGTCTGGAGCTTTATTTGGGGGCTTCTTCCCTTGGCTTTTTTTCCGAGTCCCGTGTTTTTCTTAGCGACCATTCCATCTCTCCTTATGGGGTGCTACCTCGCGCATTATTTTAAGCGACGCATTGGTGGCTATACCGGTGACTGCTGTGGCGCAATGCAGCAGCTTTGCGAGGTGGTTTTTTACGCGACCATTTTGGGCATGACATGGACATCTATTTAGTTCGTCATACCATCGTCGCGCCGAGTGGGATCTGCTATGGACAGCAGGATGTGCCACTTGCCACGAGTTTCCCTCAAGATGCCGTGGCGGTGCGGGAAAAACTTCCCGGAAACATTCATGAGTGGCCCTGTTACACGAGCCCCTCGCAGCGTTGCCAACAGCTGGCGCGGCATTTAGTCGGTGAGAAGTTTCGCACCGATGCTCGTTTGATGGAGCTTTCTTTTGGCGCGTGGGAAAACCGTCCTTGGGACAGCATCAGCGCGGACGAAATGGCTTCTTGGAGCACGGATTTTGTTCACGTCGCACCACCCGATGGGGAATCCTTCGCGGCGATGGCGCAGCGTTCACAAGATTTTTGGCACGACCTTAAGCAAGGCGCCCCCCAATCTTCACTTATCATCACGCATGCGGGATGGATTCGAGCTTTTGTCTGTCAGGTTTTAGAACTGTCTCTCAGGCAAGCTTTCCATATGCAGATCGATTACGGCGGTGTCACGCGGGTACGCAGGCATCATGGCGTGTTTCGTGTGGAGTTTTTGAATCGTTGAAGCTCGCGGCCTAAACCGCGAGCTGCATAGGAGCGATTACTTCTTTTCGCAGATCGCCTGGATCTCTTTGCCGCCGTGGTAAGCGATGACGTAGAGGTTTTTGCTGCCGAGCTGTGTAAAGCCAGCCGCGATAGGGGCTTCTTTTGTATTGGCGTCAGGCTTAAAGAAGATACCGACGATAAGTTGGCCGCCTTCAGCGTCTTCCTTCACAAAACCAAGATACTCGCCGTCAACCATCTGCAGAGAGCCGTTGGTAACAAGAGCTTTTGTCGCTGGAGCGTCGCCTTGGGCGAGGCCGCACTCGTATGCGTTTTCAGCGAAAGCGTGCGCAGAGGTGAAAAGACCGGCAACAACAGCAAGGCGCAAAAGATTCTTAATCATGGAGTTCTCCAAAATTGGGGGGAATGTCCCTTGATTGTACCAAATGGGGGCGGAAGGGGGGATTGGGTGATTTTATTAAAATTTTATTATTAATTTTAAAATAATATTGATTTTAATAAAATAACGTTTAAAATGCGCATAGGGCCGGTGTTGGCCCTCCCTTCTGGAGCTGTAGTTCTATGCGGAAGCACCTGTTGTTAGCCCCTATTTTCATTGGACTTTTATCGGCCTGCGGCCAACCACCCGAGATGCCTGAACGCACCAAGCGTTCGAACCAGACGGGAGCCCAGGATCAAGCCACCACCCCGACGGAAGAAACCCTCCCATCAAATGGCGAAACCCCGTCGGCAGATACGCCTAATAACGATACGGCGAGCCCCGCGGAGCCGGCTAAAGAAGAGAAAAAGCCGAGTTCTGGCGAGGTATTCGGCCCACCAAAGCCTCCCGCAACCACGAAGCCTGAGAGCTTGCCTGCTGTTCTCCCTGCATCAGGTCCTGTAGGCCAGGCGATGAACGCGGCTTTGAAAGGCCCAGAGCTAAAGAAACATAAGTTGTATGGGTTCACATGGGATATCCAGCCAGCGACCTGGAGTTCCGCAGGTAATTCCGTACGCATCGAAGGTAGCTTCAAGCACAATGTTGCTTGGGATTTTGACGATACGATCTATTACGAATTGATTTTTCAAGACGGAAAACTCATCAAGAGTGATTACTTCATCAGCAGTCGCGGCACCTGGTTGTCTCTCGCCGCGCCAGTCGTGAGTGGCGTTGGTCTCGCTTACGGTATTCCCATCCCACTCGATGCGATGGTGACTGTTGCCGAAAAAATTGAGAAACTCATTGACGGTAACTGGGAACAAGCGGCACAGAAACTCGTTCTCCGTATCGGAGCCGAAGCTTACTACCGCGGATTGCGCCGAAACATTGTAGGGCCATGAACCAACAAGAATTTTTTGCCACAGGTGCAACTCGATCTTACGAATTCCGGCGTCAGCAGCTCTTAGAGCTGCGCGCCGGAATTGTGCGTCATGAAGAAAATCTTTTTCAAGCTCTCAAGAAAGATCTAAACAAGTCCCCCTTTGAAGCTTTTGGTACAGAGATTGGTATCTGCAAGGAAGAGATTACCTACACTCTGCGTCACCTTCGCCGCTGGATGCGTCCCTCTCGCTCCAGCACGCCTCTATTTTTGCAACCAGCCAGCAGTCGCGTTTATTGCGAACCAAAGGGCGTGGTGCTAGTCATCAGTCCTTGGAATTATCCTGTACAACTTTCGTTGGCGCCGTTGATTGGTGCGATCGCCGCCGGCAATTGCGTCACATTGAAGCCATCCGAGCTTTCGCCGCATACCTCAGCGGCCTTACGCGCGATGTTGGAAGATGTTTTTTCACCAGCGTATGTGCGTGTGGTGGAAGGGGATGCGCAGGCGACGCAAACGCTTCTCGAAGAAAATTGGGACCATATTTTTTTCACCGGCAGTGGTCGTGTTGGAAAAATCATCGCTGCATCAGCGGCAAAACGTTTGATTCCCACCACGCTGGAGCTAGGCGGAAAATCCCCCTGTGTGATCGATGCGAAAGCGAATTTATCTTTCGCCGCGCGTCGCGTGCTTTGGGGGAAATGCGTTAACGCCGGACAAACGTGTGTGGCACCCGATTATCTGTTGGTGCATCGCAGCGTCTATGAACCTTTTCTCGCTGAAGCCAAAAAAGTGCTGCGCTCATTCTTTGGTGAGGACATCTCCGCGAGTCCCAACTATGGTCGCATCATCAATCAAGGGCAATTCGATCGTCTCTCTTCCTATATCAAGCAAGGGCGGGTTTTGATTGGTGGTACTACGCGCGCTGACGACCGTTATATCGCACCCACGCTCTTAGCGGATGTGAATTTACAGGCGCCGGTGATGCGTGAAGAAATATTCGGACCGATTCTTCCCCTGATTCCCTATGATCACATGGATGATGCGTATGCTTTGATAAAGAAGCATCCTCAGCCTTTGGCCGCCTATATTTTTACGGAAGACTCCCGGGTCGCCGAACATTTTATCCAAGCTTTTCCTTTCGGTGGTGGCTGCGTGAACGATACGCTCTTCCATCTCGGTAACTCCGGTCTACCATTTGGTGGTGTGGGGCAGAGTGGTTTAGGGGCGTATCATGGCTTTTATAGCTTCGAGACGTTTAGCCATCGCAAGAGTGTGTTGAAGGCGAAAAGTTTCTTTGATCCACCCGTGCGTTATCCTCCTTATCGCGACAAATTGCGCATCCTTCGCCTCCTATTTCGTTAGGGTTAAACCGTGCATGTAACATTGCAGTCATGGACGCGTCTTTTTTGGCTTTTGGCACTTGTTTATCTGGTAATTCTCCCATGGGCGCCGTTTCCAGGGCAGTTCCTGGTAAAAGCAGCGCCGATTCTTTTGTTGCTCTTGCCGGTTGCCAAAAGTGCTTTGTCACGCCGTTACAAAACTATGCTCACCTTAGCTGTGATCTTCTCCGCCGCTGGCGACATATTTCTAGCGCTCCCTCTGCGTGATTCCTTGATTCTTGGACTTGGTTCTTTTTTAACCGCGCATCTTTTTTACGTTGCGGTGAACGCGCGCTGGATGAGTTGGCAGCCGCGGCGTCTTTTTATCGCGGTGCCAGCGGTCGCCGCGGCGCTTATTTTTCTATCGAGCATCATGGGTGCTGTGGCGGAGCGCGGCTTACTTATCCCCGTTGTGATTTACGCA
>CAYOJQ010000016.1:0-49617 GCA_964404325.1 uncultured Oligoflexales bacterium
CACGCACACACAGACGAAGCGTCGCATCTGCCATGCCGGAGATATTTTCGGTAATCTTCGTGCCGACCGCGATGTCGGCGCTGTAGGTCGCGGCGCTGCAGGCGGTTCCGGAATCGACGATGTCGTACTGGTAGGTGACGACGCCGGTGCCACCGACCGTGATATCCATCACCACGGTATTGTTCGTGCCGGTTGGCTCACCCGCAATCGTTGCGGTGGGAGCCGTCGTATCCTTCGTCCAGGTGACTTCCGTGGCGGTCGTCTGCAGGTTACCAGCGGAGTCCTTACCCTTCACGCACAGGCGGATACCACCATCTGCAATCCCTGAAATGTTCTCGGTGATCTTGGTGGCGACGGTGATATCCGAACTGTAGGTCGCACTCGTGCAAGCCGTCCCAGATGGGACGATATCGTACTGATAAACGAGGACACCCGTGCCGCCAACCGTGATATCCATCACCACGGTATTGTTGGTGCCGGTGGGCTCACCCGCGATCGTGGCCGTTGGAGCGGTGGTGTCTTTGGTCCACGTCACTGAGGTCGCGGAAGCCGCCGCTTGGAGGTTTCCTGCCGCGTCCTTCCCTCGCACGCAGAGGCGAAGCGTCGCATCCGCCATGCCGGAAATATTTTCGGTGATCTTCGTGCCGACCGCGATGTCAGCGCTATACGTCGCCGCACTGCAGGCGGTGCCGGAGTTGACGATATCGTATTGGTAGGTGGCCACGCCGGCGCCACCGACGGTGATATCCATCACGACGGTATTGTTCGTACCCGTAGGCTCACCAGCGATGGTGGCGGTCGGCGCTACGGTATCCTTGGTCCAAGTCGCCTCAGATGGCGTCGCCTGAAGGTTGGATGACGAGTCGCGACCTAAGACGCAAAGCCGGATCCCACCATCCGCCATGCCAGAGATATCATCGGTAATCTTCGTGCCGATCGCCACATCGGAGCTGTAGGTTGCGGCGGAACAGGCGCTCGCGCTCGGGATAATCGCGTACTGATAGGTGAGGACATCCGTCCCCCCAATGGTGATGTTTAAAACGGTCACGGCGCTTTCGCTGGAAGGCTCGCCGGAGATCGTCGCGGCTGGCGCCGAGCTGTCCTTTGTCCACGTTGCCTCGGTCGCAGAAGCGGCAGCCTGCAAGTTACCCGCTGAGTCCTTACCCCGCACACAAAGGCGAAGGTCACCGTCAGACATCCCTGAGATGTCTTCGGTAATTTTCGTTCCAACTGCGATATCAGAACTATAACTTGCCGCAGAGCAGGCCGTCGCAATCGGCACGATATCGTATTGATAGGCCACCACGCCGGCGCCACTCACCGTGATGTTCAGGATCGTCACGTTGTTGGCACCCGTCGGGGCTCCCGAAAGGCTTGCCGTCGGAGCTTGGGTGTCTTTCGTCCACGTCACCTCAGTCGCCGAGGCCACGGCCTGTAGGTTCCCGGACGCGTCTTTACCGCGCACGCAAAGGCGGATGCCACCGTCAGACAGTCCCGAGATATCACTTGTGATCTTGGTTCCGACCGCGACATCGGCACTGTAGGTCGCGGCGGCGCAAACCGTTGCGACGGGAACAACGGCATACTGATAGTTCGCCACGCCAGCGCCGCCGATGGTCACGTCGAGCGTTGTCGCTTTATTGACGCCGGTCGGCTCACCCGCGATTGTCGCGGTGGGCGCTGTCGTGTCCTTTGTCCAAGTTGCTTCGGTTGCAGCCGTCTGGAGGTTACCGACCGAGTCTTTCCCCTTCACGCAAAGCCGCAGGCCACCGTCCGCCATGCCTGAGATGTTCTCGGTGATCTTTGTTCCGACAGCGATATCCGAGCTATAGGTCGCGCTAGTACAAGCGGTGCCAGAATCGACGATGTCGTATTGATAGCTGGTAACGCCGGCGCCACCGACGGTGATATCCATGACCACGGCATTGTTCGTGCCAGTGGGCGCATTGGAAGTCGTGGCGGTTGGAGCGGCCGTATCTTTCGTCCAGGTCGCTTCCGTTGCCGTTGTCTGCAGGTTACCGACAATGTCTTTACCTTTGACGCAGAGACGGATCCCGCCGTCGGCAAGCGCCAAAATGTCTTCGGTGATCTTGGTGCCCACGGCGATGTCGGAACTATAGGTCGCGCTCGAGCAAGCCGTGCCAGAGGCGACGATATCATATTGGTAAGTGATAACGTCCGTGCCGGCGATGGTGATATCCATCACGACGGTATTGTTCGTGCCAGTGGGTTCACCGGAAATCGTCGCGGTGGGAGCCGTCGTGTCCTTCGTCCAAGTCACTTCCGTGGCGGAAGCGACGGCCTGGAGGTTACCGGAGGCATCTTTCCCGCGCACACAAAGGCGGAGCACGCCATCCGCCATGCCAGAGATGTCATCAGTGATCTTCGTACCGACGGCGACATCCGCGCTATAGGTCGCAGCGGCACAGATCGTCGCCGATGGAACAACGGCATACTGGTAGCTCGCCACACCAGCACCACCGATGGTCACATCAAGAGTCGTGGTCTTATTAACGCCCGTCGGCTCGTCCGCGACCGTCGCGGTGGGGGCTACTGTGTCCTTGGTCCAGGTTGCTTCCGTCGCGGCCGTCTGGAGGTTACCAAGCGAGTCCTTGGCTTTCACGCAGAGGCGCAGGCCACCGTCCGCCATGGCCGCAATATTTTCGGTGATCTTGGTCCCGACGGGGATATCCGCGCTATACGTCGCACTCGGACAAGCCGTCGCGGAAGAAATGATATCGTACTGATAGCTCACGACGTCGGTCCCGCCGATGGTAATATCCATCACCACGGTATTGTTCGTGCCGGTGGGAGCGCCGGAAATCGTGGCCGCTGGAGAATCGGTATCTTTGGTCCACGTCGCTTCCGTTGCCGTCGCCTGCACGTTGCCGAGCACGTCTTTGCCTTTGACGCAGAGACGAATGCCGCCGTCGGCGATTCCCGAGATGTCTTCGGTGATCTTGGTGCCCACGGCGATGTCGGAACTATACGTCGCGCTCGAGCAAGCGGTGCTAGATGCGACGATATCATACTGGTAGGCCACGACGTCCGTGCCCGAAATGGTGATATCCATCACGAGGGTATTGTTCGTCCCGGTGGGTTCGCCCGCAATCGTCGCGGTGGGAGCCGTCGTGTCCTTCGTCCAGGTCACTTCCGTGGCGGAGGCCACGGCCTGGAGGTTGCCGGAGGCATCTTTCCCGCGCACACAAAGGCGGATAGCGCCATCCGCCATGCCAGAGATGTCATCGGTGATCTTGGTGCCGACCGCGACATCAGAGCTATACGTTGCAACGTTACAAGCGGTCGCCGCCGGGACAACAGCATACTGGTAGTTGGCCACACCAGCTCCGCCGATGGTCACATCAAGGGTCGTCGTGTTATTGACGCCCGTCGGTTCACCCGTGATGGTCGCGATGGGAGGGGTCGTATCTTTCGTCCACGTTGCTTCCGTGGCGGTTGCCTGGAGGTTCCCGGCCACGTCTTTGCCCTTCACGCAAAGGCGCATGCCGCCATCCGCCATCCCCGAAATATTTTCGGTGATGGCAGTGGCCACAGTCGTATCCGCGCTATAAGTCGCCGCCGCGCACGTCGTGCCAGACGGAACGATATCATATTGATAGGTGAGAACGCCGGTACCGCCGACGGTGATATTCATCACCACAGCATTATTCGTACCGGTCGGTTCACCCGCCACCGTCGCGATGGGAGCCGTAGAATCTTTGGTCCATGTGACCATCGTCGCCGACGCGGCCGCTTGAAGGTTTCCGGCAGCATCCTGACCACGGATGCAGAGGCGAAGGTTGCCGTCCGCCATGCCTGAAATGTTTTCGGCGATCTTCGTGCCGACGGCGGTCACCGTCGCCGCCTTCGTAGCCAATGCCGGTGCGATGCATAAATCCCTCTGTGGCATTAATACCGACGTACAGCGTTCCCGCCTGACGCTGCAAAGACTGTTCTTTGCTTTGCTTGAGCGTTTTGTTGCTAAGACCAATGCCGACAAAAGAATTTTTATTCAGCTTTGTTTGGCCAAGATCATATTCGTACATGAGTTCATGGCTCGTGAAGTGGCTTGGATTTGAAGTGTTAAACCAGAAGCGATTGTTGCCATCAGCGAGTGCTACGTTTGTGAGCGATAAAAGTGCAATGATTGTAAGCTTACGAAACATGTGTTTTTCCCGCATCATTTAGGGCTTGTGCAACACCATCGCGGGCATTCTTGAGACCGCCGCTGACAGAATCGCCAATCTCACGAACACTGGGGATTCTGATGCCGAACGCTTCTGTTGCGAATGCGGCGTCTTCGCCGACGCATTCATCTTCCGTTACGCACTGAGCTTGTTCGTTCTCTTCATCTGCGAGAACCGTGCGCGAAAAAAGTCCCATAAGCAGAATGGTGCTCGCGATCACCTTCTGTTTTGTGCTGAAAAGTATCTTCATTCCTGCTCCCTGAAATATTTGTCTGCTGCGAGACATGTTTTGTGATGCCGCGCTTAAAGCAAACGATGTGCCTATGGGGGATGTTTGAAATGATTGGTCTTTTTTCTTGGCAGGAAGACTTGATGGGCAATTTTCCGGGACGGATGTCCCGGTATCGGGATGTAGATTTCAGTCTAACTTTCAATCAGCGCTTTCAATCGTGCTAACGACATCTGCCAGCCCAACTCGTTATCGCTCGGCTTCACGCCATCGGGCAGTCCTTCGTGCACAGCAACGAGCTTGGTGCCACCATCTTCATCCGACAGTGTGTAGGTAATCGTCATCGGACTGTTTAGATTAGGATCGTCGGACTCGAACTCGTCTACTTCGACAATCTGCGTGTTCGGTACGAGCTTAGCGAAGTGACCGTGATACGTATCCGTGCGTCCGCTCGTCTTGCCTTTGCCGTCCGGCGCGTCGTATGTGAGTGAGATGCGCAGCAGGCCGCCTTCGCGCGGGTCAAAAGTATGGACGTGACAAGTCATGCCGTCGGGAACTTTCCACTGCGCTAGCACCTGCTCATCGAGGAGGGTCTTATACACCTTGGCGCGCGAGGCTTTGATGTAGCAAACGCTGCGTGTTGTACTCATGTATTCCTCTTTTACATGTTGCTTGGATAATCTCTTGGTATTTATTTTTTTACATGTTGAATCATCCGTTCAATGAACGCGTTCGCGTTCACCGTTTCAATCACGATGTCTGGGTGCTGCTTCTGAAAAACCCGAAATACCTCGTCCGCGAACCCTTGCCCAATAGTCTCCACATTTTTGAAATCGATCACAATGCTCGTGAATTGTTCCGCGCCGGCGAGAATCTTTTTCGCCTGTGATCGAGAGGGAAAGTCACCCTTCGGTAGATTGATAATGTAGGGTGAAACAAGGCGAGGCGACTTTTCCTCAAAATTATAGTCTTTGGTGAACTTGTCGAAAACGCTTTCAGTGGTCTTGTTTGAAGTTAGGTCGAATTTAAGCGTTATCCTTGAGCCGCGCGTTTGTTCTGATGGACCAATCGACCAATCATCTTTCGGCTCGCTGTATGTATATTTGATGCTGTTCGCTTCGGCAGAAAACCAATCCGCCATTCGAGCCGAGAAAAATAACCCTTCTCCCGCATGATGAGATGGATCTGTTGTGCGTTTACCTTTTGCGAGTTCGCCTGCGGCCTCAAACATGTCCGCCAGTGAAAAGTATTTTTTAATCGTCGCAAAAACGCCTAAACCATCGTCTTCAATCACGAGATCGAAATCATCTTTAAGCCGACTCATTGTGATGGTTGCTTCGTTACTCTTGGAGTGATCGATAACATTATTCAGAATTTCAGTGGCGGCATATTGCACGCGCTTAACATCCTTGAGATTTAGGCGCGTTTCAAGGAGGGGGCGCATCGCGTCTTGAAAAACTTGATCCTCACCCTTCTTCTTTAGCTCTCGTGTCAGGAGAGAATGACGCCACACTTCTTCCGCGACAACAAAGTTGGGGCCAGGAAGGTAACGCCGTCCTTTGCCGTATCCTTCTTCAGCGACCATCCCGCTCTCGATAAGTTTCTGTAAGTGGAGGCGAAAGGCTTCTCGTGAAATGGAGAATGTCTTTTGGATTAAGGACGAGGGGTTTCCACCCGGATTGTCTTGGATGGCCTGCAGGATAGCGCTACGAATTTGGTCGGACTTTTTTGTCATGTCGTCCTGTTTATGTCAAATTCTGAGATTTTATGTCAAGTTTTAACCAAAAAAGAACCTTTTATGTCAGATTCTTCTTTGAATATGTCAAGTATCGGTGGTTTATGTCAACTTCTTTAGGCGGACGCATTGCGAGCCGGCAAAGGTTGCCTGTCTTTTAGAAAGAAGCCGTAGCGTAAAATAAAGGAACAGACCAAAGAGCTTGGCTTATTAAGTTTTAGGCTGATTTTGTAAGGGAATTTTCTTGAGGAAGAATCTGGAGCGGGAAAGGGGACTCGAACCCCCGACCTTCGCGATGGCAACGCGACGCTCTAGCCAACTGAGCTACTCCCGCTAAAGCTTTTACCGTTTTCGGTGTGAAACCGTGTTTCGGTGAAGCAGATAGATACGCGCAACCGTTTCAATCGTCAAGGGATTTTCAAACCATGAAAAATTTTTTTGAAAGATTGGTGAACGAGCTGATTCCTCAGCCTAAGCCCAAGGCCATGGCTCCCAAGGACTCCACGGCGCGTACGGATCCCGTGAAAAATCGCCCGCTTCATTTAGCGAAGAGAGAGTATGTGCCTCTCGAAGCTGAAAGAGAAGTGACCGCCTATTTCGAACGCCTGAAAAAAAGGCTGCTAGAGAACAGCCAGCGTCGTCGCCCAGGGCAGCCGCCGCTTTTTCGCGCGGAAACAGGTTATTTAGCGGATAAGCGCCTCTACTTTTATCTCGCCCCCTGGAATGAAGCCGGCTGGTTGTTTGAGCGTTCGCCTTCAGGGTGGGTCGTTTCCCTGGCAGAGAAAATCGTCGCGAAGAACACATTCCTGCGCCGCTACGAGGCCTGGGATATCGTGACCCTTCATACCCCCAACGACGGTGCTAGCTTGATCCGCGTCTCTTCACGGCGGTTCGGGGACGAATTGCTGAGCTTCCCCCTCTATGAGGAAGCCATGGAGCGTCACCTCGGTATCAATCTGATCCCTACTTAGGAAATTCTGTGCGCCACCTTTGCCTCACCATTCTCATGATTCTTTGGGCCGCTCCCGCCTCGGCGGGCATGCTGGCGAGCGGAGCCATGAAGTGGCAGACGTTGGCGATGCGACCTCTCACGGATGAGCCCACGCCGAACTACTACGGCTACGGTCTTGAGTTGCAGGTCGGCTACTCGTTCGCGCGAAAGTGGGATCTGGCTCTCTACACTAGTTACACCCCGATGCGTCTCAGCAGTGCCGCCTTTGGTGCGGATGACCTTGTCACCTTTGATTACGGAATCGTTACCGGTCTGCGTCTTGCTGAAACTGTGTACTTGGGATTGCGTGGTGGGTGGTTGCATTACGATTTAACGAATAAAATAAAACCAGAAGAAACAGACGGCAATTGGCGCGGTTTCTGCGGTTTTTTCGAAGTAGGAACGTTTTGGTCTTTGCGAAAAGCGGATGCACTTCAGGTTGGTGTTCTTGTTGGACACGGTGGTCTTGAACGGTTGGACCAGGACGATAAGAAAAGATTCATCGACACCTTCGGCGTGACCATGACATACGTTTATAATAAGGTCGACACCGTTAAATTTGGCAATTCATTTATCAGTGATTTCGTAGATTCATTGATCTTCTAGATTTGATCGGAGAGCGCATGAATATTGTTGATAGTCTGATGGCTGTAACGCTTTTGGGAAGTGAATGGGTTCTATGGATGCTGATCATTCTCAGCGTTGTTTCCGTCGCGATTATGTTTGAACGCGGTCTCTTCTTTTCACGCATGCGCATTAACTTTGGCGATTTTAGTCAACGCCTCACCGATGCGCTTTTAAGCGACAACATCGAACAAGCGAAAAAAATCTGCGAAGAGAGTCCTTCTCTCGAATGCCAGATTGCTTTGCGCGGTCTTGAGTATCGCAGCAAAGGCGCGCAGGCGATGGAAGAGAGCATGAATAGCTTCCTCGCGGGCCAGCGCCAAAAACTCGACCACGGTCTTGTGGTACTCGGTACTCTTGGTAACAACGCGCCGTTTATCGGTCTCTTCGGAACCGTTATCGGTATCATCAAGGCGTTCCACGATTTGTCCAGCAACCCGGCGGGTGGTCCTTCCGTGGTCATGGCGGGTATCTCTGAAGCTTTGATTGCGACTGCGGTGGGTCTGATGGTGGCGATTCCAGCCGTTATCGCCTACAACTCTTTTCAACGCATCGTTAAGAAAAAAATCGCCAACGCCGAGGCCATCAAGAACCTCGTTACGGCTCACCACGCATAATTCATAGAAGGGGGCAGCCATGTCTGGCGGCGCTTACGATACGGACGATGAGATTACCGGGATTAACGTCACCCCATTGGTTGACGTTATGCTCGTGTTGTTGATTATTTTTATGGTGACGGCCAATTATATGACCAATCAGGCCATTTCGATGGAGCTGCCCAAGGCTTCCACGGGGGAGAATCCGGGCAATACTTCGTTGAACTTCAGCATTGATAAGGACTCCCAGTTATATTTGGACGGCAAGCCAATTCAGTTTGAGGAATTGGAGGGCAAAATCCAGGAGTTCAAAGCCAGTGGCAAGGCACTGCAAGCTCTTATTGCCGCTGACCAAAAAACCCCTCACGGGATGGTCGTAAAACTCATTGATGCGGTCCGCAAAAACGGTATAACGGACTTTGCTATTAACGTTGAAGTGGAGGCTGCTCCGTCCCGCTAACGTCCATGGCGACCGCAAAGTTTGACGCTTTGTGGATGGTAAAACGGGTACCGAGCGAAAATTTTGTCGGTTACACAACAACAATCTGTGACTCTTGATCGTTGCCACCAGTGGTTAAATGACAGCGTCTTTCATTTCCGGCCAAAGGAACATTGCGAGAAGTATCCGCAATGGCCCGGAATGGTCGGGCTTGAAATTGAAATGCTCGCGTATCGACGCGACTCTCTCCAAAGTACTTCACCTTTTCTCTTGCCGCTGCGCGGAAAAAACAGCCTTTCAAGTATTCTGAATACAGCCGCCAAAAACCAAGGGTGGCGTGCAGAGCATTTGCCAGGTGAAGAAAACGTCGTCTTCAAAGTTGATTTGGATGACGCCGATCAGCTCACTTTTGAACCGGGCGGCCAGCTCGAGTTTTCTTCGAAGCCCTATCCATGCCTAACGGAAGCCGTACAGCGCATGGAAAAGGTGCAGGGGATTTTGGACGCCGAGTTTGGCGCCGCGGATTCCAGCTTTATCCAGATGGGCTACAACCCTTGGGCGACAGCGGATGAAATTGGTCTGCAGATGACGAAACCGCGCTACCGCGCGATGGATAAATATTTTCGCACCATTGGACCCTATGGGCCGCAGATGATGCGTCAGACTTGCACGATCCAAGTAAATTTGGATTTCGGTGACAATGAAGAGACACTAGCGCGGCGTTATCTCGCCGCCAACTTAGTAGCCCCCATCGCGACGGCGATTTTTGCCAACTCCCCCCTCACCAAAGGCAAGTACAACGGCCATCATACGTTCCGCAGCCATATTTGGCGCGAAATCGACAACACACGAGCCGGATACCCAAGACTTCAACATCTCCATACGATTGCTCAGAAGCTTGATAAGGCTTCCTGCGTGGCGGCATATGAAGAGAGCGTGATGAATGCTCATGTGGTGTTCGTGGAAGCTCTTGATTACATGGTGCCGGAAAAGAAAATCACCTTCCGTGAGTGGATGGAACACGGCATTCATGGCGTGAAACCAACGATGGATGATTTTAAGACGCACTTGTCGCTTCATTTTCTTGAAGTGCGGCCACGCGGTTTTCTCGAACTCCGCTCCATCGACTGTCAGAGTCGTGTGTGGCAGAGAGTGCCCGCGGCGTTTTATACGGCGCTTTTGTACGACAAAACTACGACTGAATCTTTGATAAACCTTCTGCTACCTTATGTTGAAAAGCTGCCCCGTTTTCTGGAGAAATCCTACCACGGTCTCCAAGATAACGAGATGGCGGCTCTAGCGGAAAAAGTAATGGCGCTGGTGGCTGCGGGATTTAAGCACTTACCAGTATGCTTTGGTGGGGAAACCACTCGCACGGCGTTAGAGACCTTTTACGCGTTATTTACCGAGAAGAAGCGTACACCAGCCGACGACATTATCGATGCAGCTCAAAGCGCCCCAGGGGGTGTGTTAACCCCGGCTGGATTTTTGGCATTGGAAGATAAATGGCGGTCCAAGCTTGGTTAAGAAAATTTTGTGACTTTTGCTAAAGACAGGGATGGTATGACGAAGGAACAAGGCGACAATATTGTTGCCGGCACTCAAGAACAGTTTATGGATTATGACGAGTTTGGCGAAGACAAACAGACCAGCGCCGAGATGTCGGGCGAACAGTTAGAGTCCTACATCGAAGACATTGCCGACACAGTTCGGGTTGGTCTGGATCAAAGTATCTCCATCCTCACTCCTTGGTTCTTCAACAACATGCCGAAAATCTACTACCAGACGACACCGCGTCAGGAAAAAGTTCGGCACCTCTCAGCGATCATCACGGGCCACGTCTTTGAGACAAAACAAACTGTCGAGCTATGGGATCGCGATAAATCCAAAGTGACTTACATCGGCCCAGGCGGGGAGCGTAAAATCCTTCTGGACATGGCCAAACGGCTTTCATCCCACCCCATTAAAATGGGTGGGGTTTACTTCTCTCGCGATAACCTTCTTTTCCTTTCTACCTTCTTCTGCAATGAGCAGAAGCCCCTTGATTTAGCCAACAAACGCATCGTTGAAAAAGTTCAGACCGCGCGCAAAATGATGTTGGAAGAGTTTCCTGACCGCCAGAAGGAAATCGACCAGTACATTGCGAACCTTGACAATGACCTTGTGATGTATGCGACGGCCGCACGCTTGGCCATCACGTTCCGCATGGTCCTGCACATGCTGACGCACGAGGGGGCGCACACCTACCTCGATACATTTGAAGATTCACCGACCGCGCGTCTCACACTGGGTGTGAAGAATGTGCGTCCGGAAGAAATGATGGAGCAGGTGCTCCACCTTATTAACCGCTACGACTTTAATATCGGCCGCGTTTTTGCTGTCCGCATGGAAAAAGGTTTTGATGAAGCGATCACCATCCTTCACTTCATCATCAACCACGCGTCCGGCCAAAAAGTGAACTCTTCATTCGTGCCGTTGATTCGCATGGTGAAGGCTCTGCGTACGCTCGGCTGGGTTGATATCGACGAATATTCTGTTTTCACACAAGAGCCCTACAACTTCTCCATCAACGCGGTGAACCTCATCCGTTCGATGGCGACGTGGTGTCACTTGTTCCTGAGTAAACAGAACCCGTACGCGTACTCACCGTACCGCGTGCGCAATACGTTCTTTAAATTCCCGGAATTCACGGAACAGCTGATCGAATTGTTCCGTATCCGCTTTGACCCGATGCGTGAGGAAGATCGTAAAAAGAATCTTTACGCCACCTCCGCGGCCGCTTTGGAAGCGAAGGTTGAGGGCATCGTCGAAGAAGTTGATCGCAACATTTTCCGTGAGTGCATCAACTTCATCACGCACACTCTGAAGACAAACTACTTCTTGTCCACGAAGACCGGTCACGCCTTCCGTATTTCTCCGGACGTATTGGATCCGAAATACTACAAGGATAAGCCTTTCGGCATCTTCTACATGACGGGACGAAACTACCGAACCTTCCAGGTGCGGTGGAAGGATATTTCCCGTGGTGGCTTGCGTGTGGTTATGCCCCGCAACAACGCCGACTATGATTACGCACAATCCGGCTTGTTTGATGAAGTGTACGGCTTGAGCTTCGCGCAGCAGTTGAAGAACAAAGATATCCCCGAGGGCGGTTCCAAGGCGGTATTGGTGCTGAAGCCAGGTGGGCATCGCGATCAGGCGGTGAAAGCCTCTGTTAACGCGCTTCTTGACTTATTGGTGGAAGGGGATGAGTCCCACGAAACCGCAAAAGACAAGATTGTGAGCTATTACGATAAGCCAGAAATCATTTACCTCGGCCCAGATGAAAACGTGACTAACGATCTCATCAACTGGATTCCCGAGCAGGCGGCACGTCGTGGCTATCGCTACGCACCCGCATTCATGTCTTCGAAGCCAGGCGCCGGTATCAACCACAAGGAATACGGCGTAACGTCTGAAGGCGTGAACGTTTACGTGGAGAACATGCTGAACTTTATCGGCATCGATCCCCGTAAGCAGAAATTCACGGTAAAAATCACAGGCGGTCCGGACGGTGACGTCGCGGGTAACGAGCTGAAGATTCTGCACCGTGAATACGGTGAGAACGCGCGCGTGGTGTCCATTTCTGACGGTTACGGCGCGGCCTTTGATCCGAACGGTCTCGACTGGAGCGAGCTGATGCGCTTGTTCTCTGAAAGCGAGTCCATTGTGAACTTCGATAAAGCGAAGTTGAGCAAGGCGAAGGAAGCTTTCGTGATCGCCGCGGATACCAACGAAAACATCAAGATCCGCAACGAGATCTACATGAAGGCGCAAGCCGACGTGTTTATCCCGGCAGGTGGTCGCCCTTACACCGTGAGCGAAAAGAACTGGCACATGTTCTTGGATGCGGATGGTAAGCCAACGATGAAGGCCATTGTGGAAGGCGCGAACATTTTCTTCACGTCTGAAGCCCGCGAACGCCTGCAAGAAAAAGGCGTTTTGATGATTAAGGACTCCAGCGCCAACAAAACAGGCGTGATCTGTTCTTCTTACGAGATCATTGCGTCTTTGACGATGTCCGAGGACGAATTCAAGGCTGTTAAGCCGGAATACGTGAAAGACGTTATCGGCATCCTTCGTAAGAAAGCGGATGCGGAAGCGAAGCTTCTATTCCGCACGTACACGCAGTCAGACGGTCAGCGCACGTTGGTGCAGCTGTCACTGGATATCTCTAAAGAGATTAACCTCGTGACGGACATCCTCTTGGATGAATTGACCGCGAAGATGGATCAAGTTCTTAAAGATCCGCTTTACCAAAAAATCGTTGTGCGTCACTGCCCGCCGTTGATGTGGACGAAATACCGCGAGCGTTTGCTTGAGCGTCTCCCCGATGCCCACAAGATCGCGATCATCGCTTCCAGCGTTGCGAGCTACGTGGTTTATCGCGAAGGCCTTGGCTGGCTGAAGAATATCCCCCGCGAGCATTGGCCCGAAGCGCTTAAGATCTACATGGAAAAGGATGAGCTCACATCCAACCTCATCGACGAAGTGAAGACTTCAGGCATCAAGGAGAAAGAACAGGTTAACGCCATCCTTTCCCGCAGCGCCGCAAGCGATCTAACGATGTTGGAACTACAAAAACGGGCGATTTTGAGTTAAGAGAATAGGACGGCTTCGGCCGTCCTTTTTTTGAATGACTGGGGACGGAGCCGGGCTCCGTCCCTTTTTTTAGGAGAGAGTGTATGGGATTTCGTATTGAAGTAGACAGCATGGGTGATGTGAAGGTCCCGACGGACAAATACTGGGGCGCGCAGACGCAGCGTTCTCTTGAAAACTTCAAAATTGGCGGCCACCGTTTTCCACCCAGCATGATCAAGGCTTTTGGCGTGGTAAAAAAAGCGGCTGCTTTAACAAACCTCGATCTCGGTAAGCTCCCTAAAGAAAAGTGCGATCTGATCACAAAAGCTTGTGACGAAGTGATCGCGGGGAAATTGGACGACCATTTTCCTTTGGTGGTATGGCAGACGGGTAGCGGCACGCAGAGCAACATGAACGCCAACGAAGTGATTTCCAACCGCGCCATTGAAATGGCTGGCGGAGAAATTGGTTCTAAAAAACCCGTTCATCCCAATGACGACGTGAATAAATCGCAATCATCCAACGATAGCTTTCCCACCGTGATGCACGTTGCCGCTGTCGCGGTGATTCGTGAGAAAACGTTGCCGAAGGTGCGTGAACTGCGTGAGACTTTTGAGAAGAAGGCGGCGCAATACAAAGACATCGTGAAGATTGGTCGCACGCACTTGATGGATGCGACACCGCTCACACTCGGTCAGGAGATTTCGGGCTGGGCGGCGCAGCTTAAGTTCGCGGAAAAAACCATCGAACAATCGCTGGATGGCCTCTATGAACTCGCTCTCGGCGGCAGCGCCGTTGGTACGGGCTTGAACACGCATCCTCAATACGCGGAGAAAGTGGCGAAGAAGATCGCCGACATCGCGGGATTCCCGTTCCGCACCGCGCCCAATAAATTCATGGCACTCGCGGGCCACGATGCCATCGTCAATGCTAGTGGCGCTCTGCGCCTTCTCGCGACGGCGTGCATGAAGATCGCCAACGACGTGCGTTTCCTTGCAAGCGGTCCACGTTGCGGTATCGGCGAAATCCACATTCCAGAAAACGAGCCAGGCAGCTCGATCATGCCCGGTAAAGTAAATCCCACACAGGCTGAAGCCATGACCATGGTTGCGGCGCAGGTGATGGGTAACGACGTGGCGGTGGGTGTTGCTGGTAGCAACGGTCACTTTGAACTGAACGTATTTAAGCCGGTGATGATCCGCAACCTTCTTGAGTCCGCGGAACTTCTTGGCGATGCATGCGAATCATTCAATGTGAACTGCGCTGTTGGTATCGAACCAAACCTCGACGCCATCAAACGCAATGTGAATAATTCATTGATGCTCGTCACCGCGTTGAACCAAGTGATTGGTTACGACAACGCGGCGAAGGTGGCGAAAGAAGCTTACAAGAAAAATATTTCACTCAAGGACGCTGCGGTTGGCATGGGCCTCATTACTCCCGCCGATTTTGATAAACATGTTCGCCCGGAAGACATGGTCCACCCCTAAAGTTTCCCCCTTGCAGGGGGTCGTGGGGCAGCGCCCCTGGTCGTTTCGGGGGTAGTTAGGGACCCATTCGAAAGGGTCCCTAACCGCGGGTCTGGGGCGCGTAGCCCCAGAAATAGAATGGTCGCTCGGGTCCCCACCGCCATCCCGAAGAATAGAAATAAAAAAGCCCCGCATTCGCGAGGCTTTTTTGCAGTCCGCATAGGACGAAACTTACTTAATCTTAGATTCTTTGTAGTTCACGTGCTTGTTAGCAACGGGATCATACTTCTTAAGTTCCAGCTTATCGCGGCCCTTCTTGCGGCTGGTGGTGTAGAAGTGACCGGTTCCAGCGGAGGAAACCATACGGATTAGTTCGCGGTTTGTTTTTCTTGCCATCGTGATCCTCGCTCTCGGCGCTATATCTAAAAAATAAGGTAAAGCTCTAAAAAGAGTCCGGATACTAGCAATTTTTTAAAAATGAATGCAAGGCAAAATCTTCCTTAATGTAACTAGGCAAAACCTCCGGGTTTTTTCGAAGTCCGGCGGTGCTTACAATATAAATAAGTTCCATTTTTGAGAGGCTTGCCATGCGGCTTCTGCTCGCCAAGGCCTGGTCCCTACTATTTTGCTGCGTTGCGGCGGGCGCTTGCCTGTCTTCGTCCGCGTTTGCCATCAATATGCCGGCGGTAAGGGGTTCGGTCTTTAAGATCGAGGTTGTGAGCCAGACGCCGCGATTCACGCGTCCGTGGTTGCAAAACTCTTCCACCTCCAGCACCGGCTCCGGTTTCTATATCGGTAACAACCGCATCCTTACCAACGCGCACGTTGTGGCGAACGGTAAATTCATCACCGTGCAACGAGACGGCGATGATCGTCCCGTTGAAGTACGCGTAGCCTTTATCGCCCATGACTGCGATTTGGCGATTTTGGAGCCGCTTGATAAATCCTATCTCAGTCGATCTCGTCCGCTCACATTCGGCGGTATTCCCAAACTACACCGCGCCGTTGCCACCGTCGGGTATCCACGCGGTGGTGAACAAATCTCCATCACGGAAGGTGTTGTTTCACGCATTAGCTATCGCCGTTATGCCCACACGTCGTTTCATGATCACCTTCTTGTGCAGGTGGACTCGGCGATTAACCCTGGAAACAGCGGGGGGCCCGTGTTGCAGGGAGATAAGGTTGTCGGTGTGGCGTTCCAGTCTTATATCAACGCCGAAAACACCGGATACATCATTCCCGTTCCCGTTATTGAGCGTTTTCTCAAAGACGTGAAGGATGGGCGATACGACGGACACCCAGTGGATGGCTTGATCGTGATGTCATCCGCGCTGGAAAACGAAGCGACCAGCCGCTTTCATCAGCTTGAAAATAAGGGTGGGGTGAAGGTTGTGCACGTCGATTCGTTTTCGCCGCTGTATAACATCATTCAACCAGGCGACGTTTTGCTAGAGATCGGTGGTCAATCGATCGGCGCGGATGGAAAGATTCGTTACCAAGACGAGCGCGTGCATTTTAACGTCCTCTACGATCTCTTGCAGGTTGGTGACAGCATCGATTTGAAATTCGTGCGCGGCCAACAATTGTTCGATAAACAGGTTAAAATCACACCGGCAAAACCCCATTACATCCAGGCGCATCAATTCCCGTCCTATCCGAAGTATGTGGTGTTTGCGGGCTTGGTCTTCACCAATCTCTCGCGTGATTATTTACGCGCCATGCGTGCTGGTAAAAAGAACTGGTACCAGCAGACACCGCTGCTCTTGCGTTATCTGCATTGGTATTCGCAGAAGGAGGAGTCGTTTCGGGATAACGAGGATATTGTTGTCTTCGCGACGCGCCTTCCTCATCCCATCAACGCTTACGCGGATGAATTCGACGATAAAGTTTTGACCGCCATCAATGGCCAACCCATCCAAAGCATGAGCGACATTGTTCGCGTCATTGAAGAGATTAAAGACGAATTTCTTGTATTTGATTTCTATGGACCTGAGGCGCCGCTGGTCATTCCTCGCAAACAAGCCATGGCAGCGCACCAAGAGATTCTGTCCCAGTACGATGTTTCTCCCGATAAGTGGCTGAAGAATGCCATGGAGTCGGATGGAGCATTAGGAGGAATTTGATGCGCCGGATGTTGATTCTATTTGTGCTCTGTTTCCAAGGCGAAGCCTTCGCATTGGACATGGTACATTCGTCCATTCAAGTGTTTAGTCATAGCCAGACGCCCGATTACGACTCTCCCTGGAAAAAACCAGCGATAAAAACCAATCGTTTTATGGGTACCTACATCGGTGACCAAAGGGTACTTGTTTCCGCCTTTGCGGTGGTCTATGCCAAAGTCATTGAAGGCAGTCGTTTCGGTGATTCGCGCAAATACCCCCTGAGCATTGAGAAAGTTGATTACGCGGCGAACCTTGCCGTGCTTAAAGCGGACCCCGACAGTCCTCTTCTGAAGGACATGAACGCGGTGGAGGTGGGTAAAGCCATTCGTGCTGGCGATCAGGCTTCGCTTTGGGCCGCTGGTGGTGAGCGTGTGGTGGAGCTACCGCTTCGTCTGCGTGAAGTGGATGTGCGTCGTGGCGGAACGTCGCCCTATATGATGACGCATTATAACTTTGAATCGCGTCAGTCGACGGGCTTGGGGTGGGCGGAGCCTATCATGCTGGATGATAAATTGGTGGCGCTGGCGATTGGTCAGAGCAATGGTATCGTGTATTCGCTGCCAGCAAAAATCATTCAGCATTTTCTGGAAGACCTGAAGCGAGAAAAATACCGCGGATTTGTGCGCCTTGGCGTTACCTGGCGCAGTCTGCGTTCGCCGCATCTTCGCGCTTACCTAAAGGCGGGTGATGAAGAAAATGGTGTTTTGGTCACGGAAGTTTCAGAAAATAGCCCCTTTTACGGGCAATTGAAGAAGAGTGATATCCTCGTGGGATTTCAGGATATCACGATCTCAGATAGTGGTTATTATCAGCATCCTTTTTGGGGGCGTATTCACTTTATTGATCGCATCAGTGATCTTTACGCGGGCGATAAGTTGCATCTGAAGGTTTTGCGCAACGGCAAGATGATCGACATTAATGCCGCTGCCAAGGCGTATGATCCCGGAGCGGATCCCATTCCCGAGATGCACAACGGGAGGGAGCCGCATCTTATTTTTGGTGGCTTACTCTTCCAAGAACTCTCAAAGGGCTACCTTGAATCTTGGGGGGATGATTGGCAGCAGACAGCGCCCGATCACCTCGTGTTTCTTTGGACGTTCCACAACAAGTCGCACAAGGATAAAGAACGGCGTTTTATCACTCTCAATCGCGTGCTGGCGGATGGCCACAACAAGGGCTACGAGAAGCTCGGCAATCTTATCTTGGAGAGCGTGAATGGCAAGCAGGTTGATTCATTGCAGGAGATGAAAGTCGCGCTTCAGCAGGCGGTGAAACAAGGGCAGGAAGATTTTGCGGTTTTTAAATTCATGAATTATGGCGGTACTGTCATCATTACCTATAAAGACCTTGCGAAATCCCATGCGCGGATTGCGAGTAAGTACGCCATCATGAGTAAAGATAGCTTTTTTGGTTCGGATTAAGCGACGCGATCGTGTCGGGTTTGTTCGAGGAGCAGGCGCCAGCGGCTCGCCAAGGCGATGATAGGAGAACTCTTCGAGCCATATTTCTTCGCAAGACTATTGCCATAGTCTTCAAACGCGCTCAGTACCGAATGTTCAATACGAAGCGACTCACCCCATTTTTCTTCCAGGTGAATCTTGCCGTCGATAAAGAAACAACACATCTCAGGCGTTGCCTTCTGTTCGATCAAATAGCTCACCATGCGCGTGAGGAGGGGCTCTATGGTTGTCTTATTCGTTTTCCCACGTAGGGCTAGGGTGAGATTGAAAAATGCCTCCACGGCCTTCTGGCGAACTACCGGATGATTCTTGAGCTGACGCGCATCCATGGCCCGCATAATGATCTGCATAAACTGAATCAACTCATCGGCGCTGTAGAAGTGCCCGTCCATGGTTGCCAAGAACAACCAAGCTTCCACGAAACGTCGATGCCGCGCGTCCACGCAGATGCGCGCGAGACGATCCGCCGAACGAATCGAACGTTTATCCATGTGCGCCGTGTAAAGCAGCTGGCCAGGATAACCAATGGCGTCCACGGCGTCGAAGAAACGGCGGCGTACGGATTCACGGATGTTCGCTGGTGTGTTGCTGTCCATATTCATAAACTCTTGCACGCGCTCGTAGCTGCGCAGAACAAGGCGCAAGGCCGTGTCTCGTTCTTTAAAGCCATGCCACTCGTAGTCTTGAATCGTTTGCACAATCTCAGCGAGCTTTTGCAGCCCATCCGCTTGCGCGATGTGCGACTCCAGCATGTTTAAGAATTTTTGACTTTCCTGACCAACGTCAAAATCTCGCAGCACGCGACGTGATTCTTCGAGATTAAAGTACTTCTGAATGCGTGGAATCACTTCTTCGAAGCGCATAAAGAACACTCGGGAGCGCTCCATATTGTCTTCCGTGATTTCACAGGCCTCGATAATGCTGCCAAGATAGGGGGCTTCCATCATCGTGCGCTCGCGTGCGCGCTCGCTGAGCCAAATGAAATTGCCCATGCGATTCTTTTCTTGCAGATAGGCAAGGATACGGTGACGCGTTGCCGCTTTCAGGCTATTGACATTGACGCCGTAGTCCGCCTTGCTGAGGGATCCCACCACCTGCTGATCCACCCAATCATAGTCGAAGTAGAACAGCCATTCCATACGCGCGTGTGTCGCCTCGATATCACGTGGTGTGATATTGCGCGCGATGTTTGGATCGATGATGGGAAAGAGTGCCGCGAGATTTTTCAGACGGCGCTCGATCAGTGGAACCGCATCGAGATAAATGCAGGAAAAGAGGGTGAGGGTATCGATGCACGGCCGCACGGAGTGCTCCGGATCAATCGTGCCCAGGATTTGATTGCCAATGGATTTGCGATATAGAAGCTTGTCCGCTAAAAGTGGCACAATGCTACGTTCGATTTCTTCGCGGCGGATGTGACTCAAAGTCGCCGTGAGGTGTGATGTTGAGTCATCATAGGGATCGTGGTCCACGAGGAAGCTAACGGTGCGCATTCCCATGGTCGCGGCGAAACGTTCGGCGTCGGAGGCATAACGCAACAAGAAGCGTCGTGCTTGTTGAGTGGGGAGGCTCGCCACCGCTTGATTTTCCCACAGGTTACGCTTTCTTTCTCGCAGCGTGTGAATCGCATAGGAGAAAGCTGGGATCCAGGCCCATGTCATTGAATGCACGAAAGATCCAAGGACTTGAGTGTTCGGCGTGTTTTCTCCGCTAAAGAAGCTGATAGCGCCATAAGAAAGAAGATTCGCCGTGGCTAACGCCACAAACGTCCAGAATTGCCACTGCAGATTCAGCGCCATAACAGGTCGGTTGTTGGCTTCTTTATGATGCCGTGTCAGCCAGATCGCTGCGGGAACAAGCGAAATGCTAAGTTCGCGCAACACGCCGATCAAATTAAGCGCGGTGTTTATGTTCAATAAATTGTTGGAAAGGGGGACGACTAAACCGCTGAGGATGATCAAGATGATCGGTGGGATCACCAGACGTTCACGGTCTTTCCATTGAGCGTAGTCACTCAGGAGGCTCAGAACGGAATAGATAAATCCCGCGCTCAGAAGCGTCATCGCGGTGAGGAACGCTAAGGTCTGAACCGGCGTAAAGATGTTAATAAGATCCAAGCCGCTTAAGAGGGCTGCTTGCAAGCAAACAAAGAAGCCATGGCGAATGCGTTTCTGTTCGGAGCCGCGATCGCTGAGGGCAATAATGTTTAGAATGGCGCCCGTGGTAGAGGCGAGTAGGTTGATGATAAGAAGGCCGATGGATGCGAAATGCACCGCCCCTGTCGCGTCGGTGCGTGGTGGCGCGGCGAGAAGTAGCAAGCCAATCAAAAGACAAAGAGGGAGAGCGAGCCCAACGCTTTCAAGCGCTGTCTCATGCTTTCGTGCCCATTTGCGGAACTCAAGCACTTTTCTCAACGACCTCCGCTGTCGGCAATATCACCCGGAAACACGTTCCATCGTTGGCGCCGCTCTCAACCTCAATGCGGCCGCCCAAATCTTCCACAAGGCCGTGCGTGATGGAAAGTCCCAGTCCCGTTCCTTCCCCTGGACCTTTTGTCGTGAAGAAGGGGTCAAAGATGTGTTTGAGGTTTTCCGCGGGAATTCCCACGCCGGTATCAATGATTTCAATAGTGGCTTGACGCAGTTTGTTATGTTTTGTTTTCAGCGTTAGTGTGCCGCCATTGGGCATGGCTTGCAGCGCGTTTTGAATAAGATTCAAAAACATCTGAATGAGTTTATTGCGATCGGCGCGAACGAAGATTTCTTGTTCTCCCAATACGTCCTCAACTTCAACATTTTGATTCAATCGCCCCACTTGCGCGAACTTCAGAGCGGATTGAACGGCGGAACGCACATCGATTGTTTCGAGTTGATCTTCGCGATTCACGGGCTGCTGACGCGCAAAGTTCAGCAGGCTTTCGACGATGGATTTGCAGCGCTGCGCGGCCGCTTCGATTTCCACGACATCCTGGTAGTGGCTGCTGCTTTTGTCCATCTCTCGCAACAACATTTGCGAGAAGATGAGAATGCCACCGAGTGGATTATTTAGTTCATGAGCCACGCCGCCGGCGAGAAGTCCGATGGACGCGAGTTTTTCACTTTGCAGGAGCTGATTTTGCATGCGTTTTGCGTCCGTGCGATCACGGTAAACTTGCAGCATGCCTTCAAGCTCGCCATCCGCGTTGAAAATGGGCTGTGAGGTGACTTCGTGGTATTTCCCCGGAATCGCATTCTCGAGTGTGAATTGCTTAGGTTCTTTTTCACGCCATGATTGCAGCATGGCGCAGCCTTTACAGGGCGTTTTGCGGCCAGCGAATACTTCATGGCATTTGGAGCCGACGATACTTTTGATATCGTGATTTGCGATCCGCGCTAATGCTTGATTTGCTTTTATGATGCGGAAATCTTTATCGACGATCATGAGCGGATCGATGATGGCATCAACGGTTGCCATCCATTGTCGCTTCAGATCTTCGACAAATTTCACGGTGTTTTTCGCCGTGCGAGCCATAGTCCCCAGCTAATCATCTAATTTATGAAACAAAAAGACTTTTCATGTATCGGTGAGAAGCGGGATGGGTTGAGGGGGTTTGGTTTGGACAATTGTTGGGGTGTTTGGTGTAAATCCGGGTAAAAAGAGAAAGAAAAAGGCGGGTTATTTACCCGCCTTCTTTCCGTCTGTGTAGTAGTTCACGCGAATCACACTTTCCGCTGTGATGCTGATTTCAGGGGGGAAATGGATTCTTTTTTGCTTTGCATCAATTGTGTACTTTCCTTTCGGAATTGGTTGATTATCCACGTAAACGACAATCTCTCGCGAGAGGTCTGGCATTTCTTTGAGAGGGAATCCCGAATTTCGATTGATGATGCCCGCTGTTAACTGCTGCACCAGTTGATCCCAGTTTTCATAGCAAAGATCGAGAATGGTACCGCCGAGTGTTTGTGCTAACTTGATGTGCTCTTTGCCAACGCGTTCAATCGTGCAGGTCGCTGTTGGTTGACTTGTCTCTAGACCAACGATGGCGTTTACAACCGTTTGTTTGTTGGCTGGTCCTTTGAAGTCTTCCGCACGATAGCCTTGATAAGGCAATCCATCGTCGTCACTCACGATAATCACTTCCAGGCCGGCTCCTTCGCGGAAGGGAATGGGTGGTTTATCTTTGGTGAGGAATTCCGTCACAACGGCAATGGCGTCGTGGCTGCCAATTTTTGTCGGCACAACCGCAAATTTGTCTGCTGGTGCGTTGGTCGGCATGAGGAAAGAAGGGGCGCCAATCACGGTGACATTGGACCCTAATTGCACGTTTTCAAGGTCTGTAACGAATTTTTCGAGGTTGCGTTCGAGAGCTTGTTGTTCATCCATCATGCTGCCGCTGGAATCGATGGCGATGAGAATGTCGACGCCACGAAGCGGTTGGCCAATTGTCTCGGTGATGTATTGGGAGCTTGCACTATTCGCGTCGGCGGACGATCGTTTGCTGCCGCCGCCGGCAAACTCCGATTGCCCACACGCCACCAACGAGACTGCGATAGACAGGCTAGACACCCGACGTAACATTGATTCCTCCAACTGCAAAGTTTAAGACTTTGCTTCGCAAGACGTGGGCCTTGCATTCCGGGGGGCGCATTTGCCCCACCCGCCAAAGGTTTCGGTTGTCCCACCGGCTGCTTTAAGGAAAAATAATAAAAAGGCAAAAATTGTAAGGAATTAAATTAGTTACGATGCTGTAATATTGCCTGCTTTTACAAAAAAAACCGGGACCTACATGGTCCCGGTTTGATTTCATCTGCTTCTTGATCGTCATCCTGAGCGACGTCGTCATCCTGAGCGACGTCGTCATCTTGAGCGAAGTCGTCATCTTGAGCGAAGCCGTCATCTTGAGCGAAGCCGTCATCTTGAGCGAAGCCGTCATCTTGAGCGAAGCGAAAGATCCCTCGCTCTGCTCGGGATGACGTCCTTCTCTTAGTGAGCCAGCGCGATCTGCGCCACTTCTCCCATGTTCTCAGTCACCTTACGCAGGCGCTCGAAGAGTTCATCCGTAGGCTGCTGCTCTTCTTCCGTCTTCCACACCAACGCGTGAATGAGCACTTGATCCATGTGGGATACAGGAACGATCGTCAGGTCTTTCAGGATATTCTTGGGAATATCACGAAGATCTTTTTCATTCTCAATAGGGATGATGACTTTCTTAATGCCGCCACGGTGTGCCGCGAGGACTTTTTCTTTCAATCCACCGATCGGTAAAACGCGGCCGCGCAGCGTGATTTCACCAGTCATCGCGACATCGCGACTCACGGGGCGATTTGTCAAGGCGCTGGTTAACGCGGTCGCCATACAGATACCGGCGCTAGGTCCGTCCTTGGGAATGCCGCCTTCTGGAACGTGGATGTGAAGATCAACCTTCGTGTAGAAGTCTTCCTCAATACCAAGGAAAGCCGAGCGAGAGCGCACATAGCTGAGAGCAGCTTGCGCGGACTCTTGCATCACTTCACCCAACTTACCTGTGAGGGTGAGTTTTCCTTTTCCGGGAAGTACAGCCACCTCGGAAGCTAACAAATCGCCACCCACCTGCGTCCAAGCAAGTCCCGTACAAATGCCCACTTCGTGCGCCGTGTTTTGCAACCCGATGCGGTATTTATGAGGGCCGATGTACTTCTGAATGCTTTTTTCGGTGATGCTCTCGGTGATCTGTGGCAATTGAACCGCTTCGAATGTCACTTTTTCCGTCGCCTCGGGAAGCTTTTGCTGCGTTGGCTGTGGATTTTGTTCATCGTTGCGCTTCATGTACTTACGCGCCAATTTACGGCACACACCGGCAATTTCGCGCTCAAGGCTACGCACACCCGCTTCGCGTGTGTAATAACGGATGAGTTCGCGAATGGCTTTCGGCGTCCAAGTGATATTGTGAGACGCGAGGCCGTTTTCTTGCAATTGCTTGGGTACCAAATACTGAGTGGCAATCGCGGCTTTCTCTTCTTCCGTGTAACCAGAAAGATTGATGACTTCCATACGGTCAAGAAGAGGTCTAGGAATTGTGCCGAGATCGTTTGCGGTCGCCATGAATAGGACTTTAGAAAGATCGTAGTCCAGATCCAAGTAGTGATCGCTGAATGTGTGGTTCTGTTCGGGGTCGAGAACTTCCAACAGAGCGGACGATGGATCACCACGGAAGTCTTTGGAGAGTTTATCGATCTCGTCCAAAAGAATAACGGGGTTGCTTGATCCTGCTTTTTTTAACGCCATAATCACTTTACCTGGCATGGAGCCAATGTAAGTGCGGCGGTGACCACGAATTTCTGATTCATCATGCACACCACCGAGGGAGATGCGCACGAATTTACGGCCAGTTGCCGTGGCGATGCTGCGTGCCAAAGATGTCTTACCAACCCCTGGAGGTCCCGCGAGACATAGGATGGGGCCCTTCATGGTATCCACGAGAGATCTCACGGAGAGATACTCGAGAATACGGTCTTTCACTTTTTCAAGACCGTAGTGGTCGGTGTTCAATGTTTCTTCAGCAAACGGAACGTTACGAATGTCTTGCGTGAATTCTTGCCAGGGGAGGGCAAGGACCGTGTCGATGTAATTGCGAACGACGGTCGCTTCCGCTGACATGGGGGACATCATCTTCAGCTTGCGCAATTCTTTGGTGACTTTCTCGCGCGCTTCTTCCGATAATTTTTTCTTTTTAATCTGCGCTTCGAGATCAACGAGCTCTTGGCGGCCGTCATCGCGATCACCAAGTTCTTTCTGGATCGCTTGCATCTGTTCGTTGAGATAGTATTCCTTCTGCGTCTTTTCCATCTGGCGCTTCACGCGCGCGCGGATCTTCTTCTCCACACGCATGATTTCAATTTCCGCTTGGATTTTGCTGTAAAGCTCCTCCAAACGTTTCGATGGATTTGTTTCTTCGAGAAGGCGCTGCTTATCCTGCAATTTTAGGTTGCTCAGATGTGCAACAAGAGTGTCAGCTAATTTTGATTCATCGTCGATGGCGGCGATGGATAACAGCATTTCTGGCGGAATGCGTTTGTTGAGGCGCACGTAGTTGTCGAACGCCATTTTTACCGTGCGCACCAACGCTTCGTTTTCAAGCCCAGCGGATGGTTCTTCCGGCAATTCTTCCGTTTCAACGAAGAAGTAATCATCTTTCTGAATGTACTCGATGATGCGTGCGCGACGCTGTCCTTCCACAAGAACTTTAACAGTCCCATCCGGAAGGCGAAGGAGTTGTAAGATGGTCGAGATTGTGCCGACGCGATAAATGTCTTCGGGCGTTGGATCGTTGGTTTTTGCTTTCACTTGTGCCGCCAACAAAATTTCTTTGTTGGTGGCCATGGCCTGTTCCAAGGCCTGGATGGATTTGTCCCGACCGACGAAGAGTGGGACGACTGTTGACGGAAATACCAGTATATCCCTCAAGGGCAAAAGAGGGATTTGTGCACGAAGCCCACTTGGAAGCTGCTTTGCCGTTTCTTCCGCCATGAAATTCTCCCCTAGAAATGCTGCAAACGTGCCTAGCCGCTTTTTCAACGACCCGTTATGGGAAGTTGAACTCATGACATTCAGTTGTACTGATTGGTATTTTGATCTTATCTCAACACGGAGGCGGAAGTAACTATAAAAAAAACTAAAAAGAAAGGCCGTCAGTTAGACGGCCCACCAGTTCCAAACTCTCGCTTTTCTTCTTGGGCTCGAATGGCCTCGATCTCTTCAGGCGTTCGGTAGACCAAAATGGGTTGCGCGTTGCGGATAATTGTTTCTTCCGTGATGACCACTTCCTTGATGGCGTCCTCGCTGGGGACATCGTACATGATGTCGAGCATGGCTTCTTCAAGGATGGCACGCAGGCCGCGAGCCCCTGTTTTACGCTTTAAAGCTTCTTTCACGACGGCGCGCAAAGCGCCATCGGTGAACTTCAACTGGACACCCTCAAACTCAAACAATTTTTGGAATTGCTTGATAATAGCGTTTTTGGGTTCCGTCAAAATCTGGATCATGGCGTCTTCGGTTAAAGCGGTCAGTGTGCAAATAACAGGCAGACGACCCAAGAATTCTGGGATCATACCAAATTTGGACAAGTCCGTTGTGGTGACCTTCTCAAGGAGCGCGCTCTTATCGCGGTTCTTCTTTGAGTGGATCTCGGCGCCAAAACCAAGGGATGAAGTCTCCACGCGAGCGGCGATCACATCTTCCAGGCCAGCGAAAGCGCCGCCGCAAATGAAGAGGATGTTGGTGGTGTCGACTTGCAAAAATTCTTGTTGAGGGTGCTTGCGTCCACCGCGGGGGGGGACGTTCGCAATCGTGCCTTCAATAATTTTCAACAAGGCTTGCTGGACACCCTCACCAGACACGTCGCGTGTGATGGAGGGGTTTTCGCCTTTACGAGCAATTTTATCGATCTCGTCGATGTACGCGATGCCGCGTTGGGCGAGCTCAACATCGTAATCCGCGTTCTGCAACAAGTTCAAAATGATGTTTTCAACGTCTTCACCCACATAACCCGCCTCGGTGAGGTTGGTTGCGTCGGAAATGGTGAAGGGAACGTTCAGAATGCGCGCTAGAGTCTGCGCGAGAAGCGTTTTACCGCTACCCGTTGGACCAATAAGGAGAATGTTGGACTTGGAAAGTTCAACTTCGTCCGAAGTAGCCTTGTGCTCAATGCGTTTGTAGTGGTTATGCACGGCGACCGCGAGTGTCTTTTTCGCGCGTGTCTGGCCGATGATGTAATCATCAAGAATTTTCGTGATGTCTTTGGGATTGGGAATCTTTCCGCCGGTGTTCAGCAGCTCTTCCTTCTCCACTTCCTCTGCAATGATGTCATTGCAAAGTTGGATGCACTCATCGCAGATATACACGTTTGGGCCCGCGATCAATTTCTTGACCTCTTTTTGGCCCTTGCCGCAAAAGCTGCAGTGTAATCCGCTTTCCTTACCGGCCATACGCAGTCTCTCCTATTTAGTCATGGCAATACTGGCCACGCTGCTAGCTTAGTCTTCTTTTTTGCCTTTGTTGGCTGCTGGCTTGAAGATTTCGTCCACCAAACCGTATGCGAGCGCCTCATCCGCGGACATGTACTTATCGCGATCGATATCACGTCGAATCTGAGCCACTGTCTGACCCGTATGTCCCGCGAGAAGCTCCACCATACGATCTTTAGTCTTGAGAATCTCATTAGCCTGGATTTCAATATCCGTCGCCTGACCACCAGCGCCACCAAGAGGTTGGTGAATCATGATGCGCGAATTCGGAAGAGCGGCTCGTTTGCCCTTCGTGCCCGCGGCTAGCAACCAGGCGCCCATGCTCGCACACTGGCCAATGCAGTATGTGCGCACGTCTGGGCGGATCAATTGCATACAATCATAAATAGCCATCCCCGCTGTGACGGAGCCACCCGGAGAGTTGATGTAAAAATGGATGTCCTTATCTGGATCCACACTTTCCAAGTAAAGCAGCTGAGCCACGATCACGTTGGCGATCTCGTCATACACCGGTGACCCCAGCATAATGATCCGTTCTTGCAAAAGACGGGAATAAATGTCCCAAGAGCGCTCACCACGGTTGGTCTGCTCTACCACGATAGGTACTAACGGCATGGGTAATCGTCCTTTAACAGCGAGGTCGTTTGGTTCCGTCATTCAATATGAGCCAAATTTGAAAACTTTCCTAAGTCTTTCTTGGCACATATACGGTTACACTATGCGAGATCATGTGGAATGACAAGTTGCTTGTAAATGTGTTTCGACGCGGAAGATGAGAACTTTAACGGAAAAGAATGCCCAGTATGGAATTTTTTCCATACTGGGCGATTTCGATTGTTGATTCAGTTAGATCGGCGCAAGCTATCGGGCTATTTTTATTTCTTGGCCGGCGTTTCTGTCACAGTCGCTTTGGCGATAACGAAGTCAACCGCCTTATTTAACAACAACGTTTCGCGTGCCTGTGGGCCAAAAGATTTTTTGAGATTATCAATGATTTTTTGGTCTGGCTTCGCGCCACCGTAACCCATCACCATTTCGACCACGTAGTTATCGACGTCCTCTTCAGAGACTTCAAGCTTCTCAGCGTTGATGATCTCGTGAAGGATCAACGTATTGCGCGTTTTTTCCTTGGCATTTTCACGGAAGCGCTTACGGAATTCCGGATCGCGTTTTGCGTTTTGTTTCTCTTTGTCGTTGTGCCACTGCAGGTTGTCGATCATCGCGTCGATGACATGATCCACCATGGACGGTGGGACGTCGAAAGCATTTTTCGCGGAAAGATCTTTCAAGATGTTGAACTCAAGCTGATGGCGCTTTTGCTGTTCCGCTTGGTCCGCGATGGCTTTTTTCACTTTTTCTTGGAGCGCGGCGAGGGATTCTTCGCCAAGGTCTTTCGCGAGCTCGTCATCGAGAGGAGCGAGAATCATCTCTTGAACTTTTTCCACACTCATATCGATGGTGACGTTTTTGTCCGCGAGGGAACGGTCTTGGAAGTCTTCAGGAAGCTTCACTTCGACAGTTTTCTTATCGCCGGCTTTCATGCCCACGAGAGCTTTTTCCAACTCAGGAAGGAAGTGATTTTTACCAACTTCAACAGGAACGCTGTGACCGTGCAGGTCAGGAAGTGGTTGACCTTCCGCGTCATGCGCGTGGTGTGTGATGAATGCGAGGTGACCATTGGCGACGGGTGTGTCCGCGCTGAGGTCCTTCGTTTTCGCGGAGCGGCGGCGCAGGATATCCAATTCGCGATCCAAAGCCGCTTGATCATTTTGTGCCGGCGTGAAGGAAAGCTTCATGCCTTGGTAACCTTCAACGGTGATCTTGGGCATGATGTCCACAAGAGCGGTGAAGTTATATTCCTTACCTTCTTCAGGAAGGTCGGACGTTTCCAAAACCGGTGTTGAGATCGGGTTGAGGCTTTCGTTGCGGATCGCATCAAAAAGATGATTGCGAATCAATTGATCCGCGACATCTGCGGCGACGGAGTTGCCGTAGAACTTCTTGATGATGTTCAAAGGCGCTTTACCAGGGCGAAAGCCCTTGATGCGCGCCTGTTGCGCCACCTTGCGATACTGCTGCTCGAAGGCGTTATTTACGACGTCGCTGGCAAGTTCGACTTTAATGCGACGTTGGACTTTGTTGACTTCTTCTACGGACGCTTTCATCGGGTCTCCTCGTTGGGGAGCATTTGGTGTTTCATAAAAATGCCCTGCAGTTTTAAATAAAAACACATATTTGTCAACGACGCGGTCAAGGGGCAATTTTTGCCCCGAGAGCCGGAGCTCGCCTCCTGTAATATAGTAATGGTCCCCCACATCAATCTGAGCTTTCATCCGGCACGAGATCGGCATGCTTCCGACCTATATGCTTCGCGCCACGGCCCTTGTTTTTGGGGTTGTGATGGCAACACCCGCGTTTTCCGCGCCGGTGTTGGAGCTTGTTTTGCGCTCGGATGCGGATGCCCTGGAGCGAGGAGCGCTGAAAGGGGAGCTTAATTACCAGCCGGCCGACGATGCCGCAGAAGTCTGTTTTTACCTGCCATTTCTTGACCCTTCCTATGTTTTTGACCCCGCCCGCGGCTATTCTCCCTCCATCGATAAATACGGTAACGTCCAGCGCGTCCCGGGGCGCATGAGCATCAGTGGTTTTAAGGCTGAGGGCATTACTGAGCCTTGGTTGGTCCGCGTGCCGCGTGGCGCCGACGGATGGGTGAGGGCGGAGTTCCAAAGCCGCCTGCCATTTTGGCCGGATCGCCGTGACAAGGGGCGATGGCTGTTTAATGACGCTTACCCCCAACCCCTGAAGACTTGTCCGGCGAAACACGCGCCGAGCCTGGACTATCCGAGGGAACTTGGCCTCGACATCAAAGCGAAGGTTTACCTGCCGGAGGGACGGGATCTCGTCGCTCCAGCGGAGACCATTCGTCCCGAAGGAGAGGGGCAGCCATGGCAGCTTACTTTTACCGGGCCTAAACTCAGCTTCGCTGTGGCGCAAAACTTTCTCGGCGAAGAACGGGAAGTCGCTGGCGTGAAATTGCGCATCGCCTACCACAGCGAGTTTTTTAGTCAGTATCTCGAAACGATTCCACGCCTTCTCGCGGAACAAGTGGCGATCAACGGTCCGTTTCCATTTAAGAGCCTCGTGGTGTTGGAGACGGATGATCTTGAACGCGCCCGTATTCCTGGCATCGTGACGGTTAACAAGCCCAAGCAAGCGGAACTTCTCACGCGCGAGAAATCCGTTGTCCATTGGACCGTATGGCAGTTGGCGAATTTTATCGGTGAACAGTGGATGGGAAGTGCGATCACCGCGGATCGTTTTGATCACGATTGGTTGGTGCGTGGTAATATTGATGTCACCGCGTATCTCACATTGCAGTCGGATCCTCATTGGCAGGATTTTTTCGCGCCGCGCCATGGCGACCAGCCATGGTTTCATCTTTCCTACGCGCAAAGCACGGATTTGATGGCGGCGCTTTTAACCTACAGCAAGCCACGCAACAAACTCACCACCAACGAGCTCGAAGCGGCCGAACCATTCAGCTCTCAGCATCCCGTGGCTTACGCGCGGCATGCTTTAGCGATGCGTTACGCACAATGGTTCCTCGGTAAAGAGCGTTTTATTGCTTTGTGGCGCGAGTTTCTGCAGGAATACCGTTTTAAAACCATCACACCGCGCGATTGGATTCAGTTCCTGCATGCGCAGGGAGAGGCTGAGCTCGCGCGGGTTTTTGCGCTGTGGTGGGCGAGTGATAGTTGGCCGGATGCCAAGCTCGTGGATGTCCGTGAAACAAAAGCGGCGAACGGCTTAAACAAAATCACAGTGCTCGCGCGGCAAAATAACGACGTCGTGCTTCCTCTCACCGCGGCGATCGAAACCGCGGACGGTAAGATCACCGTTGTGGAAGGTAAAGCGGCGGGTGATGGTCTGTGGGTTGCCGAGCTTGAAACGAGCAGTACGTACGAAAATGTCGAATTACAGCCCGATCGCGCTGTATTTGATTGGGATCGCTTCAATAACAGCGATCGTCGAACACCGTGGCAATTTTTCCCGGGAGGCGCGCGCAGTTTCCGCGACGACGCCATGACTGTCTTATGGCTGCCGCTGGTGGCAAAACTTCCTGGTGAAGAATGGACGTTTTTATTGGCGTCGCAAATTTTTGCTTACATGCATAACAGCATGACGTTGATCGGTTCTTATGTTCCTTCGGAGAAGCGCGCTGGATTTCGCGCGTTTTACGTAACGGATATTTCCTTTTTGTCACTTTACACCGTGATATCCGCGTCGCAGAACTTCGGCAATCAAACGCGCGGTGAACGTGTGTTGGATGCGGGATTTTATCGACGAAGTTTTTTCCTCAGCAATCCTGGTTTGGAGTTGGGATTGCGTCTGCGTTACCGTGAGGTTCTTGGTCAGAACGATACCGCCCATCCCACCGTCACTTTACGCGCACAGCTTGAGCCACCCAATCCGCAGCTTTGTCGTTACGACGTCAATGTTGATGTTGAACGAACCGTGCCCGGGGCTAACAATCGTCTCAACTACGCACGTGACACCGGAAAGTTTCAGGGTAACTGCCAGTTTTTCTCTCTTGTGGGCGAAGCGCGCACATTTTACGGGGTTTTAAAATCTCGTGGAGACGTGCCTGGAAACGTGGCTTTTCAACCACAAGATCTTGATGGCCCTCGTCTGCGTATGGAAATGAAAGGGTTGCAGCCAGTGCAGCGCGTCGGTTCCCTGGGGCTTGATCTTTTGGGGCCGCTGCGTTTACCCGTTGAAAATATCTTCTTTGCATTACCACGAGAAACACGTTGGCGTATCTTTTATGACTACGCGCAGGCGCCAGACGCTGGACACACTTATCATGACGCCGGTGTTGGTTTTTCCATGCCCTTTGGTGGCGATGTCGTGGGGAAAGAAACCATAACGTTCATGCGGTTAAGCATTCTCGCGGTGCTTTATCAGAAGTACGATGATGAAGTTGGAAAGAAACCTGCGATCTTGTTGGATGTGTTGGGTAAGCTCTAAGTCACGCCGGAGTTGCGTAGCGCTGCTAATGTCGCATATGTTTCCACAAGACGTGAGATCGATTTTTTCTCAACCTTGAACGCGAGTTCGCCTTCAGCTGTTTTTGACAGGGAAATCGTGCGACCACCGTGCTTAAGAAAATGCAGATGAGACTTCCAGGATGTCGTATTCAGAGAGCGTCGCTCACCTTCTTCCGCCGCCTGCTCCATCGTTACCGTCACGGAATCGTAAGCAGATTCCTGCACGATCTTACTCACGCACTCCAGCATTTGCACAAACTCAGTGGGCACGCCGGGCTGTGTGGGGAATTGCTGTGTGAATTCCTGCACAAACGCGATAAATCGCTCTAAGTTTCCACGATTCACAATGGCGAAGACATCGTTTTTGTAATTGTTTTTCTTGGTGGCGATCAGATGGCCATCCACCAATGACTGGCAGATTCGTGATGTTGTTTCAGGGTTGAGCTCCAGCGTCGCGACCATCATCTTTTCGCATACTTCACGGTCAAGCAGCCACTCCCTGCCGTCTTTTGTTCCGTCTTTGTGCCAAATAAGATTGAGCACATGCATCGCGCGCACGACGGTTAAAAGAGGATTCACGACTTTCTTGGCTTCGATCGCCTGAAGGCGTTCGTTGGTTTCGCGCAGACGCGTGGACAGAGATGACATAAGGCCCACGAACCATTTGGGGATCTGTTTCATGAGCTTCGCAAAATCATCATTGGTGATCTTTGTCACTTCGGTGTCAGCTGTCGCACGCGCGGAGGCGGAGCGAGCCTTTTTATCAAAAAGTGACATTTCACCGATCATCGCGCCAGAACCAAGGGAGGCAAGCTTCACTTCCGTGCCACCTTTTTCTAAATAGACCAGCACCTCGCCTTTGCGAATGAGGTACATGCCATCAGAGGCTTCCCCTTCCGCAAAGATGCGCTGACCCTTTTTTAGAACGAGGTTTGAACCAGCCACAAAAACTCCCTGAAGTATCCGCAAGGTTTATCGGCAGTCAGCTCCTTTCATTGAGGGGGAGCGCCACATTTCAAAAATCCTTACCGTTGGGATGCTGATGTCGGAGGTTCTTAACATGTTGTATCTGTTGTTTTTCTTCTGGTTTTTATGAGTTGCCTTAAGAAGCGAGGCCCTCATGCCGAAGGCTGCGCCGCGGGATTTTTCTTACTGCTGCTATACAACCAATCATATTGCGACTGATGGTGGCAGAAAAATGTTGCCGGAAGATCGCGTAGGATTGCGGCGATACCGGCATCAAGTTCACCGAAGGTGGATGAACGCATAAGTAGAGGCGAGAAAAGTTCTTCCGGTAGACTGCTGCGCCACGAGTGCCAAATCATTTTCACGCGACCGAGCAGTCCGCGGTGCAATGGCAATGCCGTCGGCTCAATCACTTCACCATACGTTGCGCGGCAAATTTTTTCATACAGATCGCGCCAAGCTTCGGCTTCAGTTCCGCAGGAACCAACAAAAAAACCTTCCTTAAGCCGTGCAAGCAAAGCTTCCGCTTCGCCGGCGCCGAGAAGCGCCAACAGGGCCGCCATACTTAACGCCGCGCGCAGTGTTTCCGCCGAAATGGTAACCGACTCTCCGCTGCGCAATTCCGTGAAGATCCACGGATTGCGGATGGCGCCGCGGCCAACGATCATTGTTTTCACGCCATGAGCGAGCGTGGCCCGCTCCGCATAACTTTTCAGTGAAACAATGTCGCCCGAACCGACAACAGGGTAGGGCAACGATTGAGACGCTTGCTGAATAAGATCCCATAGCGCTTCACCATCGTAACGATCAGGTCTTGTGCGACCGTGAATGGTGAGTTTCCGCAATGGGATCGGATGCAATGCTTCAAGAAGTCGCGGTAGCTCGCTTGCGGAGTTAAAACCGGTTCGCGTTTTTACGCTTAGTTTTCCGCTGCCGGCGGCACTCGCGAGACCGGCGATGAAATTCTGAAAATTCTTTGGATCGATGAGTAAACTGCTACCCGCGCCATGGCCCACCACACGGGACGAAGGGCAGCCACAGTTAAGGTCTACCCACTCAGCGCCTTCACGTAAAATCTGCTCCACTGTTCCGGCGGCTGGCGGCAAGTCGCACGCCATGATCTGGGGCACCAATTGATACGGAACGGAATGAGGCGTCTGAATTTCCGGCATGAAGTCGGCGGGCAAAGTTTTTCCGGGAAATGTTTCGGTCACACGCAGAAACGGCGTCCAACAAAAATCCGGTTGGGATGCCAGAGACATCCACAACCGGAATGGTAGATCTGTTACGCCTTCCATGGGGGCTAGCCCCACACGGACGGAAATGTTTCTATGCTGCGTTGTCATCAGACTAATCGTGCTTCACACGATCCTCGCGCTTCACGCTGCGCATGTTGCTAGCGAGAACTTTTTTGCGAATACGCACGTTCTGTGGCGTGACTTCAATCCACTCATCTTCGTCAATCCATTCGATGCAGGCTTCGAGGCTCATCTTGCGCACGCCGTTCAGCATCACGATACCATCGGAGGAAGTGGTGCGGATGTTCGTTAATTTTTTCGGACGGCACGCGTTGACGTTGAGATCGTTGTCCTTCGCCGCTTCACCGATGATCATGCCTTCATACATATCGATGCCTTCACCGATAAACAGCTGACCACGATCTTGAACAGACTCAAGGGCATAAGCAGTCGATTTTCCCGCGCGGTCGGAGATGATGGCGCCACCGCTGCGGTGCGCGATATCGCCTTGAAATTCGGTGTAGCCCATAAGTTCAGAGCTAATGAGGCCCATGCCGCGTGTTGCGGTGAGGTAGTGTGAGTGTGTGCCCAAAAGACCGCGTGTTGGGATTTCAAAAATCAAACGCACACGCGGATCGCCGGCCATCTCAAGGTTTTCGTAAGCAAGAAGACGGCCTTTACGCATCTGAAACAAGCGAGTCACGTCGCCTGAATAAGTTTCCGGGAGGTCGAGGGTGATTTTTTCCTGTGGCTCTTGCAATGCGCCGTTAGTGTCGCGCGTGAAGAGTACGTTGGGCTTGCCCACCATGAACTCAAGGCCTTCGCGGCGCATGCGTTCGATCAAAATAGCAAACTGCAACTCACCGCGACCCAGTAGATAGAACTGATCCGCCTGGTCCGCGTCTTCAAGTTTCAACGCTGGGTTGCTGCGCACTTCGTTGATAAGGCGCGTGCGAAGTTCGCGCGACTGGATGGCTTTGCCTTCCTTGCCGGAGAACGGAGACGTGTTGATGGAGAAGAGGATGCGAAGCGTTGGCGCTTCCACCTTGATGCGCTCCATGGGAGACATTTCAGCGCCGCTGACGATGGTGTCACCAATCTCATAGTGATTGCAGCCGGAGATCCAGCCGATGTCACCGGCTTCCAAGCTATCAACCTCGACCTGCTCAAGACCTTTGAAGGAATAGAGGTGCGCGGCCTGGAATTTGTCGCGGACGGGCGCGCCCGCGGCGTTGACGCCGTGGCGGTAGATGGTTTGGTTTTTTACAATTTTACCGGACAAGAGTTTACCAAGGCACATGGCGCCCACGTATTCGCTGTAACCAATGTTCGCTACCATCATTTGCGCTTCCGCCTGATTCAAGACGGTTGGCTGTGGCAGTGACAGGATCAAGTCAAAAAGAGGACGGAGTGAGCCGCGCTTTTCGCCGTTGATCAGCTGCGGGATCTCGTCTGCTTCACGCGTACACCAGCCTTCACGGGCACAGGCGTATATGATGGGGAAATCAGCCTGTTCGTCGGAGGCTCCTAGCTCAACGAAGAGATCGAATACTTTATCTACCGTGGTGTGGATGAGGTCGCTGTTCTGAACTTCGGGGCGGTCGACTTTGTTGATGCAGAGGATAACGCGGAGGCCTTTTTTGATGGCTTTTTGGAGGACGAAGCGGGTTTGGGGTAGGGGGCCTTCCGCTGCGTCCACCAGTAGGATGGCGCCGTCCACCATGCCCATGATGCGTTCAACCTCGCCGCCAAAGTCGGCGTGACCTGGGGTGTCGACGATGTTTACCTTTGTGTCGGCCAGGGAGAAGGCCGCGTTCTTAGCCATGATAGTGATACCGCGTTCCCGCTCGATGTCGTCCTTGTCCATGACTCTTTCTTCAACAGTTTCATGAGCCTGGAAGGTGCCGGATTGGCGAAGTAGATGGTCAACCAGGGTTGTTTTGCCGTGGTCAACGTGAGCGATCGTACAAATATTGCGGAGTTTCATTCCTGCCTCAGGGATGTGGGTACAATTTCGGATCGGAGAACATATCACAAGGTTTGGGTATCCGTCATCTTGGTCTGTGAACTTTTTCTTTGTGCCAAAAATAGCACAAAATCGGGTTTCAGGATGGGCGATCGGATTGGGGTAAGACTCATAAAAAGTTTGCTTTTATGAAAATCTTCCTTTAAAAACGCATAAATCAAGTGACTGTGAGAGCTTCATAAAACCTTCGGCCTTTTGTGCGTGAAGTCGGTACGGCGCTCGGAGCAATTTGAGATGTCCCTCGTTTTTTTGCATAATGAGGGGCAAAATAATCTCGCTAATTCCAGATGTTCTGCCTAAGTTGGCCGTAAGCCTCCAGAACAGCGAGAAGCCGTCACAGTGAAGGATTGCGAAGGATTATGGCAAAAGCCCTTATCATTACTGAGAAACCCAGCGTGGCTCGTGATATCGCCAATGCCTTGGGTGGTTTTACGGAAAAGAACAAAGGTGAGTACTACGAGAGTGATGACTATGTTTGTACTTACGCGGTGGGTCATATCCTGACCCTTTTTGCGCCCGAGGACATCAGCCCCGAATACAAGCGTTGGCGCTTGAATGATCTGCCGATCATCCCACAAGAATTTCAAATCAAACCCGTTCCCAATCAAGAAAACCGCGTTAAGGCCATTGCTAAGTTGGCCGCTCGCGCGGACGTGGATCGCCTTATCAACGCCTGTGACGCCGCGCGCGAAGGTGAGCTGATCTTTCGTGAGATTGTAAGCTATTTAAAGATTGGCAAGCCCATCCAACGACTCTGGCTGCAATCCATGGTGAAAAAGGCCATTAAAGAAGGCTTTGAGCGCTTGGAAAACGGCGAGAAATTTAATGGACTCGCCCATGCAGCGGAATGCCGTGCTTATGCGGACTGGTTGATTGGTATGAATGCGACGCGCGCCCTGACAGTGCGCCTCAAGTCCCGTAACGAGCGTGGTCTTTCTTGGTCCGCTGGGCGCGTGCAAACGCCTACACTGTCTCTTTTGGTCGATCGAGAAATTGAAGTGCTCGAGCATCGCGCTATTGCGTATTGGAAAGTGAATGCGAAGTTCGGCGCGAGCGATCATGAATATGAAGCGGTATGGTTTGACCCCAGTTTCAAAAACAAAGAAGGCGATCGTGATCTTAAAGAAGATCGCATCTTCGATGAAGCACGCGCGAATGCTATTCAAGCAGCGATCGCGGGGCAGACGGGTGTTGCTCGCGAGGTCCGTAAGCCTTCACCTCGTAAACCGCCGTTGTTATTTGACCTCACAACTTTGCAAAGAACCGCGAACAGTCGCTTTGGTTGGTCCGCGACACGCACTTTGCGCGCCGCGCAACGTTGTTATGAAACACACAAGGTTCTCACTTATCCTCGTACCAGTTCGAAGGTGCTTCCGGATAATTATAAGGAAGAAGTGGATCGTATCCTGGGTATCCTCTCGAAGGTTCCTCCCTACGCTCCTCATGCGGCCCTTTTGATCAATAAGGGGCGCTTGAATGATGAGAAGGTTTTTGACGACGCGGGCGTGACGGACCACTTTGCCATCATTCCAACCGGTGAAGTCGGTAACCTTGAGGGAGACGATCTCAAACTTTATGACTTGGTCACGCGTCAATTTTTGGCCGCCTTCTATGGTCCATCCGTTTATGAAGATGTGGAACGTATCACTGAGGTCGCAGGCCAAAGCTTTAAGAGCAAGCCGCCTAAGGTTCTCAAAGAGGCTGGCTGGGAAGCCGTGTTCGATAAACAAGTCGGCCAAGGCGGTGAAACCAACTTCCCTCCGCTTGCCCGTGGCAAAGATAAAGTAGACAACGTTCCTGTGAAGGGCCTCCAAGCGGAAGCGGAAAAACTAGCCACGAAGCCCCCCTCACGCATCAGTGAGGCAGGTCTGCTTTCTTTGATGGAAAACGCGGGACGTCAGGTGGAAGATGAGTCTCTGGCATCTGCGTTGAATAAAGCGGAAGGCTTGGGGACGGCGGCAACGCGTGCGGATATTATTGAAAACTTAAAAACGCGTGAATACGTGAGCAAGACCCTGCGGCCAACGGTCAAAGGGATTCGCTTGATCGATATCCTTCACCGTATTGGTGCTAGTCGTTTGACGTCAGCTGAACTGACAGGGAAGCTGGAGTTTTTCCTTTCTGAAGTTGAAGATGGCAAGCGTCAGCCTCAGGACTTTATGTCCGAGATCGCTCAATACACCCAAGAAGTCGTGGATCAAGCCCGTGACTTTGATTTTGACTCCATTTACCCGGATCAGAAGCCTCTAGGCCGCTGTCCAAAGTGCCACGAAGAAGTCTTTGAACGCGCTTGGTTCTACGGCTGCCGTGAATCCACGAAGCGAACGGGCAAGAAAAATTGCGATTTCCTTATTTGGAAAGATCACAACGGTCGTTACATCAACCGTGCGGTGGTGCAGGATCTCTTGGAAAAAGGCATCACGGACGAGCTTGATGGTTTCGTCAGTGCGAACGGGACTTCGTATAAAGCCATCCTTGCCTTGGAAAATGGCCAACTCGTGCGTCGTAACGTTCTTGGCAGCGAAGAGTCCACGGATGGCTTTGAAGTGAATCCGGCCCCCATTGGTGGATGTCCCATTCATCAAGGTGATTGCCGTGTGGTTGAGACCGCCACGGACTTTGTTTGCGAAACGAAACTAAGGGCGCGTAAGGATGGAGACAATAACGCGGCGGGATTTTCGTTCCCACGCATGTTGTGTAAGCGTGAAATCAAACGCACTGAATTTAGTGACTATCTCCTAAAAAAGGAAACAGAGTTTCTAAATGGATTTATTTCAAAAAAGGGACGTCCATTTAGTGCTAAATTACAGATGAATGAAGGCGGCGGCGGCTTTAACTTCGTTTTCCCTGAGCGCACTCCAAAGGCTAAGAAAACCGAGGGAGAAGGCGTGGAAAAGCAGGGAGCGGGAGAAGAGGCACAAGTAGAGAAGGCAGCAGTCGCGGCGAAGAAGACAAGATCTACTAAAACCAAAACATCATCGAAAGCGTCCGAATAAATTTGGTGATTTTTTGGATTGAGTTCCGTTAAGAAACTCGACAACATATTTTTATAAGGCTTAGGGACCTCAAACATGTCAGAGAATCAAGACGGCTTGTCGATGTCTAAAATACGATTGATTGTATTGGATGACCATCCCGTGGTGCGGGAAGGTCTCATCTACATGATTGAAAAACAACCAGACCTGCAGGTTGTCGCGGAGAGTGGCACAAGCAAAGATGCCATCAATCTTGTTGAATTGCACAAGCCCGACATCCTCTTGTTGGACATTCAGATGGAAACGCCGACCTTTAACATTGTTAAGAAGGCGAAAGCGGTTCATGCGGATGTGAAGGTCTTATTTATCACGGCGTTCTTCACAAAAGAAAATGTGAAGCAGGCGGATCGTTTTGGAGCGTTTGGTCTCGTGTCCAAGCTCGAAGGCTCAAGGGGAATCTGCGAAGCTTTGCGCCAGGTCGCGCAGGGGAAACGTTACTTCTCTGAAAACGCCGACAAGCGTAGCTTTACGGCGAGTAAGAAGCGACCGACGACAACGAGCCATCCTCTCAGCCCACGCGAGGTTGATGTGTTGTGCTGCGTGGCGCACGCCATGACGGCAAAAGAAATCGCCAACGATTTGAATATCAGTGTGAAGACAGTGGATCGTCACAAGGCGAACATCATGGAAAAACTCAGCATGCGTTCGCAGATCGAGTTGGCGCGTTATGCCATCCGCCATGGCTTTGTGGACGTCTAGTCCTTGAGAAAACGGAATGAAAAAAGCCTAGCTGTGACGCTAGGCTTTTTGGTTTTTGACGATCAGAAATCAGTGTGTGTAATCTTTTGAGTTCTTTTTTAGCTCGTACATCAGTTGGTTAATTTTCTCGAGACTGGTGCGAATTCTTTGCATTCTTTGGCCAAAATCATCTTCTTCACTACCTTTTTTCGCGGAAGCAGTTTGATCGAGATGGCTGGAGTACAAAGGTTGGCGGCCACGAGCGAGATCGGTTTCTAGCTTTTTGTTTTGGCGGTAAGCTTGGAGATCAACCACCTTGCCCACGACGGGCTTATCCGTTTTCATTTTCCACACCTGCAACAGCAACAAGTTCAACAACAACTAAAAACAACAGCAACAATTCAATAGGGAACGAACGAGAGAGAATAGGCGCGCTAACAGATGTTAGCGCGGTTTTAAGCGGTATGAACGGATGACATTGCGATTTGCTTTTTCGCGCTCTTTGCGAAGGCGTTCGACGTTATCATTGTTTCGCTGCATGACTTCAGTGAAACTAAGATTTTCTGTCGCCGATTCTTTGGAGTCAGATTTCTTTTCCGCATTCTTACGAGAGAAGATTGAAACTACATTGTCTTCTTGAGTTGACCCGCCCTGCATGAGCACATCCTCCAGAAATAGGGAACCAGTACAACAGGCACATCCGGTACAAGGCTGGCATCAGCCTCTTATCATATTGAGCAAGTCGTATGCCATAAAAGCATATGCCAGAAAACGTCTACCGGAGCCCAGCGATTCTCAATGTTTTTAGTGTCTTATAGTTGCATGCGTGGAGTTTACGCGGGTTTTTAGATAACATAAAAACAACACTTGTACAAAGTTTAAACAGACTGTCGATAGGCCAGGCGCCAGGAGGTTTTTTCCGGCTAACGGTAAAGCCGAATAGGAGAAAAATAGAACGATGACAAGAATTTATCAGCACACCCTTTCAACGGGGCCGGTCGTAAGTTGTGATGGCGATATGCAAGCCGTCCAGTTTATAAAAACTAAATTCCAGAAATCGTTCGATCCCAGCCTCGTGATTCACTTTGTTAAGAGTCGTATTGAAACCCATGTCGAGCTGATTGGCGAAGGTAGTCACTTCCGTAGTTATCGCATGCGAAGTGGTGAAGACGGTGTTGTCGTGTCGCTTGCGAAACCCACGTTTCGTGACGGATTGCGCGCGTCACAGGAAGAATGGCGTCGAAGGATCTACGTCGTCAAAGGACTGAATGCGCCGCTGATACCACCCATCGAAGCGCTTTGGGTGCACGATCAGCTCGCTGTTGTCATGCCCTACATGCCACAAGCCGAAGAAGCCGCATCATCCGCCTGGCTCCCCCTTAAGAACCACACACAAACATTGCAGCAAAGTCTACGCCAACAAGGTTTTTTCCTTGCTGACGTATTACAGATTCGTTGTCTGAATGGTGTTCCGTTTTTAATTGACTGGTCTGACTTGGATGTTCTGCCACATGCGGCGTCACTCTGAAAAAACCGTCATGATGGATGGCGTGAAGGGGGCTGAGATCCTTCGCGTTGCTCAGGATGACGTCAATGAGCAGGATGATGTAGCAGGATGACGCCAACTAGGTTGACGTCACTTGCATGATGTCGGGAAGGTTGCGGTAGGCGCCATCGAGATCTAGACCGTAACCCACAACAAATTGATTTCCGATTTCAAAACCAACGTAGTCGATCACGTGACTCATGCGATGCACTTCTCTTTTGGAAAGAAGCGAGCAGATTTGCAGCGTTTTGGGATTACGCACCTGCAGCGTGTTGAGCAAGTATTCAACGGTTGTGCCGGTATCAACGATGTCTTCAACGAGAATCACATTTTTGTCTTGGATATCCGTTGAAAGATCTTGTGTGATGCGGACATGGCCGGTTGATTTTGTTCCTTCATAACTCGACACACTCATGAACTCGATGCGCGTTGGGACTGTGATCGCGCGAGCGAGATCCGCCAAGAAAATAAAAGACCCCTTCAGCACTCCCACGAGGATTACGGATTCACCGGCAAAGCGCTGAGAAATCTCCGCACCGATTTCGTTTACACGTTTCTGCATTTCCGCGGCGCTCAAAAGCGGCTTCATCTGCAGAGGCTTCGTTGTCATGACGGCTCCTGAACACCTTGATTCTTGTTTCTCCACGTATGAAGACTACGGGAGGGATAGAAAGTTCGATGTGGCTAATACAATTTCCGAGCCTTGCTTAGCAAGCGCTTCGTCACGACCTCGGAGTTCCACCCGGAGCCATTTGCGTCGCGGACGCGTTTTTAGGGTGAAACGCAGGGTTTGCTCACGACCGGCGGTTTCATCCCATTTCATTTCCTGAACCACATCGTTCTCTCCCCAAAGAACCACGCGTGTTGGGGCGCTTCCGGGCAAAGCCTCGGCTTTTACTGAGATCTGGATGGGGCCTTTGACGGGCTTGCCGTTCTCTGGTTTTTCCGTCGGAAGAAAAGCCACATAACCTCCCGCGCTCAACGAATAATCTCCCTTTTTGATAAGAGGCAACACATCGTCAGCGGTGAGGATTTTTCCTGTCAGGGGCAATTTATCCGTGGGAAAAGCCCATGCGGCGAATTGGAAGTTGCGAAAATAACTTTGCTGAAACGAAGCCGCGCCGAGAAGGGGAGCCTTCGTTTTTTTGCTTAGGTTTGTATTGATCTGTCGCAGTAGGCGCTCTTGGTGGCCGACCGAACCGCAGCCAAAAACTTGTAGGATATCAGGTTGCAGCTGATCCGCGAGACGACCGTAGTCTTCCACGTTCATGCCCGTTCCGGGGCAGGTGAGTTCAGTAAGAATCGATTGCTCGCGCGCAAAAGCCATTGCTTGTTTTGCAATGGGGCCTTTCGCCTTTTCTTGATGCTGTCGCCACGCATTCACAACCGCGGGTGTGGCTCCGAGTAGACGAATGGTTCCACCAAGCATCGGATCCTTTATTTCCAAAATAGGGAGAGAGCCGACTTTCGCGGTGGGCTCGCTCGCATGAAAAGGATCGCTGGCTAACATGCGCACGCCAAGAACTTCCGCGAGAACGCCGGGAGATTGCTCCGGCAAAACCGTTGAGTAGTCAGCGAGGGCGGCACTCTTTAAGCGTGATTTTTCACGGGTCGCATCCACGCGGCAGTCAACTTGTTGGCGCGTGACGGCAGGGAGCAAAACTTCTTTCTGACATATTTTGCCCATGTTTCCACGATAGACACTCACCTGATACTTCGCGGCGGGAAGGAGAACCGAGACGGGCCATTTCTTTACTAATAGAAAATAAGGTGAAAGCGGTTCGATCGTCGCATCACTCGGGGCGTACTTGCCGACGGGGATGGCGCGTGGTTCGTTGGCGTTCACGATCTCCATCACCGCGGGCGCGTTGAGGCGTTCGGTGGGGCTAAAGAGCTCAACACGGAGATTGGCTGGTTTTCTTGGCGCGAGGGTGAGCTTCCCCACTTGGTTTTCATTGAGAGTGAATTCAGCGCGACGCTGCTCTCCTTGTTCGTTCACCTCAATGATGCGGTACACATCCTGTTGTGACATGAAAACTTGGTAATCTCTGCCCGCCACTCCAGGAACAGCGCCCACCATGCGATTATCTTGATCGCGGAAGAAGATAAGTCGTGGGAAAGAGGCGATCGGATTTTCTTCCGGGAATAAAGCTAGTTTCAAAAATCCTGGACGCGCCTTTAAGCGACAATCAATCAGTGAGCTATGCGACACTTCGCCTTTTTTCAGCAGTTGCTGGTAACAGCTTTCTGTTGTGACGATTTTAAACGGTACGCGCCCAGCGCTTTCTTCACCGATAAAAAATTCAACTCCCGCCTTGTAAGCCTGGCCTCGCGGCGCGCCGATAACCACTTCGCCTTCGCGTGCGTCTGATTCCAACGGTCCAAAACTCACGATGCTGATGACTTCATCCCCCAACACGTGAGTGACGGCGCGTCGCCATTTTTCCTTGTTGAAGCGATCGGGAATGAGATGAACCTGACCAGCGTTGGGGCGAAAGCGCAGGCGCCAATCCCAAGGGCGGTTGTTTTGGTTTTTTGACGAGATGAAATCCTCGAAGATCATCTGCATGGCGGGTTCGTGCGCCGCGAGATGATAAACAAGCTTTGCCTTGGCTCCCTGCGAATCTTTTCCCGCCAGGAAAAAAATGACACTCGCGCGATGACTCGTGATGTTGGTGTCGAGACCAATCGCGGTGAAATTTTCGCGACCGTTGCTCAATTTTAGATCCATGGGGCCAAGGCCACCGAATTTCTCCCAGCGGTCGCCGCGCTTATGGAACATCTCCAGGATCGCGGGTTGCCAGGGGTTGCCGCTCGGCACCGGCGGGATTCCCGAGATAACCACTTGGACCTGGGCGTTCCCCAAGAGAATTTGTCCAATCTGAGGCTCCAAATGCGGAAAACGCGCCGCGATTTCAGGGGAGATGGGCTCCGCCAAAGGGGCGGGGGTATCGCGGCTGGGGGCATCGTTCCAGTCTTCCGTGGGCTCCACGGAAAGGATTTCAAAGCTGTCCTGAACCGGTTTGACCTCGTCCTGAGGCTGATCCAGGCGCTGATTCCGGGCGCAGGCCATAAAGACTGGTAGTATTTGAATTAGAATAGTTAGTTTATTAATAAAATTCTTAATTTTCATAACTTATCTTAAAAAAGTTGACAAGAAACAGGCGCTTTTGGTATTCAGCGCGAACTTGTTTTTTCGATCATTCTACATCAGCCAATCAGATGTAAACCTACGGGGTGTCGCCGATGTCACATGATATTGCACCAGAAGAATTCAAAGGTAACAAAGTTAAACGCTTACCTCCGTCCGTTGTAAAAGACATCGAACTTAAGAATCATGCCCGACGCTTGGCGAATCTTTCACCGATTAAAATCAAAGTTCGTCGCTGCATCTCTTGCAACACTCTCTTTGAATCAGCTGGCAATCGCACCTGCGGCTGCAACACACGAAGCACCGGATACATTGCTGGTCGGGAAATTATCTAGAATCTTACCCAATCCTGTTCGCGCTGGCACGGATATTTGGGTTAAGGGCTGAATAACAGACGAATTGGTGGGCTTTTTGTAAAGTCCGCCATTTTTTTATCCGAAAACCCAAAAGGCGAGATTGTCTTTCTGTAAATCAGGGGACTTGTTTGGGGCCGGTTCAATTTTCACGTAAACCCTACACCATCACTTACACCGAGAACGGTGTTAAGAAGACCATTCGCCGTGTGCCGCCACCTAAATTGCACGAGGCGTGGCCACAGGACAAAGTCCAACTCACATCCAAATACAGCGATGATTTCCAAGAAGGTGGCGAGTACACAGTTAAATCAGTGAGCCCTCGTCAACCCAACATTCTGCAGTTGGAAGACAACGAGGGCAATTCGACATTCGTTCCGTACTTTCACACTGAGCTCGAAGAAGTGGTGGGGATACGGGATGGTGTTGATCCGCGTGATATCCCCATCAACAATAAATACCTCACATGGCCGTAGTAAATCCTTCGCTTCGCTCAGGATGACGTTTGCTCGCTCAGGATGACGTTTGCTCGCTCAGGATGACGCGCGTCGTCATCCCGAGCGAAGCGAGGGATCTCACATATAGCTTCCCGTTTCGATCAGATTTTCCAGATAGGACGAGACGATTTCACTCCCAACGCGACTTAGATGTAAGCCGTCGGGAAGTAATTCACTGCGATTGTAGCGCTGGCCATTGAATTCAATAAAGCCTTGGGCGGTGAGTTTTTGGTTTATGGCGTCGACAGGTAAAATTCCGCAGCCTTTCTCGGCGACACATAGCGCGTGGATCTTTTCATTCAACGCGCGTCTTTGGAACTGAAAGAAGCCCACAAGGTTTGGAATGTCACCAATCACGAGCGGGATATTTTTTTGCGCGCACATGTTGATGAGTTTTTCGAGAGCGGCGGCGCTAGGTCCAATATTTCCCAGCGTGGAATCCCAGAACAACAAATCAATGCCAATCACAATGGTGCGATCGCTCAACGCGGCATCAGTGATTTCCGGGATGATGTCGACGCCCTTCGCGCCGTTGCGGGCCAGCGTGATGGCTTTGTCGGCTGTGTGGAACTTCTCGCTGAGCAGCAGTCCAGGGCTGGGAGCCGTGTGACCGGAAGTGACACTAGCACCCGTGAGAAGGGGGCGTGCCATTGTTTCGGCTACATTGCGAACGCTTGCGAGATTGCTTTCGCTGATCTCACCACAACCACTGATGGCAAATAAAACTGACGCTAAGAGATATATTTTGTGCAGCTTCAAGGTTAGTTCCCCCATGAAAAGCGTTTTTCTAACTTTCTGATGGGATCTTAAAGCACGGGGGAGGATAAAGTCACGATCGCTTCTTGGCACGCCAGTGATGAATTTCATCGACGGAAAATGTCACGAGGCTGATGGCGAATGGAATGAAATAGTAGATGGTGCGAAAGGCAAAGATGGACGCCAAGATTTCAGCCGGTCGCATGAGACCCTCGAACGCCAGGACGAAAGTTCCCTCGAGGACGCCAAGGCCGGCGGGAACATGAAGCAGAACGGATGCGATCGCGGCAAAAAGGTAGGTGAGTAGCACAATGGAAAAGTCCACGGGCGCAAAGTGGGAGAGGAACACGTAGATAATGGTCGCCAGTGTCAGCCATTGCAGCACTGAGACGGTAAGGGCGGAGACGAGTTGGCGACGGTTAAATGTGGTGATGTGCCAGCGTCCGAAGTGGACGACGCGCGCTCTTTTCGAGCCGATGATTAATACGGCAATAATCCCGAGTAGAATCACTCCAGCGACGCGCGCGATGGCGGCATTGTAGAAGCGAAAATGGCTGAGGGCTTCCGGCATCCACACAAGCGTCGAACCGCTTAAGAGCACGTATCCCACCCATGAGGTGAAGATGCAGGCGAAGCTTAGACGCACAATTTCAGAATGTTTTAGCTGCCAGCGTCGATAGAGGCGAAACCGCATCCCGAGACCCCCGACGATGGAGCCCAAGTTGAAGTTAAATGTGTAGGTGAGAAAGGATGCGAAAAGCACGCGGCGGATGGGGAAGAATTTATGGATGTATTGCAGACCGATGAATTCATAAGTGGCAAGCCAGATGTAACTGATGACTGTTAAAATAACCGCGTCAACGATGTTTTTCGCTGGGATTTCATCGAGGGAATGAACGATCTCCTCGACACTAAGTCCTCTCAGACGCGTCGCCAAGATGTAGAAAATAACCGCCGCGATGATAATCGTCGCGGCGATTTTTAAAAACTGACGATGGCGTTTTACAAAGTCACGAATCCGGTGTTCGCGCGTCATGCGTTAGGTGCCTGGGAGCACTAAGAGGCATTGAATCGCGGGAAGCCCGCTGATCACTTGGTACCATTCCACGCCTCTGTCGCGAGATACATAAACCTCGCCAAAACGAGTCCCAAAAGCCACATCATTGCCGTAGGCCTGGAGGCAATGGGTGTTGATGGGGGCGTCGAACCATTGTGGTTCCACATTGCAGGGCTGGAACGGAGTGTCACGGGGAGCGTCAAGCGGTCGCATGTAAATATTTGAATGTTCACCTTTGTGGCTGTCGGAACAAGAAATAATCACATTGCCTTCACTCACCGCAAGAGCGCGGCAGTAGGATGCGTGCATGCCATGGTGAGAGAATGTCCATGTTTGACCGTTGTCGTTGCTTTCTCCGAAACCGGCCATTCCTGTCGCGATAAGAACTTGATTGAGTTCGGGGTTGGGGATGAGAACCTGATGCACGTCCACATCGATATCCACCATTTGTTGCCATTTTCCGGCATCAGTGCTCCTGACCACACCGCCCACATGAATGTTTACAAACAAATCTTTTACATTCGCCGCCATCGAGCGCACGGATGCGGGATCTCCCCAGGGTGTAAACCACTTTTCACGATGAGGCGCGTTTTCAAAGGAATGAACCATTTCCATGCGACGGTTCTTAACGCGCATAAGATGTGCTTTGTATGTGCCAACGATGGCTTCACCGTGCCAGTAGTAAAGGCTGGTGAGAGATTCATTGGATTTTTCAACGCTGATGATTTCTCCGTCGTTCTGACAGAATTGAATCCTTTGTTTATCCAAAATGGCACCAATGCCATCAGGATTCACATGCAACGCCGTGATGGGTGTTCCCTGCAGCTGCTCAGCCCATTTGTAAATATGAGATGGAATTATTCCAAGGGGAACAAGACCTTTTTCCGTACCAACAAGAATTGAATACATGCGTCCCTCCCTTTCTCAGTCACGTCAAAAATGCTGCAAATTGTGGCCCACTTTTTGTTTATTTTTTGACGGAGCGGCGACGACTGCGAGGAGCGGAGAAAGATGGGGCTAATCGACGAAGAGCGGGGGGCTAGTCATGGAAAAAATTTTGCCTGGCGTCTATCACTGGAGAACATTCCACAAGGGTATCAGTCAACCAGTTCATTCCTATCTCATCTCAGCCGTAGAACCTGCGGTGCTTATTGATCCACGGATGCCCGCCGAGGGTGTGGAGTGGTTTCGTCATCATTCCATTCCGAAGTACAGCTTTCTCACCAATCGGCATCATTATCGCCATTCACGTTTTTTCGCGGCGGTTTTCGGAACGGAAGTTTGGTGTCATAAGAATGGCCTCTATGAGTTCACTCACAACGAGAGGGTGAATTCGTTCAAGCACGGCGATGAGCTGCCAGGTCATGTGCAGGCTCTGCCTGTTGGTTCTTTATGTGATGAGGAAACGGCCTTCTATATTCCGGTGCATGGTGGAATTCTTGCGATCGGCGACGCGGTGGTTGATACGGATCATGGGCTTGGATTTGTTCCGAACGAACTCATGGGCAACAATCCCGAAAAAGTTAAAAAAGGACTCCGCGCTGCCTTTAAGCATATTTTAAAGGAACGTCCCTTCGCGCATCTTCTGCTAGCGCATGGCGAACCTGTAATTGATCGGGGACACGAGGAGTTGGAGCATCTGTTCGCGGCATAAATTGGGGACGGAGCCTCCGTCCCCAAGGATGTTAGATCTCTTTATCGAAAAATCGATCGACATGTATTCGGCCGATTTCCTTTCCTTCACGGTAGAAAACCACTTTGGCTGAAGCGGCT
>CAYOJQ010000016.1:49627-74006 GCA_964404325.1 uncultured Oligoflexales bacterium
TGAATCGTCAATATCCTGATTAATGGCTTTACGCATGTGTGTTGCTCTTTCAGGGATACCGCTTAATTTGATCGTTGCCGTTGTTCCTTGAATTGTGGCTTGCACTGTGGGGCAAGTCGATGTGACGAATGCCTGTATTGGTTTTCCGATGGTTTGTCCGGAGCTATCAGCGAATTCAATGTAAAAATCTGCGCGTCCATAGCCATCCAGTATAACCGTCCCATCGCCCGTTAATTTTTTTGAATATCCATCGTAGTAGCAGGAAAGATCTTTGGTGAAGTTGTCGTGGAACTCTTGCAAAGGGTATTCTTCCCGTTCGATGAATCCCCCTGTACTGGGATCTAAAATAGACAGAAATAATTTGGCTGCATTTGTTGGGATGTCATGGATTCGAAGCCTTGGGTTCATAATGCCTAATGATTTGGCTGAAGCCGGGTTGTAGAGAAAATAGTTGTCGCTCATGAAGGGCGACGATTCTAGTCCGTTGCCATTGGCAAATTTAATGTAGATGCGATAGCCGCCTTTCAAGTCCTCAAGGCATTCTTCTTCGAGGGTATATTCCGCCTGCTCGGCATAAGGCCGCCATGATTTTCCACGAAAATCACTGCACGCACTAATTTTCATAAGTGTGCTACCGCTTGTTGCGCCGATACTGAGTCGTATCTTCTTGGTGCGGACGAAGTTTGTAATCCAAGCACCTTCTAGGTGCTCCATGTCTTGAACAACAACGTAGCCTTCCTCACCTGTATCGACAAATAGAGCTATGTTGGGGGCATCAAAGGTTTCGCCTCCCTTGGTTTCGATATTAAAAACACCTCGTCTGTAACCATCTTTCTCGATGTAAAGTTTGTGCCGACCCACGGGAACGGAATCCATGGTGAAAGAACCGTCCTCCCCAGACTTAACGATGTATTTGGTTCCAGGAATATAGACGTCAATGCCAGCGAGACTTTCCTTCAGGGCCAAGGAGGTGGGAGCGGTTGTACCAAGACTTACCTTGCCCTTGATGGAGCTATTTTTGGGGAGATCGATTTTTGCGAGATCTTTCTTTTCCTCTTTGCCAATCACGATTTCGTTCAGGCGTATTCCCCGATCAGATTCCTGCTGAGACGCGCCCGCTGACTTACCCGTGACGATAATATCGTGCTGACCTTCCGGCACGTTCGGGATAAGGAACGTACCATTAGAGCCGGCTATTACTTTTAACTCATCCTGCTTACCCACGATATAACCAGCAACTGATTCTGGTTCGACGCCTTCACCAATGGTAAATGCCAACTGTCCGGCGCCTGCTATTGGTGCGTTCGCTCCGCTCGATTCACTTTTGTTCTTCTTGCCACAAGCCAAAAGGCTTAGTGAAGTTAGGACCAGAATGTAAGTGTAGCGCATGTAATCCTCGCGATGTGGACGTACTTACCTGAAACATACTCACAATCGGCCGGTAGCGTGGAAACTTGAATGATATGACTCGTTATATATGGCTATAATAACAACTCCTCAATTTCATTAGAATTTTATGAACTGGGGAGGTTATGAATTGTGTCCATTCGAGCGGTGGTTGCGGCAAGAATAAGAGCTCGTAGAACCGAAATAGCTATGACTCAGGAACAGCTCGCTAAAGCTGCTAAACTGAGTGTTGCGTATATCAGCAAGCTCGAGCGCGGCACAGTGAATATCAGTCTCGACAATCTGGAGCTGATAGCGCATGCGCTTAAAACTTCGGTGGAGGGGCTTATGTCTGGTTCCAGCAAGCCAACTCACTCACCTCATATTCCTCATGAAATCAGATTGGAAATCGAAAACGCCATAGAAATTTTGAGTGGTCTTATGCAGGCGTCACCAGGGAAGAAGAGCAAGAGAAAAACCAAGCCAAGGAAGAAGAAATAAGGCACTGAGTGCCTAAACCTCAATGCGTTCTTGCAACACATTATTCCGGAAGCTTTCCGCTAATTCCGACATGTCCACGATGTCCACTTTAATAGGCAAATCACTGTCTTCGAGAGCAGAGCGAATTTTCGCTAGAAAAGATAGTGAAAGGGGAGTGGTTGATTCGACTGCTAGGTCGAGGTCTGAGAACTTTCGCTGGTCACCGCGGGCTCTAGATCCAAAAACAAAAACTTTTGCTCCGACTGATTTGAGCGGGCGAATCGCTAAATCGACGATCGTTGCATAGTGCGTGTCTGTAAGTCCAAACTTCATAGGGCTTTGAGTTTCTTTAACAAGCTTTGACCGTTTGGGAGGAAGTCCTTTGCGACGGTATAAACCTTTTCCGCTAGAGCTTCCTTGTAAGTATGAGAACTGAGATTCCGTGCTTCCAAAAAGGCAAACCATTCTTCCGGTTGGTCGATAAGTCCGTTATCGGCCATTTCACGGATCACGAGCTTAGGAGCGGATGAGGAGGTTCCTAGCATTTTTTTTGCGGTTTTCCATGCAAGCTCAACACAAAATTCAAAACGCTGAATGGAAGCATCTCGGACAATGGAAGTTTTGGGTTCCCGTAGAGCTTCGTCCAACGACTTTAGGGCTTTCTCGAATTCTGTGTAGGAAGGTTGCATGCGATTTTGTTTCCCCTTTAGCCTTAATTCCTTTGTAGTTTAACATAGAGAAAGAAATCTCACTGAATGAAAAGTGGTTTGGGACGGAGCCCTCCGTCCCCAATTAGTGAATGGCGGCACGAACTTTTTTGATGTTCGACGCGAAATACAATGTTGAAAACAGACACAGTACGGCGCAGAACGCCAAGGTGTTTGGTGCCCCCACGCGCGCGGCTAAATATCCCGCCATCAGGCTGCCAAAGGGAGCCATACCGTTAAAAGCCATGGAGTAGAGACTCATCACACGTCCGCGTTTATCTCCTTCGACAACGGTCTGTAGCACGGTGTTGCAGGAAGCGGATTGCATAATCATGCCGAGGCCCGTGGCAAAAAGAGCGGTGATGGAGAACCAAGTATTTTTGGAATAGGCGAAGAAAAGAAGGCCGATGGCAAAAGTGATACCCGCGAACACAATCACCTTACCGATGCCGCGGATGGATTCGCGGCGCGCCAGCAGAAGCGCTCCGACGACGGCGCCAAATCCCGAGGCAGCCGTTAACAACCCGAGTGTTGTTGAATCACCACCCAGAATCGTTTTTGCGTACACGGGCATCAAAACGGTGTAGGGCAGGCCAGCAAAACTGAGCATCGCCACTAACGTGAGCGCGGAGCGAATGGGAATAAAAGCGGCGGCGTAGCGCATGCCTTCTTTAAAACTCTTAAAGAAATTATCAGTTGTTTTTTCCGTGAGCGCTTTCGCGGGTAAGGAGCGCATGGCGAACAAAGCCCAAATCACCGCGATGTAACTGACCGCGTCGATGCCGAAACACCAGGCCTCACCAAAGCGGCTGATAAGAATGCCAGCCAAGGCGGGACCAATAAGCCGCGCGCTATTAAACAGCGTGCTATTTAAAGCGATGGCGTTACCGAGATCCTCTTTGTCCGTGACCATGCAAGGAAGGAAGGCTTGACGTGCTGGCATGTCAAAGGCGTTGATCAAGCCCTGCAGTAGATTAAGGGAGATGAGCGCCCATACGGTTGCACTCGCTCCCCATCCCGCCACAGCCACGGCGAGCAAGCCCAGTGTCTGCACCATTCCGGCGACCTGCGTCCAAATAATAAATCGTAAGAGATTGGAGCTGCGATCAACAAAAACACCAGCGATGGGTGCCAACAAAAATGCCGGAATCAATCCGGCGAAATTCACGGCCCCCAGCATCACAGGATCTGATGTCAGGCGATAAACAAGCCAACTCGATGCGAGACGTGTCATCCACGTCCCGATCAAAGAGATAGCTTGGCCGCTGAAGAAGAGTTGGTAGTTGCGGTACCTAAGGGCTCGCAGTGAAGTTGGCACTGTCAGGTTGTGGGAGAGTGGCGCCATTTTCTAACCAAGGAGGAAAATCGCCCAGTTCTTTCTCTGGGTCGCGCTTCATTCTTTCAAGACGTTTCCATTCATACCCTAAATACTCCTTTTGGTCGTCCAAGGCTTCCTTTTCTTCATCAGCCGTGGCGTTCAGACACGCGCTTTCCGGAACATAGGCATAAGAATTACAAAGGGAGAACCATGCATTCTTGAGTTTCTTAACTTGGCGCAGCGCCCACTCCTCAGCTGTAAGGGGGCGGGCCGGCTCAATCGCGGGGTCCATAACGTAAAGGACGTCACCCACTCGAGCCACTGGCGCGACGTGCCAGGCCCAATCAACACTGCCAGATGGGTGATTGGGTGTTTGGGCTCTGAGGTTGCCAAAGCTGAAAATTTTCCCGAGGCGATTTCCCCATTGGTCTTCAATTTGTTGACGCGACATGGCGGCTCGCGCGAAGCAGCCGTCGTCCGGGAAGAGCCAAGAAATGCGTCGTGGGAACGCGGGATCGCGTGTTTCTTCCAAATAACGGATGTCACGAATACGCTCAAAAACTTCCGTGAGTTCCTCAAGTGAGTTCCACTCAGGAACGTTGTTCATATCGAGCTCTTCGAATTTGCCCCTCTGGTCCATCACTGATTCTTTGGTTTTTTTCTTGAGCGGGTTCCAGAGAGTTCGTCCCTCACGCGCGTAGCGTTTGAAGGCTTCCTCCCATGGTTCGTTGGGAAGGCGGCTGTGGCTAATCGGGCGATGCTCCGCGTTAGCCAACGAAGAAGACATAAGAGTGAATAAAAGAACGAGTCGACGCACGGCGTCCCCCAGATAAAACAGTGAGTGTGTTGATAGGGAGTTTTAGTGGGAGAGGGCTCGTGCGTCAAGCTGAACGGGTGATTTTAGAGCATGGCGTTCAATTCTTTTCCGAGAAAATCGATGAGGCTGCGGGTTCGTGGCGCGACATGCTTTTGGCCGGGAAAAACGATGCTGACCGGTGCTCCGTACCCACGCCAATCGTTTAAAACGACCTGCACCTTTTTCGCGGCGATTTCCTCGTGAACGAGAAAGAGCGGAAGCATCGCTATTCCCTGATGATTTAGAACGGCGGTCTTTAGAGCAATGACGTTATTGCTGCTGAAGATCGCTTTTACCTTAAGGACTCGTCGTTCCTTCTCTCGTTCAAGATCCCACGAAAGATGGTAGCCATTCGGCGTGAAACCCAGCAGACGGTGTTTTTCCAAATCCTCCAAAGTTTTTGGCGTGCCGTGTGCCGCAAGATATTCCCTGCTGGCGATGATTTTTCCGGTCACCGCTCCTACTTTTTTTGAGAGTAGGCTGGAGTCTTTTAGCTCGCCAATGCGCACCGCGACGTCGATGCGTTCGTTCACTAGATCAACAACGCGCTCTGTGAGTAACAATTCAATCGAAACAGCCGGGTGCTTCTTTTGAAACGTATCCAGCAGATCCATGAAAGCTCCGAGACCAAACTCCACGGGTGCGGTCACGCGCACAACGCCGGAAATTTGCTCTTGGCTTTCCTGTAGCGCGGCTTCCGCCTGACTCATTTCCTGCAGCGCTTGAGCCATGCGCTCGACGTACATGCTACCGGCATCGGTGAGGCTCAGGGTGCGTGTGGTGCGATTGAGAAGGGTGACTTTTAATCGCGCCTCAAGGCTTGAGATGCGGCGGCTTACAGTGGATTTTGGAATGCCTAGACTTTTCGCTGCCTTGGTTAAGCTCCCCAGCTGCACGGCCCGCACTAAGCAGTTGATTTCATTGAGATCCATTGTTCCACCTACGCAACAGTAAATTCCAATATTCCATATTAACAACAATGGAGATTTTCCGACAAGATGTGTTGGATCCTTCGCGTTGCTCAGGATGACGACTGGTCAGGATGACGACTCAGGATGACGACTGGTCAGGATGACGACTCAGGATGACGACTCAGGATGACGACTCAGGATGACGACTCAGGATGACGACTCTTGCTTGCGTCATTCTGAGCGAAGCGAAGAATCTCAGGTTATTCATCCATGAAAAAAGGAAACAAAACATGACAAAAGTCACTCAAGCTCAATCAAACCTCGCTTCTTATAAAGTCGATGTATCTCACTCCAGTGTTGGCTTCACCGTGCGCCATCTCATGAGTCGGGTGCGGGGACAGTTCGAGGAGTTTGATGGTACGATTCTCTTTGATGCGAGCTCATTGGCATTTCAGCCGATTCAAGTGGAAATCAAAGCGACCAGCATCGGCACGGGAAACAAACAACGTGATGATCACCTTCGCTCAGCGGACTTTTTCGAGGTGGAAAAATTTCCCGCATTGAAGGCGAGTTCCGGTCAAGTTTCTTCCTGGAGCGGCCAACGCTTTCAGTGGACAACGGATCTCACCATTCGTGGCGTGACAAAAACCGTGACATTCGAGATGGAATTTCTCGGTGCTGGAAAAGACCCTTGGGGTCAAGAACGTATCGGCTTTCACGGTAAAGCCAAGGTGGATCGCAAGGATTTTGGTTTGACGTGGAACCAAGCGCTTGAAACTGGTGGAGTCCTGGTTGGTTCAGAAGTTGAGATTGCTTTGGATCTAGAAGCAGTGCGTGCTTAAACGAGGGAAACATTATGAGCGCGGCTTTTTTTGTGTCCCATGGTTCACCCATGATTGCACTTGAAGACAACATCTTCACGAAGGCTTTACGGTCTTTCGGCGACTCCATACAAAAAAGCCGCGCCGTGGTTGTGATGTCCGCCCATTGGCGGGCGCGGGAGGCGGAAGTGGCGAGCGCGTCCGCGCCAAGCATGATTTATGATTTCTCCGGATTTCCGTCAGCCTTGTCAAAAGTTGTTTATCCGGCGAAAGGCTCTCCCGAAATCGCGCAAGAAGTATGGACGCGTTTAACAGCGGCGGGCATTGCCTGCCAACAAAATCCGTCGCGCGGATTTGATCACGGCGTCTGGACGCCTTTGGTGCACGTTATACCCAATGCATCGATTCCCATCGTGCCGTTAGCGATTCCGCGCGCCGCGGAGCCGATGGATCTCATGCGCATCGGCGAGGCTTTGGCGCCCCTGCGCGATCAAGGGATTGCATTGATGGGAAGCGGCGCCATCACTCACAACCTGGGTGATCTCAGTTTTCAAGAGAATGCGCCCGTCGCCGCGTGGGCGGCCGCTTTTGATGATTGGGTGCGGGATCATCTCATGCATCGCGATGCGAAGGCACTCACGCGTTTTCTCCAAGATGCGCCGCACGCGCGTCAGGCTCATCCCACTTGGGAGCACTTCGCGCCAGTGTTTTTTGCTTTAGGTGCCGCGCGGTCTTCGGATCGTTACCAATCCATCGTGGAAGGTTTTCAGTACGGAACAATGTCGATGCGGAGTTTTGCGTTTGTGTGAGATCCTTCGCTTTGCTCAGGATGACGAACGTAATCAAGGATGACGCGAGGCGAAGGATGAAGAGTTTCGCCCAGGACGACGGTAAATGAAAAACGCGTCATCCTGAGTGAAACGAAGGATCTTTTCAGTGAGCCATCATAAAGTCACTTGGCAATCCAAGTTGCTCCGCCGTTTTTGTTGTCATCACACCTGGTCCCGCGCCCGCGAGATTGTGTTTATTCTGAAAATCGATCAGTGCGTGGCGTGTGTTTTGTCCCATCACACCGTCAACGGGCACGCTGTATCCCTGCCTATTTAATGCCAGCTGAAGCTGACGGACTCGGGTGTTGTCGAGGCTATCCAGTGTTTGCGCGGGCGTGTCGATCGGCGCGCGCTGCGTTGTGCGGGTATCCGTTGGCTCTATTTGAGAACGGCTTCTGCCAAACCAATAAAGTCCCGCTAACACCGCGACTGCAATCAAAGTGGGAATGAGCCAGTTGGGTTTCTTTTGTGTTTCCATGTGAGGCATCTTGTTTCCAACATATTCAGCCGTGCGTTTGATTTGACGCGCGCCCATATCTTTCCACTGCATGATGTTGCTCATGCCTTCGGGAGCGGCGTGGGCGATGGAATCTTTTTGTTGCGTCAGCATGTTCATAAAACCCGAGACACCAAGACCTCGGCTCTTCATCCCCACAACACCCATAACGACAGGCGCCAACATTCCCAAGATCGAAGCGCTACCGGCGCTGTTTAATCCGGAATTTTTAGCGATGAAATTTTCCGCGTTGCCGAGGGAGTCGCCAAACACACTGTTTAGAATGCCTCGATTGGCCGCGCCTGTAGGATCTTTTCCGGCAGCCTGTAACAGACTTTGCGCGTCCGTCACTTTATCGAAGCCGCCGCTTTGAATCATGTCCATCAGGCCGCGCGCGCCTGATTCCGTGGAACCCTTTTGAACGAGGCCCGCCAGCATCGTGGGAATCGCCGCGGCAAATCCGCTGCGTGTTTTGTCCGCTGGTTGACCAATAAACTGACTGGCTTGCTGCATCACATTGGGTGTGATGAGACTTTTAACAGCATCAAGTAAGTTTCCGGATTGTGATATATCCATGGTATCCCCCACAGAACATAAGTTTTCTCCATCTCTTGCAATTCGGGGACCATGCTGGATGGCTTATTGGCAGCCAAAGTGCCACTTCGTTAGATACCGACGCTGATGCCTAATGTGGTTGTCTGCAAGACGCGATTTTTGATGGAAGCATCCACAAGGTGTGCCGCACGGACGCCTATCACGAGTGGGGGCGCTTGGAATTCATAACCGAGCTGTGGACCGATGAGAAATGCGGCTTCATTCTTTTTATCCGCGCTCGTGGGTGAAAATTGCACGCCGCTTCCCAAAAGGAAGCGGGCTTTCACGCCCACATCAAAGCCATTGAGAATCCTGTAACGGGGCACAAGCTCAAGTGCTAGGGATCGAACGGTAACATCTTCTTTGTTGGCGGCCACTGTATTTGAAGGGGTTTCGAGCTGTGTTTGTGCAAAACCGATGGAACCCTCAAAAGTGAGCGGATTCCAACCATAAACGCGCCCCACGAGAAGAGAATAAGCGCTGCCTTTTTTGTCGAGTTCCTGAGGCATTGTTGTCTTGATGGATGCGGTACCGCCTTCCATTGCCATGAAAATCTGTGATTGTGGAATGGGATCAACTTTAGCGCTTACGGTCGGAACTTCTTGTGCCATTGCCGCAGGAGCTATTAACAGAGTCATAGCAAAGTTTCGGATGCACAATGACATGGTCTCGCTCCGTTGCCGCGTAAATCAGATGATGCATTGTTCTTAGGATAACACAGCTTGGCTTATGAATGAGAGCGAGCGGGCTCCGTCGTCAAGGTCTGGCACACGCACTGCAGAGATGCCGCTGTTTCGATCTCCGCAATGCCCGTATCCAAAGTGACGGTCTCAGGTTTCATAGAGTCTTTTAACTCCCACTCAATCCTTTCTTTGGCATTTCCATCTCGTGCAGGCTTCTCGCGGTGAAGGACGTGCCGACGATTAAGATCATAAACACCCCGAAAGAGAGGGCCAGGTTGTGGAACGTCGCTGGCGTTCCTTCGTAGTGAAAAGCCAAGAGAGGGAAAAAGTTCGCGGAGAGCAAAGCGGCAACGGAAAGCAGATTGAGAACCAATGCATGAACCCAACGTTGGAATAGCGCGATGCCGGCGACAAACATCATCGCGGCACTTGTTAATCCGAAGCCGAGATGCAGCCACCACGATGCGGAGCGTCCCTCAAGCGGAATCGTGCCGGGGAATGCGAGATAAAACATCCATCCGAGAAATAACGCCACGCTACCAATAATCGCTGTAAATCCGCACCAGGCCGTCGAAACTGTGCCAAAAGGGGAATTTTCTCTTTGTTGTGAGTCGTCGCTTAACTTCGCGATAAGACCGAGACCACCCACATAGAGAAAGGAAAAAAGGATTACGAGGTGAAAAATTAAATTAATATAGTCTGCGGCTTTCACCATGACGTCCCCCATTGCGCAATGAGCATCCTGTACAGTTGAAGCAAAAATAAGGCCAGAAAGGTATGGAGTGAAGGGAGACGAAGAGTGTGAGAGAATGAGTTCGGTTAAACGAAAGAATGGATCTATGATTCTCAATGGCATATCGACAGGGATCTAACCTAAGAAGGTGCTATGAATATTTTGGTTTTGAATTGCGGCAGCTCTTCTTTAAAATTTCAAGTTATTGAAACGAGCCATGCGCTTATAGCGGAAAAGAAGGAAAAACTCATTGCCTCTGGCGTGATCGAGCGTATTGGGAGCCAGGCGTTAATCACCATAAAAACGGGTGGGGGAAAACCAAAAAAGGCTGCTCGCGCCTTACGCAACCACAAGGAAGCCATTGAGTTTGTGTTGCAGTGGTTAGCCGGTGATGAGAGTCAAGCTGATCGCATTCGTACATTAGGGGACATTCATGCTGTAGGGCATCGTGTCGTTCACGGAGGAGAGCGTTTCTCACGGTCGGTGGCAATTGACGACGCGGTGATCACCGGTATCGAGGATTGCATTGAGTTAGCGCCTTTGCATAACCAAGCGAATCTGAATGGCATTGAGGCCATTCGTGAAATCCTTGGGCCTCATATTCCTCAGGTTGCCGTCTTTGATACATCCTTTCACGCGCAGATGCCTGACCACGCCTATATTTACGCGATCCCCTATCAGTACTACCGTCGTTACAAGATTCGACGTTATGGGTTTCATGGCACGTCGCATCGCTACACCTCTCTCCGCTACAGTGAGATGACGAAAAAGAGTCTGGTGGGAACAAAAATTGTCACCTTACACCTGGGGAATGGCTGTTCCGCCTGCGCGATAAGTGACGGCATTTCCGTTGCGACGTCGATGGGGTTCACGCCACTCGAAGGTATGGTGATGGGAACACGTTCGGGTGATATTGATCCGGCGATTCTGGAATTCTTGGCGGAAAAAGAAGGTTTTTCCCATGATCAGCTTGATACGATGTTGAACAAGCAATCAGGGCTGCTGGGAATTTCTGGCATCACGCACGATATGCGGGAGTTGATTGACGAAGAAACTGAGAACCATGACCGACGCGCGCGCCTCGCCATTGATATTTTTGCCCGGGGCGTGCGTAAATACATCGGCGCTTACCTCGCGGAGTTAAATGGAGCGGATGCCATTTTGTTCACTGGCGGCATTGGTGAAAATTCCGCGCTGCTGCGGGAAAAGATTTGCGGCAACCTGGAGGCGTTGGGTATCAAACTGGATCGTGACAAGAATCAGCAGTGTGTGGGCGTGGAGGGGGAGATCAGCACATCCGACAGTAAAACCAAAGTGTATGTGGTGCCGACCAATGAAGAGCTTCTTATCGCGCGCGATACGGCGCTGTGTGTGGAGGGGGTGGTTACTTAGACCAAAATTTCGTGATGCGCTTGAAGCCTTCTTTCCATGAAGGTTTTTCCGCGTCGATTTCTTTTTTAGGTGTGTGAATGGGTAAGCTGATGGTAAACACGGCACCCTTGCGAAGTCCTTGACTTTCGGCTTTGATACTACCGCCGTGCGCTTCCACCAGCTGCTGTGCCAAGGTCAGTCCAATACCAAGACCACCATAGGAACGTGTCGAAGAGCTATCCGCCTGCAGGAAACGTTCGAAAACGTGAGGTAGAAAGGATGCGTCAATCCCGATGCCGTTATCCTTAACAATCATTTTGAGAGTATTGTTTTCTTTCTTGAGTGAAATGTCGACGATGCCACCTTGAGAACTGAATTTAATGGCGTTGCTGATGACGTTTCCAAAAGCTTGGCGCAAGCGATTGGCGTCACCAACGAAAGGATGAGGTGAGTGATTGTCTAGGTGAACATTCATCTTGATTGATTTGACTTCCGCCGTGGGTTTTATGGCCTCTATCGCCAGCTGGATCGTCTCTTTCAAATCGAAGCTGCGGTGTTGAAATGACAATGTACCCGCAACGACTCGCGACATTTCCAATAAGTCCTCGATCATTGTCAGCTCCGCGCGAGCGTTGCGTTCTATCGCGGCGAGGCCTGCATTGATTTCCTGCGGTGTCGTTGATTCGTCTCTAAGAAGATCAATCCAGCCAAGGATCGGTACGAGGGGCGTGCGCAGTTCGTGGGAAAGAGTGACAAGAAACTCATCTTTGATGCGATCCAATCGTTCTACTTGAACACGCATCTCCCTTTCTTTGGCGACGGATTCTCGCAGAGCTTTTTCTGTTCTTTTTTGCTCGGTGATGTCGATGGATATGCCGACCACACCCTTGATGTTGCCTGATTCGTCTCGCAGTGGTTCCATAAAATTTTGGAAAACGTAGCCAAATTTTTCGACTTCGAATCGAACCTTTTCGCCCCCCAAAGCGCGCAGATGCTCGCGAATGACGGAGTCGTGGGGATCGCTGGTGTGCATGAGCTCGTAAAGAGAAGTGCCCACCGACTCACCCGATCTTTCGCGGAATGCCGCGATGCCGCCACCAGCGGAAGTGGTGAGAACGAGATTGCGATCGGTTGTCCAAACAATGGCTGGCAGTTGTTCGAGAATAAGCCGCGATCGTATGTCTTCGTTTTTTAGTTTCTTATCGGTCCATAAGGTATCCGAGATATTGCGGCCCACGAGAATGACTTGTTGCAACTGTCCCCGGTCTTCAACGACAAATGCCGTCCACGCAATGGCGCAATGAGAGCCGTTTTTGCACACAAAATGATCTAAAAAACCTTTTGGAAATTGTGAGGGGTGGGCTGAGAAGGCGTTTTTTACGAGCTCTCTCTCAACGGCTATATCAAGCAGATCCCAAAGGAATCGCCCTTCGATTTCTGTCGTTGCATAACCAAGAGATTGCTCACAGGCGGCGTTTATTTCGCGGATGCGTCCATCTTGGCTGATGGTCGCCATCAGAATGCACGCGTTGGCAATACTCGCTTGCAAGAGAGCGAGCCGCCTGCTGATATCCGCATTCTTTGAGGCCATATCCATTGGACTTCAAGCCTAGAGAAGTTAAGAGTCGCGATTCGAAAGGGGAGTCGATTTAAAGAAATGTTGTTTCAGATTTTATTATATGGGGCGCAACGGCTTGTCACAAATACTAGGCGTACTTTGCCGAGCCGTATAGCGTTATTTTGTTTTTTGTTAAATGACTTTGATGGGAATTAACCAGAATGACGATGCAGCCGAATAAGCGTTAACTCCGGTTTTGTTCCCAAGCGAATGGGAGGTCCCCACGTTCCTGTTCCAGCGCTTACATAAACCCACATGTTGTCCTGGCGCGAGAGTCCCGCGTAATGAGGATCGTGAACAAAGCGTGTGACAATAGTCCAAGGAACAAATTGGCCCGCATGAGTGTGACCGGAAAGTTGAAGATCGAAGCCGGCTCGCGCGCCTTCCGGTGCGATCTTTGGGTTGTGGGCAAGGAGCAGGCGAAAGCCTGGTTCTAAGTTTTTCTGCGTGTCCTTCGTCTGCTGCCGCATGGCGGCGGCAGGGTCCGGTTTTAGCAGAGGGTCTATGATCTTTGCCGTGGGATCTAAGACTCCCGCCACGAGAAATTCAGTGCCGCGATGAGCCACGTAGGTATGAGCGTTCAGAAGCGTCTTCAGTCCGAGGCTTTCAAAATGCCGTGTCCACGCGGGGGCGCCGGAGTAGTAATCGTGATTGCCAAGGGCAAGAAAAGCTGGGGCTATGCGTGAGAGGTCACCAAGGGGAGCCACATGCTGTTTAAGTTCTTCAACAGAGCCATCCACCATGTCTCCGGTGAGTGCGATAAGGTCGGGGGTCAAGTCTTGAGTCATGCGCACAACGCGTTCCACATAGGGGCGTCTGATGGTCGGTCCCACATGAAGATCCGTGATTTGGACGATGCGTAATCCATCGAGTTCCGGCGGAAGATTGTCAACGTTGATGTCGATGGTGTGAACGCTAGGGCCTCGGGTCGCTGTGATCAGCCCTAATCCAAGAGCGATAAACGATCCAACCCAAACGAACGCGTCCCCATAGCCATTATCAAGGATGTTTTTGATGGCGGTGGCGTTCACGAAACCCGCGATCAGAAGCGTCGCGTCTCGCGCCACGAGAAAAAGCATCAGAAAACTAAGCCAACCCATGCTGAGATAACTCGCCATATGCAGGGCGTTGTCCAGCCAGCCTCCTCCTTCGCGTTCCGCCATCCAATAAACGACGGGAACGATCCAAACAAATAGAAACGGCAAGCCGAGGACGACGGCCGTGAATAAGTTTGGGGCCAGGCGTAAGGCAGCATACCCGTACCCGCATAGGATGATGGCAGTCAGAATCAAAATAGCAGGATTAAAAAAACGACGCATGCATGGGCCTTATCGGTTCAATGAGTTCGCTGCGAGACGTTGCCTACGCGCGCTAGACTCTCAATGATTAACGGCGCTACTTTTTCCGCGTGGCGAAAAATGTGACCGGCGTCAATCGCACGAACTTCGGCGGTCGGTCGAGATAATCTGCGGCATAATGTGGCAAGGTCTTTCTCACCGTATATGCATAGAAGGGGAATGTCCGTAAATTTTTCGAGTTCTGGCGTGACTAAACGTGAATTCGGACCATAGGTGCCCATAGTCAGATCGATGATGTCCATATGAAAATCCGCTTGGGGCGCGACACCGAGCAATACCACAAGCGCGATATCCTCGCGGAGCTCGGGAGAAAGATGATTGATGGCGAAGGGGAGGACATCCGCTCCTTGGGAATAACCGATGAGAAGGAGGCGGCGCGAACCGTGAACGCTTATCCAGTCATGGATCATAGCGTCTAGGTCTCTGCCGAGTTCTTCTGGTGATCTTTGTTTGCCAAAAAAGTAACGCAAGGAATTAAAGCCAACGGTATCAATGCCCGCATTTGCGAGAGCCCGCGCCAAATGATCATCGAAGGAAATCCAACCGCCCGCACCGGAAAGAATCACCGCAAGAAATGTGGCGTCGTGATTTTGTGCCGCGAAGTGTTCATCGTGGGGCAATTTTTTGTCGTATGACAAGAAAACAAACGCGCCGACGAGCACTCCCACGAAGAGGAGTGCCGCGAGGAAAATTTTTCGTGTCCGTTTTATAACTCTCTTTCCCAATAGCCTCGGGCCTGATCCGTGCAGACGAGAATCGTTTTACCGTTACGCTTCTTTGTCGAGATACGAGAGTTCCGATGGGTGCACCACTCGTTCCATACGCCCGAAAACCTCATAGTGCCGTTCGCCAACATCAGCCATTCTAACAGGCGATTGTTATTCGAGCTGTCCATCCGCACGTCTTTGCAGAATCTGTCGGTTTTGCCGTCACCGTCAAAATCACCGCGAATCAAAACCGTCGCGGTGGTAGCGTAACCGTTGTCTTCCTTAATCACGCCTAAGCCGTGAGTGCAGAAGTTGTCGGCATAGGCTGACATGGATGACCCCGTTAAAGTGAACAGCATGGCAAATAACTTGAGTTTAAAGTGACCTTTCATGCATGCCTCCTTTTGGCTTGTCATGTATTAGACAACCTTAATCGGAGCTATGGCCATGCACGAATCTCACCCAAATTTATGAGCAATGAAGATAGGAAGAATGACTGTATACTGTTCGATGCAGTACAGCTGGCACAGAGAAGAACCAAAACAAAAAGCCGCGCGGCTAATGCCTGCGCGGCTTTTTGATGGTGGAGGTGGCGTACATTTGGTCGAACCCCTCGCAATAGGGGAAACGTACCCGGTTCGGTGGAAGAAACAAACGGGAAATCGGTCTGGCAACCGAGTTAAGTGACCAAAATTAGAGGGAAGTACTGATGATTAAGGCTTTTGGCGATCTTTATGGTCGCCTCCTCCGTGGATTCATCATTCTGGCCGCCGCTGGCGCTCTGTCTTCGATGGAGGTCAGTAAAGCCGCCAAAACCGCTAGCGAGTCCGTGCGAACGGGTCTCATCAATCTCAAGGGGCTGAATGCAAGGTTGGGGATGTGAGGCTATCGCCTACCTCCTCTCCACCAGACATTTCCTCCTTAGAACGTTTGCGACAGAGGTGTACTTTGCTATGAAGCATGGCTGGTCATAATAGTTTTTTAGAACTCGTTGACATGGAATTCTTAAATAATGAGTTTTTAGCACCAACAAAGGTCCAAGTTATTGGTCTTCTGAGAAATGATCCAGCCCTAGCGTGCCGTATGTCCTATTTTTTTTTAAGACAGCTCAAGCACGGATTTATCACTGAAACAATTCATCCAGAAAAGGTGTTGGCAGAGGTTTATCACTTCGAAGGCCACGGAGTGGCTGAAGCAAAATACGAGATTCAATTTAAGACTTTAGCGGGACACGATGAAGGCGACGAGGTAATTTATGAGAAGATTGTAAAAGAATGGTCGCCGCAGTTTCCATTCTTGCTTGACGAGTCGTCCGTCCAAATGGTCTGAACTTTTCCTTTACTTCAAAAGATAGTCAGCAAGCGCCCTACACAGACACACTGCATACTTCTGGTTTAAGTCACGAAATCCAATGTTGCGGTATACAATGCAGAATAACGAAATAAGATAGTGCCGTTTCGCTTCATCCAAATTTGAAAAGTTATGCTGCGAATTACGGGTTATGTGTTTCATCGCAGCGCTGCGAATCGTTGCGATGACTTCATAGGATTTTCGTAGATCTGCGTTAGTAATTTTTTGTTCCAACGCCGAGTCTGAGATATCGAACTCAGCGAGGAATACGGAATCTGCCTCGCGAAGTTTTTCTGTAGGAATATAGAAAGGCGTCAGTCGTAGTCGGATCGATGCCTCAAGCGTCGTGAAATCGATAAAACAGTGGCGTGTGTCGGTCATTCCAAAGTCAATCAAGAAGACCTGTTCACCATCATACATTATGTTTTCTGAGTGAAGATCTCCATGGCACGCTTTCGTTACGAATTGATCGAGAGGTAAGTTGAGGACTTTATCAAACTTGTCGCAAGTTTCATCAGCCCTCTCGAATGAAAGCTCTCTAGCGTGCGAGCGAAGTATGTCAGGTTTTAAATAGCTGTTATAAGCGTCTTGAACAGTCGTAGTCCCTGCCACAGCCTGTGTTTTCTCCCATTCACCCATAAGTCTGTGGTTGAATATTTTTTCAACAAGTGCGCGTGGGAGCTTGCTTGTCTTATCGTTTCGAAAAATATCGGTGAAGGATGTTGAATCTCTTTTGCCATCACGCGACGCGAATGAGTATTTGAGTGCTTCATGGGTGGCATTTCGATGAATTTCGGTTTGGTAATCGTTGACCAAACTGGAGACCCACTGTTTTACGGCTCTTTCTTCGGTCGAGATTTTTCTGTCTTTTAGTGATCCAATCTTAATCACGAATCGACAAGGCTTTAAAACACTAAAGACCTGTGAAACTTCAATGACTTTTGAGCCGCTAAACCCGCCTTTTAAGATTCGATAAGTGATCAGAGACGGGGTGGATGCGAAAAAGCTGCGTATGAGTGACTCTTCGGCACGATCAAGTTCGGAGTTTGTTAGTGTAACGTGAGAATCGGCCTGAATTTCGCTGAATAGTCTCTCGCCTTGATGCTGAATGGTGCGAATCTTGTCAGGTGATATGACTACTTCGTGAAAGTAAAAGCGATGGAAGTCTAAGAATAATTCTTGTTCACCGATCAGATCGGCGATGCGTTCAGTCGAATCGGAGAGCACTAGGAGGCAAATATTCCTTGTATTCCAAAGGGGCGTTGATTTATCTCGGACTTGATCCACGAATTCCGAAACTGTCATCAGCGAAAAGTCTTTGAAGGTTCTGCCAACAAGTTGTGGGCTTGGTATGTTGTCGTGAATCAGAAGAAGGCGATCTGCACCACTCCTGGTTGATGATTCAAAAAGGTAAAAACGTTTGTAGTTATCTAGCCAGAGGCGTGCATCCGAGGATAGTGCTCGATCAAGAATTTCATCCAGTGATAGGATGTGTCCATGCGAGGTGACGTCTTGCGATAACTCGCTTAATGTAGGGCTGTCTACTAGCTCTGCCGCAGAGTTGTCGCTGTGATTAGAAATTGAAACGCCTGGTGTCGCTTCGGGTGTGATCGGATTTGAAATGCCGATGTGCTCATCCATATTGTTGGGCGAATGAATATGGATGCTTGGAGTAGAAATGTCGATGCTATTGAAGAACGCAATCTCATGAACCTCGTCCAACAACTTTTGTTTTTCAGACGAGGAAGACGCTAAAGACATTATCGCTTTCTGAATAGACTCAAGGGTGCCTATGTCCGGTCGCGCAGACCGAATAGCTTGTATTCTCTCTTTAATACCCTCAGCTGTTGTCATTGTTCAGTATCCGTACATTTCTTTCCGTTTTTTGAATGCCTCCGATCCACCTTCCAATAGGGCCAGGATACTTTGCTTAACATGCACGACGTTTCCGTGAACGGATATCTTCGTGTGCCTCTTTTGGTAATCCAAAAATGCGTTGTATTCAGCATCGCCAAGAACAGGCACATTCGGATTGTGAGTAACAAAGATCATCTGGCGTGTCTTCTTTTTGCTTTTGATGATTTTGTGAATCGACTCGGCAATATACTTATTATCCAAATTGTCTTCCGGTTGGTCAATTAAGAGTGGGCTTTTTGATGCGGCAAAAATAATAGGCAGAATTGCGGTGCACCGCTGCCCGGTGGAGAGGCTTTCGGTTGAACGGTAGTCTTCACTTCTTGATTCGCCGTCCTGGCGATCTACCTTCAAATGAAATGTCGGGAGGTCTGGGCACTCAACACTTTCAATATCAAAAATCGAATGTTCATCGATTAGGGCGTCAACAACTTGCTGTGCTCGTTCTTTCGAAAGATTGCACATAGCTGAAATGGATGTGGTGTCGCGTTTAAGAACAAGAATTGATAGTTCAGCCGGTATGATGCGTTCAACAATCTGCGCACAAACATCATTATACTGAAACCCGCGACCACGAAGAGATGCACGAAGTATTCTGTCGTATTCCGTGCGGATGCCGGATTCTTTGATGGTCACGCGAACATCACCTTCAAGTTCGTTGTTGATTTCATTAGCTTTGTTTAACCGAAGCTCAAAGACGGAGCGAGTAATCGTTTTTAAACGAAGAAGGATTTCTTTTCTTTGTTCAACCAGAATGGCCATTTCCTCATCGGCTTCTGCTAGTTCCTTTGTGTGAACAGTTTTGATTGTTACGCGTTGCGTCAGTTGCGTGAGTCGTTGGAAATGCTCCCGATCCTTGTCAAGCCGTTGCCGTAGTTCCGTAAACACGGCATCTTGATCGCGGTGCTTTTGAAATAGAGATTCAGATAGAGGTTTCATCCCGGCTCTGGCAGCGGAAACTTTAGCGAGAGAATCTTCTATAGCGAGACGAGCTGTCTCCAGTGTCGGTGCGGCAAGCGCTTTGATGGCCAAAACGGCATCAGTATTGAGTGATGGACTATAATCGGACGTATTTGTATGCTGGTTTCTCAAATCATCGGCCATTTGCTTCAGACGAAGTTCAATGGTGCTTAGGTTTTGATTAGCTGTATCTACAAACTTTTTTTCAAACTCGCGCAACCTTTGATTAGCATTTTCCGCGTCAAAACGCTTCCTTACTTCGTCATCAACAGCGGGGCGATTTCGTTCGAAGTCTTTTAGTTCACGTTCAGCATCAACCAGAGGTTCTAGCTTCTTTTGGAGGTCTTTAGATCTCATTAGGACATCAATGATTCGAGCGCGATTTTGGTTCAATTGTGCTTGAATTGGGAGTGCCTCTGCACGGGTCGACGCGATTGCTGTTGCTAAATGCTTATCTAAAATAGCCAATCTATCAGATTCGTCCTTTCCGATTCCTTCAATCGAGGACGCTTCATAGATGTCGATGAAAAAATTCGATCGAAACACTTCGAAATCAACAATTGTTCTGTCGTTTGCATAAACAAGAGGGCGCTCACCGAGGACCCGTTCAATCTCGAAGGTTTCTCCTGAGTTATTCTGAACGACAAGATGAATTCTTCCATTGCCTAGATTGGCCTTTAGGAGGCTCTGCTTCTCCTTGTTGTTTTCATAGTCAGGAGTGAGCGCCGCAGCGATCAGCGAGAGGATCGTGGTTTTCCCTGTGCCTCGCCCTCCCATAATGCAGTTGAGGTTCTTTGAGAACGAAATCTCCAAAGGGTCTGAAAAGAACTTTGCGCCCTCGACTCGCAGTTTTAAAATTCGTGACATCACAATTCTCCGTTTATCAATCTTCTTTCAGCGTCCCGTCCCATGGTTTATCATGTCATCAATGAACTCGGACGCATGGTTCCCACTCGTTACCAACAGGTAATCCCTCGCGCGAGTGCAGGCAACGTAGAGTAAGTGCCGTTCAGTGTCGTACACATCCTTGAGATCCGATTCATCTGTGACCGACTCAATCCTCTCTTGCAGAGGGATCACTTCATCGTCGCAGGCCATGACGGCGACAGCACGGAACTCTAGGCCCTTTGCCAAGTGCATCGTACTGATAGCAGCAAAGCCACTGATGGCATCAACTCTCTCATCAAGCACTTTATACGGTATATTAGCTGCCCTAGCGGCGGCGACAGCGCGGCCTATTTGAGCGCTGGAACGTACAAATATGCCGATTTCATGCGGTTCCACGTTGGCTTCACGATGTTCGCGGAGCCATTGGGCTACCAATCGGCATTCCTGTTCTTCGCTGTCACACCGCTCTATGCGCGGAGCCTCACTGTTGAATACAGAGATTGTTCTCCCGCGTTCTTCGGTATTGCCATCTACATCGGACACTTCGTGGCCGAGGAGGCGATCTGCCTGCATTCTTATCTGATGGCTGGTCCGGTAGTTCACATTGAGCGTCCGCGATCGGCCGCGAATGTCGATACCGAGAGATTTCCAAGAAAACGGCTGCTGAAAGATGCGTTGGCCGAGGTCGCCCGCAAAGAAGAGCCCATTAGGGCGATTACCGGCTAGTGCGGCTAGAAATCGTAAGTGCGCCACGCCAATATCTTGGGCCTCGTCGACAATGGCGAAATCATAGAGGCTGTTCTTCGCATTCGCAGCAACGCCAGCTAGTTTACTGAACATTTCCGCTTCAGTGATTGATTGCGACGCAGCTAGTGCCGTCTTCACCTGTGCAAAAATATCCCAGAGAGCCCGGCGATGTTGTTCCGAAAGACGAGTTTTTCGCCCTAATCGTTTGACATCGCGGTAGCTCTCCCAGGAGTTAACCTGCCACGCATCGACGATAAATTCCCATTCTGCTGCCAGGAACTTTTGACTAAATTTGTTTGATGCAGCAGAGCGCGAAGCTTCTGCTAGTAGCTCCGCGATATCTTCTGGCTTGGCTACTCTCGGTTCACCGAAGTGCGCCTTATAAAGACGCCGACCGACGGAGGAGAGGGAATGCACTTCTACTCGATCAGCGAGACGCGGTTCGTTGGCAGTCAGGCGGCGCAGTTTTACACTCAGAGCATTGGCTAGAATGTCCGAAAATGACGTGAGCAGGATGCGTGATTCTTGGTGGTGTCTCGCAAGATGAACCGCGCGATGTAGAGCCACGATCGTTTTCCCGGTGCCGGCAGAGCCAGAGATGCGAGCGGGGCCGTTGAAGTCTTGTGCAATGACCTCGCGTTGCGCGGGATGCAGGAATATCGCCCATTTATCCCAAGGGAATTCAAGCGCTCGCTGGAGTTCTTCAACATCCTTTAAAATTCTAAATCGGCGTTGTGCGTCAGGGTGGGCGAAAGGATCTGCGCCTGGCTGTGTCGTCGGTGCAGAGATGGGTTTGCCACCTGTAGCGAGTTCCAGCAGGGCTTCAGCCGCTTCGCGCGGAAGATGGTCAGCAAGAGCCAGTAGCGAATCTTCGTTAGCCTGGCGAACGTCATTGATCCATTCTTCTGGGACGCCATAAGTCAAGATTTCGTCGTTCGATAGGTTCTCGAATAGTTTAGACTTCGGTGCCTCTGGCATTTTGGGCTGCTCAACCTCGATATATCTCGGCACAACAATTTCTTGGACTGTCTCTCGAATCTCAACCATCTGGGCGGCACCCGTCTTCGGATGCGTAACGAGTCTGCGTGATTCTGCCCAGCGATATGCCTTGTCATGATGATCGACATAACAAAGAAGGATGCCTTCATTTGTGCGATGGACGATCACGCGGATGTCGGAGTTAACGCGTATTGACCAGAAATTCTTGTCCTTCGCCCGATCAAGCTTATGAAACTGAAGACCAGGGTTTGCCGGATTGATCTGAAGGTCAAATGCGCGCATTTTGGTCGCCTTCTGCTCCTCGGCAGTGAGGCGGGCCAGGCTATCTGTAAAAGTGTCAGCAATACGAAAGTCCATTAGTCCACCTTAAACACTTTCATAACCTCGTCGCCAAGGTGGTTAATGACCTTAACCGCGATGCGGCCTGAGTTTGGTTTTGGAAACGGTCGCGATGTATCGCTATTCAGAGTCGCCCATGCGTCTTCGTCTATCTCAGCCTTGAGCGTTGTCTTTAGCGCCTTATATGGATCGTTCGCACCAAGAAAGTAGGCGTGGCGGACGAAGAAACTCTCTTCGTTGTAGTCCGTATCGACAAACCAACACGCGATACCGTCCTTGCCATCGCTCCTGACTTCGCCGGTGCTTGGGTGGAAAACGTCAACGCCGTTCACCTTTACGCGAATTTGACCATCATTTTCTTTGATTAAGTCGATGTCAGGCTCGCCGAAGACGACGAAAAGGTTACCCTTGCCGGTATTCTTCAGATCTTCTGCCATATGCAGATCGGCATTCATGCGGGCTTTTAGGACCGGAATCCGGCCTAGCTTGCTGAATTCCGTGGCGTGGGCTTCATAGTTGAACGCACAAGAGATAAGAACGTCAAAATCTGAGTCTCCCGCTTCGCGGGCAGCAGCTACGAGGTCAATACGTGTCACTGTGCCGAACTCTGGTCCTATGAAAATAGCAGCACGCTTTTCTGTCTTTGAATCACCTTCGGCATATCGACCTTCAGCACAAATCAAAGAGCCAGGCCAAGGTGTGAGCGAGGTGAAGGTGATACGATCTTCCTTATGTGCTTGTTGAACGCCAGCGGTCTTGAGGTTGTCGAGGACCATCTGCGCGAAAGATTGCGTCCCTTCGCTAGCGCCAGTTGCCGTTTTCAAAGGATCAATCAGCTCGTCATTCTCATCGACGGTAAGCACGCGGTGAGGCGAGAGGCTCTCGACCGTAAAGGGACCAGCTACGCGGACTTTCTTTTTATCGGTATACGGCTTGTCGTAGAGGTATTCGAAATCAGCTTTTGCTGCGATGCTGGCGTCGATCTCTTTTTGTCGGGTGATACGAGCTTCCCACCATGACTTGTGGATTTTCTGGGTGTCGGCACTCCATTTGTCGTCGGCCTCACGAGGGATTTCCCATTCCTGCCACTTCTGCTTAGCGGCTTTGTTCAGGCTTTCGCGGAGTGGTTCGAGCTTCGCTTGCCATTTATCGTAAATAACGTCGATTTCGGCGTTGTTGGCGATGGATTTGAGCGTTATGTGCGGCACGCGTTCGTAGACGAATCCGTGACGGATATTGTCGTGTGTTGGTTTAGTGCTGGGCGTTGAGCGAGTGACTTCAGCTTCTTTCTTCTGCCCGTCCTCAGAGTCTGCGAGCAGGTAAAATGGATAACGCGCTCCCATAACGCGTGAACGTGCGAGTGCTAGGGCCACACGGGAGGTATCGACGGTGATCCAGCGGCGGCCCCATTGTTCAGCAACGTAGGCTGTGGTGCCGGAACCGCAAGTGGGATCTAAAACGAGGTCGCCAGGGTCAGTAGTGAGTAACAGGCAGCGCTCCACAACACGGCGGGCGGTCTGCACAACGTACCTCTTGTCTTCACTCCAACCAGCGATAGCCGTATCGTCCCACCGATTATTCAAAGGCAGTGCAGGATAGTCATTTAAAAAGCGAATATAGTTAAGCGACGTTTTTCTGATATGGAGTCGGTTCGATTTCTCCAGCCTGCGCATGCCGACGATGTTGGTGCTCCATCCTCTCGTGCCTGGGGAAAATGAGCCTCCCTGAAACGCATAGTTATACGTTGTGGTCTCGTTCCCCGTTTGAGACGTCAGAATTTGAATTCTGAGCGAACGCGCCATGATTTCTGGGTCGCTATACTGATCCTGAGAAAGGCGTCGGACAGATCCCAGTTCGTCCATATAATTGTAATATTCTGTTGCACCCTGCGTGGTGTGTGACTTTTCTCGCAGAATCGGACGGAATTTCACCGACTCATATTTCTTTGCGTACCAAATCAGATAGTCACAGGTGCTCGGAATCAGCGCGGCAGATGCCGTAGCAGTTTTCGCGAACACAAGCTCACAAACAAAATTTTGCGCACCAAACACCTCGTCCATCGCGGCCCTGACGCGATGGACGTTTTCATCCCCAATCTGCACAAAGATACTACCGCTATCCGTCAGGAGATCTCGTGCAACAGTCAACCGATCCCGTAGATACGTCAGATAACTGTGAATCCCATCTCGCCATGTATCCCGAAACGCTTTAACTTGTTCTGGCTCGCGCGTAATGTGCGCAGCATTGCCGTCCTTTACGTCCCGGCTGGTCGTGCTCCACTGGAAGTTGCTGTTGAACTTGATCCCATAGGGC